>CANQJT010000004.1 GCA_947624325.1 Candidatus Gastranaerophilales bacterium
ATTATATGAAAACAATTGGTGTGATTATAAGGAAGATGAAAATGAAACAATTTATGAATAATAAAAAAATATTTTGGACTTTAATATCATCATAGCAGATTTATATTTTTGAAGAGAAGGGGTTCTTTGTGAGTCAAAAATCAGAACATTAAACCTTCTCTTCTTTTCTTGAAAAATAAAAAGGGTAATTAATTTATATAAAAAGGATTATTTGACGAAAAGATATAAGAATAAAAAGAAAATAGTTTGTAATTTTATCTTATTAAAGCAGTTTTTTATTTCTGAAGAGAAGTTGTTTTTATGCGAAAATCTATAATAAAAACATTAAACCTTCTCTTCTTTTCTTTTGAATTATTATGAAAATAATTAGAATATTTATATAATAAGATTAATTGTTTTTTTTCAAGAACTTACCAAAATAATCAAACTGACTGTTAAAAAAAATCAAACTGAGTGTTCAGTTACAGCAAGTATATTTATAGTCCATATCTTTTAAAGTCCGTTTTGAGTCGGAAGTTTTTTATCGTCCATTTGCCTCTGTTACAAATACAATGCCAGTTTTTGCGGTCGGAAATAAAATGATTTTCTCTTTTTGAAATCGGTTAAAAACGGACTTTTATTACTCCAAAACGGACTAAAAAATTGATTTCAGCGGACATTTGCCCGACTGTTATAACTGATATTAAATGATAATAAATGAAATTATTATCGCTAAAAATATAAAACCGTAAATTTGCAACGGGGGGGGGTAAAAGTGGTATAATGATTTTGTTTACGAATATTGGTGATTTTTATGAGTGATGATAAAGAGAATATATTGCATGAAAATTTTAAAAAACAATAAACTCTTAATTTTTCTTATGTGTTTGGTTATATTTATTATAGTTTTTTTATTTTTACAAGTAGGGTTTTGTTTTGATAAAAATGACATATTTAAAAAATATAGTTTTAAAAAAATATCTAATTTTATAGAATCAAGAGGTATAGATTCTACCGCAACAGAATTAAGAGATGGGAGAATTATATATATTGGTGGTATTAATAAAAATTACTTATCTTCATCAGAAATTTATGATTTAAAATATAATAAATTTACAAAAACTGCCAATTTGAATATTCCAAGAGCTCGTCATTCCGCAATTTTATTAAATGATGGAAATGTTTTGGTTACAGGCGGCAATACTGAAATAGATGGAAAATATAAAGTATTGAAAAGTGCAGAGATTTATAATGTGAAAAATAATAAATTTATAGAAATTTCAGATATGAACAATGAAATGTGGTATCATAAAATGTTCCTATTAGAGAATGGCAATGTTTTGATTGTTTCAAATCCTAATAAATTAGAAATATATGATCCCCAAAAATCCGAATTCAAAAAAATAGAGGGTTTTTCTATTGTAAGTGATAATGAAATTTATAATTTTTTGCAATTATCTCAAAATACGATATTAATGTATCCCAAATATTACAAACTTCAAAAAACACCGCTTTTTATTATGAATCTGAATGACTTATCATTTACTGAGTTAAAAATTAATTTATTTGATAGAAAAGTTTCCTCATACAGCATAGCCAAAATATCAGATGATAAAATTTTAGTTACAGGAGGAGATTATAATCAATTAGATTCAAAAATAATAGATTTAAATAAGATGATTGTAACTCAAACTTCAAACTTATCACAAAAAAGATATAGGCATATTTCAATAATTTTAGACAGAAATAATATTTTATTGTTAGGTGGCGAATCGGGTGTCGGACCTGAATTAAAAAGTTTAAAAACAACTGATTTGTATAATATAAAAGAAGCTAAATTCATTAAATTTAAAAATATGAATTATAACAGAGGAGTTTGCAATTATTTAAAATTAAGCAACGGCAATTATATTATATATGGGGGTTATTCATTTTTGTATGGTAACCAACCACCTGAAATGTTGATATTAAAATAGAAGCAAGTAGGTTGAGTTTGACTACTTTTGACAAAATTTAAAAATTTTGTGTAAAATGTCCGGTTTTCCATAACCCAACATCTTTCTAATTATTCAAAATACTTTTAGCAATATTATTTCTGTTTATATCGTCTTTTAAGTAGGGAAAAGCTTGTTTTAATAATTCAGACAGAGTGGCTTCTTGCATATTTAATCTGAACTCAAATTTATTTCTTGATTTCGCAATTTTGCAAGCAGTTGTAAACATATTCAATAGTTCTAAAGCATCTTTATCTGTCATTATTTTCTATTTTATCCTTTGCAAATTGAAATATTCAAGATTTTTTCTTTAAGCAAAACCTCTGCTAAAGTACTTTTGCCCGAGCCGTTTGCTCCTGCTATATGTATAATAATTTCTGATTTTCCATAGTTGAATTTTATTATAAATGTTGATTATGTAATAATTTTTCAACTAAATTTTGACATTACAACATCAAACCAAATGTTCAAAATAATCAAACTGCAAGTTCTTATACACTACGGCTTGTGCCTTGAAAATCTACTTACTCGACCCGTCAAACTACGGCTCAAACTGCAAGTTCTTATATAACAGATTTTAACTTATTTTCGTTTTTTAAAAAATCAGCTACTTTTAAATAATTAAAAGGGCTTGGGTGGGTGGGAGTGTTGCTTTTATCATTCCAATTAAAATATTTTAGCTCCCCTTTTGCAAGTTTTTTCCAATTATTCTTAATTTCTTCAAGTTCTTTTTTATGACCGCCCCAGGCTATTAAAATATCATTTTTTGTTTGTAAATTTTTGCTTATCTCTTCGTCATTTTGTTTATTAATATAATTTTTTGGATTTTTTAATATATCATCAGGATTAGAATTAATCGTAGAAAATAAATTTAAAATAACGATTTTAGAATAATCGCATTTACTTGCAATTTTTATTACATTTGTAATTGTACCATCTACAAATGTTTTCTTTTTACCGTTTTCTGTTAAATCAACCGGAGCCGATTTTGTTGAAATTCTTTTGTTTATTGTTTTTTCAGACGGATTAAACATTATTGCAATCAATGTATCTTTGCCTTCATTTTCCAAATTAACGGTTAATTTATACCTATTTTGATAATCATCATCATATAGGGCAACAGCTTCTTTTATTGTTATAGTTTTATTATTGATTTCGTCTGTTACTTTTCCGATAAAATAACTTTCCTTCATTCTTAATCCTTTCAATTATTTGTACATTGGTATTATAAATTCAAAGTTTTAATTAACGGCGGTAATAACACATCCCAAGCTTTTTCGTTTGGATGAAAATCATCTTTTTTAAGATGATACTCTTCTTTAGAAAGTGAAATATCAGATAAATCTTTTGTATTAATAATTTTTATTGATTTATCTATGGAGGAAAAATTTAATCCAAAATTATTTGAATTTGCATCATACATTAAGATAACAAAATTAGTATCAGGATATTTCTTTTTTATTTCGGCATTTATTGTATTAAAGTATGCACAAATAAGTTTTGAATGTTTTTTCATAAAATGAGAATATACATAAATATAAAAAATATTATTAAAAAAGTAATAGGTGTAAAATTGTTTATATATTGGGTAATAATCTTGTTTTAGGTGCATTAAGCCGTCATTTCCCATTTTATAAACGGGATAGCCCGTAAAATCATGAAAACACACCGTAGAATACAGCCTTCTTATTTGATCATACATAAAAATATAAATTATATATTCGGGATTTTTAATATTTGGGTCTGTCATATTATTTTGCAGCATATATAAAGTATTTTGTAACCCTTTGCCAGGCAATGAATAATTATATACGGGTCTTTTTGTCATAGCAGAAAGTTTATAACCAAATGTCTGTTCAATATTTAAACCCTGACCATATGCATAGGAGCAGCCAAATACAATTAACGGAGACTTAGAATAATTTATTCCTTCTACAGGACGAAGCTTATACATTGATAAAATATCTTTATAATTAAATTTTTTAATTATATAAGCTATTTCAGGATATGATTTTTTGTGATGGTAATACAGACATATTTCCAACACCATCATTAACATTAATAATAAAATTAAATTTATCGTAAAGATACAAAATAATTTTTTCATAACACATCCGAATATTTAAAATATTTTACCATAACTATTAATATTTGTATTTAACATTAAAAGTCGACATAATATTAAAATTTTGATATCATTTAGAAATAATAATATAAACGAGAAATTAATATGGATAAAAATGAAATTTTTAAAGAATTAACAGAATATAAAAATAATAAACAGTATAAAAAATTGTTAAAATGCGCAAAAGAAGCAGCTGAAACATTTAATGACAACTGTTTTTATAATGAAATGTATAATTGTTTAATAATTTTAAATAAAAAAACTACGGCTGTAAAAATATTAAAAAAAATGCTTATTAACGAGCCTAATAAAGTTTCTTTGTATAAAAAAATAGCATATTTATATTACCAGCTCGGCAAATACAAAAAAGCATTAGAATATTATACAAAAGTTCTTGTATATGAACCTTTATCATCTGAAAATTATTTTAATACGGCAAGTATATATCATTACTTAAAAGAACTAAATATAGCTCTTATTCACTATGATGCATCTTTAAAATTAAATCCTAAAAATATCAATTCATTAAACAATAAAGGAATATTATTATATGAATTGGGGAAATGGGAAAATGCACTTTGTTGTTTTAAGGAAGCAATAAACTATTCAAAAAATCATCCTGAAGCATATCATCATATTGGTAAAATATACAGAGAATTTCAAGCGGATTATGAATTATCCGAATTATATTTAAAAAAAGCGATATTACTTGATCCAAAGTATTCGGATAATTATTATCAGCTTGCAATTACATATGAAAAGAACTCAAAGCATAAAGAAGCAATAAGTACACTTGAAAAATGTTTAGAAATTAATTCTAAACATAAAAATGCAAAATTACTATTAGAAAAAATAAAATCATCCGTTAAGGGTAATTAAACTAAACCCTTTTTTTCCATATCGTAGAGACAGAACGGCTGGCAATGTAATTGACCGGTATAAGTTGCTGCTTTTTCGGAACATCCGCCTCTGCATATACCGCCATATTTACAATCCGCACAAATTCCGCCTAATTGTGACATATCAAATCTTCTGTTATATTTAAATCCTTCGGGATTATTCCATATTTCTTTTAATGATTTTTCACGAATATTGCCTTCTATGTACATTTTATCCTGCATTGATAAACAACCTTTTATTGAACCGTCGCTTTCAATCCCGATAATAGACATGCCTGCATTGCATCCTTTCCAATGAGTCATACCCATATTTTTAATCATTCTTGAAAAATAACCCAAAGAATCAGCTTCCGTAATTCCTAAAATACCTTTATATCTTGGTCTGTTTTTTGCAACAAATTCAGCAACCTGATAAAAATCCTTATCGGATATTGCCCATTCTTTGGGCATTCTGCCTCTGATATTTGCTGTTTGTATCTGCCATAAATCTACATGATGATCTAATAATATTTGTTTTATCCCTTCAAGTTCATTAATATTTCCCTTATGTATCGTAGATACTGCAGATACCATAAAACCATTTTCTTTAAGACGGTCAAACACCCACATTAAATGGTCAAAAACACCTTCTCTTCCTCTGATATAATCGTGAGTCTTTGCATTTGAACCGTCAAGACTAAAGCCTAAATAATTAATGCCTATTGCTTTTAAAGTATCTATAATATCATCATTTACAATAAATCCGTTGGAAATAAAATCACATTTCATTCCTAAATATACTATTCTATGGGCAAGAATACTCCAATCTTTTCTCATAAAAGGTTCACCGCCTGATAATGTAACTCTTTTACAACCCAAGTCGGCAAGTTGTTCAATCAAGTTTAAAGCTTCCGCAGTTGTTAATTCTTTCGGTCTCGTATTTATATTGGCATTTGAACCGCAATGTAAACAGCTTATATTACAACTCAAAGTGATTTCCCAAACAGCACCTTTTAAATTATACATATTTATTACCCCGTATTCTTAATTATAACCGTTGTTTGTTTAACAGTTAATATCAAATTACCATATCCTGTTAAAGTTTGCAAATTTCATATTTCTTTTAAAAATTAAATATATTTAATATTTTCTTTTAAATTAGCATTTTTAAAAATTAATTTTTGTTTATATATATAGAGAAATTATAAGTTTTAGTTAAAAATACGGGGATAAAATGATTGTAAACGCATTAATGAATGCTAATTTCTACCAAGAATATGAAATGGGTAATAAAATTAACGAGTCCCAAAATACTGATAATTCTACATCTATATATGATACAGCGGTATCAGATGAAACTAATACAGCTGAAAAAAATCAAATACTTGATAATTATAAAAACATAATTGACAAAGCTATTGAAACAGAACTGTTTTTGTCAGAATGTAAACCTTCATCGGATTCTATTTTAATATGGGATAGAACCTATAAGAAAGATGATTATATATGTACTGAACATAAAGGCTGGGGCAATAAAAAAACCGTTATAAAAGTTAAAGATGACAGTTTATTTGAGCTGGCAGGAGATGTTTTATTTGGACTCCAACCTGAAAAGATTATAGAAGAATATGATAAAAACAATAAATTATGTAAAACAACACAATTTGATAAAGAAGGAAACTGTATTGTAACTGTTTTTAATTCTGACGGTTCAAAGAAAGAAGTAGTAGAAATAAAAAATAAAGAAAAAAATACCTCAGAATATAAAACAGAACTAAAACATACATATTATAACGAGTCCGGTACCTGTGTAATGACAACCGATTTTGAGATTAATAAATTTTCAGGGGATGAAAATCCGAAAAAAACAACAACTGCCGAATATTTCAAGCCGGATGGAAGACCGGATTATATGTCTGAATTTGTATATAACCTTATTTTTAATACAAATAACGGTGAAAATAACAGTTAAATAAACCTTTAAAATAGTTTTAGATTACTTTTATTTATCCTTATTATTTACTAATCCCGGTTCATATTTATTTTTTGTAATAAGATTTCTTAAGAAAAACTGTACTTTTGGCAGACAAAAAGCTAATAAGAAAGAACTTATAACAACATTTAAGAGTATATTAACACATTTAGCCGTTTTTGCTTTTTTGGCAAATTCTTCTATGTTACCGTAATTGATTGCATTTTGACTGAAATTTTTAATATTATTTATAAATTTATTCATTTCCTCTATATTAATATAAGCTCCGGGGTCTCTTGTATAATCATCTGTCATTTTTATAAGATTTACTTTTTTTGCTAATTTGGTAATAATTTCTTTCGGATTAGTGTCTAAAAATTCAAGTATATCCTTTGCACTGTTTGATTTAGGGAATTTTAATGCATTTTCTTTTATTTTAGATATAAATTCTTTATCTGCAATAATAATAGGATCTAAATCAGAATTAATTTTAAATAATTTTTTAGTTAAAAAATCCAAGCCCTTTGCGATTTGTTTAGGGGCAATATAGTTTAAATACATCATTCCCGTCATTTTGATACCGTTATCTAATGCTTCATTTTTATTTCTTGCTGTTGTAACTCTGCCTATACTAAGTCCGCCGTCTGTTATTGCCATTTTTTGAACTGTTGTTAATTTATTCATTGCAATTAATAAGTTTGATTTGAAAGATGGTTTGTTTTTTTCCTTTTGTTTATCGGTAATTCTTTTTTCAAAGTCGTTAATATCAATGAAGCAGTAAGTTTTAGGGGATTTATTATAAGGAATTTTCATTACTTTTTTTGTTAATCCAAAATTAAGTTTTGGCAGAATAAACCCCATAATTAAAGTCGGTATCAAAACAGAAGCCAATAATTTAATTCCGAGTAATTTTTGGTATTGAGGAAGGTTATCTTTAACTTTAATTAAATCTTTAACCGCATCAGGTGCTTTATCCTTAAATAATTCAATATTTAAATCAAGATTTTGAAAATTATCACCTTTTAATAAATCAGTGCTGATATTGGGATTAAATCCTTTTTTGTTAATTATTTTATCGCAAATTTTACCGACAAGAGGAATACCGCCAAGCCAGACTGCTGAAGTGGCATACTCATCTATTATTCTTTCTCTTACTGCATTTTTAGCGATATATTTATCAGATTTATTCTGATTATAAGTCATAATAACTTTTGTAGGATTTTCAATACCGCAATCTCTAATAAATAAGGGATAAATACTATTATTATTTCCGATAGCCGAAATGATTGATGTTAACATTTTTATTTTCTCCAATTTTTACACTAAACAAAAAAGCGGTCTTTTTACCTGAAAAGACCGCTTTGTATAAAAATCGGATATTAAAACCGCATCACAGATTTAACAGTCTTTTCAGGCTGATATGGCAATGATGAAGTTTTAAATAATCGTTAAACATTTATTTCCCTTTTTATATTGTAAGTTTAACACTAATTATCAGGATTTACAAGTGTCACTCAGATTATATAACGTTCAGAAAATAATTTTTTGATATGTTTTATAAGAATTTTATGATTAACAAAATTTAATATTTTAAAAAAAATTCTAAAGTTTTTTATATTTGTGCCGATAAGCGAATTTGTGTAGTAAAAATTTAATATATGGGGTAAAGATTATGTCAAATTATTTTAGCGATTTTAAAGACTATTTGCAAAAACATGTCCAAGAAAATGGAGGATATAATAAAAATATAGATAATGCCGCAGGTAAAGATATAGAAGATTTTCAGTTATTTGAACTGGTCGACGGTAAATATGTAGAAACCGCCGAATATAAAGAAATGTTAGAAAACGGCAACGGTTCTATTACAAAAGATGATTTTACCAGCATTTTTGAGGAAAGCGGTGTTTCAAAAGAAGAAGCTGAAGCTATATATGATTTTATCGCAGGGCAAGATGGCGATGATGTAATGTCAAAAGAAGAATTTGAAACTTTGGCAAGTTTAGGAAGCCACTTAGTATCTGATGGTGAATATGTTGATAAAGACAGAAACGGAGTTACTTTTAACGAACACGATATTACAACTTTATATGCAATGTTAAAGAAAGCAGAAAATGGAGAAGAAACTACAGGGAATTATACTACGAAGAAAAAAGATGACGAAGTAGAACTTGAATTAGATTATGATGATGCTTTTGCAATTAACACTGCAGGAATGAAAAAAGGTGATAAATCTAAAGAAATAAAAGATTTAACATTATTTGAACTGCAAGAAGACGGTTCATATGAATTATCTGAAGAACTTCAAGACATGCTTGATAAAGATGGCAATATAGATAGAGATAAATTTATTGAATACTTACATCTTGAAAATAGAGATGACGCATTAACCGAAGAACAAATAGGACAAATTTATGATGCCGTAGCAGGTAAAGACGGTGTAATGTCTTTAGACGAACTTGAAGCACTTGCTAAATTGGGTGAAAAAATGTACCCGACAAAGGATAAAGATGATAAAGGTGTCAAGCTTGATGAATATGACTTGCTTGCATTATATAAAATGATAGATGATGCAAGACCTGCTCAACCTCAAGGTCCTATAGTTCCTCCGGCAGGAGATTCTGAAGGGGATGAAGCACCAACTATTCCTCCTGTGGATATAGGCGGCGAAGATGAAGGTGAAAAAGAAATGTATGCACCACCTCCTCCTGAAATATCAGATGAGCCTGAGCCGACAACAGTTCATCCGGATTATCCGGATATCCCAGATCTTCCTATGTATGCACCTCCACCTCCCGGAATATCAGAGGAGCCTGAGACATCAGATGAACCCGGAATTACTGATGACCCTGAAATATCGGAAGACCCTGAGACATCAGATGACCCGAGTGTTACAAGTGATCCTGAAACATCAGATGACCCCGGTGTTACAAGTGACCCTGAGACATCAGATGACCCGAGTGTTACAAGTGACCCTGAGACATCAGATGACCCGAGTGTTACAAGTGATCCTGAAACATCAGATGACCCGAGTGTTACAAGTGACCCTGAAACATCAGATGACCCCGGTGTTACAAGTGACCCTGAGACATCAGATGACCCGGGTGTTACAAGTGATCCTGAAACATCAGATGACCCCGGTGTTACAAGCGATCCTGAAACATCAGATGACCCCGGTGTTACAAGTGACCCTGAAACATCAGATGACCCCGGTGTTACAAGCGACCCTGAGACATCAGATGACCCCGGTGTTACAAGTGACCCTGAAACATCAACAGACCCGGGCGACGACCCAATACCGTCCTACGATAATCCCGGCGGTGAAGATATACCTCCTGCACCACCCGGTGGTGGTGATGAACCGGGTCCGAACATATCAGACGACAGCGGTGCCGATGACTCAGATGTATCCGGCGGTGATGATAGCGGTGGTTCCGGCATACCCGGTGACAGCGGTGCAGATGAACCCGGTGTATCAGGTGATAATGAACCTGACACGGATGTATCAAGCGGCGACCAACAATGCCCTGACCCAACAACAGAACCAACTCACCCTGAAGATGAACCGGATTTATAAAAATATAACCAATATTAAAGGAAGACCGAATAATCGGTCTTCCTTTTTTAATCTAGTGTCGCAACCTTCCGCTTACTCATCGCAACCGTAAAGTTGCTCACCTTTTATAAATGCCACTCAAAAATTTCGCTCATGTTCCTTATTGCGAAATTTTCTCGGACATTTTATAACTTTTTCAATATGCCGCTCGCAAATTTTATTATGTAGTATAATAGAAAAAAGGGGGATTTTATGAGATTTGAAACAATTGCAGCCCAAGGCTTTACGGATTTAAAAAAACAAAATCATGCAATATCAATGCCGATATATGCAACAACTGCTTACAGTTTTGACAGTGTTGAACATGCGGTAAATTTATTTGACTTAAAGGTAGAAGGGGATATTTACTCAAGACTCACAAATCCTTCGTGCGAAATGATAGAAAAAAGAATTGCATTTCTTGAAGGCGGAGTAGGTGCATTATGCGTATCTTCAGGTCAGTCTGCCATTTTAATTGCAATACTTAATATCGCTGAATGCGGAGATGAAGTTGTTACTTCATCAAAAATATACGGCGGAACTTACAATTTATTTGCCAAAACATTTAAACAAATGGGGATAAATGTTAAATTTATAGATTCCGATAACTTAGAAGATTATGAAAAAGCAATTACGGATAAAACTAAATGTATTTATGCGGAATCCATAGGCAACCCGAGTATAAAAGTTGCCGATATAGAAAATCTTGCAAAATTAGCACATAAATACGGTATTCCGTTAATTATAGACAATACCGTAGCAACCCCGTATTTGTTAAAACCTTTTGATTTCGGAGCAGATATCGTTGTTCATTCAACAACAAAATATTTGTCGGGACATGGTAATGCAATGGGCGGAGCTGTTGTTGATTCAGGCAGATTTAATTGGAAGCAAAATGATAAATTTAAAATGCTTACGACACCCGATGAAAGCTACCACGGAATAATATATACCGATGCATTTAAAGAGGCAGCCTTTATTGCAAAATCAAGAACACATTTAATCAGGGATTTAGGCTGCTGTATGAGTCCTTTTAATGCATATCTTACAATGATAGGACTTGAAACATTACATGTCAGAATGGACAGGCACTGCGAAAATGCTTTAAAATTGGCAAAACACTTGGAAAATCATCCGCATATAAATTATGTAAAATATCCTGCACTTGAAAGCAGCAGTGACTACAATCTAACTAAAAAATACCTTCCGAAAGGTGTTTCTTCTCTGCTGGGCTTTGGAGTAGACGGCGACGGAACAAAATTTATTGAAGCTTTAAAATTATTTATCCACGCAACAAATCTTGGTGATGTCCGCTCAATCATTACATATCCTGCTGGCACAACCCACAGACAGCTTTCTGATGAACAAAAAATTAAAGCAGGCATAACAAATGACTATATGAGAGCCTCAATCGGACTTGAAAATATTGATGATATTATTGAAGATATAGACAATGCAATAAAAGTATCAAGAAAATGAGTAATATAGGCATAGTTAAAACACAATATTATACTTTTGAAGATAAAATTAAACTTGAAAGCGGAATTGAATTTTCACCTGTTACGGTTGCATATGAAACATATGGTAAACTTAACGAAACAGGTGATAATGCAATTCTTGTAATTCATGCTTTAACGGGTGATGCACATGCAGCAGGTTATCATAATGAGAACGATAAAAAACCCGGTTGGTGGGATGAATTAATAGGACCTGATAAAGCTTTTGATACAAATAAATATTTTATTGTATGTACAAATATTTTTGGCGGATGCAGCGGAACAACGGGTCCTTCCAGTATTAATCCGGAAACAGGCAAACCATACGGAATTACCTTCCCCGTATTTACAATCGAAGATACAATTAAAATTCAAAAAAAAGTTTTGGATTACCTTGGAATAAACAGCTTATACTCTGTTGCAGGAGGTTCCATGGGCGGAATGCAGGCAATGCAGTTTGCAATAACATTCCCTGATTACGTAAAATCCGCAATACTCATCGCAACAACTTCAAGACTATCACCGCAGGCTATTGCATTTAATGCTGTCGGAAGAAACTCTATTATTTCAGACCCTGCTTGGAATAACGGCGATTATTATGATAAAGAGCAAAAACCCGACAGAGGGCTTTCTAATGCAAGAATGATAGGACATATTACATACCTTTGCGAAGAAGCAATGTATAATAAATTCGGTCGAAGGCTTCAAGATAAAGACCGTTATGACTTTAATTTTGATATTGATTTTCAGGTAGAAAGCTACCTTCAGCATCAGGGTCAGATTTTCGTCGACCGTTTTGATGCCAACAGTTATCTTTATATTACAAAAGCCGTTGATTATTTTGATTTGGAAAATAAATACGGCTCGCTCCAAAATGCATTTAACAATACAAAAGCTAAATTTCTTGTAATTTCTTTTGATTCCGATTGGCTTTTCCCTTCTTCTCAGGCAAAAGAAATAGTTAATACCCTTATGACTCTTGATAAAGATGTTTCCTACTGCGAAATTAAATCACCATGCGGTCATGATGCGTTTTTACTTGAGTATGACCTGCAGTCTAAAATAATATCAAGCTTTTTAAATACCCATATTCAAGGAGAAATTGATGAATAGCCACTATTTAAAATCAAAAGGATTACACGTTAATTATTCACTAATTTCCGAAATGATTGATGAAAACGCAAAAGTTTTAGACCTCGGATGCGGAAACGGCTATCTTTTAAAATTACTAAAAGATACTAAAAATATAAAAGGCAACGGCATTGAAATCTCTCAAAAGGAGGTTATTTCCTGTCTTGAAAAAGGGTTATCTGTTATTCAAGGGGATATTGATGAAGGTTTAAAACAATTTAGCAATAAATCTTATGACTATGTAATATTAAATCAAACACTGCAATCGGCAGTAAATCCTGATTATGTGCTTGAGGAAATGCTCAGAGTCGGAAAAAAGTGTATAGTAAGCTTTCCGAATTTTGCATACTGGAGAATAAGATTTAGTTTCTTTTTTACGGGAAATATGCCAAAATCCAAAGTGCTTCCTTTTGAATGGTACAATACTCCAAATATCCATTTGTTAACAATAAAAGACTTTTTTGAATTCGCAGATAAACATAATATTAAAATTTTACAAGGCATATATACAACAAAAGCAAATATAAGAAAAGGAATTCAATATAATATGTTTTCAAATCTGCTTGCGGAAGAAGCTGTATTTATAATTTCAAAAGACAATTAAGCCTTTTCGTGGTAAGCATTTTCCGTATTAACATTCCAAATTTCTTCTTTATCCGAACCGTTAATAAAAGTTTTCGCCGCATAAATACCTGACAAAATGGAATGATCCATATTATTATATCGGTGCTGGCCGTTTCTGCCTATACAATATAAATTATCAATTGAGTTTAAATATTTTTTTACGATATCAAAATTTTTATAAGTTCCGAAATAAGCAGGATATGCTTTTTTTACTTTTATTAAAACAGAATCAAGAATATCTGCTTTATTAATCAAACCTATTTTAATAAGTTCCTCGGATGCCATATTTATAAAGTTCTTTTCATCCGTATTCCATAATTCATCATTTTCACTGCAGAAATATTCAAGCCCGAGCCATACAGTATTTTCAAAATCCTTTACCATATATGGCGACCAATTATTAAATATCTGAAGTCTTCCTATTTTGACATTTTTTTCCTGAATATAAATCCAGCAATCGGGAATAATACCTGCATAGGTTTTATATTTTGACCTATTTTTTACGGCAAGCTTATTAACCAATAGTCCTACGGTGATAAAATCACGATACGGAAGATTTATAGCCGTTTCCCTGATTGATTGTTCCACCTCTTTATTAAATGCAAGGATTAAATCTTTAACTGGCATTGATGAAAATAAAGCATCACATTCATAATTATGTTCATTATTTTCACTATCAACCGTTTTTACGGAAGATATTATATTTTCCGTAAATTCAATACCGATAACTTTATTATTTAAAATAATTGTTCCGCCCATTTGTATTATTTTATCAGCCATAGCTTCATAAAATTGTCCGGGACCTCGTTTAGGGTAGATAAATTCCTCAATTAAAGAAGTTTCCTCTTTTTCTTTTTTTATTAAAAATTTAAAAAGACTGTGTTTTATAACGGAAATTATTGACAGCCCTTTAACCCTTTGACTTCCCCAGTCAGGAGCTATTTGAGCAGGGTGCACTCCCCATACCTTTTGAGTGTAATCTCTAAAAAACATTTCATATAATTTACTGCCAAACCTGTTTATATAAAAATCTTCCAGTGATTTTTCTTTTCTTTTAAAAATACAAGAATGAAAATAACTTAAACAAACTTTTAAAACATTCAATAATCCCATATTTATAAATGTTTGAGGTTTAATACTTATAGGGTAATCAAAAAATTTTTTTTGAAAATAAATTCTGGATATTCTTCGCCGTTTAAGAAAAATTTTTTCATCTTTTTCAGGATTAGCATATACATGAGTTTCTTTATATTTGTTATCGGCATTACCTGTTAAAATTTCATCTTTAGAAGGTGCATCTTGTATAGGGAAAATTTCTTGCCAAAGCTTCATTACATCAGCATTTTTTGTAAAAAATCTGTGACCGCCGAAATCAATTCTGTTGCCTTTGTAATCAACAGTAGCCGATATTCCGCCGATATGTTGACTTTCTTCAATAATAATTGGTTTAATATCCGTATTTTGCAATATATAATAAGCACAGCTTAAACCAGAAGGCCCTGCCCCGATTATAATGATTTTTTTATTATTATTTTGTTTTTCTGCCATTTTTATTAATGATGAAATATTGTAGTTCCGTGAGTATCTGTACTTCCTGTTTTCATTAAACCGATTTCATCAGCATATGAGTTTATATAATTATAATACTTTTGAAATTCTTTATCATTTTGAACATCATAAAAATCAGGATATGATTGATAATATCCTTCAATAAATAAAGGTTTTTCTGATTTTCCTGCTTGTTTATATCTGTCCAGCATTTCTTTTACATATTCATATCTTATATCACCCATTTCATAAGAATATCTCGCAGGATGAGCTACCCCTACAATTCCGTATTCTTTCATCATTTTTATAACACCGTCAAAATCTTTGGACATATAATTCCATTTATCATTTAAGTCATTTTTATGGAATTCTTTTGCAAGAAATTCGTTATAAGGATTAATACACCAAGTTAAAACGTGTATTCCGACATTTTTTCTACCCGAGTTATCACCTTTATACTCCGTAAAAATTTCAATACCCGGGATAATTCTTAATTTCCCGTATTTTCCCGGATTTTCTTGTAAAACTCTTATAATATCCTGAGAACCTAAAACAGTATTATGATCCGTGACAGCTATATACATATATTTATTTTCAGGCAGAGTTTTTGCATAATCTAATGCGGTATTTAAAAGTTCTTCAACGGTTAAAGAACCATCGGAATTTGTTGTATGAATATGAAAATTAGCCCTAAATTTTCCGTTTTTTCTGTTTTCTTCAGACGGTGTATAAATATCAGGGTTATTATTATTTGCTTTAATAAACTTAGCAAGTTCATCAGGGCCGACTATTGGACTTAAATTTTCAAGGGTATAACTGTCATTTCCGCAGTCTTTTAAAATTTGTTTTTTATATTCAATATCTTTTGATGTCGTCTTAAAATGTGATATTGCAGGTTTTTTTGCAGCACTTTGCTCACTGCCATATACATCCTGAACGGAAAACCATCCAAAAAATATTATTATAACTAACAATAAAACTATATTTAATTTCTTTTTAAGCATAAACATTTCTCCCTTAATAATGTTAACATATCACTATAAAGCAGGGCAATGTTATTAAAATATGGTATAATTTTTTTGATGGTAACATTTTTAGTTGGAATTTTAATATTAATAATCGGGTATATTTTTTATTCAAGATATACTGAAAAGCAGTTTGGTATTGAAGATATAAAAACTCCTGCCGAAAAAATTAATGACGGAGTGGATTTTATTCCTTTAAGCAGAAATAAAAACATGCTTATACACCTATTGAATATAGCAGGGCTTGGACCTATTTTAGGGGCAATTCAGGGGATATTATTCGGGCCTGTTGCATTTTTGTTAATCCCGATAGGATGCATATTAATGGGCGGAGTACACGATTATTTCAGCGGTATGCTTTCCGTAAGAAATGACGGTGCGCAGATAACCGAACTCATAAAAAAATATCTGGGCAAAAGTTCATACGGATTTTTTATAGTCGTGGTATCCGTTATGCTTTTACTTTTAGCCTCTGTATTTGTTTATACGGCAGGCGATTTAATGGCTGAAAGGTTTTTTAATCAAAGTGATTTTTCTCTTTCTAATCCGATAATTATAAGTATATATTCCGTTATAGCGATTTATTACATTTTAGCTACTTTATTTCCAATTGATAAGATAATAGGAAGATTTTATCCTTTTTTCGGGCTTTTGCTGTTAACGGGAACAGGACTTGTTGTTATAGGATTTTTTACCCACGGAATAAATTTAGAAAACATTAATTTTACTCATTTGAATAATCATCCTATGAAAGTCCATATATTACCCGTATTTTTTATGACGGTAAGCTGCGGATTGTTATCGGGATTTCATTCTACCCAATCAACAATTATTTCAAGAACATTAGCAAGCGAAAAAGAAGGCAGACAGGTTTTCTACGGAATGATGTGTATAGAATCATTAATTGCAATGGTTTGGGCGGCAGGAGCTATGCATGTTTATTCTTTAAACCTTGTACCTCAAAATTTAATAGGTAGTGTTAATGTTATAAACAGTATAGCTGATGTATTTGTATTTCCTTTCCTTGCATTTGTTGTAACAATTGCTGTTGTAGTCCTGCCCGTAACCTCGGGTGATACGGCATTAAGAGGTTTAAGAATGATTTTAGGCGAAGCTTTTAGATTAAATCAAACTAAAATTAAAAATCGTTTATTAATAATTATTCCTATTGCTTTTATTATAATTTCGGTTATATTCTGGGCAAAATCCAATGCCGGCAGTTTTACGGTTGTTTGGAGATACTTTAACTTTGTAAATCAATTAATAGCCGTTCCTACATTTTTATATGCGACGGTTTACTTATATAAAAATAAGAAAAACTATTTTATGACCTTAATTCCGGGGTTATTTTATATTTTCATTACAACATTTTTTATTTTAAATTCAAAAATCGGATTTAATATTGATTATAATATTTCAAAATATTCTGCCTTAATTGTAGTCATAATAAGTATTTTTATAATGTTTAAATATAAATTAAAGAAAGAAAATTAATTTCCGACTTTCCATCTTAAGCCGAAATTAATACCGACCCCGTTTCTTCCTCCGTTTGTAACGTAGGTTTGATAAAATCCCGTAAATCTTTCACCCATAACTTTTCTAACTCCTACTCCATACAAAACAAAAGGTTTAACACTTAATACGGGGAGTGATACATCATTAGCCTTAAATTCGGTTTTATCAAGAATATTCCAAACCATATAAGCATTAGCAAAAGGCTGCCAGCCGTTATTATAATTTCCTATCAATTGGACTCCGGGTGCTATTTGAATGGCAAATAAAGGCTTTGTATTAATATTTACACCTGCTGAATTTTTATAGGAAAAAGTATCGACAAATGTATAAGACATCATATAATTAGGTTGAATAATAAATTTACCTTCATTTAATTCCCAATTATAACCGCTTTTTGAAGCAATTCCCGACATAAGCATTGCAAAATTTTCATTTCCGTACATTGTAGAAGCACTGCACCCGTTAGAGCTTATATTAGCGGTTGCACCCGAATAAAAATTTCCCTTATATGCCATAGCAACACCGCCGATAGTTCCGCCGTTTTGATAGATATCATTTCCGTTATATGCCTGATGCGAGCCGTTGTAACCGATATATGGACCCCAGATTAAATCCCAGCCTCTTTTTAATTCTATTAAATCCGATTCCAAACCTCCGAATATACCATAAGCAGTATTTGACACTTTCGGCCCGTTTTTTAACGGGACATTTTCTAATATTGAATACGGTCTAATCCATCCGCATTTATTTTCATATTGAGTAACCTCGGAAGTCAAAACCGTTGTTGTATCTGATGAAGCATATTTGTTCAGCATTTTTAAACTTTGTCTTTCCTGTTTGGTTAAAAGCATATACATATCCATTCTTCTAAAGGCTTCCTCGTAGGAGTTCAGCTGGTTTAAATATCCTCCGAGCTGAGAGGCAACGGCACTTGCTAAAACGGAAGGATTAAACTTATCATTTTCTATCCGCTCAAAATAAATTAAGCCTTCTGAAGGCACATAATAAGTTCTGTAGCGGTAAACAGGAGAATTTATTACATCACCTGCCGAATATACTATTGCTTCTTTTAATAATTCCCGTACACTTTCATCTATATTTTCGCCGATAGGCGAGATGGAAAACTTTTTTTCATCCGTAATACTCATAAGCAAAATATCGGTTATATCAATGTTATAGCCGTTAGGAACAAAGGAATCTGCCGTAAAAGTATCAGATAAAAAATCCTCAAAACTCCCGTCAAGTTTTAAGTTCATATTGTTATGCAAAGTTAAATTACCGAAATTTGTATTATGAATATCTTCATCACGAAGGTCAACCGTTCCGCCAAAATAGTTAAAATCAGCAGTATCCGTAAAATTTCCGTATCCGCCTGTTTCACTGCTGTGCCCCATTTTTAAAGTTCCCGAATACATATTAACAGTATTACCTGCAACCTCGTTATTTAATTCAACCACCCCTGAATTATCCTTTGATATTTCAGGTGAATTAATATTAATTACGGCATCAGTATATGACCTATAGCCCGAAATTTTGTCATTTACGACAATATTTTTATTTGAGGCATTTAAATTAATCGTTCCGCTGTCATTATGAATTGCATTAGAACCTGTACTATCGCTATTGCCCGAAAATATTACATCTTCTTCATCCGATACAATATTTATCGTTCCGTAAGCATTATGGATAGCACCTCCCATACCGTTTGAAGAATTATTTTTAAATGTTCCCGAAAGTTTATCAATATTTCCGTAATTAAAAACAGCACCTCCGCCAACGAAATCAGCGGTTTCCGTTGTAGAATTCCCCGTAAAATTTCCTTTTAACGAGCCTATTGAACCCGAATTAAAAACCGCACCTCCCGAAATATAAGAGCTGTTATTTTCATAATTGCCTTCCATTAAATCTATATTACCGTAATTTGCTACAGCACCGCCCTGACCTTCATCAGCCCTGTTTGAATTAAAATAAGCATTAACTTTTCCAATTTTTCCAAAATTACAAATAGCGCCGCCCGTACTTTTAGTCGTTACATTATTGTTAAATTCGCCGGATACACTGTTAATACCTGCATTTTGTAAGTTACAAATTGCACCGCCATTATTATTTGATAGATTATTTTCAAACCTGCCATTTGTTTGAACAATGGAAGATTCATTATAAATAACTCCGCCTTCACCATCCGAAAAATTATTTGAGAAGTTACCGTTAAACCTTTCAACACTGCAACCTTCCGTATTATTTAAAACAGAACCATGTCCATCTGTAAAATTCTGCATAGTAACATCTTCGACAGAAAGTTTTCTGTTATGTTCCAATACAATACCCCCACAGCCATTACCGTCTATAACATTATTATTTCCTTCTATTTTTAAATCACATGCAGGGCAGCCCAAGTTACAATCCATATCAACATTGCATTCAAGTTTTATTTCACCGTCTTTAGGGCCTGACCTATATGTATCTATAAATTCATCATATCCGTCAACTTCAACAGCAAAAGCACATATGCCTTTAACAAAAGCCAAAAACACAATAATACAGAGTATTTTATTAATGTGCATTTTATCCCCAAATTTCTTACAATTCAGGTATAAATCTTTTAATTGGTCAAAACATCCCTAACCATACTATTTTTAAGTTTACTTTTGAATAAATTCTGTATTATTGTATAATATGTATATTGTTGGAACTTCCAAAATAAGGGCATTTTTATGAAAAAGTATATTGCATTTATTGTTACTTTAATTTACACGGTTTTTACGGTTAATCCGTGCTTTGCATTAAGTAAACTTTATTATATTTATAATGCGGATAAAGCATCTGTATCATCTCAGACCGAAAGAATTATTGCAGAAAAAGATTATAAAATACAAAAGAAAAATCCTTATCTCGCAATACCGGTTGATGACCCCAATGATTATGCGGTAATAGTATTTCAACAGGACGGAAAAAATTTATTTTATTACTATGAATCAAATAATTCAAGCAAAAAACTCAATAAAGCAATAATAAAGAATATAAAAAAACAAGATTATACATACTCAGAGAGCGAAAATGCGGTTCAGATAAATAACTTTTCACAAATAGCAAGAAGAACTCTGACAGGCGAAAAGAAAAAATACAGTTTTGATGAACCTAAACCCTCTGTGCCAAATACCGTTACAACAAATTCTCCTAAAGCGCAACCATCGACAACTCTTTCAGGATATGTAGGTAAAGTCGGAAAAGGCGATACACTTGATGTTTATTTACAAAATGCAATAAATACCGCAACAGCAAATGTCGGAGATAATATTATTGGTGTATTAAACAGCGATTGGAAAACAAAAGATAATCATGTTATAGCAGCCCAAGGAAGTATACTTTACGGGCAAATAATAAAAGCCCACCATGCCCAATATGCAATGAGAAACGGTTTTGTAAGAATAACATTTAATAAAATCGTTACACCTGAAGGTAAAACCTATAATATAACAACAAAACAAATAGATTTTAATGTTTCAAATGACGGAATAGTAGGTTCAACAGCACAAAGAGTAGCCACATCCGCATTAGTCGGTGCGGCAGTCGGTGCTTTATTCGGACTAATTGGCGGCGGTGGCGCTGAAAATGTTTGGCAGGGTGCTGCAATAGGTGCAGGTGTAGGCGGAGGCGGTGCTCTCGTTACTTCTACAGCGGAAAAAGGTATTGATGCAGAAATACCTGCTTTTACAACTGTTGAGGTGGTTCTGCAAAATAATATTGATGTTGTTATTAACTATTAATAACTTTGTAAGGGAGACATAAATGACTTTTTCCGTTATTACAAAAAACAGTGAAAAAACCTTTAAAGATAAAGAGCTTGTAAATATTTCATCTAAAGAAGGGTATGATTTCTGCGTAAATTTCGGCTTTGAATTTTTGCTGACAATTAAATACGATATCAAAAAAAATAAATGCACAATATTAAATCAATTCAATTGTAAAAATATATTGTTTAAAGGTGCACCTTTGCCGCAAACTATTGAAGTAGATAAAACCTGCAGACTGCTTGTAAAAGATTCAGATGAATATATACAAATAAGAATAAATGAAGGCTCTGGAGGATTTAAAGTAGATTCAGAACAGCTTACGGAAGATGATTTAAAAGATTTTTACGGTGAAAAAGTTAATACAGCGGCAAAATTAAAACTTGAAAAACGAAAAGCCGAAATTGAAGAAGCAAGAACTTCTATAATAAAAGAAGTTTATTACAACATAAATGAGTTAACCCATAAATTATCAATGAATTCAAAAACAGGAATACTTCTTCATATTGCATTAGTATTGGCTTCCATTTTATTAGCATTCGGATGTTCCAATTATTTTGCCGGACTTCCTCTCAAAGAGGCAGGAAATATTCTGCAAATGCCTGTTAATATTAAACTTATAGTTGTATTTTCAATACTTATATATGCTATAGGTCTGGTATTTAAACAGGGAATATTCTTAATGTTTCAAAACAGAGCATCTCAAGTTCCGATTACGGCATATATCGGGGAAAAACTTATGCTTGTTTTTTCTGTTTTATTTTATTCAGGAGTATATATTATAAACCTTTTATATTATGTAAGTCCCAAAACAATGCCTTTTTTCGCCGTATTTATATCATTATTTTTTACTCTTATATGTGTGATTATTGCCATAGGTTGCGGATATTACAAATATAATAATGTTGAATTATCCAAAGAACTTAATAAATATGAATACAGAGAAGACTTTGAACAGGTTATAAGAGAATACAGACAATGGATAGAAAGATATATAAATACTTTAAGTAAAGTTCATATTAATAACTTAAAAGATACTTTATTTAATTTGCAGGTAAAAACGGGGTTTGAAATATTTTTAGGAATATTAACGGCGCCATTTTTGGCATACGGGGTATCCAATACCCTTGCGATGTGTTTCCCCGAAGCAGCAGGCTGGATAAGAATATCAACATTAAAATTCAGCCCGGTATTTTTATCTCTTGCCTCATTTATGATTATTTTCGCATTTTTCATATTTGTAAATGCGTTTTTATGCAACAGGAAAATTCAAGCATCAAATGTTATAAAAAATGACGGTTTTAGTGATTATATGACTCATGGGGTAAGAATTTACGGACTTCAAGGTATAAAACAGCTTAATATGGATTTGCGCCGCTCTTCTGTTATTGGAATATGCATTATATTCATTGAATTTACAATGAATATATCTTATTTTATGCAAGAAATGGGCGAGGATTTTACGGGAATTTTAATAAGCTTTTTAGGTGCATTAGTACCGACTGCATTATTGATTGCAGAAACTTATATGCTGAGTAAAACAAAATTTCAAATTGATACAGGCAATGAATTATTAGCTAAAATGGAAAGATAATTTTGCAAAGAATTTTTTTAACTATACTTATTATCATATTAGTTATATTAACACTGATTATCGGGGTTAAACAGCCTGATATGCATAAAAAATTATTTGTTTATAATTCTGATTTTGAAATAACGGAACAAGAACAAACACTAAAAGATGAAAATCAAAACATTCCGACCCGGGTAAATACAGTTCAAACTCAAAACAGATACGAGCAAAAAATAAAAACAATAAAAGATGAACCTGAAATAACAACAAAATCAGAGCAGGTTAAAACTACAATCAATACCGTTACAAAAAATCAAACAACAACAAAACAAATACCGCAAGAAACAACCTCATCACAAAAACAGTCAACAAATCAAAAACAAGTAACAGTCTCGCAGGAACAAACAAAATCAGAAGTTAAAACAACAGTCCCTGCGAAAACAGTAAAACAGGAACAATCTCAAACAGCAAATAAAACAGAAAACCTGCCTGCAATAAAAAAAGAAAATACAATAGTTCAAAAAAACACAGAGCCAAAAGAATTAACCCCTGAAGAAGAGGTAATCCTATGGAATAAATGGCGCTCTGACCTTCAGAATAAAATAATGAACGATGTAAAATTACCCTCAATTCAAGAAGGTATAATATTTAAATTTTCATTTGATGTTGATAAATATGGTAAAATAAACAATGTAAAAACCTGGTCAACAACTCCTGCTTATACTCCGTATGCTATTCAATATATAGCGCCTGTCATAAGAAGTTATCAGGGGAAGGAAATATTAAATTTTCCGGAAGGTTCAAAAAGATTTACAACAACTGCTCAAGGTGCTTGGAAAATATCTAAAACTACCAAATACTCAACACCTCAAGACTACAGTGATACAGAGAAAATAACAAATTAGAAATAAAGGCAAAAAATGTATAAATGTACTGACTGCGGAAAAGAATATAAAGAAAGACCCCCGTTTTGCGAATGCGGAAATAATAATTTTGAAGAAATAGGAATTATTAACAATACACCAAAGAAAGAATTGAAAACTGAATTAAATCAAGAAAAAAGTGATAATATTCCTTATGAAATTCAAATTCCCTCCGAAGAAAAAAAAGATTATACATACATAGTTTTAACTTGTATAATTTCTCTTTGCATTATTCTGATAATTATAGGTATTTTTCACTTAAAAAATGTTTCAAAGAAAGATATAACACAAACTGAAACCAAACCTGTACAAACAGAAGTTGAAACACCTATGCAGCCTCTTAAAAATCAAAAAAATGAAGAGATGCCAAATCATCCCAAAAATCAAGTATTTACTTTCTCATTCGGCGGTGAACAGCAAAATAAACAAGAACCAAAAAAAGAAATAACTAAACCAAAAGAACAGCCAAAACAAACACAGAAAACTGATAAAAAAACTCAGCCTGCACAAAAGAAAACAACGACTGTTGAAGTAAAAAAACAACCTCAAACTGTTTCAACACAAAAACAAACACAATCACAACCCAAAACATCAGTTAATCAAACTCAAACTCAGCCTAAAAAACCGCAAACTAATACAACTCAACCGCAGACTCAACCTCAACCTCAAGCTCAAAAACCTGCAGGAACACTTCCTGCAGATAAAACACTTACATCAACACCAAAAGTAAATACCCCTGAAATGAAAAAGGAATTACTTCAATATAAAATAGCACTCAGAAACAGAATTTCATCCGACATTGATTTTACAAAAGTTATAGGTGACGGAAAATGCGTAATTACTTTTAAAATAAATTCATCAGGCAAATTAATTAACAGAGCATTCGCACAACAATCCGATAATGACAGTTTAAATGATGCAGTATATTCGGCGGTAATGAATAATCCTGCATATAATCCTCCGCCATCAGGCTACAAAAACGAAACATTACGATTAACCGTTAAAATATACGGCGGAAGATTTGAAGTAGATTTAAGTTAATCGCTGATAAACTCATAATGCTGTTCATCCTGTTTATTTTCAACAGGTTTTTTGTTAGTATCAGCAGGTTCTTGCATAGACTCCGTAATAACATTCATAAAACTCGGAACATCAATAGGATTATAGAATTTTCCGCCCGTAAGATTTGAAACGCACGTTAATGACCTTGAATAAGAAGAAACAAGAACTACATCAATAATAATATCTTGTCTTTTAGCCATAAGACTTTTAGCAAAAGCACAAGGGTCGCCGCCGCAGTTTTCACCGCCATCCGTTATAAGAATTATTTTCTTTGGAGTGGTCTTATCCATACCCAGAAAATCATTATCTACTGCCTGTTCAAGCGCAAGAGTAAGAGGTGTAGAACCGCCTATTCGAGCTGAACGCATTCCGTTATATAATGCGGAAGGATTATTTGTTTCAACTTTTGCCACCTGAGCCGTAGCCGAACACGAGCCTGATGTTGAGCCCAAATATGATGATTTGGCTGTTTGCACTTTATACTTTCCGTCTTTTTTCTGAATAACATTTTTTACTTTACCCATAACAGGTGTATAAGGATTATTACCGCCGTCATGCCCGAAGACTCTAAAACCTATTTTTGTATTGGATGGTAATTGTTGAACTATAGCTGTCATATACATTTGAGCAGCCTGTATCCAATCATACATACTACCCGAGTAGTCCATAACAATATTAATTATGCCTACACCTTCTTTATATGCCTGTTTATTCGATACATACGGACTTGCCTGATAATTATTAATCACATTTTTAACGGTATTCCCCGAATTTTGAATTTGACCTGTTTCGGATGTAACTTTTCCGCCCGTATTAACTTTATATTTTGCACCATATGCACTTAATCCGATAAATGATAATAATAACAAAAATATAATTGATTTTTTCAATTTTACCTCTAATCCGTAAACCTGTACTTAATAAGTGTAAAGATAGCCTGCAGCCCATCTTTCCAGTTGATTTTTTTACCTTCTTCATGCCCTCTTCCGTTATACTGTATCGGAATTTCTTTAAGTTTATAATTATTTTTCAATACTTTTGCAGTTATTTCAGGCTCAAAATTAAACCTGTCAGATTTTATTTTTATATTTTTTATTACATCTATTTTAAAAGCTTTATAACACGTTTCCATATCGGTAATTGCAGAACCATATAATATATTTGTTAAAAAAGTTAAAAACATGTTTGCTATTTTATTTTTTAACATAAAATTTTTAAGGTTATCTTTATTCATAAATCTTGAGCCGTAGACAACATCCATTTCTTTATTTATTAAAAGAAGCAGCAATTTATCATAATCAGAAGGTGAATACTCTAAATCAGCATCCTGAATAACGACATAATCACCCGTTGCATGCTCAAATGCCGTTCTTATTCCGGCACCTTTTCCTTTATTTTTTTGATGAAAATAAATTTTATATTTATCTTGCAAATTTTGCAAAATTTCTTTAGTTCCGTCACAAGATGCATCATCAACAATTATTATTTCTTTTTCCAGTCCGCAAAAATTTGAATTTTCGACTATATTTAAAAGCTCCAGAATTGTGTCTTTTTCATTATACACAGGAATTACAACAGATACTTTTTCCATTTTTCACCTATATTACAAAACCATAAAATATATTGTATAATGAAACTATGAATTTGTTAAGGATTGATATGTCGTCAAAACAACAAACGAAACAAAAAGAAATCATAAATAATGTTTTCAGCACTCTTAATGAAGCTGTTTTATACTATGCAAATGAAGAATACGGTAAAGCAGAAGAAAATCTGTCTTTGGCACATAAAATTTTTCTTGCAAAGAAAGATATTCCAAATGTTTCACTATGTTTATCTTTACTGGGATTAATTAAATATATTCAAAATCCTCAAAGCTACTATAAATCACTTTATTTACTGGAAGATTCAAAATTTCTTGCACAAAACTGCGGTCAAAAATCAATTATAGCAATAAATAAATTTGCATTTGGTCATATTTATTATTTAGAAAATAAATATAATGAAGCATTATTTTATTTGACATACAGCAGCACAGAGCTGAAAAACTATCCTGTTTTATACATAAAAGCACATGAATTACTTGCATTAACATATATAAAATTACAAAATACCAAAATGGCATATGAATGCATAGAAAAAGCCGCTCAAATAAAATCAAAAGATGTCCCTGAAAAATTATATAAAGAAATAAAAGAGCTTTATGACAATTTTGTAAATTCAAACAGTACAATTCCAAATAAACTAAATAGCAATGAAAACGGGCTTGATAAAAAGCAGAATACAACTTTATTAAATGCGCTATCTGAAATAGCAAGAACAGTAAATGCGGAATCAAACCTTGATAAATTGCTTATAACAATAGCTGAACAAACAAAAATAGTTCTAAATGCCGACAGATGCAGTGTATTTTTATATGATAAAGATAAAAATGAATTATGGTCAAAAGTTGCCTTAGGAATGGAAAGCGAAGAAATAAGATTTTCTGCGGATAAAGGATTTGCAGGCTATGCTGTTAAAACAGGTGAAACAATAAGAATAAAAGATGCATATAAAGATACCAGATTTAATAAAGAAATAGATAAACATACAGGATATAAAACATATAACATGCTGTGTATGCCTATAAGAAATATTAAATTTGAAATTATAGGTGCTTTTCAGGTATTAAATAAAAAAGATGGTGATTTTACCCCAGATGATGAAGAAATTTTGCTGGCAATAGGAACAAATGCCGGGATTGCTATAGAAAATAATTTATTATTTAATATCCAGCAGCAAATGTTAAAAGAGCAAAAAGAAGTATTTGACGGATTTATTGATACTTTAGCAGCTTCCATAGATGCAAGAGATAAAATAACTTTAGGTCATTCAAACAGGGTAAGGCTTTATTCAGAGTTAATCTCAAAAAAACTGGGTTTAAGCAACGATATAACAGAAATAATATCTAAAGCTGCCATGCTGCATGATATCGGTAAAATTGGTATCAGAGATGCGGTTTTACAGAAAAAAGGCTCACTTACAAAAGAAGAATATGAACATATAAAAGAACATGTAAAAATTACTTATGATATTTTATGCAAAACTAATATTAATTCTTCTTTTTCCGAAATCACCGAAATTGCATCTTCTCATCACGAAAAATACGACGGAAGCGGTTATTTTAGAGGGTTAAAAGGTGAAAATATTCCCCTGGGCGGAAGAATACTTGCCGTAAGCGATGTATTTGATGCAATAACATCCGTTCGTCATTATCGTGACAGAATGCCGATTTCAGATGCTTTAAAGATAATGACGGACGGAAAAAACAAACACTTTGACGGTAAAATTGTTGATGTCTTTTTATCTTTGCCTTGTGACGTTATAACAGATATTCTTATAAGCGAATATAAAATTAAATTAAAAGATAAAGACAGAAAAATATTATCAGATGTAAATTTAAAACAATTTGCGGATATCCTTCAAAAAGAAAAACCGACCCAAAAAGAAAAAGATATAACAGAAATTTTTAAACAGTATTATGTAAGGTAGAAAATGTACAATATACTAATTGTAGAAGATCACACGTTAATAAGGTTCGGACTTAAAACAGCTTTTGAATCCAAAGATTTCATAAAAGAAATTTATGAAGCATCAAATGCGGAAGATGCAATAGAGTTATGCAAAAAACATAAAATCAATGCCGTTATCATGGATTTAGGACTGCCTAATATGAACGGAATTGAAGCAACTCAAGCAATAAAAAAACTTAATAATAAAATAAAAATAATAATATTAACCTCGCATAACAGCGAAGAAGAAGTTATCGATTCAATAAAAGCAGGTGCAAGTGCATATTGTTCAAAAGACATAAATCCTGAAAAATTGGCTGATACAGTATTATCCGTTATAGAAGGAGCGGCATGGTTTGATCCTAAAATTTCTAATGTCGTACTTAATGCGGTGGCTAACGATAAAAAAACACATTCAGATAATATTAATGAAGAATTTAATTTAACGGAAAGAGAAAAAGAAGTATTAGATTATATTTGTGAAGGTCTAAACAATAATGAAATATCAAAAATTTTGGATGTAAGTATTAATACGGTAAAAGTCCACGTCAGCAGTATAATACAAAAACTCGGGGTCGAAGACAGAACCCAAGTTGTTGTTAAAGCTTATAAAAGTTTAAATAAAGATTAAATTAAAAATTTTCCGTTTTCATAAATAAGGACATCATCGGCAAAGATTTTTCCGCCGTTTTTCATATTTTTAATTAAATCCCAATGTAAGCCGGAAACATTTTTTCCGCCGGTATCGGGATATGATGCCCCGACAGCCATATGAATAGAACCGCCGATTTTTTCATCGAATAAGATATTGCCCGTGACATCTTGTATCATTTCATTTGTACCGATTGCGATTTCACCTACAAATCTTGAACCGTTATCCATATCTAGCATATTATTTAGATAGTCTTCGCCTTTTTCAGCCTTAGCTTCAATTACTTTCCCGTTTTTAAGTGTTAATAGGACTTTTTGAGCTTCATTTCCATGGTAAATTTGAGGGAAATCAAAATAAATTTGACCTTCAGCACTATCTTCAACAGGGGAAGTATAAACTTCACCATCAGGAAAATTACATTCACCCGCGCAGCTTTTCCAAATTCTGCCTGCAACATTAAAGGTAATATCCGTTTTTTCACCCGTGATATGTATTTTAGATTTAGTATTGAGATAATCAGCTATTTTTTGCTGAAATTCACCTATTTCCTGCCATTTTTTAACAGGGTCATCTATATGAAGCCAGCAGGATTTTATCAGAAATTCAGTGTATTCCTCAAGTGACATTTTAGCTTCCTGCGCAAGTGCGTGTGTCGGGAAATCCGCTATAACCCACTTTAAATCGCCTTCTGCCGACCTTTTTAGCATTTTTTCAGATAAATGCTTCATTACACCCGAACGTTTTGCAAGTTTTTTTGAATCACACCTTGCCATATTTTTTACATTTAACGGAGCGCCTATTGATATTAAGTTTTTAGCTTTATCATATTCAAGCTCTGTCATAGGGTCAATATACTCAAGCTGTTCATCCGTTGCATTTTTTATAAATACTTCGTTTAATCCTTCAACTCCCATCCTTACAACGGGGTATCCGCCTTTTTTAAGCACCTGTTTATATATTTCTTTAACTAAGGGCTGTGATTGATAGGAATCCGTTCTTATTATTGTAAGTTCGCCTTTTTGAACTTTTACGGAATAATCAACTAAAACTTTTGCATATTTTTCCCATAAATTATCCATATTTACACCTCGTCATTATTTAAAGCATTAAGCCTGCCTAAATATATACCTCTTTTAGATGTTTTAATAAAATCAGTAAGTCTTAATATATTCTTATCATTCGGATACATTTCTTCAAGCTCTTTTACTACGTTTGAAAGTGTTGTTTTTCTTGCTTCAATTAATCTGTAAGCCTCTCTTATATTTTTAATTTCTTCTGAAGAAAAACCTCTTCTTTTCAAGCCAATTACATTAGGCCCGTGTAAAACAGCAGGTGCACTTGCTGCTTTTGCGAAAGGAGGAATATCCATTCTTGCAGCCGAAAAACCTGAAATTATAACATATTCACCTATTCTTATATTTTGGTGATAAACACTCATACCGCCTAAAAATGCACATTTTCCGACATGAACATGCCCTCCGATTGTTGCTAAGTTTGCAAATATAGCTTCATCTTCTACAACGCAATTATGTGCAACATGGCTTGATGCCATAAATAAACATTTATCGCCGACTTTTGTAACGGCGCCATCCTCGCCTGCAGCACGGTTTATTGTTACATATTCTTTTATTATACAATTTTTACCGATTAAGGCTTTTGTTTTCTGCCCTTTATAGCTTAAATCCTGCGGTGCCGTGCCTAAGCTTGCAAACGGATATATTATTGTTCCGTCACCTATTTCACAATGTTCCAAATAAGCATTTGCTATAATTTTAACATTTTCGCCTAATACAACATCTTCGCCGATAATAACATTCGGCCCAATCTCGCAGCTTTCAGGGATTACAGCATTTTCAGCTATTATTGCCGTTTTATGAATTGTCATAATTTTCTCCTATTTTTTACCGACCATTGAAAACATTAAATCTGCCTCAACAGCCAAATGTCCGTCAACTATACCTTTTGCATGCACTTTTGCTATAGGTCCTTTTACTTTTAATAATTCCGATTCAATTTCAAACTTATCACCCGGAATTACCTGTTTTCTAAATCTTACTCCGTCAATTCCTGCATATAAGAATAATTTATCTTTATATTCCGGCAGTGGAACTAAGCATCCTGCAGATACCTGAGCCATAGCTTCCAATTGCAATACTCCGGGGAATACGGGATTACCGGGAAAATGTCCCGTAAAAAATGCCTCATTTACCGTTAAATTTTTATATCCTTTGCAGTATTTACCCGGTATGCATTCCGTTATTCTGTCTACCAATATAAAAGGATATCTGTGAGGTATTAAATCCATTATCCCTTTTATGTCAAATTGAAGTACCTGTTCTTCCGTCATTGTGCCTCCCTTATTAATTTATTTTTTAATTCTTTTGCAACTATAGTGTGAACGGTATGTCCTGCTTCTTTTACCGATATTTCACCTTTGAAATTAAGTATATTACAACCTGCAAGGTAAAAATCACCGATTAAATCAAGTATTTTATGCTTTATTGGTTCATATTCCGATTTTAACTCTGCGGTATACCCGTCATCAGTGAGTCCAAGTGTGTTTTCCAGACTTGCACCTCTTCCGTATCCTGCTTTTTGAAGCATTTCCAGTTCAGCTAAATACCCAAATGTTCTGGCTTCAATAATCTCGTTTAAGTTGTTTAAATCCAATGCCGCCCAGCGATTTTTTAAATCCTTATGTTTATAATTTACCCCGTAAGTCAAATTCAAATTATCCGAAGGCAAAACAATTAAATGTGTTTTACCGTTTAAATAATACAGCGGTTCTTTTACTTTCATTTGAGTGGTGTCAGGGTTTTCAATTCCTGCATTTTTAAAGGCATCAACCCAAGTTTTAGAACTTCCGTCAAGTATCGGCAGTTCATAGTGAGTTAAATAAATATCAAGCGCCGTAATTCTGCATATTGCACATGCTGCCATAAAATGCTCTATCAGCATTATTTTTATATCATTGTTACCGATAACCGTGCAATGCTCGGTTGAAACAATGTTATCGACATCAGCTTCTACTACCCTGCCCCCGAAATGAAAACGAATACCTTTTTGCTCTGACGGGCATACTTTTGCTTCACTTTCAAGCCCTGTCATTAAAGCAGTTGATTTTAAAATAACTTCTTTTTTTATTGTTCCCATTAAATTAATCCTTTAAAAGGTGTTCATAATCCTTAAATTTATTAACGAGGTCTTCAGCCTTTTTCATTGTTTTCATATGTTTAATAAAATCTTTTCTCGGCATAGCGGGAGCACCTATAAGAATTGATTTTTCGGGAAAACTTCTTGTAATCCCTGCTTTTGCCATAACAATAGAATCACTGCCTATTTCAATATGATCAGCCATACCGACTTGACCTGCTATTACAACTCTGTCGCCTATCTTACAGCTTCCTGCTATACCGACTTGTGAAACAATCATACAGCCCTTGCCGATTTTACAGTTATGTCCGATTTGAACGAGATTATCAATTTTGGTCTGCTCGCCGATTACTGTATTTTCTATTGTACCCTTATCAATACAAGTATTTGCACCGATTTCAACATCATCTTCTATAACAACAGAGCCGACAGAAGGAATTTTAAATATCTTTTGGTCTGAATTATCCTGTTTTACCTTACCTTCTTCACGAGCATTTTCTACGTTGTTCGGATTTTCCGTAACAAAGCTGAACCCGTCTGCAGCAATACTTACTCCGTGCTGAAGAATAACTCTGTTTCCGATTATTGCATTATCGCCAATGTTGCACCCGGGGTGAAACAGGCAATTTTCGCCGATTTGAACACTGCGACCGATATATGTATTTGCAAGTATTTTTGTATTCTTTCCTACTGATACATTTCTTGATATAACTACATTCGGCCCGATTGAAACATTTTCGCCAAGTTTTGCCGTAGGATGAACAACCGCTGAAGGATGAACACCTGCCGTGCTTTCAGGCGGCATATAGAATAAATGAAGTAATTTCATCATAGCTAAACGAGGTCGTTCCGCTTCTATTGTTGAAATCAGCTCCGAAGTAACACCTATCGGAACTAATGCTGCTTTTGCTTTAGTTTTTGATAAATTTTCTATTTCATCTTCATTTAAAGCAAGTGCTAAAGTGTTTTCATCAGCCAATAACGGAGGCCCCAACCTTGAAATTTTTACATCTTCAAGCTTTGTCAATATACCGCCGACTATCTGCGATATCTCTTCTAACGAGTATTCTTTCATTATATCTATATCCCTCATATTATATTCCTCTTTTGATTATATTTATTGTAATACGAGGGCAGGGAAAATACAATTTTTTTATTCAAAATCAAACAAATCTTTTACTTTTATATTAAGATTATCCGCTATAATTTTTAATTTTGAAACAGTAATATCGGTTTGGGCTGTTTCGATTAAACTTATCATTGAACGTGAAATACCATTTATTCCTAAATCATCTTGAGTTAAGTTTTTGCCTGCTCTTAACTTTTTAAGGTGTTTTGCAAATTTTTGTAAATATTCCTTGTTCATGTAATTATTGTTAGTTATACTAGCATTAATCACAACTAATCACACTAGCAAAGAGAAGTGTAATATGAAAAAGAACAATGATTTGAACCTTAGCGAAAAAGCCGCTGATATCGGTAATAAACTTGAACGGATAAACACCCTTATGAATTTTATGGAAAAAGCTCTGGAAGGAGAAGTCGAAGTTAAACCTAAAAAATTAATCAGTTTAAGTTATATAATTAATGATTATTTATCTGAAGTCATCACAAAATTTGATGAACTTGAATGTATTATAAACAATTAACTCTTTCTCATCTTTTCAATAATGGAAGTAGTGGATTTGCCTTCTACAAAACTTATGAACTCTATTCTACCCCCGTTTTCCATTATCTCTTTTGCCTCGGGCAGAGTTTCTATTGTATAATCCGCACCTTTTGTATGGACATCGGGTTTTATTTGAAGTAATAAGTCTAAAGGTGAATCTTCATCAAATAAAACTACATAATCTACACTTCTTAAGGCGCTTAAAACTTCGGCTCTATCGTTTTCATTATTTATCGGGCGCCCTTCGCCCTTTATACTCCTTACCGACTTATCGGAGTTTAAAGCGACAATTAAAACATCCGCAAAACTTTTTGTTTTTTCCAAATACCTCACATGCCCGACATGCAGAATATCAAAGCAGCCATTGGTAGTAACAATTGTTTTGCCTTCGGCTCTTAATTTATTTATCAGATTATCTAAATCACAACGATTAACAAGCATAAATTCTCCTAAAAAATGCGGAGCAAAATTGCTCCGCTATTAATATTATTTCTTTTGTTCTTCAGAATTTTGACCGAATTGATTTTGCACCTGAGGATTTTGAGCGGCAGCTTTTTTTATTTTTTCCTGAAGTTTTTCGGGATTATAATTTTCATCAAGATATTCAATTTTAGCATCTTTTCTTAAAGCTTCTATTTTGTTTTTAAGAATATCAACTTTATCCTGACTTTCGAGGAAATTAATAATATCTTTTTTGCTTTGCTCAAAAGATAAAGTACCTGCTTCAGCTCTGTCTGTTACCATAATAATGTGATATCCGTATGGAGTTTGAACAACTTCGCTTATAGTATTAGGTTTCATAGAAAATGCTTTATTAGAGAATGCTTCTACCATTTCATCCTTAGCAAAAAATCCCAAATCACCGCCTCTTTGAGCTGTCATTACATCTTGAGAATTTTCCTTTGCTATTTTAGCAAATGTTGAAGGAGCTTTTTTTACCTTTGCATGCAGTTCTTCTGCCTGTTTCTTTAAAGTATTCATTTCTTCTTCAGTTTTTTTATTTAACTCTTCATCAGTTATATCTTTATTGTCTTCTTTTAATTTTGCTTTTATCTGTTCCGGATTTGCTACAATTAATATATGAGAAGCTCTTACTTTTTGAGGATATTTAAATTTATCAAGATTATTTAAATAATATTTTTTCGCTTCTGCTTCACCTACGGATACAATACCTATTGTATCAACGAATTTTTTTATTTTTATTTCTTCTTCCAAGTCTTTTTTAAATTTATCATATGTAACACCGTTAGCTTTTAAAATTTGCATAAATTGGTCTTTTGAACCGAATTTTGCCAGAATTTCTTTTTCTGCCTGCTCCAGTTCTTCTTTTGAAACGTTTATTTTTAATTTTTCCATTTCATTATTTACAAGAGCATTTACTATTAATTCAGAGATTACTTTTTCCTGCATCATTAATGAAAATACATTTTCTCTGTCATTTTTTAAATCTATTCCCATTTGAGAAAACATATTATTTGATGTAACCGAATCATAAGCTTTTTCAAAATCACTTTTTGTTATAACCGTATTATTTACTTTTACTATGGCATCATCATTTTTCTTGAGCGAACAGCCCGTAAAAACAAACATTGCCAACAGTACTGTAAAAATTACTTTTAATTTGTTCATTTATATCTCCTTAAATTACTAACCTTTATTATTAGAATTATAATCTGATTCTATCTTTAATATATGATAAAATAAATTAGACAGAATGTTAAACAATTCTTCAAAATTTAAATATGCCGAATTTAAAATTAATATGCTGTTGCCCTCTGTGCAAGAAGTTGGCGCCATTGTATATTTAATATATTTCGTAATATTTTTTTCAAGTTTAACGGATAGAATATTCCATTCGCCCTTGGATAAATTTGTATATATTCTTATATCCGTATCAATTTGGCGGATTAAAGAAATACCTGCCTGTGAGGCTAAAAGTCTTAATTGAACCAGTTTTATAAGATTTTCAACAGGCTCGGACATTTTGGAAAACCTGTCTTTCCATTCTGATTGTATGGCATCAAGCTCGGCTACTGATTTTACATCCGCTAATCTTTTATATTCTATCATTTTTTGCTCTTTAGAGCCTACCCATTCATCGGGAATATAAGCCGTTACATTAATATCAACAATTGCAGGTTTTATTTCTTCAGTTTTTCCGTTTTTGATTTCATTTATTGCATCCTCTAAAAGCTGGCAGTAAGTGTCAAATCCGACATTAACCATTTGACCATGCTGTTTGGTGCCAAGCACATTGCCTACTCCCCTTATTTCTATATCACGCATTGCTATTTGATATCCGCTCCCGAGAGTTGTAAATTCCTTAATATATTGAAGTCTTTTAACAGCATCAGATGTTAAACTTTTAGAGGCTTTATAAGTGCAGTAACAAAAAGCCTGACGGTCGGTTCTTCCGACTCTGCCTCGTATTTGGTATAATTGGGCAAGCCCGAATTTGTCCGCATCATGGATAATCATTGTGTTTGCATTAGGAATATCCAGACCCGATTCAATAATTGTCGTACATAAAAGTACATCGTATTCTCTGTTTAAGAAATCGGTCATAATTGTTTCAAGCTGATTTTTATCCATTTGACCATGGGCAACCGCAAGCCTTATATTGGGCATTAAGTTCTTTAAGCCTTGCGCAAACTCATATATGCTCTCTACCCTGTTATAAAGGTAAAATACCTGCCCTTCCCGTTCAAGTTCATAATTTATGGCATTTTTTATAATCGATTCTTTAAACTCGCATACAAAGGTTTTAATAGGAAGTCTGTTTGTCGGTGCGGTATTTATTATACTCATATCTTTTATGCCTGATAGCGACATATATAGTGTTCTTGGTATCGGTGTTGCTGACATCGTTAATATATCAATATTTTTCTTAAGCCGTTTTAGTTTTTCCTTATGTGCGACACCGAATTTATGCTCTTCATCAATTACAAGCAGTCCTAAATCTTTAAATTGGACATCATCCTGCAAAAGCCTATGAGTGCCTATTACAACATCCACCTCGCCTAAAAGAAGCTTTCTTAATACTTCTTTCTGCTCCTTATTACTTTTAAACCTTGATAAAAACTCTACTTTTACGGGGAAAGGTTTAAATCTTTCAGATATTGTCTGATAATGCTGCATGGCTAAAATGGTTGTAGGAACAACAATAGCTGCCTGTTTTGATGACATAACAGCTTTAAATATTGCACGAATTGCGACTTCCGTTTTACCAAAGCCGACATCTCCGCAGATTAACCTATCCATAGGTTTATCGGATTCCATATCCTCTTTAGTTTCGGCGATTGCTTTCATTTGGTCGGGAGTTTCGGTATAACCGAAGGAATCCTCCATTTCGTACTGCCAAATTGTATCGGGTTCAAAAGCGAAACCTTGAGAAAGTTTTCTTAAGGCATATAAGTTTATTAAGTCCTGAGCAACATCTTCTACGGCTTTTTTAACTTTGGTTTTAGTATTATTCCAGTCGCTTCCGCCCATTTTAGATAAGGGAGGCAAAATATTTCCCGAGCCTCTGTACCTGCACAGCATATTTATCTGCTCTGCAGGGATGTGAAGTTTATCGCCCCTTGCGTATTCAAGTGTTAAATAATCTTTTTCTTCTCCGTCTATTGTTTGTTTTGTAAGCCCTTTAAATATTCCTATACCGTGAATCATATGCACGATATAATCGCCCTCTTGGATGTCATTTAAAGTTTCAATAAAATCAAGGTTTTCCCGTTTATAATTATACCTTGTTCCTGTTATTTCTTTTGACCGCTTATTAAAAAACTCCTTATCCGTTATAATTATAAGTTTATAATCTTCAATAATACTTCCCGTCAGCGCTATGTTATCGGTTATGCAGACTGCATTTTGTTCATTAATATCATAGCTGTACGGGATTTCATATGTTTGTAATATCTCTTCTATCCTGTTTTTATAGTCTGTTGCAGTTATTATTTTGTAACTCTGCTTTAATTTTTCGGATATAAATTTTGCTATATCATCAAGCCCCGAGGCAAAATACGGGATTAATTCAGTTGTAAGCTCTATATTAATGTCAAAATCTTCAGAAATGAAATTATCAAAATATATTTTTTGGTATCTGCCTGCAATTGTCAGAAATTCTTTTAAATCCGAATGATTTTTTTCTGCTAAAGGCAGAGTCAAATTTGTTTTTATATTTTCTTCGTACTGCTTTTCTAAATTATCACATAAGTTCTCGTATCCTGATTTAAAGTTGGTATAATCATCAAAAATCAAGATAAAATCCGCCGGCAGCTGTCTTAAAGCTATTGCTAATTCATTGTTAAAATAAGGTTCATAGTATTCAATACCCTCAAAATAATGCTGATTTTTTAGATTTTCTAATATATCAGCATGTGATTCATTTTCGATGTCAATTAACTTTTCTATTTTTTTATACGAATTATTATTTAATATAAACTTATAAATGGGCTGTATTATTGCCGTATCTGTTTTATTAATACTTTTTTGAGTTGAATTATTAAATATTCTGATATCACTTATGGTATCACCCCAAAGTTCAAGCCTATATGGGTTATCATTTAAGGGAAATATATCAATAATATCACCCCTAATGCTGAATTCACCCATATCAGCCACAAGGGTTTTCCTTTTGTATCCCATTTTAACAAGGTTTTTAGCTAATTCATCAATATCAATTTCATCATTTACTTTAAAAGTAATACTGTTTTCTTTAAAAAATTCCATATCGGGGAATTTTTCAATGAGTGCCTTTCTGGGTATAATAATTGCGCTATATTCCCGTGCATTTAGTATAATTTGAATTTGTTTTGCATATTTATATAAATTTTTTGAATTACTGTCATAAATTGAACCGTCCTGATAGGGAAAAATAACAGCATTTATATCAAATAAATGTTTTAAATCGTTTTGGAATTTAAGTGCATTTTGTTCGGTTTCCGTTATAAATATAAATTTCTTTTTATTTTTCAACAATAACTGTGCTAAAAATACCAATTTAGAACAATTTGTAACACCCGAAAGTGCAAAAGATACCTTTTTATTTAATATTGCAGTTATTTTATCCGAATATTTAAAACTTATATTTTTAAAAAAATCATCCATGATTTAATTTTAAAACCTGCAAATAAAATTATCAATTATATATATGATGTCTTAGGGGTAATAAAAATGTTTTAATAATAAAAAGTAAATAAGGGAGCAAGGGTATGAAAAAAAATTTATTAATTTTTACAATGGCAATAATATTTGCAGGGGGAGCAGCAATGGCTGACGGAATGGTATATGACCCAACGGAATATCCTACCGTTACACAAATTCCGGTTTCAAAAGTAAATACAACAAAACCTGTATCAAACGACAAAATGCCTTCTAATATAAGTCTTGAAAATAAAATAAAAGAAAACTCCACTTTGGCGCAAGATGCAATTTCAAGCCAATCCGGCAATTTTAATAATGCTTTATTTGAACTTGACAGCGCACAAGTTAATATTAGAAATGAATTACTTGATTATCAGGCTAAATATCAGGAAATTGATACTCAATATCAATTAATAAAAGAGCAGAGAAAAGTTCTTGCGGATCAAATTAAAACTGTTGAAAGAAGAATTAGAGATATTGAAAAATCCAAAAACAATATAAGAAAAACAATGATATAATTAATTTAAAACTCTTACAGTAAGTAAGAGTTTTAAATTACAGGGATATATAAATGAGTAAACAGGCAAAAATAATATTATTTTCCTGCTGTTATATTTTAGGAATATTAGGATTTTTCTTTATACCTTTGTTAGCAGTTGGTTTAATCCTTCTTATTTCCTTTATATTAATAGGAATTAATAAAAATTTATTTTCTTATAAATATACTTTTACTTTGTTTTTAATATTCCTGTCAGGCATTATAAACACTGCAATTAATCTTCATTATGATGATGATTTAACTTCTTATACCGATAATAATGTAAACATAATCGCAAAAGTACTTACCATACCTTCAAATAATTTAGAAAATTCAACAAGTTTCTTTGCTCAGGTAAACTCTATTTCTTTTGACGAGGTAAATAAAAATAATATTAATGCCAAAACATTAGTAACCGTTAAAGATAATCAGGATAAAATAAATAAAATTCAAATAGGCGATACTTTATTCCTTAACGGTAAATTAAAAGAGCCCATACCGGCTAAAAATCCTTCTCAATTTGATTATGCAAAATATCTACAGCTTAAAAATACTTTTTCACTTTTATATGTAAAAGATAACTGGAAAATTTTAAACTCCGCACAAGATACAAAAGGTAAAATTTTAAGAAAATTAAATAATAAAAGAAATAATATACTTGCCATTCATAAGCAAAACATACAATCTCCGATGATAGAAGTCTTAGGCGGTATAATCTTCGGTGACGATGCCGTTAATCCCGATAATAATACCAAAGAAAATTTTATAAATTCAGGGATTTTTCATATTTTATCAGCATCAGGCATGAATTTAACAATAATTATCGGGATGTGGTTTTTCCTTACAAGGAATTTAAAAATAAATTACAGATTTTCAATAATTTCAGGAATATTACTTATATTATTTTATACTTGTATGACAGGCTTCGGACATCCTATTATAAGAGCCTTTTTAATGCTTTCATTGGTTTTAATCGGTAAACTGATAGACAGAAATACCTCCACAATGGCATTACTGTTTTTAGTAGCATTTATTATGCTTTTATATAATCCTCTGGGAATTTTTGAAATAGGTTTTCAACTGTCATTTATAGCAACATTTGCATTAATATTGTCCTCAAAAGTTTTCAGCTTCAATTTTAAATTTAAACCTTTTAACTATATTTTAAGTGTGTGCATAGTGCCCATAATTGCTCAAATTTATATTGCTCCGTTACAAATGTATTATTTTAATACTTTTAATATTTATTCGGTTTTCGCCAATATTATTATTGTACCCGTATTAAGTATTGTTTCCTTTCTCGGATTTATAAGTTCAATAATGGCATTTATCAACCCGATAGCACGGAATATCTGTTATATTGCGGATTTAATATTAAATCCGCTGTTAATTTATATAGTAAAAACTGCCGAACTGTTTTCTACACTTCCATATTCCGTATTAACGGTAAAAAAGCCGTTCATCATTCAAATTATATTGTATTTTGCAATTATTATATTTTTAACCTGCATAATTAATAACAAATTATTTAAGAAAAAATATTATGCACTTTTAGGCGCATTAATTTTATTATTTTCTTTAACATTTATTCCAACACCTGATAAAAATACGGAAATAATCTTTTTCAGCGCAGGCAATGCTGATGCAGCTTTAATAAAATCGCCCGACAATAAATATTTTATTTTAGATACAGGTAAAATGCCTTATTTAACTGCAAATTCTCAAGCAAAATATATAATTATAAAATATCTGAAAGATAAAGGGATTAACAATATCCACTCATTAATTTTAAGCCATTTTGACTCTGACCATGCAGGCGGAACTATTGACTTATTAAAGGAATTAAAAATAAACAATATTTATATAACAGACTCTTATGAAAATACAAATCTCGCAAATGAAATTATTAATTACATTAAACTAAATAACTTAAACAGCATTACGGTTAAAAAAGAAAATGAAATCTATAATACAAAAAATTTCAACTTATCAATATTAAAACCTTCATCGGATAATTTAATCAGCGAAAACGAAAAATCGCTTATTGTTAAACTTATCTCAAATAACAATAAAGTTTTATTTATGGGTGACGGAAATATAAATACATACAATTCGCTTCCAAAAGAATATAAAAATGCAAATATTATAAAATCAGGTCATCACGGAGGAAAAAATACGGTAAATGATAATATGTCAGAACAAGCTGAAATATTTATAATTTCGACAGGACCCAATGTATATAATCATCCTCACCCTGAAACAATAAAAACAATAGAAAATCATAATAAAAAGATTGCAAGAACTGATTATCACAATGCAATTAAATTAATTCTTACAAAAAATAAATACGAAGTTTTATACTATTCACCAAAAACAAAGAAGTTTGTTAAACCCGTATTGTAAACAAATGTTACGTTTCTTTTAAAAAACTGACAAAATAACTAAAGTTCATTAAAAAAATGTCGATAGTACATGTGTAACAAACAATATGGAGGAACAAAAATGACAAACATTAATCCTATTAAATTTGGAGTAACAGGGTATTATAGACCCGAAGAAAAACCTGAAATAAAGGAAAAACCGGAACAAAAGAAAGAAGGCAAAAAAGAACAAAAACAACTTGGGCAGGAAGAAGTTTTAAATTATCTTGCATCACAAAATGTTGATGTAATTCCAAAAGCAACAAGAACAATAAACGTATCAAAATATGTAACGGCAGAACAAGAAGAAAGAATTGCAGAATTTATGAAAGGCTTTGAAGCTGACTTTGAAAATGCTTCAGCTATTGCGAAAGAAGAATTCCCCGATATAGAGCAAAGAACTGCAGATAATATTGCACTGGCATACATTAATGCAGCTTATTAAACTTACTTCAATTTAATATTGTTTGTTATTTTCACTTAAAACCGCATGTAATTTGCGGTTTTTTTTATGTTATAATATTTTCAAATACATAAACAAGGAGAGAAAAAGTGGGCTATAAAATTTTAAACAAAATTGAATTATGTCCTAATCAGTATGAAATGCAAATAGAAGCACCTTATGTAACAAGGAATGCAAAAGCAGGACAATTTATAATATTCAGGGTAGAAGATAACGGCGAAAGAGTACCTATAACAATAGCCGATGCAGATAGAGAACAAGGAATACTTACGGTTGTATTTATGGCAGTTGGATATACTACCAAAAAACTGGCTATGCTGGAAGTAGGAGATGAAATTGTAGATGTAGTCGGGCCTTTAGGAAAACCAACGGAAATAGAAAAATACGGAACTGTAGTTTGTGTTGCAGGCGGATACGGTGCAGCACCATGCTATCTGATATCAAAAGCATTCCACGATGCAGGAAATAAAGTTCATATGATAACAGGTGCAAGAAATAAAGACTTATTATTCTGGCAGGATAAAATGAAAACGGCTTGCACTGAATTACATGTTGCGACCGATGACGGTTCATTAGGTCATAAAGGTTTTGTAACCGAAGTTTTAGCAGAAATTATTGAACAAGAAAAAGTTGATTATGTTATTGCAGTAGGACCTATGCCTATGATGAGAGCTGTTGCAAACCTTACAAAAGATAAAGGTATTAAAACAGAAGCTTCAATGAACCCGATTATGATAGATGGTACAGGCATGTGCGGTGCTTGCAGAGTAACAGTCGGCGGTGAAGTTAAATTTGCCTGCATAGACGGTCCTGACTTTGATGCACATAAAATTGATTTTGATGAAGTTATTAACAGAACAAAAATCTATAAAGATGAAGAAAGAAGAAGAAGCGAAAATTGTAATCTTCTTAAAGCAGCACAAATATAATCCGGTGTTGCACTCTGCCACCGACTCCTCGTCGCTGTACGAGAATTCGTGGCTTATCGTAAAATTTTGTTTGGATACACTAAGATAAAGGAGGTAATTTTGAGTAATAAAATTCCTATATGCCCTTTAATGAGTGCAGGAAACGAAATAAGTGTTGTATGTGCGCAAGAAAATTGTGCATGGTACATGAAAAATTATAAGACTTGCTCGGTTTATCTTTTAGGACATAATGCCGTACTGGATATAAAAGAAAAGCAAACAAAAAATACACCTCAATAAGAGGTGTATTTTTTTATTTAGTTTATACACAGATATAAATAAAAAATAAAAATTAAAGTCCATTGCGAAGTACAGTTAAACTTCTTAGCGAGACAGCGGCAAAGCGAGGACTGTTTGACGACCGCCAGGTCGGAGTTCCGCAGCTTGTGCCGAGTTTAGAAGTTATCTGTACGAAGCATCTGGACGCAATTTTTATTTCTTATTTATTATTTTTGTTTATTTTAATTAATATAACCGTTAACCAGTTTTTTAACTTCATTTGCTGGAACTGCAAAACCTATACCTATATTTGATTTGTTATTATCAGGATTAAATATTGACTGGCTTATACCTATAACTTCGCCGTTAGCATTTAAAATAGGTCCGCCTGATGACCCGGGGTTTATTGCCGCATCCGTTTGAATTTTATTTCTTTCATAGTCAATTCTTGAAACAATACCTGTTGTAAGTGTTCCGTTAAACCCAAAAGGATTACCTATAGCAAGCACTTTTTGTCCTACTTTTACTATGGAGGAATCTCCCAATTTAATCGTTGGCAGAGGTTTTGTAGGATTAATTTTTAACAATGCCAAATCTGCATTATGTTTTGTACCGTCTATCACCTCTGCTTTATATACTTCACCTGAAGATGTCGTAACTTCAATATATGAAGCACTATCTACGACATGCGAACTTGTTAATATAACTCCGCTCTTATTAATAATACACCCAGTTCCGCTTGATAAACCGTCTGTTAATTGAGCTTCCACCAATACAATTGCAGGATTTATTTTCTCGTAAACCGTGACGTTTATGAATTCTTCGCTTTTATAATCATTTTCTTTAGAATAAACTTTTGTATTTATAGAAATTCCGCTTATAAAAGAAACAACCAGAAATAAAATCACGGATAAAATTTTCCAATGTTTCAGCATTTCCTTACCCAAAATCTCTCTATCCTTATTTATTAAACATTTATTTCGAAAAAACCGCATTAGCAATAAAGTGTGTAAATTTAACAATTAAAACAGTTATTATAACTTCAAATTAAGTATAAAATATTGTTTTAAAGCTTTGTTTTATTTTATAATTTTATTGAGAGGTTTTATGCTTGATACATTATTAAACTTAAAAAGTGCTTTGGTTAAAGCAATGGAAAAAATTGCAGGGGAAGAAAATGTCCTTTATAAAAAGGAAGAATTAATTGTATATTCAACCGATTCAACAAATTCCACAGAACAAAAAGAAATTGCAGAAGTTGTAGTATTTCCGCAAAATACAATGCAGGTATCAGAAATAATGAAATATGCATATAAAAAGACAATAGCCGTAACACCAAGAAGCGGAGGAACAAGTGTTTGCGGAGCATGTATACCTAAAAAAGGCGGTATTATTATTGATTTTTCCAAGATGGATAAAATTTCGGAAATAAATAAAAATAATTTAATATGCAAAGTCCAGCCGGGAGTTGTAATAGAAGATTTAAAAAAAGAAGTTGAAAAACAGGATTTATACTATCCGCCTGACCCGTCAAATCTTAAAGCTTCTATGATAGGCGGAAGTATTGCCCTTAATTCGGGCGGACCTCATACATTTAAATACGGTGCAACAAAAGATTATATTATTGATTTAGAAGTAGTTCTTTCGGACGGAACAATTATTCATACAAGTTCTCAGTGTTCAAAAGATGTAACGGGTTATAATATGACTCAATTTTTCATAGGTTCTGAAGGTACTTTAGGCTTAATAACCGAAGCTGTTATTAAACTAATACCAAAACCCGAAGCAACAAGAGTTATGCTTGCTTATTTTGATACTCTGGAAGATACTTCAAAAACAGTCAATGACCTGATTTCTAATCTAATAACACCTTCTGTTATAGATTTAATAGATAAAAATACAATTAAAACAATAGAAAGTTTTTATCCGACAGGTTTATTAACCGATAAAACAGCTGCATTACTTATAGAGATAGACGGTTTTAAATCTGCATTAGATGAACAGTATAATAAAATAATTGAAATATGTAAAAACAACAATTCTTCTTATATTCAAACTGCATCAACAAAAGAAGAGGAAGAAAAAATATGGATATCCCGCCGTTCATCATTTGGTGCAACCGCAAAACTCGCACCTAATGTTATGACTGAAGATGTTGTTGTCCCAAGAGACAAAATAGTTCCGCTTGTTAAAGGAATACAGTATATCTGCGATAAATACAGCTTAAAAACCTGCATAATGGGGCATATCGGTGACGGCAACATTCATCCCAACATTGCTCTTGATTTGAGAAATGAAAAAGAAAGATTAAACTTTGAACAGGCGAAATCAGAACTTTTTGAATTGGCACTGTCGTTAGGCGGAACACTTTCGGGTGAACACGGAATAGGAAGCGAAAAATCCTATTTTATCAATAAAGCTGTCAATCCTGACTGCTTAGCATTGATGAAAAAACTTAAACAACTTTTTGACCCTAAAAATATCCTAAACCCGGGTAAAATCTTTTAAAGGAGGGTGAAATGGAATATTGTATAATAAACTGCACAACACAAACAAAAGAAGATGCCGTCTTAATTGCAAAGGAATTAACAAAAAAACATCTTATTGCCTGCGCAACCATTGTTCCTTCTGTAACTTCCGTTTACTTTTGGGATAATAAATTAAACGAAGACTCTGAAGCTTTAATGATAATCAAAACCAAAACCGAATTATATGAAAAAGTTGAAGAAGAAATAAAAAAACTGCATAAATATGAAACTCCAGAAATCATATGTACTCCGATAATTTCAGGAAGCAGTGAATATTTAAACTGGATAGAAAAACAAACAAAGTAAAAGGAAACAAGCAATTTTCGGATTTTTAAAAAAAGAAAAAGAACCTATATACTCAGTAAAAATGCTTTATGACAAATCAAAACCATTAACAAAGCGAAATGTCATCGAATTTTTACGCAATTGCGGTATTGAAGTTAAAACTAATACCAAAGCAAGAGGTAATCAAGGTTTATATCAAAAAAACAGAATAGATTTATCCCGTAATATCAAAGAAGATAAGGCTATAGAAGTTCTTGTTCATGAGTTTGCACACCATATACATTATAAAATTGACAAAGATTTTACAAAAAACGGCGGAAGCCTCGAAAAACTTTTTGATACAAAAGATATAAGCCAAATAAAAGCAGAGCTCATAAATGTAACAAGGTTAACAGATAAAAATTCCCGTTTAAGTGTATTTACTCAAGCTAAAGAAGAAACCGCAAAAACCGTTACTGGAATGCAAAAAGCGATAAGAAGGGATTACCCTAACTTTTTAAGGTCTAAAAAATTTCCGGAATTTGAAAAATATATTAAAAACTCCGATGCAAAATATCTTGTTAAATATGATGCAATAAAGATAATGAAGGGCATTTTCTTTAAAAAAGAGCAGACTTATTCCGTTAAAAACCTTGAAAATGACTTTCCTGATATGCCTAAAGCTTTTCAGCTTTATATAAAATTATGCTCAATGCAAAGAAAACAAGCAAAAATCTCAAGAAGAATAAACAAACTTTCAAAATATTATGAAAAACCTACAGAGCTCTTTGCAAGGTTTGTAGCAGGATATTTCATGACACCTGAAACAATTAAAACTGTTGCACCCATTTCAACACAGAAATTTGACAAGTTACTTATTAACGGTTACTATAAGGAATTAAAAGATTTATTTGAAATATTTAAATACTGAAAATAATCATTTTAAAACTGATATGAAAAAATTTTTTAAATTCTTTTTTATTATATTAATTAACTTACTTATACTTTTTATTGTTTTGGAATACCTATGTTTTTTAAGTTTGGCACAAGGAGTTGCTCAGTATCAAAACAAAGAATATAAAAATTTAAATATTATACAAAAATTCAAGATTTTAAAAAATTATAAATATAGCCGATATGCACTTAAAAATTTTGATGAAGTGTATAAAATTATTAAAGAAAACAATTTAAGAAAACCGGTAGGTTTAGAATATACAAAAAAACCAATATTAATAATGGGCTGTTCCTATGCATACGGATGGGGTTTAGATGAAAAAGACACATTAGGATACAAATTATCTCAAATAATGAAAAGACCTGTATATAACAGAGCATATGGCTGGTATTGGGGATTACAAACAATGCTATACCAAGCAAGAAGAAAAGACTTTTATGAAGAAGTGCCTGAGCCTGAATATATTATTTATGTTTTTATTGATGATCACATTAACCGAATTTGCAGAAGCGATGCACATAATCTGTTTCCTTATCCTCATTTAAGATACATTAAAAGAAACGGACAAATAGTAAGGGAAAAATTTCCTCAAAGATATAATTTATACATATTCAGAAAATATACATTAAAAAGACATTACGGTTTATTAAAAACGCAAGGTTGTAATCTTGCTGTTGATATATTTAAGGAAACAAAAAAAGAATTTGATAAACACTGGTCTAATTACAAGTTTATAATATTAGTTTATCAGGATCATATGATGAATAAAGATTTGGAAGAAAATATAAAATTTAATGAACTTGAAAAAGACGGGTTTATTGTTATCAAAAGTTCTGAATTGACAGGCAGAATAATGAATAAACCTGAAGATATTCATGATGATAAAATTCATCCTTCAAAGAATGCCTGGTCAATTATTGCACCTAAATTAGCGGAAAAATTAATATAATCCTAAAATTTTGTATAAATATAAGAAGTTCAAAGATTTATTTGAATTATTTCAAAAAAAATATTAAAATCATTTTATGAAAAAAGTTAGCGCATATGTTCATACCCACTGGGATAGAGAGTGGTATCGGGAATTTGATGAGTTCAGATTAAGGCTCATTGAAGTTTTTGACAATGTTCTTGATATGCTTAATTCAGGCGAACTGCCTTGTTTTTACTTTGACGGGCAGACTTCCGCTTTGGAAGACTACCTTGAAATAAGAGGCGAAAAATTAAACTTAATTAAAAAATTAATAAAAGAAAAAAAACTAAGAATAGGTCCTTTTTACTGTTCATCAGACAGCTTTCTGGTTTCGGGAAAATGTCTTATGAAAAATCTTGAACTTGGTATGGATTACGCAAAAAAGCTTGGGGAAACGGATTTTATAGGTTACATTGCTGACAGCTTCGGTCATAGTAAGGATATACCTTTATTGCTCAAGCATTTTGGAATTGATAAAGCTTGTCTTTGGCGAGGCTTAGGTGATTTACAAGCAGACCTTGACTGGGAGGGTATAAAAGTCACAAATCTTATTCAAGGCTACTTTCAGGATTTTTTAAATCTTAATAAACCGATTGAAGAAAAAGCGCAATTGCTCAAAAGATATCTTGATAAAATCGCCTTAAAAAGCGGAGAAAATGTTCTTTTACCAATAGGGGCAGATCACTTAGCAGCTGCAAAAAATTTAAAAGAACAAATTAAAGAATTAAATAAAATTTATACCGATTATAAAATAGAAATAGCAACTCCGTTTGAATATTTTGAAAAAATTAAATCAAGGCAAAAAGTAAAAGGCGAGTTTTTAGAAAATTCCTTAAACTTTATTCTGCCGGGGGTTTATTCAACAAGGCTTGATATAAAGCAAGCAAATGCGTACTCTCAGCATCTTTTAACAAATATAGCAGACCCATTGGAGCAGATAGGGCGAAAATATTATAAAACAAAAGACAGAAGTGCAGAAATAAATTACGTATATAAAATGCTTATTAAAAATCACGCACATGACAGTATTTATGCCTGCAGTACGGATAAAGTCTGTGATGAAGTTACAGCAAGGTATGAAAAAGTAAATACCGCTGCAACAGGTATTATTAAAAGAACAATAAGAGATTTATCAAATGACAATGCGCCTTTAGCTGTCTTTAACCTTTCAAAATATAAATACTCGGGGATTGTTAAAATTTACACCGATAAAAAATTTGACGGAATAAAAATCTCTTCAAAAAAAGGCTTTACTGATGAAAAACTTTATAACATTAATGAAATTCCCATAACAGAGGACTATACGACAATTAATGAATATTTGATAGACGTAAAAAATCTTGAGCCTATGTCTTTAACACATATTTCGGGTAAAAATTTATGTACCGAACAAAATCTTAAAACAGGTAAAAACTTTATTGAAAATAAAAATATTAAACTTGAAGTAAGACAAGGTAAAATTAAAGTTACGGAAAAGCTTACGAACACTGTTTATAACGATTTTATTACAATAACCGATTTAGCCGATATCGGCGACAGCTACAATTTTGGTGCATTAAAAAACGATAAACCCGTTAAGGCAGAATTAAAATCAGCTAAAATTACAAAGTCTAATCCCTTAATGGCTGTAATGAACCTTACTTTTAATATAGCTATCCCTTCAAAGTCAACAGATAAAGGAAGAAGTACAAAAACATACAAGCATAAAATAAATGTAAATGCAGTTTTATACAATCAGGCTCAACACCTTGAATTTAAAGTAAATTGGGAAAACAAAAGCAAAGACCATATTTTAAAAATAGGGTTTAATTTAAAAGAAAAAATATATACAACGGTAAATGAAGACCTTTTCAGCACGGTTGAGCGCAAATTTAATCCTGATTTTGATATTTATAAACAAATCCCGGCGCAAAGAGGCAGAGAAATAAAACCTAATACCTCGCCTATGCAAAGATTTATGATGACCCAAGGTTTCGGGCTGATTACAAAAGGCTTAAACGAGTATGAAATAATTAAAAATACGGTAAAATTAACCTTGCTTAGAGCAACAGGTGTAATATCAAACCCTTATAACCCGACAAGAGGTACTCCTGCAGGGCCGCCGATTGAAACACCCAAAATGCAGTGCTTGGGCGAAAACAAAGCTGAATTTGCAATAACATTTACTAAATCAATTGATAAAATGTATATGTTATCCGATTTATTTTATTATCCTTGCGTTTCCTTATTCACAAATAAATCCGACCAAAAATTTAATCTAGTGTCGCAACCTTCCGCTTGCTCATCGCAACCGTAAAGTTGCTCACCTTTTATAAATGCCACTCAAAAATTTCGCTCACGTTCCTTATCACGAAATTTTCTCGGACAATTTTCAATATAAAAATTAATAATATTGATTTTGTCCTTTTTTCGGGATAATATCTTAAGTGAATAGTTAGGGCAGATAGGAATTTATCCTGATGTTGGAGGAAAAAGATGTCACATAGACGTGTAGTTGTAACAGGCATGGGATGTGTAACACCATACGGTATAGGTGTTGATAAGTTATGGAATAATTTAATAAACGGCAAAAGCGGAATAACCGAACATAAACTTGATAAAGAAAAACACCTTGTAAAAGTGGCAGGGCAAGTTCCTGATGATATTAATGTTGAAGCATATATGGATTCAAAAGAAGCTAAAAGACTTGATAAGAGCATAATATATGCACTTATAGCAGCGGAAGAAGCTTATAAAGATTCAGGTTTAGACCTATCAAAAGAAGATTTAACAAGAATAGGAACAATAGTATCAACGGCTGCAGGCGGACTTGTAGTCGTTACAACAGGTTATGAAGATATGATGAAAAGAGGATTTCATAAATGCTCTCCGTTTACCGTTCCTATGATGATAGCAAATATGGCATCAGGTAAGGTTTCTATAAAATTCGGATTAAGAGGTCCCAGTAAAGCCGTATTATCTGCTTGCGCTACAGGAGCACATTCAGTCGGCGACTCCTATAGAACAATTCAGTTTGGAGATGCCGATATAATGTTTGCAGGCGGTGCAGAATCCAGTGTATGTGATTTTGGTATTGGGGCATTTACAAGTGCCAGAACCCTTTCAAAAAGTACAAGACCCCCTGAAGAAGTATCAAGACCTTACGATAAAGACCGTGACGGGTTTGTATTATCCGAAGGCGGTGCAGTTTTAATTTTGGAAGAAAGAGAACACGCACTAAAAAGAGGCGCAAGAATTTATGCCGAATTAACAGGCTACGGACAAAGCTCTGATGCATACGATATGGTAGCACCTGACCCCGAGGGCAGAGGCGCTGAACTTGCTATTCGCAACTGTTTAAAAGAAGCTGATAAACAGCCCAAAGATGTTGATTATATCAATATGCACGGAACAAGCACGCATTTGGGCGATTTAGCGGAATCACAGACTGTTGCAAGAGTTTTTGGCGACAGAAAAGAAAACACAAATCTTTGCGTAAGTTCGACAAAATCAATGACAGGTCATATGCTTGGTGCAGCAGGTTCTACCGAAGCTATTGTTGCGGTTAAAACAATAGTAGAAGGTGCTGTCCCTCCAACTATTAACTTAATTAACCCGGATCCTGAGGTAGCTGATTTAGATTATGTAGCAAATAAATCAAAGAAAAAAGACGTAAAAGTTGCATTATCAAACTCATTCGGCTTTGGCGGTCATAATGCCGTTTTAATGTTTGAAAAAGTTTAATATTTATTTAATTTTTTTAAGAACTTCAACTATACGTTTTGAAGCAAGCCCGTCGCCGTATGGGTTTACGGCTTCCGCCATGCGTTTATATTCGGTTTTCTCATCAAGCAATAATTGAACGGTTGCAACTATTTTATTTTTATCAGTCCCGACAAGTTTTACGGTGCCGTATTCAACCGCTTCGGGGCGCTCTGTTGTATCTCTTAAAACCAGTACGGGTTTCCCGAGTGATGGAGCTTCTTCTTGCACTCCGCCCGAGTCCGTCAATATAATATGTGATTTTTTCATTAATGCACAAAACTGCGCATACTCTAAAGGTTTTATTAAATGTATTCTGTCAACTTTGTCCAATAACTCATAAACAGGCTTTTGTACATTAGGGTTCGGATGAACGGGATAAACCACTTGTATATCCTTGTTCTTTTCAACCAATTCCAAAACCGCTTTGCATATATTTCTTATCGGCTCGCCAAAATTCTCACGTCTATGAGAGGTCAAAAGTATTGTTTTTAGATCATCCTTTAAACCTAAATCGTTTAAAGAAACATTAGAAGTTTCAACAGTATAAAGCAGGGCATCAATTACGGTATTCCCCGTTTTATATATGTGTTTATCAGGTATCTGCGATTTTTTAAGGTTTTCGCAAGATTTATCAGTCGGTGCAAAATGATACGTACAGACACTATCTACAAAAACTCTGTTTATTTCTTCGGGGAAGGGATAATATTTATCAAAAGTTCTAAGTCCTGCTTCAACGTGTCCCACTGGGACTTTAGCATAAAATGCACTCAAAGCTGCTGCCATTGATGTAGTTGTATCGCCATGAACTAAAACAATATCAGGTTTAACTTTTTCAATAACTTCTTTTGTTTTTAAAAGTACATCCGATGTCAGCGACCATAAATTCTGGTTATCCTTCATAATATCGAGGTCGAAATCGGGCTTTATGTTGAATAATTCAAGGACTTGGTCTAAAATCTGCCTGTGCTGTGCAGTAACGCAAACAATACTTTCCAGCGAGTCAGAATTTTTTTCGATTTCTTTGACAAGAGGCGCCATTTTTATAGCCTCAGGGCGAGTTCCGAATATTGTTAATACTTTGATTTTATTGCTCATATTAAATATTTACAGCCTCTCTGACTTTTGCCATTGTTTTTTCGGCTTCCGCTGCCGCTTTTTTACCGCCTTCATTAATGATATCACGAACTTTATTGATGTCTTTTGAATATTCTATACGTTTTTGCCTTATCGGTGCAAATTTTTCATTTATTATTTTGCCCAGCTGTCTTTTGCAATCCGCACAGCCTCTTTGTCCTGCTTTACATTCGCAGTTTACTTGGTTAACCGTTTCACTATCCGCAAAAATTTCATAATATTTATAAGCCACCTCGCATTTATCGGGGTGTCCCGGGTCATCCTTTCTTGCACGGCTTCTATCCGTTATACACTGCATTATTTTCTTTGAAGTCGTTTCCTCGTCATCCGATATTTTAATATCGTTATGGAAAGATTTTCCCATTTTTTGCCCGTCAACACCTAATAATAAAGGTATTTGAGTTAACTTCGGCATAGGCTCATTAAATAATTCTGTCTTATAAATATTATTAAACCTGCGTGCAATATCACGAGTTATTTCAAGATGTGCTAACTGATCAACCCCGACAGGAACAACAGCACCATTCATTGCCATAATATCGGCTGACATTAAAACAGGATATCCTAAAAGCCCGTAACTCAGCTGAGGCATATTCTCACTTGTATCCCCATCTTTATTTTTAAGTATTTTAACCATATCTTTTAACGTGGGGTCACGTTCCACCCAGTTATTAGGTGTTATCATACTTAATAAAATATGAAGTTCAGCTATCTGCAATACATTCGATTGAAAATATATCGTTGATTTATCAGGGTCAATTCCGCAAGCAAGCCAGTCTAATACCACATCAAGCTTATCTTGTCTTAAATTTTCGGTTTCGTTATACTTGGTTGTCAATGCATGCCAGTCTGCAACAAAATAAAAACAGTTATATTCTTCCTGTAATTGAACCCAATTTGTAATTACACCCATATAATGCCCGAGATGTAATTTCCCCGTTGACCTCATGCCTGATACTAAGTTAACTTTTTCCACAAACAACCTTTCAAAATCTTTTAACAAATTAAATTATATCAGAAATTTATACTTCTTGTTCAATCGTTTCAACAGGTTTATTAACAACCACTTGCGGGAAGGGTATTTCAATTCCTTCTTTTTCAAATCGTTCTTTTACCATTTGATTAAATTTTCTTTTTATCATCCACTGTTCGTGCGGAGTTGTTTTCATTCTGCACAATATTTCAATTGAAGAATCATAAAATTCGTTTAAACCGAAAACTTCTATATCAGAAAGTACAAATTTTGAATACTCCTGCATTGACCTGAGTTCATTTCCTAATTCTTTTAATACGTGTATTGCGTGCGTTATATTTGTCTTATATGCAACATTTATATGAAACAAAGGCATGGAAAAATCTTTTGTTTGGTTAATAATAGTATCAATCTGCCCGTTTCTTAAGAAATGAACATCACCGTTAAAAGTTCTTATGATAATCATTGTCAGAGTAACTTTTTCAACCGTTCCCGTGGAATTATTAATTGTAACGAAGTCACCGACACGAACCTGACCTGTAAGTATTATGGAAAGTCCAGTAAATAAATCTTCCACAAACTTTTTACCGCCAAAGCCGACTGCAACACCTAAAACACCTGCTGTTGCAAGTATCGGTTTCATATCAATTCCGAAATTTTCCAGAATGTTTGTTGTAAAAAATAACACCAATAAAGCATCTACAAGATAAATCCCAAGCTGTCTTATTGTTGAATATTGTTTTCTTGTTTCAGGGTGAGAAATTTTTGAAATTATTTTTTCAAAAAATAGCTGTAATGCTTTATTTATAACTCGCATAGCGATTACAAAAAGTATAAGCTCTAATATTGATTTACCGATTAAAAATAAATTTATCTTAGCTACGTGCTGAGTTAATATTTGTTTTAAAACTGAATCCACGGTTTTCTCCTTTTCTTATATTTATTATTATAATAAAAAAATAAATCAATTACCTTAATGGAGTTTTTCGCCCCATTCGGGATAATAATAAATAATAACCGTATCCTTTGGTGTGATTTTTGCATTTCCGCCAAGTATAAAATTAGTTAAAGACCCGACCCCGGGGATTGGTGTCAGCGCCCATTTGATAGGATATACCATTAATGATAAATTTAATCCTTTTTTTATATAAATCCCTTTTAACTTGTTTTTATCAATTCCGTTTATATTAAAATTATCAATAATTATACACCCCGGAATTCCGTTCATGCCTTTCGTATTATAGATTGCAACATTAGCATTAATAATTGCGCCTTTATTTATTAAAACTCTGTTTTTATATTTTACATTTTCTTTTACAACAAATTTTAAAGGCTGAAAATCATATATTTCGTCTTTTTTTGTTGAAATGGTTTCCGTAATATTAAGTCTTATCGGAATTTTTTCAACAGCCTCATAATTATAGTTTAAATTTTGTATCGGAGCTGAAATTTCAACATCCTTTAACAATTCATCCATATATTCATCGGTAACAATATCGGCAAACGCAAAAGAATGAATAAAAAGAAAAGATATTATGATAAATATTATTCTATTCATAATCAACAGCCTTTTTTGAGCCTGATTTTACTTTATCATACAGTTTTTTCCTGTTAGCTGCCGAGGTTAAAAGGAAGTTTTGATATGCTTCATTTTGAATATATTCATTGTTTTTTAAATAAATCGGGTATTTAGTATAAATATATTCATAAATATTAGCTAATCTTTTAGAGGTCAAATTAGTTCTTGCAAACTTATCATACCGTTTTTGAGGATATGATTTATTTATATATGTAATAAGCCCGAGAGGGTTAAATCCTGCGTTAACCATAAAATCAACTGCTCTTTTATCAAAGAAAATTTCAAATTTTTTAGGGGCGCATTTAACCTGAACCGATGCGACCATTCCCTTCCAAACACCTGAATATGATTCTGCTGTTTTACATATTTCCCTTGCGAGAAATGCAGCTATTTCATCGTCATTTGCAGCAAACTGCAAGGATTTTTCATATGCTATAATCTGCCTTTTTGTAAGCCCCGGCTCTAAGTTAATCTTACTGTTTTTACTTTCATATACAAAAATCATCCTTACATCGATTTTATTTGCATTTAAAAGTTTTAAACCGATATCGCTTACCTTATTTTGTATATACATATCATTAATTATTTGATTTTGCGCTGTATCTACAGCCTCAGACGGCATCATGATTCCAAAAATAAACAACACAAATATAAATAAGCTCTCAACTATCTTTTTCATACTTACTTCCTAACTATAAATACTATTATAAACTTGAAGAATAATTTATTCAAAAAAAACGAACTGTTTTTTACAGTTCGTTTCAATTAATTTATATTTTTATAAGTAAAAAAGTTGTATCTTTTAATGCTTTAACGGAGTGAAGAACATCTTTTTCAAATAAAAAAATTTGACCTTTTTTAAGTTTATATTTTTTAGTATCGTTATTATCTTCATCAGGTAAATCACATCCGCATGCCTGACAAGTACATGTATCATTAACGGGAAAATTCATTTCAAGTTCACCGTCTGTTATATAGATACAAACATTTGTATGCGACATATGAGGTTCAAGCATTTGATTTTTCTTTAAAGCAACTAATTTTAAATGCGCTCCGTTATTTTCCAATAAGTCTACAATTTCTCTGTCAGATTCTTTTAAATCTATTAAATCTTCTATTTCAAGAGTTTTATAAAGCATATTATCTCCTTTCACTTCATTTAAGTGTATTTAAAGATTAAATTATAATTATCCCCGAACAGATTATATCTTTTGAATTATCTTTTAGCTTGAAAAATAAATTTTCGCATATGTATAATAAACTCAAAAAGGAATTAAAATGGAAGAATATTTAAAGAATAAAAATTTTAAATGCTTAATGTGGGTTTTTATAATAATTTCAATAGTCCACGTTATATATGCAGCAGTGACAATGAGGGGAATGTACGAAGACGGTGCATTCTATATGCTTGATCAATTAAACAGCTACTCCAACGGTATATTTAAAATATCAAATGATTTCTCTCATCCGAGATTTTGTATTATGTTACTTTTGGACTTACCTTCAATGTTTGCTTTTTGGGTGCTGCATATACATAATAAATTTGCATTAATGATGATTTTTAGCTGTTCTTTGTTTCTTTTGCCCTTATTAGCTTTATGGTGGAACTATGTCCTGACTAAAAAAACAAAAAGACTTGATATTTTTTATTGGTCTTTATTCTCATATTCTTTAATTATTATTACTTTCTCTATTTTTTCAGTAGTTGAATGTATTTTAGGAAGTATGCTCCACTTTGTATTATGGAATTATTTGGCAGGAAAACTTGAATATAACAAAAAAGATTTAATATTAATTACTTTTCTTATTATAGTTATGTTTGGTACTTTTGAATATGTAATTATTCTCGGCTTAATTTTCTTTATCGCTTCACTATTGTATGCTAAACAAGAAGAAAATATTAAAAACAAAGCGGTCAAACTATATATAGGCATAGGGGCTCTTGGAGCTTCTATTTTTAACTTAATTTTTGCACTAAATGTACCCGGAGAAAAAGAAGAAATCACAAGATTTTTTATTGAAGGGTATAACTATTTACCGCATCTTTTAGAATTAAATTCTTCCATAAGTATCATAACTTTAATAATATTATTGGGTTTAATATTTAATAAAAAATCCATAGCATTAAAATCTATAATAATATTTTCATTAATATATATTCTCAATTTTATCAGATTGATTAATACAAGCTTATCTTCTGTTTCACCAATGTGGGAACAGCATATAAGAACCGTGCCTTGTTTTAGTATTCCTCTAATTTTTATTGTAATTTTCTTGTTTGATATACTCAAAAAAGAACAAAATTATATTAAATTAACAAACTATATTTGTATAGTTCTAATGTGCGGAATAATGCAAACCGCTTGGCAGTTAGTTGATACATACTATTGGGATAAAAATATTCAATATATGAAATCTGAGCTGAACAAAACTCAGGATTTATTATACATTCCGTCTGACCATGAAGAGATTTCAAGCTTTTTTAATCCTGCCTTAAGAAGATATATCTGGCATGGTGTTTTTACATCAACAAGTATTCTTTTTTCTGAAAGTTATGAGCAAAAAACATTATTATTAAACTATGATGAACCCATAGATGGCGGAAACGGAAGTTACAGAGAATTTTTATATATACCAAAAAATAATCCGGATATGATTGCAATCCCTTGGGGCTGGTTTAATATAAAAAACAAATTTTGGGATTTAACAAAATGTGCGGATGCCCTGAAAAAATATGATATAGAACATAATATAGAAAGTAAATTTAATGAATGATTTTTTAAATAATAAATGTTTTAAAATCTTAATTTTATTATTTATATTAATATCTATAATTCATATTATATATGCAACAATAACGATGCGAGGGATGTACTTAGACGGGGCATTCTATATGCTTAATCAATTAGACAGCTTCTCTATGGGAATTATTAAAATATCCCATGATATATCTCATCCCAGATTTTTTATAATGACCCTACTACAAATTCCGACAATTCTTTCTTATTTTATTTTAAAGATACATAATAAATTTGCACTAATGATGATTTTTAGTTGTTCTATATTCCTTTTGCCCTTATTAGTTTTATCGTGGAACTATCTTCTTACTAAAAGGACTCAAAGATTTGATATTTTCTTCTTCTCGTTATTTTCTTATTGCGGAATAATAACCGTTTATTTAATATACGGAATTGTTGAATCTATATTAGGCTGTATGCTTAATTGTATTTTATGGAATTATTTAGCTGCAAAAATAAACTATACTAAGAAAGATTCAATTATAATTGCATTTTTAACTATACTATTGTATCAAACATTTGAATATATTATTTATATAGGTATAATTTTCTTTATTGCATCAATTATGTATGCAAAAAGAGAAACAAATCTTAAAAACAAAATAACAAAATTTTTAATAGGAATAGGCTCACTTGGAGCATCAATATATAATTTATTTTTCATAATAAAAGTACCGGGCGAATATAGTGAAATTATAAGATTTTTTAAAGAAAGTTATTTTTATTTTTCACATATAACAAACCTCAATATTTCAACAAGTATAATTACATTAATATTTCTAATTTTTATAGCATTAAAAAAAGAATCAACAGGAATAAAAACAATTTTCTTATTTTCTTTAATTTGTATTATTAATTTTGTAAGATTATTAGTATCATTAAAAACATCTATATCACCATTATATGAAAGTTCCTTTCGGACATTGATTTGTTATGCTTTTCCGATAATGATAATAATAACTTGTATTTTAGATTTTAAGCAAAAGGAACAAAACCTAATTAAAATTAAAAATTTGATATGTATAGTATTAATATGCGGTATATTTCAAACTGCTTGGCAGATAGTTAATACATATTATTGGGATAAAAATATTCAATATATGAAATCAGAATTGAATAAAACTCAAGATTTATTATATATTCCCTCTGAACATGAAGATATATCGGGAAATATAAATCCTGAATTAAGACGATATATACCATACTGCTGTTATGCAACAATGAGTATATTATTTTCTGATACATACGAACAAAAAACATTATTATTAAATTATGACGAAGAAAGAGATCAAATTAATTTATCTTACAGAGAATCATTATTTGTTCCCAAGAAAAATAAAGAATTTATAGCAATCCCTTGGGGCTGGTATAATATTAAAAATGAATTTTGGGATTTAACAAAATGTGCGGAAGCACTGAAGAAATATGATATAGAACATAATATAGAAAGTAAATATAATGAATGAATTTTTAAATAATAAAATATATAAATTTTTGATGTGGTTTTTTATAATAATTTCAATAGTCCACGTTATATATGCAACAGTAACAATGAGAGGAATGTATATGGATGGTGCCCATTACATGTTAAACGAATTAAACAATTATTCAAACGGCATATTAAGATTTTCATTTGATATAACACATCCCAGATTCTTTATTTTGGCATTATTAGAATTACCATCAATGATAGCTTTTTTTGGGTTACATATACATAATAAATTCGCATTGATGATGATTTTTAGTTGTTCTATGTTCCTTTTGCCCTTATTAGCTTTATGGTGGAACTATGTCCTGACTAAAAGAACAAAAAGACTTGATATTTTTTATTGGTCTTTATTTTCATATTCTCTAATTATTATTACTTTCTCTATTTATTCTATTGTTGAATGTATTTTAGGAAGCATGCTCCACTTTGTATTATGGAACTATTTGGCAATGGGGGGGGGGAGTAAATATAACAAAAGAGATATAGCTTTAATTACTTTTCTTATTATAGTTATGTTTGGAACATATGAATATGTAATTATTCTCGGCATAATTTTCTTTATCGCAGCATTAATGTATGCTAAACGGGAAGAAAATATTAAAAATAAAGCTGTTAAATTATATATAGGTATAGGTGCTCTTGGGACTTCTATTTTTGACTTAATTTTTGTACTGAATGTACCCGGAGAAAAAGGAGAGTTTTTAAGATATATAAATGAATTGTATATTAATATACCCAATTTATTTAATTTAAATCTTTCAATAAGCTTTTTAACCTTGCTATTATTATTTTTATTGATATTTATACAAAAAAATTTAAATAATAAATTTTTAATTTTTACAATTTTTTTATTTGTTATAAATTTTACATCTCTTTGTAATAAATTATATTTTTCTCTATATCCTTTAGGAGAACAATCTCTTAGAGTAATTGCTTGTTTTGCACTTCCTATAATTTTTACAATAATATTAATATTTGATATACTCAAAAAAGAACAAAATTATATTAAATTAACAAACTATATTTGTATAGTTTTAATGTGCGGAATATTTCAAACCGCTTGGCAATTGATTGATACATACCATTGGGATAAAAATATTCAATATATGAAATTTGAGCTTAATAAAACTGAAGATTTTTTATATATTGCTCCTGAACATGAAGAAATATCAAGTTATTACAATCCAAAGTTTAGAAGATATATTGCAGACTGGGTATTAACTGCAACAAGTATATTATTTTCTGAAAGTTATGAACAAAAAGCATTACTTATATTATATGGTACATATATTCCTAAAGATAATAAAGATATACTTGCAATTCCTTGGGGTTGGTATAATATTAAAAATGAATTTTGGGATTTAACAAAATGTGCAGAAACACTGAATAATTACAATATAGAACATAATATAGAAAGTAAATATAATGAATGAATTTTTAAATAATAAAATATATAAATTTTTGATGTGGTTTTTTATAATAATTTCAATAGTCCACGTTATATATGCAACAGTAACAATGAGAGGAATGTACTTAGACGGGGCTTTTTATATTCTTGATCAATTAAATAGGTACTCTAATGGAATATATACTATAACTTCTTGTTCAGATCACCCCAGATTTTTTATATTGACATTACTACAATCACCATCAATTATAGCATATTCTATTTTACATATACATAATAAATTCGCATTAATGATGATTTTTAGCTGTTCTATGTTCCTTTTGCCCTTATTAGCTCTATGGTGGAACTATGTCCTGATTAAAAAAACAAAAAGACTTGATATTTTTTATTGGTCTTTATTTTCATATTCTTTAATTATTATTACTTTCTCTATTTTTTCCATAGTTGAATGTATTTTAGGAAGTATGCTCCACTTTGTATTATGGAATTATTTGGCAATGGGGGGGGGTAAATATAACAAAAGAGATATAGCTTTAATTACTTTTCTTATTATAGTTATGTTTGGTACTTTTGAATATGTAATTATTCTCGGCTTAATTTTCTTTATCGCTTCACTATTGTATGCTAAACAAGAAGAAAATATTAAAAACAAAGCGGTCAAACTATATATAGGCATAGGGGCTCTTGGAGCTTCTATTTTTAACTTAATTTTTGTACTAAATGTACCAAATGAAAAATGGGAAATTATAAGATTTTTTAATGAAATTTATGTTACACTTCCTCATATATTTAATATAAATTTTTCAATAAGTTTGATTACAATACTAATGCTTTGTATATTAATATATAAAAAAAGAAAAATTGATTTTAAATTAACTTTATTGTTTATTTCTTTATTTATCTTGAATTTTATACGAATTTTATATTGTATTTCAACCTCTTTAAATCCAATGTATGAACAAGCTCTAAGAGTAATTGCTTGTTTTGCACTTCCTATAATTTTTACAATAATATTAATATTTGATATACTCAAAAAAGAACAAAATTATATTAAATTAACAAACTATATTTGTATAGTTTTAATATGCGGAATATTTCAAACCGCTTGGCAGTTGGTTGATACATACTATTGGAATAAAAATATTCAATATATGAAATCTGAGCTTAATAAAACTCAAGATTTATTATACATTCCGTCTGAACATGAAGAAATATCAAGTTTATATAATTCTAACTTAAGAAGATATATATGGCACAGAATGTATGCAGCAACAAGTATAGTTTTTTCTGAAAGCTATGAACAAAAAACATTGCTGGTAAATTATGATTATAATTATGAGCCAATGCAGGGACATCATAGAGAATATTTATATGTCGTTGATAATACAACTATAGCAATACCTTGGGAAAAATTTAATATTAAAAATAAATTTTGGGATTTAACAAAATGTGCGGATGCACTCCAAAAGTATGATATAGAACACAATATTAACCAAGATAAATAAAAATCTGATATAATAAAAGAATGAAAGAAACAGTAAAAAATATATTAGAAAAATATATAAATATAAGCTGTGAAACAACTTTAATAGTAGGTTTTTCAGGCGGATGGGATTCTATGTGTCTTTTAGACATAATGAATAAATTATCCCATGAGTACGGATTTTTATTAGTGGCAGCCCACCTAAACCATAATTGGCGAGGCAAAGAATCGGAAGCGGAAAAAGAAAGATGTCTGGCTTTTTGCGAAGAAAATGATATTACTTTTATATCGGATACATTGCCTGATAATGTAAAAGCCTCAGAGCTTGTGGCAAGAGAGATGCGATATGACTTTTTTAAACGATGTGCCGAAGAATTTGAAGCGGATGCCATCTTAACCGCTCATACAAAAAGCGACAATGCGGAAACCATTTTATACCGTATTATTAAAGGAACAGGTTTAAACGGACTTGAAGGAATTAAAGAAATAAGAGATTTAGGCGGTTTTAAAGTAATAAGGCCCATCTTAAATTTTTCAAGAAAAGAAATTGAAGAATATTGTATTAAAAATGAACTATATCCTAATAATGATACAAGCAATACTAATACAAAATATGCAAGAAATAATATAAGACATAATATTATGCCTGCAATTAAAATTATTAATCCTAATATTGAAAATTCATTAATTACACTTGCCGATATTGCAGCAGGAAATAACAGAGTTATAAACGAATTAATGGCAAACATTGAAAAACAAATTACAATAGGTGATAAATGGCTGACTCAAAACTTTTTAATTTTAAACTCAGCAATAAAACAACACTTTGTATATAAACTCCTAGTTAAGAACGAACTGGAACCGAGTTTTACAAAAATTCAGGAAATTATAAATTTTATAGTAGAAAATCAAAAATCAAAAACAGGTAAAACTCTTTCCGTAACAAACGATTTGTGGCTGTTTGTATCACATAAATATACATATTTTGTACACTCGGACAGCTATAAAAAAATAGAAGAAGAAATTATAATAACAACCTCGGGAGAATATATATTAAACGGAATTTATAAATTTACCATTGCGGAAAATAAGGAAATGCCTGAAAAATTTCCAAAGGCAAATGTTCCCATGGCATATATAGACCTTCCTGCACCTGAATTTCCTTTAACCTTAAGAACAAGAAGAAACGGCGATATAATTCAGCCGTTTGGCATGCAGGGAAAAATGAAATTAAAAAAATACTTTATAAACAAAAATATACCCGAACACGACAGAGATAAAATAATTTTATTATGTAAAGATAAAGAAGTCCTATGGGCAATTGGAACAGGGTTAAGCGAAAAACTCCGCTCAAACGGAATACCTGCATATAAACTCACAATGGAGATAATTAAAAATGACTGAATTGGATAAAGATATAAACAAATTGAAAATATTAATTTCAGAAAAAGATATCCAAAACAAATTAACGGAATTGGCAAAACAAATAGAATTAGAATTTCCCGTTAATGAAGAGCTGTATGTTATATGCGTTTTAAAGGGGTCTGTTATATTCTGTTCCGATTTGGTTAAACATTTAAATCATCTCGTAAAAATGGAATTTATAAGAATATCAAGCTACGGAAACGAAACAAAATCATCACATAATCTTCAGGCAATAGATTTAACACTGCCTAATCTTGAAAATAAAAACGTTTTAATTGTTGAAGATATTATTGACACAGGATTAACGGCAAAATTTTTAACGGATTTATTTAAAATAAAACACCATCCGAAAAAATTAATGTTTGTATCTTTATTAAATAAAAAATGCGCACGACAAACAGATATAGAACCCGATTTATACGGATTTGAAATTGATGATAAATTTGTAGTCGGTTTCGGACTCGATTATAAAGGATATTTCAGAAACCTGCCTTACATTGCATACTTTCCGGAATAATCACCAAAATCTGCCCGAACCAAAAATAATTTTAAACTGCGAATAAATAAACTCTTTTCGTTTATTTATCAGTTTTTTATTATTTTTAAGTTTTAGAATTAAGTTATCATAAAGATGCATACTTTTAATATAAACATCTTTAAGATACTGAACATCGAGTTCAAGTTCTTTGCTTTTTTCCATATTTACCGATTTTATCTAGTGTCGCACTCTGCCACCGACTCCTCGTCGCTGTACGAGTGCTCAGACTACACTTCGTTACGCATACAAGCTCGCAAAGCTCATTCTTCGCTTGCTCGTTTTGTAACCTTTTCTGTATGCCACTCTCAAAATTTTACTCAGCTAACGCATACAGGCTCACAATCTTCGCATTGCTCAGATGTTCATTTTGTAACACCATTTCGCGGCTTACCGTAAAATTTTGTTCGGACAACATTACTTACTATAAATATAAAGTATTTTAATATAAACAAATTGCCGAAAAAAAAATAATTGTTACAAAAAGAAATTATTCTTCTTCAACATTTTCCATAGCAACATTTTTCAATTTTTTTTCAATTTTTCTGTTCCAAGGTAAATCTTGTCTAAAAACATATTCATACCCTGTCACTTCACCTTTTGAAAAAGTTTGAAGCTGCTCATCACAAAGCTGTTCAAATTCTTTTTGGATTTTTTGAGTAAATTCATGCCTGTCAAATTTAGAAGTTTCAGCGGTAAGAACAATGGGTTCACCTACTTCAGCGAGGCATTCGGGTCTGTCTTCCCGTAAGAAGGTATAATTTACCGCAATCGGAATAAGATTAACTCCTCCGTATTTTTTAGCCACATTTTGAGCAACATAAACAAGTCCTGTTTGAAACTCAATAGGTCTGTAGTTTGGTGGTCTGACTATTCCTTGCGGAAATATCCATAATGCCATATTAGGGTCATGTAAATCTTCAACAATGTATTTTAAAGATTTAATAGCCTCTTGAGCCGAAGCTTTATTAACAGGGAAAGCTCCTATAAATGAGAACAAAGGAAATCTGTTCATTTCTTCAATCATCATTCTGGGAATAACCTTAAAAGAACGGCGCATAAGATTATAACCTACAATCCCGTCCCACCAATTCATATGAGGAGCATAAATTATTGAAGGATAATTTTTATTTCTTCTTTCATTAAATGCTTCAAGATTTTTAATTCTAAGTGCATAAAATCTGTGACTAAGCATTCTGAAAAAGACCCTATCCGCAACCCAAGTCCAAAAAGCATAGTTATGAGCTTTTCTGAATTTTTCTTTTCTGTTTCTGAGCCTTGTAGGCGGTATATCCGAATATAATTTTTCTGTCTTCTGCATACTTCATTAAACCATAATAATTATAACATTTTTTGTTAGCTAAGAGCAATTATTCAAAAATTTCCTTTACACTAACCGATTTAAGATTTTTCATATCTTCAAGTTGTTTATAAATATGCATAACGGGACTTTTTTCATTACAAAAAACCTTAGCATTAATTTTTAAACTATCCCCCTCATCATCAACCGTTTTATGGTTATAATCCAATACTTCAGGGAATATTTCATTAATTTTTTTATAAACTTCTTCATATTCACTATATTTGCAAATAAAAGAAAGTTTAACTTTACGCATATGTTTAAGATTTTTGGGCATTATTTTTACTTCAAAAATTCTTATTAAAACAAGAATAGCCACTGCTAATACAGTGGATATAACAGCAATACTTATTTTACCGCATCCGCAAGCCATACCGATAGCTGCAACAATCCATAAAGTGGAAGCAGTTGTTAAACCTGTTACGGTTAAACCTTGTCTTAAAACAGTACCTGCACCTATAAAACCAATACCTGTAATTATTTGAGCGGCGACTCTTGCGGGATCACCAAGCGGATATAATGTTACTGCAGTAGAAAACCCGTATATAGAAAGTATTGTAAATATGCAAGAACCCAGACATACCATTATTTGAGTTCTGAGCCCGGCCGATTTATTTGTAATTTCTCTTTCAAATCCTATCAATGAACCTAATATTATTGAGACCAAAATTCTGATTAATATATCTAAATCCGTTGTCAAAAAATAGTTTAAAAAATCTTTCATTTGTATTATCTTTCTCTGCTGTTAGGGTCTACCGCATCTCTAATTGTATCACCTATCAAATTAAAAGCTAATACCGCAACAAAAATTAAAAAACCGGGAGTCAAAAGCCAAGGTCTTGAAACAATATTAATAAATTCCTGTGCTTCTTTAAGCATATTTCCCCAGCTTGCATCAGGCTGCTGAATACCTAAACCCAAAAAGCTTAAACCTGATTCCGACAAGATATAAGATGGAACACTTAAAGTCATTGCAACTATAACATAACTTAAAGTTTGAGGCAGAATATGTTTTACTATTGTTCTTAAAGCAGAAGCACCCATAGCCTCTGATGCAATAACAAATTCTTTTTTCTTAATCGATAGAACCATTCCTCTTACAACTCTTGAAAATCCTGCCCAGCCGATAAGTGCAAGAATAACTACTATAAGGGTAAATCTTTGAACACTCGTCATATTAGCAGGAAGTATTGATGCTAATATTATCAATAAATAAAAACTCGGAATAGACATAATAGCTTCAGCTATTCTCATCATAATAAAATCAATTTTACCGCCAAAATATCCTGAAATTCCGCCATAAAGCATTCCCAAAGGAAAAGATACAAATAAAGCAAGAAAACCGATTGTAAGAGAAATTCTTCCTCCGAATAAAAGTCTTGAAAAATTATCTCTGCCGTTAATATCAGTTCCTAAAAGGTATATTTCACCGCCCTCATCAACGTTATAAAAATGCCTGTCACAAGGAATTATTCCAAACAGCTTATATTTATACCCTTTAGCAAAGTATTTTACAAAATGCTTTTGACTTCTGTCCTCTATATATTTTGTATCAAAATTTTCTTTGTCAAAAAAACGGATGTAATTGTATGTATAAGGCAATGATAATCTGCCTTTTTCATTAATAATGTAAATTTTTGAAGGCGGGCAGTATGCTTTATTTCTGTTTGAATATTCTTTTTGGTACGGACAAATAAAAGATGCAAATAAAACAGCAAGGTATAAAATCAATAAAATAAACACCGCATATTTTGCAAACTTATCTTTTAAAACTGTTTTAAAAATATTGTCTTTTACAAAATCATTATATTCGGGTAGTTTAGCCATTAAGATACCTCAACTCTCGGGTCTGCAATCTTTAAGAGAATATCAGCAAGCAAATTACCAATAACAAGCATAACAGTACCAATCATTAAAGAAGCCATAACAAGATTAATATCAGATTTCATTACAGCCTCCAAAATTAATCTTCCGAGCCCCGGATATTGAAAGACATATTCTGTCAGAGCAGCACCGCTTAATAAAGAAGCAAATTCAAATCCCAAAAGTGTTACCATAGGATTTATTGCATTACGAAGCGCATGTTTATAAACAACTTTATTTTCACTTAGACCTTTAGCCCTTGCAAACTTAACATAATCAGATTGAAGGACATCTAACAAATTACCTCTCATCTGTCTTTGAAGTCCCGATAAAGATATTGTAAACAAAACTAATACAGGCAGAACCAGATGATGAAGTATATCTAAAATTTTATGAAAAGTGCTCATTTCGGAATGATTAAAACTTGTTAAACCTCCCGTAGGAAACCAGCCTGTTTTAACCGCAAATATTAACAGCAGCAATGCAAAGAAAAATGAAGGAATTGCCATTCCGATACTGGATAAAACAGTTAAAATCCTATCAATAGGCTTTCGCCAGTGAAGTGCCGCCACTATCCCCAACGGAATCCCCACCATCCAAGTAAATAAAATTACTAAACTTGTGAGTAATAATGTATTAGGAATTCTTTCAAGCAATTTATCAGAGACTTTTTCTCCCGTTGTACAATATCCCAAATCACCCTTTACGAAACTTTTAAGCCATAAGCCGTATTGTACTATAACGGGTTTATCAAGCCCAAGTCTTTGTATCTCATAATCAAGAGTTTCCTGTGTAATTGAAGGATTTAATCTTAATTCCGCCAAAGGATCAACAGGGGCTACCCTTATAAGGAAAAAACTGATTATTGATACCAAAAATAATAACGGTATCGTTTGCAATATTCTTTTAAAAACATATCCTAATAAATTCATAAGCTAATTTTAAAATATATTATTATTTTTGACAATTAGCCTTAAAGAAAACTTTTTTGTAAAATTATGTAATTTTTAAACTTGTAAAATAGCAAAAAAATTATTAACATGTTTTAAAAAAATATTATTAAGAAAGGGATAAATATGATAACAGGGGTAGGGTATAATTTAAGAGCAGTAAATTCTACATTAAAAAAACCAAATTCAATTACGGCTAATTATTCACAAAATATATCAAAACCGGTAAGTTTTAAAGGGGAAAAGATAACAGAAATTCCGGAAGATTGGGGAATTTATAAAGATGTAATCTCAACTCCTGGCCGCATAACAGTAATTGAAGATTTAGGCAGTAACCGTCATTTATATATACAAGCAATATCAAATCCTGAAAATCGTGCTAACCCTGAAGATATAAAAGAATATATTAAAACAAATCCGGACAAAGGTTTAGTATACTGCGTTAAAACTTCACAATATATTCCTTGCTGCTACGAAGCATCTGCTCCTTCTGAACTTGTATACGAAGATTTAGGAGTTTTGTACACCGAAAAAGACGGTACTTTAACTTATTATCCCAATAGCGAAACAGGCTCTTTTATTGATATTGGTAAAGATGATTATTCAAAAATGATTTTTCATCCAAAAGATGAAAGAATTTTATTAGGACTGCTTAAAGATAAAAGATATAAAGAATTCAGACAATATTTAAATAAAAACCATGTAGATATTTCCAAGAGTTCTGATGCGGTGCAGAAATTAATAATAGATTATTACATATCCGTAGGATTAAGAGAAAAAGCATTAAGATTATGCCCTGAAAGAGCTGAATATATTAATGATGCCGCAAAAAAAGCAAAACCCGATTATAAAAAAACAGTGAATGATTATCTTGCGGAAAAGAATTTCCGAGGTGCTTTATCACTGGGCAAAGAAAATCTTCCTTACCCTTTTAAAACAGAAACGGATGATACATTAAACCAAGTAGCTGATTACCTTGAAAATCCAAAAGAATTTGATGAATATCAAAAGGATCTGCATAGACGTGCGAGAGATTATATTTACGGACCTTTGGAAGAATTCACAGATAATGAAAGAGTACAAATCGGCATGCTTACACTGGGACTATCCGAAATAGGAAATTTTGCCGTAAAAAAAATAAAATTAATCTATAATGAACACGAAGCAAATAAAACAATTGCTCAAATAGAAAATCTTATAAAAGAAGCAAAAAGAATTATGCAGCAAGCAGAAGAAAATCAGCCTTGGTAACCTTTGTAAAAATATATTTCAATTTTTATATATTTAATATATAAAACTCTGGAAAAGCATGTATGAATTTGTTAAAATTCAAATGCAAATAATCGGAGGGAAATAGTGAAGGTTACATTTAACGGCATTAATAACATTCCTTCTGTTTTTAACGATGTAAGTTCTCAAAAATATACAGGTTACAATTCTATTCCTGCATCTAAACCTGATGTTGTTGAAATAAAATCCAAAAAGCAGCCTTTTTATAAAAACAAAAAATTAATTTTTGCATTATTGTTAATGTCTGCTGCGGCATTAGCAATTTTATACAGTTCAAAATGCAAAAAAGGTGCCGATAATGCAAAAGAAGCATTAAAACAATATCAGGCATTACCAAAATATTTGGCAATTCAACAAGATGAAACACTTGTAAAAAAAGTAAATATTGCAAGAGAACATTTAATAGATGAAGTTCAAGAGCAAGGTACAACTTTATTTAACGGAGTATCATTCTTTGGACCTGAAAGTGCAAACAAAACTACCGTAAAAGAGGGATTTATAAAAGAATTATCAAAGGCAGGATATCAGATTGAAAGAATGCCGGAACTGCAAAATTCTTCAATAGAAGATATCGGATATCAAATAGATAAAGCAATAAAAGAAGCAAAAAACAGATTTGAAACACAAGGTAAAAGAACGGCAATAATAATTAAAGAACTTGATAAAATTGCGCCTGACAGGCAGGAAACAAAAATATACAAAGCTGCAAGACCTTTATTAAATTATATGCAGGACTGCAGTAAAAAAGGGTTTACTGTTGTAGCAGATGAATACAATGTTTTAAAAGTAGATACTGCAGTTGCTCGTCCCGGCAGATTCAGTTTGCACATACTTACTAAACCGTTAGAAAACGAACCAAAAGAAGTTTGGCAGAAATATATTGATTTTATTAAAGAATATGCAAACAAAAATGAGCAAGAAGTTTTAATAAATGAAGCATTAAAAGTAATAAGTAAAAAATAAAAAGGTAAAAAAATGAAAATTCAAGCAATAAACAACATCAACAAAAGCAATACGACAAACAAAATAAATAATTATAAAAATCAAGCAAATCCAAATTCAACAGTCACTACAGCTAATTACAGTTATTCAAACGGAGCATACGGAAAGGCACAAGTAGGCTTAAGTAAAAAAAGCAATCCCAGTTTTGGTGTTTTTTCAGAATTGATAATTCCTGCTCTTGAAGGTATTGGTTTTGGAGCAGCCTGCACTGCCGTATTTGCCGCTTTAGGCGGTGCTTTTTATTGGATTTCAAGCATTCCTGCAGGAAAACGGGAAAAAGAAGCCCAAAGATTATTTCAAATAAAAATGGATAATATTAATAAGATTGAAAAAGAATTAAATGTAGATGTTGTAGCTGCAATAAAATATCATGATGATTTTCTTAATAATGCATATATAGAACCCACAAATGACGGTAACGAAATCGGGTTAAATGCAGTATTAGGGTACGGAGTAGAAAAATATAAAATTGCTATGGATTTTGTAGTACCCATATTAACAAAGAAAAAAGAATTAACATATCCTAAAATGCCTAACGGCATGCTGTTATACGGGCCTCCCGGAGGCGGAAAAACCTATATGGCAGAAAAAACCTGTGAACACTTAAAACACTTCGGAGTTAATATTATCCCCGTAGAATTTCAAGAAAGAGGACATGCGAAAAATGCCGAAAGAATAAAAAAAGCATTTGAAGACGGAAAAGAATATTTTAAACGAACAGGCAAGCCTTCCGTAATATATTTCCCCCAAGATATAGATAATTATTTATTAGACAGAAAAAAAACTCCTGAGTATATAAAAGAAGTAAGAGCATTCATTAACAGTTCCGAAAATTGTGCAGATGAAGGAGTTTCCTGGATTGGAACAGCAAACTATTCACAAAATATTGATTCTGCAATACTTCGTCCGGGTCGTACCGATATTAAATTAGCAATAGGTGAAATGGAAGATTTTGCAATAGGGGATATGATAAAATATGTTCTATTCAAACTTGATGAAAAAGATTCCGCAGCAGAATTTGATTATCAAAAAGTAATAAATAAAATAAAAGATGATAACATTGCATTTACTCCTGCTGAAATTGAATTATTTGTTACGGATGCAAAAAGGCACAATCCTTATCCTGAAAATTTTGTAACAGCAGAACTTGTTATAGATGAAATAGACAATTACATATTAAAAAGCGGACCGACTTTAACACCTGAAGTAATGGAAAGTTTCAGAAAAGATCAGGAATACATAAAAAATATTGACGAACAGGCTCTGGCAGAAGCTCAGGAAAAAGTAAAAAAAGCAGCCGATAAGAGAGAAAAACTGGCTGCAATAGCAAAAAAAGCTAATGAAGCAGTAAAAGAAGCAAATGATGACTTAACCAAAGCTCAAAAAGAAGAAATTCTTGCAAGGCAAAATGAATACACTATTGATGTTGCAGTGGCTAAGCAAAAAAATAAACCAAAAAAATAAAAAATAATTATATCTTTCATATATATTTATATTTACATGCTAAAAAAATTATTGTAAAATAAAATAATAAATCGAGAGATTTGGGATAATATAAAAATTTAAAAATACGTAATTTATTACGTGTTTTTAGTTATCTTGGAAAGAGTGAGGGATTGATAATGGAGAGCACAGAACAACAAAAGTTTTTTGTAATCAAAAAAGACGGCACAAAAGAAAATTTTGACGTACAAAAAGTTATTAATGCCGTGAAAAAGTCCGCAAGAAGAGTATTAATTGATTTTACGGAAGAACAATTAAATAAAATTTGTTCTATTGTTGAAAAAGAAGTTCAAAATACGGGACATAATGAAATATTAATCCAAGAAATGCATAATATTGTTGAACAGGCATTAGAAGAAGTTAACCATAAAGTATGCGAAAGCTACAGAAACTACAGAAATTATAAACAAGACTTTGTAAGAATGCTTGATAAAGTATACCAAGAAAGTCAAAAAATAATGTATATAGGAGATAAAGAAAACTCAAACTCAGATTCCGCCTTGGTATCAACAAAACGTTCTTTAATATTTAATCAATTAAATAAAGAATTATATAAGAAGTTTTTCTTAACGGTAGAGGATTTACAGGCAATTCGTGACGGTTATATTTACATCCATGATATGTCAGCAAGACGTGACACTATGAATTGCTGTTTATTTGATGTAGCAGAAGTATTAAAAGGCGGTTTTGAAATGGGAAACCTTTGGTATAATGAACCAAAGACTCTGGCCGTTGCATTTGATGTTATAGGTGATATCGTTATGGCTGCAGCAAGCCAGCAGTACGGCGGTTTTACCGTTCCCGAAGTTGACAAACTGCTTGCTCCATATGCGGAAAAATCTTATAACAAACAGTATGAACGATATATTTCAATGGGTTTAAGCTTTGAACAAGCAAGAAATGAAGCATTAAAAGATGTTCAAACAGACTTTGAACAAGGTTTCCAAGGCTGGGAATATAAATTTAATACGGTAGCATCTTCAAGAGGTGACTATCCGTTTATAACCATTACCTTCGGTTTAGGTACGGGCGAATATGAAAAAATGGCTTCAATTGCCGCTTTAAATACAAGAAAGAACGGACAGGGCAAAAAAGAATGCAAAAAGCCGGTATTGTTCCCTAAATTAGTATTCTTATATGATAAAGAACTCCACGGAAAAGGCGGAGTATTAGAGGATGTATTTGAAGCAGGCTTAGAATGTTCACAACGTTCAATGTATCCCGACTGGTTAAGCTTAACGGGTGAAGGTTATGTTGCAAGCATGTATAAAAAATATAAGAGAGTAGTATCTCCTATGGGATGCAGAGCTTTCTTATCACCTTGGTATGAAAGAGGCGGTATGAAACCTGCGGATGAAAATGATAAACCTATATTTGTCGGAAGATTTAATATAGGGGCAATAAGCCTTCATTTGCCTATGATTTATGCAAAAGCTAAAAAAGAAAGCAAAGATTTTTATGAAGTTCTTGATTACTACTTGCAGTTAATCAGAAAAATTCATATTAGAACTTATGATTACTTAGGAGAAATGAGAGCTTCAACAAACCCTCTTGCATACTGTGAAGGCGGATTTTACGGCGGTCACTTAGGTTTTCATGATAAAATTAAACCTCTGCTTAAGGCAGCAACGGCTTCATTTGGTATTACCGCATTAAATGAACTTCAGGAAATTCATAACGGTAAATCATTAGTTGAAGACGGACAATTTGCCGTTGAAGTAATGGAATACATAAATAAACGAGTAAATGAATTTAAAGAAGAAGACGGAAACTTGTATGCACTGTATGGCACTCCGGCTGAAAGCTTATGCGGACTTCAGGTTAAACAATTCCGTGAAAAATACGGCATTGTTCCGAATGTATCCGATAGAGGTTATGTTTCTAACAGCTTCCACTGCCATGTAACGGAAAAAATATCTCCGATTGAAAAACAGGATTTAGAAAACAGATTCTGGAATTTAATGAACGGCGGAAAAATCCAGTATGTTAAATACCCGATTTCTTACAACAAAGAAGCAATCAGAACATTGATTGAAAGAGCAATGGATATGGGATTTTATGAAGGTGTAAACTTATCGCTTTCATACTGTGATGATTGCGGACATCAGGAACTTAATATGGATGTCTGTCCGAAATGCGGAAGCAAAAATTTAACAAAAATCGAAAGGATGAACGGTTATCTTTCTTACTCGAGAGTAAAAGGTGATACTCGTCTTAACGAAGCAAAAATGGAAGAGATAAAAGACAGAGTAAGTATGTAACAATGAATTATCACAATATTACTAAAGACGACATGTTAAACGGGGACGGCTTAAGGGTCGTACTATGGGTTGCAGGATGCAACCATCAATGTGAAGGCTGCCAAAATCCCATTACTTGGGATATTACAGGCGGACTTCCGTTTGATGAAGCAGCCGAAAACGAACTTTTTGAAGCACTGGCAAAACCTCATATATCCGGTATAACATTCTCCGGAGGCGACCCGCTGCACCCGTTTAACAGAGCCGAAACATTTCGTCTTATGAGGAAAGTTAAAGAACAGTACCCTAATAAAACGGTTTGGGTTTATACAGGGTTCTTATGGGAAGAATTTAAACAAAATCCTAAAATGAAATATATTGATGTTTTAGTTGACGGAAGATTTATTAAATCATTAAACGATAATAATTTACATTGGATTGGAAGTTCAAATCAGCGAATTATAGATGTACAAAAGACTCTTGCTACCGGTGAAGTTGTCTTATATGTAAAAAATAAATGAGGCATAAAATGAAAGATAGAAATAATATTATAAGTATTTTTTTATTAATTCTTATTTTTATTTTTATCGGAATAGCATCTTACGGCAAAGGCGGTAGTTTTATTTGGGATCATTTCAGAGAAGCAACAATTGCTGATGCCATTTTGGAAGGTAAAGTCTTATATAAAGATATAATGGCTTTATTTGCTCCTTTATCTTTTTATTTAAATGCTTTTTTATTTTCTATATTTTCAAGTAATCTTAATGTCTTATATTGTGCCGGGATTGTTAATTCTATTATTATTCTTGTTTGTATTTATAAAATAATGTATGAAATATCTTCTGTAAGAACTGCATTTATAACGGTACTTTCAGTTATGTTTATTTCTTTATCTTGTAAAATATCGATTTTATCTAATACTAATTGGTTTTTCCCTTATACGTATTCATTTATATATGCTTTTTCATCTTGTATGATTGCTCTGACTTTTTTTATACTTTATTTAAAAAAGAATAAACTTAAACATTTATATTTTGCTTGTTTTTTTACAGGTTTATCAATATCTTTTAAATTTGATTATACCTGTTTTTCAATAGTTCTCTTTTTAAGCTTTTTAAGACTAAATTCTCTGCGAAAATTTTTAACAGGACTCTGTTTTATTGCTATACCCATTTTGTTTACATTTTTGTTATTATACATTCAAGCAGGAAATAATATTCTTAATGTAATTTATGATGAAATAATTTATCTTTATAAATATATAAAAAATCCTTATACAATAGCTTTTTATAAAGAACATCTTCCTTTATTTATTAATGCCGGAGTTATAAAATATATTATTTATTCCTTTTTTAGTTTTTGCCAATATTTTATTTTCCCATTTTTGATATTATTTATGGAATACAATTTATTAATAAAGAAAAAAGTAAAGTATACTTTGGCTTGGATTGTTATTTCTTCCGTATTATTATTTATACTGTTGAATTTAAAACCATACTTTTTAGTTTTTTCAGGTCGGAACTTAGTTTTTCTAAATCATCTTGTTTTATTATCAGCAGTTATTTTATTTATTTACAACATAATTAAAAAAATACCATTTTCAAAAAAAGAAAAATTATTTTATATATTGCTATTAATATGCTATTTAATTAATTTTCGTTCTTTTGTAGCAATCTATATTTCATATATCGGAAGATTTAATATTATATATTTTTGGATGATTTTTATATATTTGATATTTGAAATAGTTCCTGAAAAATTTCCGAATTTAAACACTAAATGTTATAAAAATTCATTATGTATATCATTAATATTATATTCGTTATTTTTTTCAATTATATCACTGGATAACTATAAACTAATGAAATATAAAATACAAACCTCTAAAGGATTTTTTTATACGGCAGAAAATTACTATAACATTATTAAACCGATATTTAAACATGCACAGGAAAATATAATTGGGAAAAATAAAACATTATTATATATTCCGGAAGGTTCATACATTCATTATATGCTTGATATCCCATTAACTGATATGTATTTATATCAACTGCAAAGTCATACTACTCCTGCCATAGGTGAAAAATATGTTATAGAAAAAATTAAAAATAAAAAAATTGATTATATTTATATTTTTCTTTGGGTAAGTGAAACAGATAAGTTTGGCATTAAATTTGGATTTGATATTTATAACTATATTCGCAAAAATTATGAACTTGAAGAAATAATATACTTTGAAAGTAATATTTGCTACATATATAAAATCAAACAAAAAGTAAGACCGACAACATTTAGAGAAGATTACATTAATAATAATTTAGTTTTAACAAAAAGTTTAAAAACAAACTTTTATCAATAAAATATATTAACAGTGCGATGATTTTATTTTTGTTATAAAATTAGCTTATAGGTAAGTTAATTGGAGAGAACAATGGACGAAATCAGAGTTAGAATAGCACCGTCACCAAGCGGTAATTTACATATAGGAACGGCAAGAACAGCTTTATTTAATTATTTATTTGCCAAAAAAAACGGCGGAAAATATGTATTAAGAATAGAAGATACGGATGCCGAAAGGACAAGCCAAGCTTATATTGATAATATTTTTGACAGTTTAAAAGCATTAGGCTTAAATTGGGATGAAGGACCTGATGTCGGCGGAGAATACGGCCCTTACACACAATCAGAAAGATTTGATATATATCCTAAGTATGCTCAAATTCTTCTTGATAAAGGTTTTGCGTATGAATGCTTCTGTACTCCGGAAGAACTTGAAGCGGAAAAAGAAGAAGCTACAAAAGCAAAACGAGCTTATGTTTATTCTAAAAAATGCGAAAATTTAACTGAAGAAGAAAAAGCAAAATTAAGAGCCGATGGCAGAAAACCTGCTATCAGATTTTCAATAGAAAAAGCTCAAAAAGCATTTCATGATACTTCAATACTTCATTTTGAAGACCTTGTAAAAGGCGACTTACATCAAGATACAAGCCTAATCGGTGATTTTGTAATTATGAAATCAAATGGTACTCCTACTTATAACTTTGCTGTTGTAATTGATGATATGTTAATGAAAATTTCACATATTATAAGAGGGGAAGACCATATTTCAAATACATTTAAACAGATTTTAATATATGAAGCACTGGGAGCTGAAGTTCCTAAATTCGGTCATTTAGGAATGATACTTGCCCCAGATAGGAGTAAACTTTCTAAAAGACACGGTGCAACAGCAGTTTCCGAATTTGTTGAAAAAGGATATTTAACGGAGGCTCTGTTAAACTTTGTTGCATTATTAGGCTGGGCGCCTTCTGACGGTGTTGAGATTAAAACCGTTGATGAAATAGCTAAAGATTTCAGAATTCACGAAGTTTCATCTTCTAATTCCGTTTTTGAATATGACAAATTAAACTGGATGAACGGTCAATATATTAAAAAAATGGATATTAAAGAGCTTACTCAAAAAGCAAAACCGTATTTATCAAAATATGATTTATCGGAATTAACCGAAAAACAGCTTGAAAAAGTAATAGAGGCAACTCGTGAACCCATTACCGTTTTATCTGATTTAACAAATGACGTTGCTTATTTCTTCGGCAAGGATATTGTTTATGAAGAAGGAGTTAAAGAAAAAAATATAGATACCGAGCAGGCTCAAAATATTTTAAAATACTTTGATTCTCAACTGGACAGCTATGATTTTAATAATGAAGAAAAACTCCACGAACAAATGGCAGATTTTAGAACCTACTTTAAAGAAAACCATGGAATAAAACCAAAAGAAACAATGTGGACAATAAGAGCAGCACTGACAGGCAGAACACATGGTGCTGATATGGGTGTTATTCTTGAAGTCTTAGGCAAAGAAAAAGTAAAATATCGTATAGAAAAAGCGATTAAATAACATCATAAAGTATGGAAAAGATTTTAAATTTACCTAAAGTTTCATTTATTGTAATTACGCATAATTTTGAAAATTATGTAACGGTTTGTCTTAACAGCATTAAAAATCAAACATATAAAAATTTTGAAATTATTGTTGTGGATGACCTTTCTAAAGATTTAACAATTGAAAAAATTGAGGCTTTTATAAAAGATAATTCAAATCTTGAGGTTAAACTGATAAAAAATGAGGAAAATATCGGGCAGTTATCCTCCATACTTAAAGGAATTGAAATCGCAAAGGGTGAATTTATTTCCGCAATAGATGGAGATGATATATTATTCCCTGAATACTGTGCAATACATATAGAAGCTCACCTTAAAACACCTGTTGCTCTAACGACCTGTTATCAGGCGGAAATTGACGATAATAATACAATTCATACATTAAACTCTATCGACAGTCCCGAAAAAAAAGCCGATAAACTTCAAATAGATAATAAAACCTATGAAGAATTTAATAATTACAGAATTGCACAAGGAATAAATACAGAAGGCTGTGAAGTTCAGGTGCTTGACAATGATAAATACAGTTTTGCTTCTTGGCATTGGGGACCTACAACATCTGCTATGATGCGAAAATCTGTTTGCAAAATGCTTCTTTTACTTAATAAAACCAGAAATCTTAAAATTACTGCCGATAAATTTATATTTTCCTTCTGCCACTTAATAGGTTCAAGTGCGGTAGTAAAAAAAGTTTTATTTGCATATAGAAGGCACGGTTCTAATTACTCTATGGCAAACCCTGTTATGGGCAATAAAAAATACTTTAAAAGCCATACGCAAAACAAATATTTCAGAAATAACAGAAAAATAAGAACTCAAATGTTTAAATTTATTTTTTCAAACAGGTCTTATTTCCTTGAAAAATTAAATAAAGTAAATTTATTATTAATTTATAAAAGAATCTTTTTTTCTTTTGATTTCCAATTTTTTAAAGGATTGGTTAAAGCACTATTTATTTAACAATATTTTTTCCAATGCCTGCTTATAAGAATATTTTGGAAACCAACCTATATCATTTAATTCTTCCACATCTGCGCAAGAGTACATCATTTCATCTTCTCTATACGGAATTGCACCAAAATTTAATATCGTAGGGCTATTTGATATTTTTTTAATTTCGTATACAAAATCCTTAATTTTTACTGCTTGTCCTGTTCCGACATCAAAACTTTTATATTTAAAAGAATACTGCTTTATATAATTAATAATTTTCAAATATGCATCAGTTACATCATCCACGTATATAAAATCTCTTTTTTGATCTCCATATGTCAAATCAATACTTTTTGTCTGCTTTACTGCAATATTGTCTATCATTTGAAAAACAAATTTTTCTTTATTATCATTTTCACCATATACATGTTCCAACATCATATTTACAATTTTTATTTTTTTTGAAAAATATTTCAGCCATTGGATAAGACTCTTTTTAGATAAAGAATAGTTTAATAAATATGAATGTAAATTGTCCTCTTTATTAAAATAAGAATCCGTATTAATAAACCCTAAAACATTATATTTTACTGCATAATCAAGCAGCATTACAGGAAAAATTAAATTAGTTTCCAAAACCTTATGACAAGAATAAGAAGTTCTTCCATAGTTTGTAGCACAATGTATTATAATATCAATTTTATGTTTTTGAAATACTTCTTCAATGTTTACAATATCAATATCATAAGATATTACTTTATTAGTATTCAATAATTCAGAAATTCTATAAATATCGGAAAAAGACCTTTTTAAAATAATGACATTAAAATTTTCGGAAACAAGCATATTTAAAATATGACTTCCTAAAAAACCGTTAGCTCCTGTTAATAAAATATTTGTTTCTACCCCCCCCCCGGTAGAAGCAGGCTAAATCATTATTTTCATTAGTATTCATTTATTTTCTCCATAGTCATACTATATAATATTAAAGTTTATGGTTTTTATAAAAACATTTTTTCTTAATAATTTTTTTAATCCTCGTTCATCTTTAAATATATACTTATAATAAGAACATTTATAAGAATAAAAAAATAATAAACATTTGAAAACCTTTTTTAAATTATATCATATTTATTTAATCTAGTGTCGCAACATTATGCTTGCTCGTTTTGTAACCTTTTCAATACACCACTCGCAAATTTTTACTCAGCTGACGCATACAGGCTCAAACATCTTATATAATCTTGTTAAATTCAGCTTTTTGTATGAAAAACAAAATTATTAAAAATGCTATAATAACTTATTAAGATTATAATAGGGGAAATTATGTTACAAGAAGCAGCAAAAATAATCAATTCGGCACTAAATAACAGCTTTATAAAAAGATTAAGCTTATATCTTCACGATTGTGTCAGAGAAGAAGTACAAAGTTCAACTTTTAGAAACTTAAAACAAGATAAAGATAATAAATGGATTTTTCTTGAAAGCCAAACTAAATCTAAAGAAGAAAATCCTTCATTATTGGCGGATGAAAAAGTATTTACAAGCTATCCCGAAGCATTAAAGCTGGACGGCTCTGACTCATACTTAACAGAATTAATGCTGATGAGCGAAAACAGCCAGAAGGATAAATATCTTATATACGGTTATTTGTTTTTAGTCGGGAAAAATGCAAAAACAAAAAGAAAAAATGAATTTTTAACTCCGCTTTTATATTCAAGCTGTAAGCTTGAAAGAGTAGGAATGAATATAGAATGCTCCATTGAGGATGAAGGTTTATCACTTAATACTGCAGCTTTGACAAGCTTAATGAATTTATCGGGCGAAGAAGATGAAATTGATAATATGCTGGATGGACTTCTGGATGTTGTACCAAAACTTCCGTTAAAAGAAGAAGATTTAAGCATTTTCCTTACCACCTTAAAATCTTTAATCCCCGATTTAGAATTTGAATTAACGGAAGAAGAAGATTTAGAAAATAATATTGATGAAATTTCCGCAAATGAATTTTACAGTGAAAAACAAATTAATTACGAAAATTTACAGGAAATAATAGAAGAAAACGATTCAGAGAAATCCAAGCCGAAATTAAAAGCCGATAAAGTTGTTCTGGCAAATAAAAGTGCAATAATACTAACAAAAAGACCTTTGGTAACGGCAGGTGTTTTATATGAGCTGTCGCAAATATCAGATAAAGCCCCCGGAGTTATCAGAGAAACGGCTTTAAATATAGTAAACGAAGAATACCTTCAAGGTAAAGGCAAAATGGCTTCAAAAATCATTAAAGAAAACAATCTTAAAGATTTTGTTGCCGTAACTCCGCTTTCACTAAGTGATTCACAAGAAGATGTTATAAAAAATCTTGAAGATAATACTATTTTATCTGTATACGGCCCACCCGGTACAGGAAAATCACAGACCATAGTAAACTTAATCTGCCACTTGGTTTCAAACGGCAAGACCGTTCTTGTTGCTTCAAGAATGGATAAAGCAACAGACGTGGTGGCAAACAGATTAAATGATTTTGGTGCGCCGTATTTAGCACTCAGAGCAGGCAGACCAAACTATCAAAAGCAATTATCATTTGAACTTCAAGATTTAATTTCAAATAAAGTCGATCTTGATACGGGTTTTGAAAACTCTATTTTAGTTGATACCGAAGATATGCAAAAGCTTGTTATGTCCATCAGAGAAAAAGAAAATCAGTGTGAGGAAATAATTAAGCTTGAACAAAATTGGCACGATATTATAAAGGAACGGGATGATAAAGAAAAACAAATCGGAAAACCCGAATTCTTAACAGGCAAATTAACCGTTTCGGAAGTTGATGAAATAGAAAATGCCGTTAAAAATCTTGAAAAAAATATCGAAAAACAGGGATTTTTTGCTAATTTAACAACAAATTATGCAAATCATCAATTAAAGAAAATCATTCAAAATAAAAACTTTAAGCCCGATATTGAAAATCTTGAAAGGTTAAAACTTGAACTTATAATAGCAAGATTATCGGCTCAGGCAAGAATGATTGAAACGAAAATCTTTAAAATCGGCAATCTTCACACAATTCTTGATGAAATAAAACAGCTTAAGAAAAAACAAAAAACTCTTGCCATAGACATCCTGAAAGGCAAAAGAAGAGAATCTCTAAAAGGATTGCTCAGAGATCAGGTAAAAAGACAAAGATTAATTGTCCATACAAGGGCTTTAATATCAAGAAAGAAAAATCTTCAAAACAGAATACTTGAAGATGAAGATTTTAAACCGCTTTTAGAAGCATTCCCCTGCTGGTGCGTTACAACATATGCAATATCAAATTCGCTTCCTTTAAAACCGGCTATGTTTGATGTCGCTATTATTGATGAAGCTTCTCAATGCGATATTGCAAGCTGTATTCCGATACTGTTCAGATGTAAAAAAGCAGTAATAGTCGGCGATGATAAACAGCTTCCGCACTTGTCATTTTTGGAAAAATCAAAAGAACAATCTTTTATGAGCCAGTATGATATCCCCGATAAATACCAATTAATGTGGAGATTCAGAACTAATTCAATGTTTGACTTGGCAAATTATTATTCAACAAGACCTGTTCTTTTGGATGAACACTTTAGAAGCTATCTGCCCATAATAGATTTCAGTAACAAAGAATTTTACGGCGACAGAATAAGAATAATGTCACAGTGTAATGATAATAATGTATTAGAACTTATTCAGGTGCCTGATGGAAAAGTCGATTTTGATATTACCCGTAATGCCCCAGAGGTTGAAGCTATAATGCAAAGATTGCAGGAAATTATTCAGGAGGATGAAAGAAATACCGATGAAGACCATCAGCCTGTAACTATAGGCATTATATCCCCGTTCAGAGGGCAGGTGGAATTAATTAAAAAAGCAATATCACAGGTATTTTCAGAATCTACAATAAGAAAACATAAACTGGAAACAGGTACCGCCCACACTTTCCAAGGGGATGAAAGAGATATAATAATGCTCTCTTGGGCAATAGCAAATAACAGCCATAATCAGAGTTTGACCTTCCTTCAAATACCTAACCTGTTTAACGTCGCAATTACAAGAGCAAGGAAAAAGCAGATTATATTCTTATCCAAAGACCCAAAATCATTACCTTCAGGGCTTTTAAAAGATTATATAGAATTTGTTCAAGCTTATATTGCAAGAAATTCAATAAAAGATGAATTAAATATTGATGAAAATATTTATAAAAACTCATTTGAAAAAGAATTGTCACAAGCATTTAAAGAAGAAGGCTTTACTGTTGCCGCAGGAAAAACTGTAGCAGGCTTAAGTGCCGATTTAACGGTTACAAGCCCTTCGGGTAAAACTATAATTATTGAATGCGACGGGCTTGAAGATAATATTAAATCCAATAAAACTCAAATTAAAAAGCAAACCTTAATGGAAAGAACAGGCGCCGTTGTTGAAAGAATAACATATCGAGAATGGTATATAAGCCCTGACGGATGTATAGAACGGATTAAAAATATTTTTAAACAACTTATTTAAATTTGTTTTATTACAAATTTATTAATTAAATATATTACAAAATATGCAAATAAAATACATCCTAATAAATACATTTGCAGGTAATAATGGTAGTATGCTTCAGCACTTGTTATATATATAAAAAAGCCTAAAAGCAATGATATAAACACAATAACAAAAAGTGCTTTATCCTTCTTTTTTACACTTATTATTAATGAAGTTATCAAAACTATTAAAATAAAACTCAAATTATACATTATTTTTGTATAAATAGTTAAATTATAATTTAAATCCCTGCCTTCTAATATATTTAAAGTTTTTCCTTTTAATGTGGATATATTACTTTGAGTTTCTATATAATCCCTCAAAAAACCACAATTCAAAAATCCGTTATATATTGAAAATCTGTCTTTTAAAAATGTTTGGGGATTATACATTACCAATTTTATATATACAGGAAATAATTTATTTAAATTTTCAATTGAATAATTTTCCGAATATGAATTTATAAAAATAGCAATAGCTGTTTCAGAATCAGTATAATCTTTAATATTAATTACATCCGAAATAACCTTTAAGTCATATTCTTTATTATTTGTCTTAAAATCAGTTTTTAAAATAGCAGTTAACGGACGAATTAAAGTTATAATTTTATAATCGGGAACATTAAATTTATAATTTAAAAAACAGAAGGCAGATATAAAAATAAAACAATATACCACTAATTTTTTTATAGAAATATTTTTATCAAATATAAATTTAAGTGAAATCGGAAGCAAAAATAATAATATAATATTTTCTCCCCTCCATAAAGTTACCATAACCGATAAAACCGAATAAATAAAAATATCTTTATATGAAACTTCTTTTTGTTCTTTATATTTAAAATAAATTAATGCAAATAACAAGATAAAAAATACATAATAAATACTATTTCTAATGGGTTGTATATTAAATCTTAAAATAGAAGGTAATATAAAAGGAACGAATAATATCCATTTAAATCTGTAATTTATTATGGTATAAAGCTTAGAAAAAATATACGAAGCTATTATTGAATAAATAAGAATTTGTATAATAACAACTCCGGATTTAAAAGGTAAAATTATGTATGCGATTATATAATAAATAATTGAAAATGTATGCAGATAAAAAGGATAAATTCTAAGCTGAGATGCTTCTTTATATATACTTAACTCATCACCATTAAAAAGTCCGTGTTCGGTTAAAAAATATAAAATTAAATTCAGACCAAATAAAATTATAAAACTGCTACACTGAATTTTAAATAAAGTATGGTTATTTTTCCATTTTTTCAAAATTAAACAAAACCCCTGTCCTGCCAAAATTATTATAATTAAAGCAATAACAGAAAAAACTTTATTTTCAGCTATCCCTCTATAATCACCATTAATTATTGTATTTGTAAATATATTGCTCCAAAAATTTCTTATAAAAAACCAATATATACAAGATATTAAGAAAAAAATTAAATTTAAATTATGATTTAAAAGAATATTTTTAAATGATTTACACATATAAATTAAATCTAAACTCCCGTAAACATTCTTGTATTTTTTACATTCAATTTTTGAAGCAGAGTTTTTAGTATATATAAAATAAAGAAACTGCAAATCAGAACAAATAAATACCTGAAAGATGCTATGGATAAGGCTTTTATGCATTCTAAGAGATTGCCTGCGGGTAAGACTTTAGGCATATTAAATAATCTGTTAAAGGCAAAAACAAAATACCAATGGACAAAAAACAGTCCGAAACTGTATTTTGCAAATATATCAAGCAGATTATTTATTTTTTCATGCGCTTTGATTGTATCATCATAATGTTTTAAATACCCTAAAACCAATACGGTTAAAAATATTTTAGAAACTGTTCCGTTAACAATTCCGTATTTTGAATTAATATAAACATCAAAAACCGCTGTTATCAGCATTAAACATATAAATAAAAACCTTTTATCATAAAAGAAGTCAATTTTTTCTTTGTATTTTGACAAAAACATTCCAAAAACATACATGGATGAGAAATGAATAAATCCGCTTAAAACATATTTAATATATTCAAAATATTTATGAAGATAGTCTAAATTAGCGACATACTCGGGTTCTATATCAAGTCTCGGGATAAAAATCGTTATTAAAAATAAAACGGGGAGAAGCTTATACAAAATATTTTTTCTTTCCAAATACAAAAGCACCCAACTCAAAATAAAGAAAATAACAATCATCGGAATAAACCAAACAGGTACATTATGCACTCTGCCGACAGTCAAAAATATTCCGATTTGCGCCAACGGATTTAAGCCGTCAAAAGGGTTTCCGTATAATAAAGGCAGAGTAAAGCACAGTATAATCCCCGGGATTGCCGTTATCATATAGGGAATAATTACATTTTTCCATTTTTTTGACATGTAATTTTTAAACTCAAATTTATATGAAAGGTGCTGAAACAAAAATCCCGAAATAAATATAAAAAGGGCAGTACCGCCTGCAAAAACTTCAAAAGAAATACTGTTTACCAAACTCCCTTTAGCACCAATCTGCATTGTATGACCTGCAACGATAAGCAGTATTGCAAGCCCTCTAAATACATTTATGTAATTGAGCATTTCTTTTTTAGGTTTTGTATTTTGTTCTTCCATATTATTTGTTTTGCTTGTATGTATTCATAAAGCCCGTATCAAAATTACCGCTTATAAATACTTCGTCTTCAATTAAATCCTGATAAAAAGGAAGTGTTGTTTTAACTCCCGTAATAACATATTCTTTTAAGGCACGGTACATTCTTCTTCTTGCCTCTTCTCTTGTAGGCGCCCAGCACATAACTTTACTTATTAAAGAATCATAATACGGCGGAATTTTATAGCCTGAATAAACATGAGAATCAACTCTAACCCCAAAACCGCCCGGCGGTATATAACCGTTAATTTCACCGGGTGCAGGAAGGAAGTTTCTTTCGGGATCCTCCGCATTAATACGGCATTCTATAGCATGCCCGAACAATTTAATATCTTCCTGTTTAAATGACAATGGATTTCCTGCGGCAATATTAATTTGTTCTCTGACTATATCAATATTAGAAATCATTTCAGATATGCCGTGTTCAACCTGCAGACGAGTATTCATTTCCATAAAATAGAAGTTTTTATCCTTATCGAGCAGAAATTCAATAGTACCTACACCTTCATAGTTAGCGGCTTTAGCGGCACGCACTGCAGCCTCGCCGAGTTTTTTGCGGACATCATCGCTTACGGCAGGAGATGGTGCTTCTTCAACGAGTTTTTGGTGTCTTCTTTGAATAGAGCAATCTCTTTCGCCCAGATGAACAACATTACCAAATCTGTCTGCAATAATTTGAACTTCAATATGACGAGGGTTAACCAAATATTTTTCCATATAAACATCAGGGTTTCCGAAGAATTTTTCAGCTTCCTGCCTGCAAAGGGTAATATTTTGTTCCAATTCTTCAGGGTTATTTGCAACCCTCATCCCTTTACCGCCTCCGCCTGCCGTTGCTTTAACAATAACAGGGTAGCCGAATTTTTCAGCTTCTTTTTTAGCTTCTTCTATATCTGTAATAATACCTGTTCCCGGGGTTATAGGAACATTTTTAGAGGACATTGTTTTTCTTGCCGTTGCCTTATCACCCATTAATTTCATAGATTCAGGCGAAGGTCCTATAAACTTAATATTATGCTCTTCACAAATTTCGGCAAAATCAGCTCTTTCAGACATAAACCCGTACCCGGGGTGGATGGCATCAGCGCCTGAAACTAAAGCCGCCGATATTATTGCAGGAATATTTAAGTAACTTTTTGAACTTTCATTAGGTCCTATACAATATGCTTCCGTTGCTAAGCTTACGTGCAAAGAGTTTGCATCTGCCTGCGAATATACCGCAACTGTCGGAATCCCTATTTCTCTGCAAGCTCTTATAATTCTAACTGCGACTTCGCCTCTGTTTGCTATTAATACTTTTTTAAACATATCCTTACCGTTAATTTTCTTCCACATACATAATAACTTGTCCGTACTCAACGGGTTTGCCGTCTTCAATGCAGATTTCGGCAACTTTACCGGAAATATCGGAGGTTATTTTATTAACTAATTTAATTGTTTCAATTATACAAATAACCTGACCTTCTTTTATTTCATCCCCGACTTTAACAAAAGGTTCTTCACTCGGAGCCGGTCTTGAGTAAAACATACCTATCATATTTGATACTATAGGAGTTAATTTTTTCTTCTCTTCTTCAATTTCAACTGTTTGAGGCTGTTCTTCCTCAACAATAACCTCTGTTTGAGTTGTTTTTTCTTTTATAACAGGCTTATAACCGCTGCTTTTTATTGTAAGTGCCGTTTCACCGTCTTCAAGCAAAACCTCGGTTAATTCATTATTTTTCATTATATCAATCAATTTTTCGATATATTCAGGTTCTAAATTCTTCATACAATCCCTTTAAATTTAAACTCAAACTTATTTTATCGCCTACATACCCCATAGTCAAGAATGATAAGAGTATTTAAAGAAGTAAATTCAAACAAACTACACTTATTATATGATGTACGTTAATAAAGTAATGATTATAATTTTAATTGTATCAGTAAAAAAGGCACAAGAATGCTTCCTATAGTTACACAAGAACAATCCAGTTTATGTTTTGCGGAAATCTTTCAGGATGTCCACGGCTGGCGAAAAAAAATGATTCATTATATAAAAGACGAAAATCCCGAAATAAATTCTGCTATTATAGAAGCGGCACAAAATACGGACTTAGACCCTAAAGCTGTTGCACTTGGTGCTTATATGACATACATCTTGCTTGAAACTGCTATGAAAGAAGAAACAGGACAGCAGGTTTTTTCTATTGACGATAAACAATAGTCTATTGTAATTGCTCGTTTTTTAATACATATATAAAATCTTCAACGAGCTTTTCATTCCATCTTTGACCTGATTCATTTTTTATTATTTTTATAATTTCATCTGCCGTGTATGCACTGCGGTATGGTCTGTCTTGGGTCATTGCATAAAAAGCATCTACCAAAAGAACTATTTGTGAAGTAATAGGAATTTCTATACCTGATTTATTAGAAGGATAACCTTTTCCGTCCCAATATTCATGATGGTTTTCAATAATAGGAATAACATCTTGAATATTTGAAATAGGCTTTAATATTTCTCTTGCAGCTATTAAAGGATGCTGATGAATAATTGTTTTTTCTTCATCAGTTAACGGTTCTTTTTTATTTAAGATTTCTTCGGGTATCATTATATTACCGATATCATACAATAATATTGCGATTTTTAACTTATCAATTTCTTCTTTAGGTAAATCCAATCTTTTTGCCAACAGTACCGCCAAAAGCTGTTTTGATTTTGTTGTACCAGGTTTATACATTTGATTATATGTTTGCGAAATCAAATCTACTACCGAATATAAAATATCATTTGAATTTTTATCCGTAGTCTTAATTCTTTGCAGTTTTTGTTTAATTGTCAAAGCTATATTTTCACTTACAGGGATTCGTTTTTTAGAAAGAATATCCATAAATGTTTCAACGGCAACCTTCTGCCAATCAACATCCGTACTGTTTTGAGCTATTTGAACCTGATTTCTTCCGTTTACTTTAGCTTTATACATAGCTTGATCGGCAAGTTCTATAAGTTCATCTATTCTGTCTGAATGCTCTAAAAAAGTGGCGACTCCGATACTTGCGGTAATACCGCCTATTGTATCAAGCACCTGATTTTCTATGGATTTTCTTATTCTCTCTGCCGCAATCGCAGCGCCTGATGAATCAACACCGGGTAAAAGCAGATTAAATTCTTCACCGCCTATTCTTGCAGGTATATCTATTGAACGAGCTTCTCTTTTTAGTATATTTGCTATGGTTTTTATAGCTAAATCACCATATTGGTGACCGTATGTATCATTTATTTTCTTTAAATAATCCAAATCCATTGAAATTATTGAAAATTGCTGTTTTAATCTTAATGATCTTTCAGCTTCTTTTACCAAATTTTCTTCAAAATATCTTCTGTTATATATTCCTGTCAGAGGGTCTGTTATAGCCTGCTTTTTGACTTCCTCAAACAATCCTGCTACAGTTATCGCTAATTCTATCTGATTAGCGAATAAAGATAAAAAGTTAGTTTCCGTATCCGTAATGCCGTCTCTTTCAGAACTGACAAGCACACACCCAAAATTTTCATTTCCGCTGTGCAGGGGCACAACCGTACAACTCTTTGAACTCATAGCTTTACAAGATTGCATTACCTGCTCTTCCGTTAAACGAGGGAAAAACATTTTTACCATACCTTTTATATCGGGTGTTGAATATATTTTTCTTTCGTTTATTGATTTAGCAAGAAGCGAATTTTCCAGATACGGTATTTTATATGTTTCTTTAGCTTCATCAAGTATTAAAAATACATTATTAACAATTTTACTTACGGATGATGATTTTACATTTAAATACGGATATTTACAATCTTCCGTTTCAAGTTTTAAAATACAAGCAAAATTATATCCCATATCTTCATGCAAAATACTTACTATTTTATCAAGCATACTCGATATAGGCTGAGAAGAATTCATCATTTCCCAAACAGTATTTAATGTTAATATAGTCTGATTAGCCTGTTCAAGTTCTTTTGTTCTTGCGGCAATTTCTTCTTCCAGTGCAATATTTTTTGCGTAAACATCGGCAAAATCTTTACCTTTTAAATATATTGAACCATCAAGTTTATTTATTTGTCCCAGTATGTCTTTAAAACCGCTGAATATTCCCACGAACCTGCTACCTGATACTTTTTTTTATTATTATATACCCGTTTTTATATTATTGTAATACATTTTTAAGAATTTGTATAACTTTATCCGATTTTATTGAATAAGTACAAATATTTTTATCACCCTTCAACAAACATTTTTTTCTCATACAAGGTGAACACTCAAGTTCAGATGAAATTGAATAATAATTATTCCCTAACGGCATCGTTCTTGAAGCACTTGTTGCAAAAAATAAACTGACAATTTTTTCTGCGCCTGCTGCCCATGCAATATGGCAACTTCCTGAATCCGGACTTAAAAGTAAATTACAATTTTTATAAATATAAATTAAATCTTTTATTGTTGTTCTGCCTGATAAATCAATAATATTTCCGCCGATAATAAACGAAAGAATTTGAGATGTATACTTTTTCTCTTTTTCCGATGCGGTTAATATGATATTATATTCATCTTTAAACGCATTTATGACATCAACCCAGCCTTTAATATGCCAGTGTTTATTTCCCCAAGTTGTTGCAGGCGATATTACTATTGTTTTCCTGCTTTTATCAAGATTATCAATGATATATTTTATTTCATCCGAACATTTTAAATCAGGTATTACTATTGACGGAGTTAAATCATCACAGCCTAAATATTTTGCAAATTCCAAATTCCTTTTTACGACATGATAATATAAATCAAATAATTTTCTGCCTGTTTTTATTATTTCATTTGAAAAAATCCAAGAGAATTCTCTTCCGCCATCTAAAGTAATTTTTCTTTTTGCACCCGATAACCCCATTATTACTGCACTTTTTAATAATTGCTGAGTATCAATTACTATATCATATTTTTCTTTTCTGATTTTTTTTATTATACTTAAATACTCAAAAAAGTTTTTTATTTTATTTTTAGATTCTTTCCACCTGTTTTTTGGAATTATACAAACTCTGTTTATTAAAGGATTATTTACAATAAAGTCGGAAGCTTTATCTTCAATAACCCAATCTAATATAATATCAGGATATTTTTTCCTTAAAGCATTAGCAAGCGGAATTGTATGAATTGTATCACCAAGCGCACTTAATCTTATTATTAATATTTTTTTGCCGTTTAAATCTTCCATATATTTAGTTTAAACCAAACATAAAAAATACAGTAAAAGTTTACATTTGAAACATTATTTTAAACTTTTTGGGGGAATGATTTTTTTTAGAATTTTATTATTATAAAAAGGTCAGGAGCAAATGGTTAATTATCTGCATATTATACAGTTAGGATATTTATTTTATGAACAAAAAACAGATTGAAGAAATAAAAAATACAATACAAATGTGCAAAATGAGATTAACAACAATTAAGCCTCATCTAACCGAAGAAAAAACAGCGCTTAATGAATCTTTTAATAAATTACTTATTGAAAAAGCTATTCTTCGTGATAAATTAATGCACAAATCACCCTCTTTCCTTTCTAAATTAGTTAAAAAATTTAATTCAGGCAAAAAAGAATTAATTTGTGATTATTTTAAAAATTAAAATATATTGGAAAAAGACATATAAAAATCATTTATAATGTCAAAAATCATGGGCATAGCTACAATTAAAATTGCAGAACCCAAGCAAGGTTTAAATAAGAAACTCATCTGAAATACATTTACCTGAGGAGCGGTTTTAGAAATAATCCCCAGAATAATGTCCTGTCCTAATGTGGCAAGCAGAACGGGCGATGCAATTTGAAGTCCTATATATAAAACATTTGAAGTTATTTTAACAAGATAATTCATATTAATAATTTCATCCATAGGAATTGCATATGCATAAACGGGAAATATTTCAAAACTTCTTATAAAAGCATTAAAAGTCCAATAAACACCGCCTATTTCAATAAAAATAATAAGCCCGAGCAAACTGAAAAGTCTGCCCATGATTGAAACCTGAGAAGATGTAGTTGGATCCATAATGGTAGCTGATGATGCCCCCTGCTGCATATTAATCATATCCCCTCCGCTTTCTATGGCAGAGATTATACAATTTACAATAAATCCTAAAATTGCACCGCATAAATAATTTACGACAATTGAATAAATAAGCGAAACATCGGCAGATGGCGGCGCAGGCTTTAAAAACGAGGATAACATTACCGTAAATATTAAAGCAAAGCCTATTTTACCTATCATAGGTATTTCCGTTCTGTTTAAAAACGGGGTCGTCCTCATTAATCCCGCAACACGGGCAAATATAGGTATTCCTGCCGTAAGAATATTATTTATCTCGGGAAAATATTTAGGAAATTCGCTTATAATTGTATCCAGCATTAAGTTGACCTTTACCGATTATTATTTTCCATAATTGTTTTTCTTTCAACAAGATTAGGAGTCGGAACTTCTTTTGCACCGTTTCTTAAGAAATTAAATCTGTCTTTTTGTTGAGATTGCAAAGGTGTTGCAGAACTGTTTAGAATTCTGTCCATTGGAGTCATATCTTTTTTCATATCCGTTTTCATTTCGTCTATAAATGGTTTTGTATAATTATAATAGTCTGCAGGGAGGACAAATTCATCTGTTTTAGGTACTACATCAAAAGCTATGACCGCTCCTTCATTAATAAGATTAGTTAATAATTTAATATAACCCGTGCCTAAAAGTATGATTACAAGGAAAACGGCAAATATTTTAGGAGCTGCGGCAATAGTCTGCTCCTGAACCTGCGTTACAGCCTGCAAAATACCTACAACTAAACCGATGGCAGCTGCGGTTAATACGCACGGCATCGCTATCATTAACATTGTTATTAAACCTTTTGTAAAATATTCTAATAATGCTTCCATTTATTAATCCTTAATTAAAACTTCCGACTAATCCGTTAACAATAAGGCTCCATCCGTCAACAGCAATAAATATCAGCAGTTTAAACGGCAGAGAAATAATCGTTGGTGATAGCATAAACATACCTAATGCCAAAAGTACATTCGCCACAACAAGGTCTAATACAATAAAAGGTACAAATATAATAAAACTTATTTCAAATGCGGTTTTAAGCTCGCTTAAAATATAAGCCGGAGCGACCTCCCAAATTGTTAAATCTTCAACTGATTTAGGCGCTTCTTTTCTTGCCAGCTGAACAAAAAATGCTAAATCTTTTTCTCTTGTCTGTTTAAGCATGAATTCTTTTAAAGGTTTAGAGCCTTCTGTCACAGCAAGAACGATATTTCCGGATTGCTGATATGGTTTAGACCCGACCTCATACATCTGTTGAAATACAGGGCCCATTGTATAAAAAGTTAAAATAATTGATAACCCTACAAGTACTATAGCCGGTGGTATCTGCTGTGCACCCAAAGCCTGCTTTAAAAATCCGAATACTATAGCATATCGCATAAAACTTGTCATACATACAAACATGAAGGGTAAAAACGAGAACATCGCCATTACCACTAATAATTGTATTACAGGACTTAAATCTTTTAAAACTGCATCCATATTTTACCTCTAATTATTTTTCCTTAATCATTTCCATCCGAAGTATTGATTTCCTCCGGTAAATTATCTTTATCCAACTTCGCAAGCATCGTTGTAGTTGAATTATCACCTGCTATTAAAAATCTTTCCTTACCTGCTTTAACAATATAAACCGTCTTGGTGGGAGAAAGCCTTAATAGATTTTCAACATTCAAATAATTCTTGTTTTTTATATTTAAAGTATTATATACAGATTTCTTATAAATATATAAAATCAATGCTATAAAACCTATCATAGCAAATGTATATGTAGCAAAATTTATTATATAAGTGTTCATTTTACTTAAATACTTTCATCTTCTATTTCAAAATCACTGTAATCAAAATTTTCATCACCCTCTTTAGGCTGAGGTTTTTGTTTTACATTCTGAGCCTTTGGCTGAGGTTTATTTGAATTTGCTGGTGCTTGCGATACAGACTCTTCAGTTTGTGCATGAACTTCTTGTTTCACCTTTTTAGCAGTTTGCGATGTTGATTCTTTTGTTTTCTTTACATTTTCTATTCTTACACCATATCTGTCATTTAATATAACAAGTTCTCCTGTTGCTACAACTTGATTTTCCACACGGAGCTTTATTTTGTTGTCATAAATACTGCCAACATCAATAACAAGCCCCTCAGATATCTGTTTTAACTCACCAAGAGTCATCTTAACATTATCAAACTCCGCAACAATGTCAACAAGAATTGAATCCCACATATTTTGGGACTTTGTACTTGTTTCTTCTTCCATTTCATTGCCTCCGTTATTATTTACACTTACTATTAATTCGGGATTAGGATTAATTTTAAACTCTACTTCCTTATCGTTGTATAATATCGACATTATATTGATATTGCTTTCTTCTAATATAATTAAATCGCCTTCTTCAAGAGACTTAATTTCATTTAAAGCTATTTTAGATTTCCCTGCCGATATATTAACCATAACCTCAGAATCAGCAAAATCGTCTATTGAAAATTTTTCCTGAATCGGATTAGTTTTAATTTCACCAATTAAAAAATCTACAAATGATATTATTATTTTTCCTATATGCTTATTTTCATCACTTACATAAAATGTTAAGCTGTATGTTTTACTATTTTGAAGCTGTTTTTTAGTTACTTCAGTTTTATAAAAATTATTTTCCAGTTGTTTAAACAAATAAGCAGTGAATGATTTTATAATACCTGCTTCAATATTTGTAAGATTATTAAGCTGAAATTCTTTATCTGAAACACCTATCGCATTATCCAGCAAATATGAAACCAGATTGGAAGATATTTTTATAATCAAATCACCGTTTTTTACAACCGGCACTTTATTTACAAAGTATTCATCCCCGTAGAATAAAATATTTTCATCAACAGAAACACCCATAAATCTGATATTATAATTTTTTTGAAAAAACTTATTTATAGACTTTTGGATTTCAGGATAAAATTTTGCTTGAAACAATTTATAACTGTCAAACAGTTTGTTTTTGACCGTTATATTATCTTTTTTATCCTTTTGTGATACCGTCATTTTTTACCCTAATCTTACCTAAAAATACAATATATTCTTTTACATGCACGAACATCATATATATAAAGTATTTTTATTTTTTAATAAAAGTTTCAATTAATTATATTTTAAGGTTTTTTCAAGATTTTTCAAAGTCGTTTACAAATCATCAATTTATACGATAAAAATATTATCAAATTTTTATATACTAAACATCTGGATATAGTACTTATTTGGGGAATTGTATGGCAAAATCAAACATAAGAAAAATCTTACCGCAAGAGCAAAAACCTGATTTGCGAATTGTTAAGAAGGTTAAAACTAAACCCTATAGCGATATTGATTTAAATAATTGGAAAGAATACAGCCATATTAAAACGGATACATGGTGGGAATTTGCGCAAAGAGATAAATCTAACGGGCATTCAAACGAATATCACGGGAATTATATTCCGCAGATAGCCCAGCAGTTATATGAAAGATTTACTCAAAAAGGCGATATTATATTAGATATGTTTTTAGGCTCAGGAACAAGCGCTATAGAAGCTAAACACATGAACAGAAGATGTATAGGTGTTGAACTTAAGCCTGAACAAGTAGAAATTGTTAAGAATAAATTTTCTCAAAAAGAACTTGTAACAGATATAAGATTAATATGCAATGACAGTGCCGACATTTCCGTTAAAGAAAAAATTCAGGCAAATCTTGATATTATGAGAAAAGAAAAAGCACAATTTTTAATTCTTCATCCGCCTTATGATGATATTATTAAGTTCTCAGACAGAAAAGAAGATTTATCAAACTGCACTTCTACGGAAGAATTTTATGAGTTATTCAAGCAAGTAGCACAAAACGGATATGATATGCTTGAAAAGGGCAGATTTGCAGCGCTTATTATAGGCGACAAATACGCAAACGGTGAAATAGTTCCGCTTGGTGCTGACTGCGCACAAAAAATGCGTGAAATAGGTTTTAAAATGAAAGCCGTTATAGTTAAAAATATGGAAGGTAATGAAAGAGCAAAAGGTAAAACAGCTAATCTTTGGCGCTACAGAGCCTTAAACGGCGGTTTCTACATTTTTAAACACGAGTATATTTATGTCTTCCAAAAAGTTTAAACACCTTAAAACAGGTAATATATATGAAATGCTCAGAGATGACATTATTAATTGCACTAATGCCAATTCCGAGCAAATAATGGTGCTTTATAAAAGCGATTTATACCAAGATAAACTTTTTATCCGTGAAAAAAACGAATTTTATGAAAAATTTAAAGAATTAAATTAATTTTTGTTAAAACATAATTATTTTTTAGCATTTCTATACTTTTATCATACTTTCATACTTACAAAGGAAGAAGTATGAATATCAATTTTAATAGTTCATTATTTAATAAATGCCCCAAACTCAAATTCGGAAGTAGAGTTGTTAATGAAAAAACAGTCTCGGAGTTCAAAGATATTTATGAATCTATAAAACAAGATATGTTTGAATTAAGTAAAAAGGGAGAAGAAGAATATAAAAATAATCTTGTTTCCGATTCATCCGAAAATAATATTGAATTACCGCTTACAAGAGAAAAACTTGTCAGTACAGCCGTTAAAAATATTTCAGATACTAAAGATGAATATGCCTTTGCAAGAAATATGCTTGCTATCCTTCCAAAAAACGAAAAAGAAAAACTTTCAAGAACTCTATTATTTTTTGAACGGGAAAGGCAAAAACAAATTCCTGCTGCAGCATATGAAAAAACAGAAATTATTTATAAATTATCCAAACATAACAACGGAATTGATACTTCAGATATTGAAACAAAAAAACAAATTGCAGAATTAATTAAATACTACGAAAGTGAATTTAATGAAGACAATATTATTGATGAACTCGTAAAATATTGTTCCGATGATAATGGGAAAGTTGATATTAATTTAGCTTATAATGTTATGGATGTTTTATGTAATCAGTCTTTTAAAACTTCGGTTGAAAAAACCTCAACCATTGTAAAAACTTTTTGTGACAAAGATCCGGAGCATACAAAAGATATTATTCAAACAATAAAAGCACTTGATAAATCTAACTTCATAATGGGCGATGATGGAACATATTTCAAAGAGTTTCTTAACTTATGTTTTGATAAAGACGGTAAATTTAATAATCAAAGAAAAAATATATTATTTACACTGATGAATTTAACGGATGAATGGACAGGTAAATTAACGGATATAAATATAAACTTTTATGACAGATGCAATAATTATTCGGCATTATTTATAAAACAATATTTTGAAGATTATGATTCGGGCAGACAGGATGGCTCCAGTAAATCAATAAATGAATTTATAAGTGAAAAAACGAAAGGATTAAGTTAAAAAAAAGAACCCTTAAAATAAGGGGGGTTTGTTATTTTTTGGAATATTTTCAAACCCAAAACCTTTGGAGCATCAAACTAATTTAATATAATTTAACATTCCCTAAAAACACCAATGATAGTAATTATCGCCCGGGGGGGGGGAATTGGCAATAATTATGTTACAATTGAATTATGAAGTTATTGGATAAAATTTTTTCAGTTGAATATTGCAAAACAAACTATTTTACTTCCAAAATTATTAATTTATTTGGGATAAAGCTGAAATTCAAAAAAATTAATAAATTTGATATTGAGCAAATAATTATTAATTCTTCAATTTTAAAAGCCGTTAATTTTTTGTTTTGTTTATCTAATTCTGCGGAGGACGATTTATTTTCAATCAGTAATGAGGCGATTTGTATCATAGTCCATAAAAATTGTATACAAGCAGATATAAAATTCATAATAGATTTTATTATAAATGCCTTTTGGGGAAATTTGTTTATTATAAATAAACTTAATAAGGATTCTTTTTTATATAAAGAACATATTGAAAGAGTAAAAAACAATGAATATATATGGAAATATTCGGACCGAAAATACCTTATAGCTTATACTTATTTAAAAAAAGATAGTGAAACTAACGAATTTACAATAATTAAATCCTCTATCCCCGAAAGTCAATATACCGAAAATAACACAAAAGTACAATATTTAAAAGATACAATACAGCATAAATTTATAGAAGGAATAACCTTAAAAGAATATCTTAATAAACAAAGTTTAAAAAAACGATTTGAAATCGCAGATAAAGTGCTTAATTGGCTTTTTACCGAATTTAAATCAGAAAATAACCCTCTAAAAGTATCGGGAAAAGTTTTTGATTGTCATTTATATAATATAATTTTAGGTGTAGATTCAAAATTACACTTTATAGATTTTGATGTTATTTATCTTGAAGATTTGGAAAGAAGTTTTTGTATTTATAAAATGTTTTTCGACTATAACGAAAAAGTGTATTATGAAATGCTTAAACGATATAAATGCAAAGATAAACATAAATTATATTCAAAAATGTTTGAATTGCCTGTTTTTGATGATAATAATCTGTCAGAATGTCATAAAGAACTTGTAAAAAAATATTTTATTAATAGTGAAATTCCTCAATCTTATACTTTAAATTATGAAAAAAAGGAAATAATATTATAAAAAGAGCCCTTAATATTAAGGGCTCTTTTATATATTTAGCCGTTATTACAGATTAAAGACTGCAAGAACCGCAAGCACAACAATCTTTTAAAGCTTCCTGAGCTTCTTTAATTCTTACTTTAATACGGCCGTCAACAGCAATGCCTTCGCCTGTTTTTTCGGATATTAATAACGGGTTAATATCAAGTTCATCAATATATTTGAAGTCATTAACCAATTGTGACAGTCTTAATAAAGTTTCTTGAATTTGATTGATGTTTGCAGGTGTTGTGCCTCTTGCACCTTGCAGAAGTTTGTATGCTTTAACGGATGTAATCATATCCATAGCATCTTCATCAGTTAAAGGAGCAATTCTGAAAGTTACATCTTTCATAACTTCAACGAATACACCACCTAAGCCGAACATCATCATCGGGCCGTATTGAGGATCTGTTGCAATACCGCAAACCATTTCTCTTGAGCCTTTTACCATTTCTTGAATGATTACACCTTCTAAACCTTCAAGTAATCCTTTTTCTTCAAGTCTTTTAAGAAGTGCATTGTATTCGTTTCTTAATTGTTCTTCACTTCTGATATTAACAACAACACCGCCTACGTCGGTTTTGTGAGAAGTTGTTTTTGATGTCATTTTCATAACAACCGGGTAGCCGATTGAATTTCCGAGATTTACAACTTCATCAATATTTGTAGCTAAGCCGTATTTGCAAGCTCTTATGCCGTATGCTTGAAGTACATCAATACTTTCTAATGTAGTTAATTGGTCACGGCCTTCATCAATAGATTTTTTAATAATTTCGCATACTTTGTTTTTATCAACATCGTAGCAAGGGATTTGACCCATCGGTTTTTCCATCCATTGTCTTTGCTGGTCGAGTCTTGCTAAAGCTTCAGCTGCTTCTTCAGCATACATATAGAACGGCATATTAACTTCCATATTTGAAATTTTTGTGAAGAAATCGTTTGTTGTCATAAATACACCCAATATAGGTTTAGATGGGTTCTTTGCTTTTATTTCCATCAATGCGTGAGCAACATCGATATCTTTTAAACCTAAGAACGGTAAGTAAATTACCATAATCATATCAACATTTTCATCAGCAATAACAGTTTCAAGTGTTTGCATATAGTGTTCGATAGGTGCTGACGCAATCATATCAATAGGGTTTTTAACGGAGGCAGCAGACGGAAGGAAGCTTCTTAATTTAGCTTTTGTTTCATCCGTAATAGGAGCCATTTTCATGCCTGCTTCGCAGATAGCATCGGTTGCCATAATGCCCGGGCCGCCAGAGTTTGTAATAATAGCAACTCTGTTGCCTTTTGGTATCGGGCAGTTAGAAAATGCTTTTGCGTTAGCAAATAAGTTTTTTAAAGAAAATTCTCTTATTACACCTGATTGTTTTAATAATGCTGCTGCAGCTTTATCAGCGCCTGCAAGTGAACCCGTGTGAGATGATGCAGCTGATGCACCTGCTGCGCTTCTGCCTGATTTTAATGCTAATATCGGTTTTTTCTTTGTAATTCTTGATGCTAATTTTCTGAAGTTAGCAGGGTTTTGGATTGATTCCATATATAAAAGAATTTGTTTTACATCTTCATCATTTTCCCAGTACTCAAGCATTGTTTCAGCATTGATATCAGCCTGATTTCCGATAGATACAAACTGAGCAAAACCAAGGTTTAAGTCTTTTAATATATTTAAGATACCGCCGCCCAAAGCGCCTGATTGAGATACAAATCCGATATCGCCTCTGATTGGAAGAGATTCAGCGAATGTACCATCCATCATTACATCAGGATGAGTATTTAAAACACCTAAACAGTTAGGGCCAACACACCTCATGCCGTATTCTTTAACTTTAGCCAAGAGCTGTTTTTCCATTTCCGCACCTTCTGCGCCTGTTTCTTTAAAGCCTGCGGTAATTATGCATAAGCCTTTAATACCTTTTTGGTGGCATTGGTCGATTGTATCCAATACAAATTTAGCATTAACTACTATAATTGCTAAATCAACATCCCCGGGGACTTCACCTATAGTAGTATAAGCTTGAAAACCTTCTATAATACCACCTTTAGGATTAACAGGATATATTTTCCCGTTGAATTTATAATCTCTAAGTCTTTGCATAATTTCAGAACCTATTGTTTTCGGCTTTGTTGAAGCTCCGATAACTGCAATAGACTTTGGTTTCATAATTTTGTCTAATGTGTTCATATATTTTGTCCTTTCCTTTATTAGTAACCGTTTTCAATCCATTCTCTGACCCTGAACTTTGCACCGAGGCTTTTTGCAATTTCTTCGCATTTGTTTAAGTTCAGATGTCTGCCTTTATAGCCTTCCACAACCGTTGCAGTAACATTAATATCAGCATCGGCGCAGGCTTTTATAAATTTTTTTACTTCTTCATAAGCATTTTCAAAATTTGGCTTAGAAAGTTCATTATATTCTTTTTCATCTTCACCGTTTAAGCTTACGGAAAACTCATCAATCAAACCTTTTAACTCGGAAACTACATTTCTTTTATAAACATAATTAGCATGCCCGTTTGTGTTTACCCGTAATTTTTTATCGTGGTATTTTTCTTTTATGTACTTTGCAACTTGTTTTAAAACATCAAGTTTTAACATAGGTTCACCGTATCCGCAAAATATGATTTCATCCGAGAGCTTGTCTTTCAATGCTTCCAGCTGTTTAATCACATCATCGGCATTAACATTTTCAGTATTTAAGAATAAATTAGCACCTACAACATCATCTTTAATTGAACGAATACAAAATATGCAGTCATTAGTACAACTGTTTGTCAAATTAATGTATACTTTACCGTCAAGTGTATATACTAAATTGTAATCTGTCATGATAAATTGCCTACAGTTAAATTTTGTCACAAATATATACCGATAACAAGTATTTTTTTCTTAACATTTAGCCCTAAAATAAGAATTATGCTATAAGTTAACTATGATAGAAATTTTAATTTTATATATTATTCATAAAAGAGAAAAAACAATATATTCCATCAGAAAAGATATTATTGAGATATTCGGCACATTTACAAAACCGAGTATCGGAACAATATACCCTGCACTTAAAAGATTATTAAAAGAAAAAGCGGTGGAACTTAACGAAATAACATCATCAGGCGGAAAAAAATCCTCCTACTATTCAATAACTAAGCATGGTTATGACTATTTTAAGGAATTATTTTTTGAATCCGGGAGTGATAATCCATCGTTATTTTATACCCAGCTTCAAGCAAGATTTGGTACAATGGGGCTTTTAAAACCTGAGGACAGAAAAAATTTTATTACGGATTTCACTAAAAAAATGGATATTTACCAATTTGAAATCGAAAATAAACTAAATGATGAATTTATTGAACTTGATTACTACCAATCCCAGCTTTTAAACAGGACATTAAAAGAAATTAAGAATTTAAAAGAGTACCTGAAAGGATTAAAGACTGACTAATCTGCTGTTTGCTTACTACCCTTCAACTTGCTTTATACCGGTAAGCCGGAATACATAAAATATTAACAACAAAATCAAAACATGTTATTATAAAAATATGGATAGAGAATTAATTATTAAGAATTTAATAAAATTACGAGAACATTATTATAATACTTTTATATTAATAATGACAGGTGTTTTAGGCTTATTTTTCGTAAATATAAATAATATTAAATTAATAATTTTATTAATAATTGGCTTATTTTTTGCTTTTATTTTTATTTCTAAATTTATTGAAACAGATAAAAAAATAGATAGTATTTTAGGTAAGGATAATTAGGATGGATTTTCAAACAACGGTTTGTACAATTGGGGCTGTAATTTTAGCAATAATGGTAACATACATGCTAAAAAATGCAGGAAATATTGAGAAAAAAATACCTAAGGAAAACAAATAAATTGTATATAGAGAAGAACCAAGTTGGATTATGGGAAACCGAACATTTTGGACAAAATTTGAATTTTGGTAAAAGTAGTCAAACCAAACTGATTGTTGTAAGTTATTTTTATATTAATTAATATTTTATATACAATCTATATGAGTCATTAGAACCTTTTGTATATGTTTCATCTCTTAAATCAAACTTCAAATAACCTCCTGTTAATAAAACACTGCCGTCATTTAGTAATGTCATTCTCATCCCATCTCTATGCCAAATCATAGGTTTTGTAAAAACTGATGTATTTGTTTTTGGATTATATATTTCAAGATTTAAATAAGGTCCTTTAAAAATTCCCGAATTAAATAATACACTACCATCTTGTAATACTATTGATTCTACATTTCCTCCATTATATAATGAGCCAATTTTATTTAATTTTTTTGTGTTTAAATCAAATTCATAAACAGGCGATGGATGTGAACCTTCACGTGTTTTTCTTGAAGTATCCGGAAATACGACATTTGCAAAGAAATAAATTTTATCATTACAAAAAATTAAATTACGAGAATCAATTGGTAAAGTATCTAACTCCGATAAAGTTTCAAATGAATTTGTATCTTCATTGTATTTAACTATAAACCAATTGTTTTGATATTTCTCTGCACCTTGACGAAAATGCAGTTTTGTATATAAAATATTATTTTTACTTGTCCATACAAGATCTAATTTATCAGTACCATTAACTACTTTTTTGTAGCTATCATTTGAATAATCATATATATAATATTCATATACACGTTTCCTTTTATCTTCAGAAATAGGAATATATTTTCTATATTGCAATAAGATTAACTTCGGTGAAAGTATATGAATTCTTAATTTATCAGCATCAGCTTCTTTTGTTTCTTTAAGCGGATATGGAAAATTCGGTTGAAATTCTTTAAATGAATTAGTTCTATAATCAAATAATTCTAACAAGCAATGTTTTTTATTGTCTTCAATTGCATGCGAACTTGCATATACAATGTTCGGGTCAGCAAATAAAACATTACCATCTTCCATAACTTCAAATCTTTTTGTATGTTTTGTTATTATATAATTTCTTTTAGGTAATTTGGTATATGTATTATTATCAGGATTAAATAATTCGGGATTCAAATCATAAATTAATACCTTCCCATTAGGTAAAAGAACTGTTTGATGTGTCTGATGCAAAAAATTCATTTTATTTGTACTATAAATGTTACCATTTATTTTTATATTTTTAGAATTGACGTTAATTTGTCCTTTTTGTAAATTTGAGTTTTTTGCTAATGAACTACTGCATATTCCACTTATAAACAATAAACTAACTGCAAATAGCCATATAAATATTTTTTTATTCTTTTTATCATTACCCATAAAAACACCTGAATTTGTAAACAAAGTCATTATACCACTTTTACCCCCCCCCGTTGCAATCCTAAGATTTATATATTAGAAATTTATTTGAAAATCAGAAGTATTCAAAACAATATTTAGAAAAACTAATTACTATCCAAAAATATTTAAGTGAAATAAATAAATGATTTTAATTAAATCTAAATTTCATGTTTTTATATACTTATCAAATTCACCGGATATTTTTAAAAATTAATGTATTAAATAATTAAATAGTTCATTAGCTAAAACGGAATATATTACTATTGCAATTATATATGGAACTGTAAATATATTAAATATTACTTTTATTGTCTTTATTTTCTTTTCATTGATATTACAATATTTAATTATTAAATTTATTATTATTGCTGATATGGCAGGTATTAAATAAGTCAAATCCATTAAAATTACTCTTATTGGAGAATATTTTGTTTTACTGAGTAAAAATGTTAGTATGGAACAGAAAATAGCAATAATTATATATATTAATATGTCGCCTTTTGATATTATATATTTATTTTGATTTTCAATTATTTCCGTTTTTTTATTTTTTATAAAACGAATAGAATTAATAATATATACAAACCATACAATATATATGAAATCTAATAAAATATTTTGTTTAGTATAATGCTGTATAAAAGAAAAAATTAATGAAGCAAGCAGACTTATAAATAAAATTATCCATAGAAAATTATAGAAATTACTTTTTTTGATGTTAGTGTTTAATGTTATATATGTTAGCAGATTAATAATTGGGTAATAAACAGCTGTAATATATATAAGTATAATTACATCGCCTAACCTTGCACAGCACAATGGAGAAGTACATTTATAACATTCTACATACAGACTATCGGTATTATATAAAACATTTCCATACAATATAATTAAAATAAAATATGAAATATTTACCCAACAATAAGCAAAGAATTTATTATTAAATAGTTTTAGAACTTTAAATTTTTTAAATTCCGTAATCTTAAATATCAGTGTAAATATTAAAGCGGTAAGTCCAAAACCCCAAAGCTGAAAGATAGAATTATAAAAATAATATGATTTATTAAAATACATATTAAATGAATAATGACGTTGTCCTTCATCATAAAGTTCCTCCACCAATTCTCTGTTTAGATAAATATCAGGGCAATGAAATTGACATCCGATTAATAATATCAAACTTAGCAATATTATAATTAATGAAAATAATTTTATTGGATTTGTTATTATAGACCGCATTTTTACCTCTATATATTTTTTATGCTTTTTTCACCTCCGCACCTGGTATTATAACACGATAAGCATATTGTATTTAATCTAGTGTCACACACCTCTTAGCTTTGTAACAGCACTTCGTGGCTTATCGTAAAATTTGTTCGGACAAACTTAAAATTAAAGAAGTGATAATTGCTGAGCTGTTTCAAAGTGTTTTTCAAAAAATTTTTTGCGGTGGTATTTACACAGCCCGTATTTATCAACCGCATCCAGATGAGCTTTTGTCATATAGCCTTTATTTTGAGCCCAGCCGTATTGCGGAAACTCTTTATCAAGTTCATTCATGTATCTGTCACGGGTTACTTTTGCCAAAATGCTTGCGGCAGCTATAGATGCCGATTTACTGTCGCCTTTTACTATTGTTTCCTGCGGAAAACTATAATTTCTTATTAATTTATTCCCGTCTGCCAAAGTCAAAACTTTATCACTTTTAAGCCTTGATATGACATCATTGCAGGCTTTATTCATCTGCATTAATGATACTGCCAAAATATTATACTTTTCTATTTCTTCAACACTGCCCTGATGTATTGAATATATACTGTTTGCGGTTATAATATCAAAAAGTTCTTCTCTTGTTTTTTCGCTTAATTGTTTTGAATCGTTTATTTTATTAAGTGATTTTATTAGTGACTTATCAAAAGAAGTAAAACAAACGGCAGCAGCAAAAACACTGCCTGCCCCGGGGCCTCTGCCGGCCTCATCGGTACCAATTATATAATCATAATCTTTTAACTTTTTTTTATCAAATTCAAATAACTTATTCATATTTATCCAAGGTTAATTTGCCCATTCTGCCCGAACGGAAATCATTTAATATATTTTGCGCACACCGTTTTGTATCCGCTTTCGCACCTGATACTATCCAATTACGTTTTAATGCTATATTTTCAAGATTTATATCCTCATCATCGATTTTATAATATTCTTTTAATAAATTCGGATAATTATTATTCATTATTTCAATAAACTTTTGAGCAATAAACTCAACATCATAAGCATTCTCGCCGATTGAATCAACAAAAGCAAGTTTGCAGGCATTTTCCTGATTTTCAAGTTTTAAAGGGATAATCCCCGGAGTATCCAATAAATCTACTTTAGGATTAATTCTTACCCACTGTTGTTCTCTTGTAACACCTGCTTTTGCGCCTGTTTTAGCTTTTGTCTTTTTTATCAGTTTATTTATAATGCTCGATTTTCCTACATTTGGCATGCCAACAACCATAACTCTTACCGCTCTTGGGAGCAGTCCTTTTTTTACAAGAGCTATAATCTTAGCCTGTCCGAGTTCCGTTATTTTATTTAAAATCTTTGATAAGTCTCTATTATCTGAAGAACTTGTTGTAATTACCGCACATCTTGATTGTTCTTTTATTGCTTTTTGCCAGATTTTAGTCTGCTCAATATCCGCCAAGTCGGATTTATTCATAAGAATTAATCTGGGCTTATCTTTTAAAAGTTTTTCAATATCAGGATAAGAACTGCTGACAGGGATTCTTGCATCAATGACCTCAATAACAACATCTACAATGCCAATCTGCTCTTTTAATTTTTTTTCCGCTTTGGCAATATGCCCCGGGTACCATTGAATATAATCCATTTAAACCTCTTTTATATATAAAAAGCCATACTCAAGGGGTATGGCTTTTTTAAAACTGTATTAATTAACTATTTTTTGTCAATTTTTTCTCTGATACGAGTAGCTTTACCTGAACGTTCTCTCAAGTAATATAATTTAGCACGTTTAACATCACCGCGTCTTACGACTGTGATTTTTTCAACACGAGGTGAGTAAACAGGGAATACCCTTTCTACACCTACACCTTGGAAAATCTTTCTTACTGTGATTGTTTTACCTACTCCGCTTCCTCTTTTCTTAAGAATTGTGCCTTCAAAAGCCTGTGTTCTTTCCTTGTTTCCTTCAACAATTCTTACAAAAACCTTTACGGTATCACCCGGAGTAAGTTCCGGAAGTTCTTTATTTAAATATTCTTTGCCTAAATTTTCAACTATAGGGTTCATAATTACATTCCTTTACTAATAATATCTTTATTTAATCATATTTAAAACATATTTTTTCTTCAAGTGTTTTTTAGGATTTTAAATAAAATATTGCAAAAATTGTTAACAAATATTAAAAAAACCGGACTTTTTTCTAAAGTTTTTTAATAGTTTTGCCGATTAGAAGATTATAAGTAATTTGAGAAAAGGCAAAAAATGGGATTAAATGTCGGGTTCGTAAATTCAGCTAACTATCAAAAACCTGTAATAGATGTTCAGGCTTTAGCTAAAGTTACGGAAAAAATCTTAAATCCGAATAATGAAAAAACCGTTGATGTATCTAAGTTAGATTTATCAAAATTTAACAGAGCTTCACTCGGCACTGACTTTTATGCACAAAGAACTAACGGAGAATTAGCATTAAAAGCATCTAAGGCAGCTGTTGATTTTGGTATTAATTTTTCTCAAGCATTCAGTGCAAATGTTCAATATTTAAATTCTCAAGCAGCACAAAGTTTATTTACTTCAAAAGAAAATTTAGGAAAAGTTGCAGTCGCTGTGGATGATGTAAATCAAGTAATTGACCGTGAGGTTGTTACTCAATCATCTCAAGTTACCGAAACATATAATCTTGATAAAGATAAAAAAGGTTCTAATCCGTTTTCTTTTTATATGCCGACAGAAAACAAAGAATCTAAAGATAAAGAAGAACCTATGACAAGTTCAGTAAATATTTTTGCCTAATACATTGTTACTTGTTTTTTTCCGAGACGAAGCACATTCGTCTTTTTTTTGCGAAATTCCGTACGGACAAAGTCCGGTTAGCTACAAAGCGAAACACCGCAGCGAAGCGAGGATGATTGAGCCTGTATGCGTAGCTGAAGGCAGAAACGACGACAGGCAAAGCCGAAGGAGTGACAAGTTCAAGCGAAAGGAATTTCAAGAAACGAAATTCCGTACACAATTTCGCCATTTGGTTTTTCCTTCCTCTCTGCCCTGTCGTTCGCCTTAATTGAATTTTCGGAAGGGTTCGTTCGTTTTACTCTCTACACACAATTTCGCCATTTGGTTTTTCCTTCCTCTCTGCCCTGTCGTTCGCCACACCTCGTGTCGGCTCCCTTTGGGCATTCACTACTTCGGGTTCGCTTTGCTCACCCTACGGAAAAACCAAAAAAAAGACCGAAAATTCATTCGGTCAAACAGTTTACGAGTGAGAGTGGAATATGTATAGCTTTATAATAATTGTTTAAATATGTATTCGTATATTATCCGCCTGTTTAATTATTAGTCCTATTACTTTTTAACCCTTAAAGCTAATATTCTGTTTTATTAAGAAATATTACAAAAATATATATTTATTATTTAAAGTTTAGCAATTTTTTATATAAAAAATACTTTATATACATGTAAGAACTAAATATAAGCAAACACAAATACACAAGGATATTGAGAGAAGAGCAAAACAACTAACGCATTAACAGGAAAATGGTAATAAACTTGACTTAGTACGCGTACTATAATTTATTTACCTTTCAATCAAAAAAATTTTATATAAACACGAGAGACATGAAACACGATGGATAGTAAAACGACTTTTCTTTTACATTCCGAATTGTTTGGGGCATTATATGTCCCTTTTTTTTGCGTAATTTTCCAACACCTTCCGATTTGCTTAGTATAATATTAGCTATCAATTTTCACATTTAATCAATATAATTTATTATATTTTTTGTAAAAATTACAACACCAACAACTATACTTACTATCGCCGATAACAATACCATTCCTGCGGATATATCCTTTGCCATCTCAACAAGTTTTGAATAATTATTTTTATATACGGCATCCAATGTAAATTCAATTACGGAATTAATAAGCTCGCATATTAAAACTATTGCTGTCATTACTATTACAATACATATATCTGTAATACTAAATTTTAAAAAGATTGCACAAAATAAAACAAAAATACCGAACAAAAATTCAATAACAAAATTTCTCTGCGAGCTTAAAGCTAATTTCAGCCCTCTTATCGCATGAGAAATACTTTCTGCCACATTTAAAGATTTAAACCTTGTCATAAAACTACTGCCTTTGCTTTATTTTGATAGTTTACCATAAAATTGTATTCATCCTCTGATAAATGGTCAAAGCCCAACAGATGTAATACTCCATGAGAAATTATATAGTATAATTCATCTTCAAATGTAACATTATTTTCATTCGCCTGTTCTTTTATCTTGTCCAATGAAATAATTATTTCACCAAGGTTTATTTCACCATCAAAGATAAATCTTTCATCTTCTGAAGAATCCGCAAATATGGCAAATGTTATTACATCAGTGGGGCTGTCTTTTTGTCTGTATTCCTTATTTATTCTGTGAATTTCACTGTTATTAGTCAGAACAATATCAAAACATATTGACTCGGCTTTATATTGATTTAAACAGGAATTTTCATAAACTTCTTTGCAAGAAATTAAAAACTCGGTTATTTTAACGGAGTTATTAAAAACTTTAACCTCATCAATATTAAATTCTTCGTAAGTATTTTCAACAAAGATATTAATTTTGGTCATTTGAATCCTGTTTCATATCTGTTTTTTCTTTTAATTCTTCAATTGATTCCTGATACTTAATTCTTTTATGGAATACTGACCTTAATACCCTTGAAAGAGTTGAAGCAATAACTTTTATATCTTTTAAAGTCAAGGGGCTTTCGGATAATTGATTATCATCCAGTCTGTCTTTAATAATTTTATTTATAAGAGCATCAAGTTCTTCTTGTGAATGGTCTTTCAAAGTTCTTGAAGCCGATTCCACGGCATCTGCAATCATCAATATTGCAGTTTCTTTTGAATTCGGTTTCGGGCCTGTATATCTGAATTGCTCTTCTTTTACATTTTCCGCACCTTCCTGTGCTATTGCCTGATTATAAAAATAACTGGCAAGTGAATCACCGTGATGCTGTGTTATAAAATCCTGTAAAACTTCGGGGATATGATATTCTTTTGCAAGTGCAACACCGTCTTTTGTATGCGAGGTTATTACCATCTTACTTGAACGGGGGGTTAATTTATCATGCGGATTTTCTATTCCGCCATAAGTCTGATTTTCTACAAAGAATAACGGTCTTACTATTTTACCTACATCATGATATAAAGCCCCTACTCTTGCTAAAATAGGATTAGCGCCTATTGCTTCAGCTGCAGATTCAGCCAGATTTGATACTCTTAAACTATGTTCAAAAGTACCGGGAGCAGCTTCATGTAATTTCTTTAATAACGGCTGATTATAATCACCATATTCAGCTAAACCGAACATGGTTATTACTTTAAATGTATTTTCCAATAACGGAATTACCCCGATAGCAAGTATCCCTGATAATATACCGTTTGCAATACCTGCTGATATATCCTGACGAAGTTTTTCAAATCCTAAATCATAAAATACACATAATATTATAACAGCCATGGCTATTGATGTATAACAGCCAACTCTTATTAAATCAAACCTTCTGGAATATTTTATTGTCGTCATGCCCGTTGTTGATATAATAACCGATAATAAAAATGCCGACATCGCAAGTGCTGAAAATTGAAGCGACAATGTTATTACCGTTAACAGAGTTACTGTTATAAAAAATGCTGTTCTCGGATTTAAGAATACCGATAATATCATTGTATAAAAAGGAAACGGCAGTATAAATACCGACCAGTTTGAAGGCAGAAGAACCGCCAATATTGCCATAAATAAAGATACAAATGCCACCAAGGATAAATGTCTTAAATCTATAAATTTAGGTTCAAATGATTTTAAGCAGAAATATACCGAAAAAATACCTATACAAACAAGACACAATATTCCTGCTATACCTACATAATTTATTCTTAAGATATTATATCCGGCTTTACTTAAAGCTTCTTTTTTAACTTGTGTAACGGGTTCACCCACATTAATTATTGTATCGCCTTTATTAAATTTAACTTTTATCGGAGCTACCATATCCATTGCATTTTTCTTTGCAAGTTCGGTTGCTTTTTCATCTACAATCATATTTGGTACTATTACCTGCTCCAATAAAACAGTTATTACTTTTATTTGATTATTAGGAGTATTTGGATCTACATTCCTTCTTATTATTTTTGATAACGTGTTCTCTTCAAAATCTTTTTCCGTTATACCCTCATTTAATACAGAGGTTAATGTTTTTTCGGATGCCGCAAATACTTTATTCATCAATTCTTCATTGGCATTTAAAAAATAAGATACTACAAAATCCTTTAATGAAGTATCTTGTACATCTATCATAACTTCAAGAATTTTTTGTTTATCTCTATAATCAGAAGTATTTGCCCTTATTTCTTTTATCTTATTTACAATATCATTTAAGTTGTTTTTTATGTATAAATCATCAGCTGTCGAGTATATAACATTAACTTTTCTTGCAACTTCTCTTTTTCTGTTTTCTGTTTTTATACTGTCTATTACTTCTATATTCTTTGGTGCAGTTACCATTACTTTACTGGTATTATCATTTCCGACTATTGTTTGAAAGAAAAAATACTTTGATACTAATATCCCCGTAAAAATAATTGCAAAAAACACAACAAATATAAGATTAATATACTTCTTTGGAATTTTTATTGCAGAAAATTTATTTACAAAATTAATTTTTATCATATTTTAACCAATTTTATGTTACTTATAAATTTTACATCAATTATAAGATATTGCAAATTTGATTTACTGTTTGAACTTTTATATTATAGATAATATAATAAATTTAATCATTATTTAATTTGTATAATTATGCATGTAAATAAAAATTTTATAAAAATATTTTCCAAATATTTAATAGTTATTGCAATACTTGAAGGATTGTATCTTTATGCATTTCCTTTCACACTTAATAAAATTGCCGATAAACAATATATTAAAAATTTAATATCTAAAAAGACTAATATTTCCATAAATTATGATAAATTAACTTTTAAAACACATATTATCCCTGCAATAAGTGTTAATGTTCTAAATCTTGATATAAAAAATAAAAATACAAATGAAGATTTTATTAACAGTAAAAACCTGAATTTAAAAATAAATTTATTGCCGATTTTTCTTAAAAATTTAAATTTAAAAGAAATTAATTCCGCTGACTTAAATATTAATCTTATAAAAGATAAAGACGGAAACTTTAATTTTCAGAAATTAATTAATTCAAAAGGGAAAAATAAATTTAAAACTTCATTAAAGGGAGCCAAAATAAATGTTTATAATTACTGCGTTAATTTGCAGGATGAAAACTTATTAAAAAATATAGAATTTTCCGGCAAAGATATCGATATTAAAATTAATGCACCGAAAAATAAAATAAGTGTAAAATTAGACGGGAAAATCAATTCAAATAATGATAACATAGGCGAACTCGATATTGACTTTAATTCTCAATACCCTATAACAAAAAATATTGATAAAGACTTAATTTCGGGTCATTTTATTGCTTATAATATTAATTTAAAAGATTTAGAACCTTTTATTAAAATATATGCGGATAAAAATTTGACAAACCTTGAGGGTTTTATAGAATATTTACAAATATCTTCAGATATTAACCGAAATAATGCCAATCAAGTTGTTTTAAATACTTCATTTAAAGATATTGTATATTCAAGAAGCAATTGGAAAAACAGTGTAATTGCCAAAAATACTAATAAAGTTAATATTGAAGCGGAAATAAAAGATAAAGAAATTAATATTAAAAACCTTAATTATCTGGCAGATAAAATAAATATAAAAGCAGACGGAAATATTAATTTAAAAGATACACCGGAACTTGATATTAAAGCAGAAATAAAAGATTCAAAAGCAGAAAATATCGCTTCTATTCTGCCGCCCAATTTAGCTCCGCAGTATATGACAATAGAAAAAGTTAAATCCTATGGAGTTTTTGGGGATGTTGAGGCTGAAATTTCCGTTAAAGGTAAAATCCCTCAGCCTGATATAACAGGTTATGTAAAAGGCAGAAATGTTCATATTCTTGATAAATCAATACATAAACTGCATAAAGGAACTATTGACATTACCTTTGACAACCGTATTTTAAATATGAACATTATTGTTGATTTATTCAATAAACAAAGAGCAAATGTTAATGGTTCCATACATATGTATAGAGACGGAATAAATCATGTAATCGTAAAAACAACAAATAATATAGATTTTCCGCTGGCACAGAAAATAATTGTACCTATCAGCAAAGTCTTTAATTTCCAGTTAGGCCCTATTCCTGATATGACAATAACTTCAGGTAAAGGCATTATTGATATGGATATAAAAGGTTCGTTAGAACTTATAGATTTAAACGGCTACAGCAGTTTTGATAAAGGAGAAGTTACATATAACGGATTATACGGACAGGCTAAAAATGTAAAAGGCAGGCTTGATTTTAATAAAGATGTTGTTTCATTTAAATCCGAAAAGGCATATGTTAAAAATAATCCGATTTCTGCCGAAGGGTTTGTTAAAATCAATGATAAGTTAGATTTTAATATACTTGCTCCGCAGGCTAATGTAACTGATGTAATGGAAATTATAAATAAAAGCAGTCTTTTAAAGGATGTACAAGCAGGAATTGCTGTCATAACAAAAGCTGAAGGAAATTCCAAACTGAATATAAACATAAAAGCAGATATTGTCCCCGTACCTTTCGGACAACCCCCTCTGCCTCCCGAAGAAGCTTTTGAAAATATGAAGGTCAAAGGGTCTATTTACCTTTTTGATGATGAATGTTTTATTGAAGGTTTTTATACCCCCATTAAAAATATTAAAGGTATAGTTGATTTTACGGAAGAAGAAGTTAAACTTAATGACCTTACCGGGATTTCAGGCAGCTCTCCCATTAAAATATCAGGAAAAATATTGACAGATATTGAAACCAAAATTCCTGATGTTGATATTACCGTTACAAGTAAAAGTGTCAACCTTAAAGATACCGTTAAATTTTTAACCGAATCTTACCTTTACCCTAAAAATTACCCCGATATCTCACCATTATACAATATTGCATCAAAACATGACTTATATTTTAAATATAAAGCTAAATCAATAGATTTCCTTACCGATAAAGCATATGCCGAAATGAATTTTATAAAAGATGACTCGCCAAATGCTCTAAAAGCACAATCGGGCAAAGTAATAATGGATAAATCTTCATTAAAATTAGAAAATATTATTGCTGATTTATACAATGCAAAGATTAATATTTCAGGCAATATTCAAAAGATTGATACTCTCAATCCCATTTATAACCTAAATGTTAAATCAGACAAATTCAATATAGCTAATCTTAATGACACATCTAAATTAAAAATACTTCCCGATAATTTAAAAAATATTTTAAATCAATTTAAAGATTACTCGGGATTTGCAGACATAAATTTAATCATAAACAAAAATATAATGAACGGGCAAATTAAATTTAATAACTTTAAAATAAAACATATACAAACAAATGCCCCGGTTGATTTTGATGACTTTACCGTTAAATTTAACAATAAAAAATTGTCTTTGGATAATCTTACTGCACAAATAGGCGATTCACCTTTTTATGGGAATTTAACTATATCGGATGTATTCACAAACCCGAATACGGAAGGATATTTTACTTCTAAAATTACGGATAATTTTATAAAAGAATATTTACCGAAAGCAATTTCAGAAAAAATAGGAGCAACAGGGGATATTAATTTATCTGCTAAATTTAAAGGTACTCAGGACAATTTCCTTGTTACTCCAAAATTAACATTAAATATTGACTCCGACATTTCAATTGACGGTACAAATCTTGGTGAAACCACAGAAAAAAGAGAATTTGAAGGCAATATAAATATAAATAAAGATATTATAAATATAAGTAAATTTAACTATATTAAATATATAACCTCTCAAAATAATAAAACAAATCCGATAATTTTTGCTTCGGGGAATGCGGTTTTAAAAATAAATACGGATAAAATAATAACTCCTGAAGAAATATACATAAAAACTTATAAAAATATATCGGCAAGAATTTTAAATTTATTTTTAAAAGAACAAATATTTACCCGAGGAACAATTAATTGTGATTTAAAATATAAATTAGGAAAAATAATAGGGAATTTAGATTGTCAAAACCTTGATATACCTTTATTTGAAACACTTATTAAAAATATAAAAATAAATGCAAAAAATGAAAATATTGATTTAAATATATTCGGATTTTTAGCTGATTCCAAAATTCACATTAACTCAATAATAGATAATAATTTGACTAAAAAGCCGAAAATAAATTCACTGAATATATATGCCGATGAATTTGATAATAATAAATTTTTTGACAGTTTATCAAAAACTCATAAGGCAATGAATACAAATAATAATATAAAAAATATTGATTTATCGGGTTTGTCGCTTGATAAAGGACATTTAACAGTAAAAAAAATCATAATAAAGTCATTGGAAGCAGCAAATGTTAAAAGCAATTTTTCAATAAATGATAAGGGCATTTTTTATGCAAAAGATTTGGAATTAGAAACCGGTTCAGGTAATATAACGGGCGAATTTTTATACAATCTTAATGACACAAGCTTTAACGGAAATTTTGAACTTAATAATGTTGATTCCAATTATATAGCAGAGACATTATTTGAAGGAAAAAATCAAATATACGGAAATGCAAACGGAAAAATAATATTAAACTCCAAAGGCAGTACAAATGAAGAAATAATTAAAAATCTGTCAGGATTTATATATTTTGAAATATTTGATGGAAGAATGCCTAAACTCGGTTCTCTTGAATACCTTTTAAGAGCAAGTAATATAATTAAAAGCGGTATTACAGGTCTAACCTTAAACAGTATTCTTGAAATTTTAAATCTGGTTAAGACAGGGTATTTTTCAAATATTAACGGAAGCTGTAAAATTGATAACGGTATAGCCGATAATATAGAAATCTTTTCAACAGGCGAAAACCTGAGTTTGTATATCCACGGGAAATATGATTTAAGCAATTCACAAGCCGATATGGAAATTTTAGGAAAATTATCAAAGAAAATATCAACAATATTCGGCGCACTGGGTAATACATCTTTAAACACATTCTTCAAACTAATCCCCGGTATTTCAATGCTGGATTTTGGCAGGAAAGATTTTATAGAAGATGTTGAAAAAATACCGCCGTTTACAAATGGCGACTACGAATCTCGAACGTTTCAGGCTATTATAAACGGTGATATAAACTCATCTAAATATGTACAAAGCTTTAAATGGGTAAAATAAAAAGGAGTCTTATAAATAAGACTCCTTTTTAGCTTTTTTGAACTATTTTTTATCAGGCAGAGGTTTTGGTTCAACAGGTAAACCTACAGGAGGTCTTTTAACCTCTTTTTTTGCTTTGTCCATATTTTTACGATGTTTTTCAAATTCTTTCTTTCTTTTTTCTATTTCTTTCTTTTGTTCTTTCTTAATTTTTTCAAATTCTTTCTTTTGTTTTTCAGTTAAGATAGATTCAAAATTTTTCATGTTTTCTTTTCTTAAATTATTAGCCTGAAGTTTTAAAGCATCAAGTTCTTTTAAGATTTCAGCCGTTTTTTTGGATTTTTCTTCATCAGTAAGTTTTGTAGATTCAATAACATCTCTTATTTCTTGTTTTTTAGCTTTTATTTGTTCCATAAGAGGTTTAAGCTGTTCACGGTCTTTAATTTTGTTTTCTTCAATTTGCTTTTTTTGTTCATCAGTTAATTTAAGTCTTTTATCCATTTCAGCTTTTTTGGCTTGCATTTCAGCCTTATTAAAGTGTTTTGGCCCGTTAAATTTCATAGGATGATTTTTATCAACTTGAGGGCCGGGGCCAAAATATCTTGCAGCAGGCGGAACTTCACCAACATAATGATGCGCCATTGGTTTTTGAATTGCATAATCATTCGTTTTAGGTGCATTGCCTTCATCAGCCATTACGGCATTCATTCCCATTACTGCCGAAACTAACATTAAAGAAATAAATAATTTTTTCATACTATCTCCTTTCAAATTAAATCTTTTAAAGTTATACTAAGTTCTTTTCTTGCATTAAATAATCTTGATCTTACAGTCCCAACGGGACAATTTAATTTTTTTGAAATTTCCTCATAATTCATATTCATCATTTCGTACATTACAATTACTTCCCGAAACTTTGGTTTTAACTTTTCTACAGCCTCTACAACCGTTTTTTGTCTCTGTTTTTTTATAAATTCATTTTCTATATTAGCATTTTCATCTTGTAACTTAATTAAAGTTTCATCATCTGTTATTATATTTTGATTATTTTTAAAATATGAAGATTTCATATAATCACGGCATATATTAGCAGTTACGGTATTTATCCAGCTTTTAAATTTACCTTGTTCTTTATATTTATCCAAATTTTTCCAGGTTTTTATATAAACTTCCTGCTCAATATCTTCATTATAAGAACCTGTCATATTAGATATTATTTTTCTTATATTATTTTTATATTGTTGTATTAATGATTTCAAATTTTATCCTTCACTTATAAATCGAGAAATCCGTAATCATCTGTAGGAAGCCCGATAGAACTTATATATGATTCGTCATTCCACGCATTTTGATATAGATTATTATTATAAAGATTATAGCCTATGTAAGAACCTGTAATTCCCAGAATTAAAAGCATACAACAGGCTGTTTTTTTCAAAGCCGATATTTTCTTTTCTTTTTGCTTTTTTAAATACAAAGGTGCCGCTTCTTTTAAAAGAGCCGATATTTTTATATATTTATCATGCTCATTTTTACAATCAGGGCACTCTTTTATATGTTCATTTAGGGCATCATCACCATGAAAAATAAACAAAGCCTCGTATTTATTACATTTTTTACTTTCGTCCATTTAATCCTCTTTCACATTATCGGGACATTTTATAAAACGAGGTAACAATATAAAAAGTTCATTTTATTTTAAAATTAAATCATTATCAGTTATATTTAATTCATTATAGTAATCTTGAAATTTTTTCATATATCTTTGATAAGTAATTGATGGCATAAATCTGGCTAAGCTCATTAAATAAGTTATTGTTTTGGTATTTAAGTCAGCAAGTAGAAAATCTGTACTGTTATATATTTGTTTTGACTGCATTTCCTTTTCGGAATCCGAAAAATCCGTAGAATTTTCTATAATATCTATCTTATTAATATTTTGTACTATATTATCCTTTGTAGCAATTACAGTTCTTTTATATTCACCTGATAACATTTCAAAATTGTTTAATCTGTAGCCGATAAGCTCACTTTTATTAATAAGCGATATAAAATCAAAATCCGCTAACTGATTTAATTTTTCAACCGAATTCTGCATATCGTACTTATTTGTAACAACGGCTTTAGCATTTAATGAGATGCCGAATACAAAAATTAAAATTACAGATAAAAATACTAAAAATTTATTTTTCATATAAACCGCCTTATTTCTTTAAAAATTCATTAAATGCATTATCTACCTGAAGCTGCTGCATTTGATATTCTTTATATTGCTCTTCAGTTAATAAAGCATGGTACTGCTCTTCAGTTTCATTTTTCAACTGCTGCTGACGAGCTTTAATGGCAATCAAATTTCTTTCATAAGCACCTGCTAAAATAGAAATTTGATCGGCTGTTTTTTCCGTATCAGCTTTAATTTGATTTAATTTATTTGTATAATCCATGATTTTAGTTTCATTTTCATTATATTCTTTAGTATATGCCGTTTGGATTTCCGCTATTTTAGTCTTTTGTTCAGGTGTCAAATTACTAATATTTTCAATATTTATAGCATAACAAATATTTATAGAACTCAATAAGAATGACAATGCCAGAATTAAACTATATTTTTTCATATAAAACTCCTCTATTTATAATCTGAAAATTCTTGAGATTTTTGTTTCCACTCATTTTCTTCCATACAAAAAGCATGATTCCAAAATCTTTCAAGCGCATAAGTTTCTCGTTCTTCACGATGAAGAATATGAACTATAACATCACCGTAATCTAGTAGGTTCCAACGATTTTTAGTATCATTTTCTTCACCGATCGGTATTCTTTCAAAAAAATCTTTTACCTTTTCTCTGACACTTCCGGTCAATGCTTTAACATGAGTGGGAGAGTCGGATGAGCAAATAACAAAATAATCAGCCAGAACTGAAATATTTGATATATTAAGTATTTTAATATCTTTACCTAATTTATCATCTAATATACGAGCTATTACACTTGCAAATTTATCCGAAGAAATATCTTTCAATGTATAATCTCCATATCTACGGAAAAATTATAGCACATATTTAAAATTAAATATAATTTTTTAAATTTTTATTTATATTGTTATTACGGCATAATTTTTTTAGTTTGCTCATTGCTCTGTTTTCAATTTGCCTTATTCTTTCACGAGAAACTCCATAATAACTTCCGATTTCTTCCAAAGTTTTCTTTTCGCCGTTATCATCAAGTCCATAGCGCATTATTAAAACATTTCGTTCTTTTTCACTTAAATGGTTAAGCATCTTTTTTATATCGCAAAAAAGATTATCTTGTGTAACTTTAGAATCAGGGGATAAAGTAGACTCATCTACAATAAAATCAGATAATTTGGTATTTTCATCCTTTTGATTTGCAGGTGATTCCATACTTATAGTACCTTGAGCAGACTCAATTAAAGCGGAAAGCTTAGAAACAGGCATCCCGATTTTATATGCAATTTCCTCTTTAGTAGGAGCAATACCGTTTTCTATGGTTAAATCCATGGAAATTTTTTTAATTTTACTTAATGTTTCAATCATATGAACGGGAAGGCGTATTAAACGGGATTTATCTGCAATTGCTCTTGTTATAGCCTGCTGAATCCACCAGGTTGCATATGTTGAAAATTTATAGCCTTTGGAATAATCAAATTTTTCGGCAGCTCTCATTAAGCCCATGTTCCCTTCTTGAATTAAATCAAGGAAAGATAACCCTCTGCCTATATATTTTTTGGCGATACTTACAACGAGTCTTAAATTTGCATTAACAAGAATTTTTTTTGCATTTTCGGAATTTTTTTCTTTAATTTCCTTAGCAATTTCAAGTTCCTGTTCAGGATTTAAAAGTTTAATTTTACCTATCTGCTGCAAATAAATTTTAACCGAATCATCCGCAATGGCACTATTTTGAGTTTCCGGAAGTTTAGGTTCTTCTACGGCAGTTAAAATATCTTCATCATCCAAATTTATTTCAAAATCATTATTCTGTATATCTTCTTCATTAAAAGAAAATTTATCCTGACTATCAGACATTGAGCCTCCAATAAAAATTATTATACACTAATCCCCGATTTTTGTATTGTTTGTTTCACTGATTCGTAAATCACAATACCGGCGGCATTTGCAACATTTAAAGAATCAAAATCCTTTAAAATAGGAATTTTAACTTTAAAATCCGAATTTTTTAATATTGCAGATGAAACCCCTGTATTTTCGGAGCCCATAACTATTGCAAAATTCATATCACAATAATTAATATCATAGTAATTATCTTTAGCATGAATATCCGTTGCAATTATCCAAAAGTCGCTATCTTTTAGTCTATTAATTGCAGAAGAAAGACTATTAACCATAATTAAATCTATATGGTTAACTGCTCCTGCGGATGATTTTTCAACAGTGGCATTAATAACAGCATTTCTTCTTGAAGGGAAAATTATTCCGTCAAACCCGGCACAAACGGCAGTTCTTATTATTGAACCAAAATTATGAGGATCTTCTATTCCATCTAAAATAATAACTTTTTTATACCCGTTCTTTGGTTTTTCCAAAAAATCATTTAAATCAACATAATTAACAGGTGAAACATATGCAATTACTCCTTGATGAGTTTCACAATTAAATTGGTTAAACTTTTCCTTAGGCTGAAATTGATAAATAATTGAACGGCTTTTTGCCATTTCAATAATCTGATTTATTTTAGGATTAGAATGTAATCCTTTCATTAATATAATTTTAGTAATATTTCGTGAACCTTCTTTTAAAAGTTCTATTACATTATTTCTTCCAAATACATAGTTTTCCATCATTCCGCCATTTTCTAATTTATTATACATTAAATGATATAGTAAATTATACAAAAATAATTAATAAATTTGTTGCCAAAAAAACAATAATAAAATATTATAATTATATTATAAAGTGAAAATAGGTTTATTATGAGTGATTTGTTAGAAAAGCTGGGATTTAAAAAAAGAACACATGTAGGGATTTCATTATCCTCAAACAATTTTATAGAACTTGTATGCGTTGATAAAAGTACAAAAACAATAAGTAAATATGCATCAGGCAATATAAAATATAATAATGCAATCAGAGAAATAATTGATTATGATGAGTTTATTGAAGTATTGGAAGGATTATTTGATGAAGCAGGATTAAATCCTGCGGAATGTGCAGTTACACTTAATCTTCCAAATGTTCATTTCGGTATAACAGCAATGGAAACAGAAGCTGAGACTACTTATATAATAGATAATTTACAATCTGAAATAGAAGATTTATACATCTTTAAACGAAATGAACCTGTAATTTCATATACTAAACTTGACGGTGCAAGCGGAAGAAAACAAAAAAATATTATATATTCGGCAATTCAGGCAAAAGTTATTTCAAAGTTAATTGAAATATTTGATAATATGAACTGTGAATTGGTAAGAATTGATAACTCATATTCTTCATTATTAAAAACAATACAATTCTGCGACAGATTTAATAATTTTGTACAAAAAGAAGAAAGAACAACAATTTTACTGGTAACTCCAAACAGCTGCTGTTCATTCTATATGGAAGGCAATGTACTGATTGATTACAATGAAGAACCACTGGCAGTTAAATCTTTTTCAACTGAAGAAGTATATTCAACTATTTCAAAAATAGGTCAAACAGCAATTGATAAAAATAATCCTCAATCAATGCTTATAATAAGTGAAGCAGATGAAGTTAATGCAGAGACTCTTGCTGCAAGTCTTATGTTTAACGGCGAAACTGACTTCATAAATAAAAGTATAAATGTAAATGAACAATTTATAGAAATTTCAGGTTTGGATTCAGATATAGATTCAAATATGATTTCATATATAACAATGGAAGCAGTAGGAGCTGCCGTATCCGATTATGATAATTTCCCTTTAAATATTAACTTTTTACCGGACGACAGAATTCCCAAAAATATTGTAGAAGTCGGACCTTATGAAGTTGATCTTGCAAGATTTGCCATAATATCATTTGCTTTTACTTTATTAATGGCTGTACTATTATCATCTGTTGTTAATCTTATATTTAAAAACAGTATTAATTCGTTAGATGATCAATCAACAGAAGCAAAATTAAAAGTTAATGCATTTAAAACAAAAGTTAATAAAAACGCAACCGAAGGTAAAGATATTTTCCCCGTTTTAAAACAATTAATAGACAATAATACGGCATTAATAACAATCTTTAATGCATTATCTACGGATATTCCGGATAGTGTATATATAAAAAGATTTGTAACAAATGAACAAGGCGGAATTGGAATAATAGGCGAAGCTAAAACCAGTGATGCCGTTGATGCTTTTATTAAAGGATTAAAAGAAAAAAATGGCGATTTAACACTCTCTAAATTATCGGTTAATACAAAATACGATGAAATTCCAAGTAAAATACCAAACGGATTTACATTTGAAATAAAAACAACAACTCATGATATTGATTTGACAAGTGATACAGATATAAAAGAATATGAAAGCAGAAATAAGACATTAAACTCAAATCAAGTACCACAATATAGTAATCAAACAAATACAAGCACTACCAATCAATTACCGCCTCCGCCGGTAATATAGTAAATAAAATATAATATAGAGGGAAATATGAATAAAAAAAACCAACAATTAATAGTACCGTTAGTTTTCGGGTTTTCAATATTACTGTTTATTTTCGTTTTCGGTATGATAGTTAGACCAAATTGGGATAACTATAATGATAAGGTAAAAGAAAAAGATAGAATTGTTAAAGAAAATAAAGACCTTGAAGCAAGATATGAAGATGAAAAAGCTAAAAGTGAACAGCAAAAAATTAAACTTCAATCTATAAAACAAGTTTATGAAACTAATATTAACAGTAAAAATGATAATCTTAGTGTATATGGAACAATGTTTGATGAAATTATAAAAAAAGCTCAAGCAAATGAACTTGGAATAAGATCTATTGAATATAATACTAAACCCGAAAATAACGAAATTCTTAACAATTTTTCTTCCGGTTATAATGTATGCGAACTGAAGTTTTTCTTTGTGGGAACATATCCTCAGTTAAGATCTTTCTTAAATGATTTAAGTGTTAATTTTCAATATTTAATTTCTATATCAAATTTAGATGTTACGGCTTTTACGGGAGATACTAATTATCTTTTAATTAAGATGTCAATTATTCTCTACTCTAAGAAAGCAGCAGAAACTCAATCTATGTAATTTGAAAAGAACATTTACTGCATTGTGCTTTAGGGTGCAATGCAATATTATTTTCCAAATCTAATAATCTTATAATTTTTGTATTTAACTTGCTTGAACATATAGGACATCTTAAATTATCTGTTTCACCGTCTAAAATTGCCTGTTTAATATTTTTTATATAGGCTTCATCGACCTTATCATAAGAAACAAGCATAATCCTTTCATATTTTTTAATATCGGCAGGATTAAGTTTTAAACCTTTAGCCAGTTTTTGTCTGATAGTGGAAGCTAAAAATAACTCTTTTCCCGATTCAATATCTTCGATTTCTTCAGTTGAAAGAGCTGTTTTTTTAGCTAATCCCTGCACGGATAAACCGACTTGCTCTCGATGATTTTGTATAAATTCAGCTAAAGAAGCAAATTCTGACATATTAAGCTGCCTGTTTCTTGTTTTGAATTTCATTCCAGAGTGCAATTAAGGTATTAGCAAAGAATATACTTGAATATGTACCTGCTATAACACCCAATATCATTACAAGGACAAAATCCTTAGTTGTTACACCGCCGAAGAAGTATAACGCACCTAATGTTAATAATGTTGTTAATGATGTATTAATACTTCTTGCAAGTGTTTGATTAACCGAGGCATTTACTATCTCATCATAGGTAGCCTTTTTGGAATAAAATTTTAAATTTTCTCTTACACGGTCAAAAACAACAATAGTATTATTTACACTATAGCCTAGTACCGTAAGTATTGCGGTTATAAATAAACTGTCGATTGTAACACCGCAAAAGATACCCAATATTGAGAAAACTCCGATGACAAACAGAATATCATGCGCCAAAGCCAAACAAGCAACAACCGCAAATTCAAAGTGAAATCTTAAAGTCAGATAAATAACAATAGCAAGTAATGCAAGCCCAACAGCTATCATGGAATTAACAAATAACTGTTTTCCTAGTAACGGACCTACAGAGTTAACCTGAACAAGTTCTGCTTCAGGATAATCTGCTCTTAGTGTTTCCGTTACTTTATCTAATATTGCATTTTGTTCTTCTTCTTCAAATTTTGTTTTTACTGAAATTATATTTTTAATTGCAGATTCGGAATCTGTTGAAGAAGGTTTTAAAATTTGAATAACAGGATTTTCAATGCCATTATTTGTTAAATCCATTCTTATTTTACCGACTTCAGCAGTTGAAACATCTTTGTTAACTGAATACTGCATTATGCTTCCGCCCGTAAAGTCAATTCCAACTACTAACGGGGTATGAGTAGAATATGTTATGCATGACCAAATCATGGCAATTATGCCGGGCAGAAGGAATATAAATGAAATTCCAAGCCAAAGCCACCTGAATTTAATAACATCTATAAATCTTTTTGTGTCAAAAACACTGTATGACATTTTATAATCTCCTTAAATTAATCTAAAACTCCGAATTTAGCTTTTTCTCTTTGTGTTTCTGCCGCTTCATATGCACTGTTAATATCTGAAGCTTTTAATCCGAACATTGCAGGGTATTTTAATTGTCCCGTTCCGAAAATCAAATGCATAAGATTTTTTGTAACCGTAATTGCGGAAAACATACTAACCATAACACCTATAGCAAGTGTTAAAGCAAAACCTTTAACTATACTTGAGCCTAAGAAATAAAGTATTGCGCATATTATAATGGTTGACATATTTGAATCAAAAATACTTGTAAAGGCTCTGTCAAATCCTGAATTTATTGCGGTAAATAAAGTTCTGCCGGATTTTAATTCTTCTTTTGTTCTTTCAAAAATAAGAATATTTGCATCCACCGCCATACCTATACTTAATATAAACCCTGCAATACCTGCTAAAGTTAATGTAACAGGAACCATTTTAAATATTGCAAATACAATTAAAGAATATATAATTAATGCGATATTTGCAATAATTCCCGGAACTCTGTACCATAAAATCATAAATACCATAACTGCTGCGATGCCGATTAAACCTGCAATTTTACTTTTATGAAGGCTGTCAGCCCCTAAAGTAGGTCCGACGGTATTTTCTTCTATAATTTTAGCAGGAACAGGTAGTGCACCTGCATTTAATAAATCAACAACTTTTTTAGCTTCATCATGTGTAAATTCACCTGTTATTTGAGCATGCCCGCCTGTAATTTCCTGTTGAACGACGGGTTCAGAGATACTGTCGCCATTAAAATAAATTGCTATGGGGAAACCTTTAAATTCCCTTGTTAACTTAGCAAATTTAATACCGCCCTTACCGTTAAATTCAAGTGCGATGAGCCATCTGCCTGCCGCATCGGTACTAACTTCAGCTTTATTTAAATCATCGCCTGATAATCCTGATGGTTCCCAGCCTGTGACATTACCTTCATCATCGAGTATTGGTTTTTTAAATTCCAGTTCCGCGGTTTCACCTAAGAATTCTCTTGCAAGTTTAGGGTCAGAAACATTAGGAATTTCAATCAATAACCTCTTTTCACCCATTTGCTGAACCATGGTTTCCGATACACCCAAAGCATTAACTCTGCTTTCAAGTGCCGTTTTTAAGCCGTCCATCATATCCTGAGTAATTTTAGATATTGTTTCGGTTGTCTGAGCCTCCAGTACAATTCTTGAACCGCCGACCAAATCCAGCCCTAACGGTATCGGTTTAACCTTTATTATAACAACGGAAATAATTGTAAGGATTACGATTGCCCAAAACATTATTATTTTATTCTTCATAAATATCCCCTTTTAAATACTGTAATAATTTTACCAAAAAAACAAACCCCTGACATAAAATAATACACAATGTTTCAAAAAGTAAAATTATACTTTTATTTAATACAAAATGCTATAATATTTTTGTAGATAAAAAGGGATTTAAAATGGTAACAAAAGAAAAAGAACAAGAAACAACAGTAAATATTTCGGAAGAAAGACAAAAAGCACTGAAAGTTGCTATAGATAAAATAGAGAAGGATTTTGGAAAAGGCTCTATTATGCGCCTTGGAGATAAACCTGCAGTTAATGTGGAAACAATTTCAACAGGGGCATTATCATTAGATGTGGCACTAGGAATAGGCGGAGTGCCGAGAGGAAGAATTATAGAAGTATACGGCCCTGAAGCAAGCGGAAAAACAACACTTGCACAGCATATAGTTGCAGAATGCCAAAAGAAAGGCGGAATTGCTGCATTCGTTGATGCAGAACATGCTCTTGACCCTGAATATGCAAGAAATTTAGGTGTTAATGTTGACGAATTATTAATATCTCAACCTGATACAGGTGAGCAGGCATTAGAAATAACGGAAGAACTTGTCCGCTCTGCTGCGGTTGATATTGTTGTTGTGGACTCCGTTGCAGCATTAGTTCCTAAAGATGAAATTGAAGGAGCTATGGAAGATAAACAAATGGGGCTTCAAGCAAGATTAATGTCTAAAGCATTAAGAAAATTAACGGGTATTGTAAGCAAAACAAATACAACCGTTATTTTCATTAACCAATTAAGACAAAAAATCGGTGTTATGTACGGTAATCCCGAAACGACAACAGGCGGTAATGCTCTTAAATATTACGCAAGTATAAGACTTGATATCAGAAAAACAGAGACTCTTAAAAAAGACGACAGAGAAATCGGCAACAGGGTAAGAGTTAAAGTTGTTAAAAATAAAGTAGCACCGCCTTTTAGAACAGCTGAATTTGATATTATTTACGGTAAAGGCATTAGTAAATCGGGCTGTATTTTAGATATGGCTGTTAACCTTGATATCATTAAAAAATCAGGTGCTTGGTTCAGTTATAATGATGAAAAACTCGGACAAGGCAGAGATAAGGTCAAAGAAATATTTGCCGAAAATCCTCAGCTTGAAGCTGAAATAGACCAAAAAGTCAGAGAAGCTCTGCAGGCAAAAGAATAAACAATTCTTTTCAATAAAAAGAGAACCGAACAGGTTCTCTTTTTTTAAATAAAGAATATATATTTTTTTAAAAATTGAGTTATATAATTTCCGTAAAACAGAATAATAAATGAAGCAATAAGTAAAGCCGGCCCGAAAGGTATTGCCTTAAATCCGCTTTCATTTACGGATTTCTTTAATCTTATAATTGAATCTATCGCAAAAAATATTAAAAGTATTACAAGTGCAAATACAACAAATATATTCAGACTAAAAATGTTTGAACATAACCAATAAATGATTGCAATTCCTATGAAAGCCGAAATAGAAGCTAAAAGTTTAAATTCTTTTTTATCGTATAAACTTTTAAAAAATTGCGGCAGAATACAAAGCGCCTGAACTATTACAGCACCTGCAACTGCCAATATTAAATATTTCCAGCCGAGTAATGCTCCTACACCTGCTGCAAGGTAAGAATCGCCTTCACCAAATACTCTTTTATATTTTTTAACATATGCATTAATATCAAGATTTTCTTCATCAATTTCTATATTATTGACATCTGTTGTATCTTCTTCATTTCCGTTATTTTCTTTTCTAACAAGAAAATATGCACCTCTTGCAATAATTTCCATTAACAGTGCACCTGCCAAAGCGCCTGTAAGCACCGAAAATATATTATTTACTCCGTATCTGAAAAAGACGGAATATAAAATCGAAATAATAATAAATGACCATAAATGAGAATCATAAAGGTATTCTTTTTTTAAGTCTGTAATGATTAAAACTACCGCAAGACACAGTAAAATAAGCAAAACTAAAGTTTTAATCGATGCGCCGAACATTAAAAATATACCTAAAAATAATAAAGCCGTTAAAGCTTCTACTATAGGATATTGAAGACTTACATGACATCCGCAGTTTCTGCATTTGCCCCTGAATATAAATAAGTATGATAAAACGGGAATATTATCATACCACTTAATTTGTGCCGAGCAATTCGGACATTTTGAAGGCGGAAGAATTATTGATTCTTTTGATATAGCTCTTAAAGCAACCACATTAAGAAAACTGCCGATGCAAGCTCCCGTAATCAGTATAAACAAATATATAACAATTTCTTCTAATTCCATAAAATGATTTTCCTTAGACTTTTTCCTTTTCAGAAAGTATCTCTAAAAGTGCATTCAAAGCTTTTTTTAATCTTCTCGAAACCTGCATTTGAGAAATTCCGAGTTTAGATGCAATTTGTGTCTGGCTCATATCTTCAAAATAATTTAATATAACAACTTCCTGAAGTTTTTTATCAAGCTTATTTATTGCACCGTTAATAAGTATTTTATCCTCCTGAAAAGTTTCCAAGTTGTAATGATTATCATCCGCAATTTTATCAAATAATGATAAAGACTCATCATTACCTGTATTAATAAACTGATCAAGCGAAATTGTCTGTTTTCTTCTTTCAACATCAATAACTTCTTTAATTTTACCGACTGAAGTTCCGAGTTCTTCGGCCAGAACCGTTTCGGATGGTTCATTACCTTCTTCATCCTTCAGTTTCTGCATAAGTTTATTAACACGGTATGCAAGCTCGTAGATTTCTCTCGGAGCTTTAATCATAGAAACTTTATCCCGCAGATAGTGTCTGATTTCACCTGTTATCAGATAAGTGGCATAAGTTTTAAAATTTTCACTTACTTTGGGATTATATAATTGAATAGCCTTTACAAGTCCTACACTGCCGACTTGAATAATATCTTCAACCGGGTCGGTATTTCTTCGAGCTAAACCCCTTGCTATTTTTTTAACTAACGGCATAGCTGCAAGCGCAATAATATTTTGCAAATATTTTTTTTGCTTTTCATTCTCGGCTGATTTATATAATTTAAGCCATTCACCTATTTCATCATAATTAATGGTATAATCCGCCACAAAAATTCCTCTGCTCTCTTCAAATATTATAGCACATTTAAATCAAAAGAATAAGGAAGCAGTTCATCTATATCATAAAAACATGCATTTGAATTTTCATCTTCCAAAACAATTTTGATTTTTTGTCCTTTTTCAAACTCTCTCATCCATTGACGGCAAGCTCCGCATGGAAAACATTTTTTTGAATTTGGTGAATATATAGCAACCTTAATAAGCTTAGAAGTTTCCCCTGACGCAATTGCATTAGAAATAGCATTTCTTTCTGCGCATAAAGTTAATCCGTAACTGGAATTTTCCACATTACAGCCAGTATATATATTCCCGTTTTCATATAATGCACATGCTCCGACAGGAAATCTTGAATACGGGGAATATGAATTTTTTGCCGCTTGTTGTGCTATATCTAATATTTCTTCATTTGTTTTCATACTTTTATTTTATACATAAATTATCTCTTAGAATATAGTTCATTTGAATGATATAATATTCGTGTTTACAATAATTAATCTATTTACCAAATAATATAATAATTATATTATGATATTATAGTAATGATTTAAATTTTAATAAAAAAATAGGGATATATCGGGGAGGAACATTGACCGAAAAAATAAGAATATCCGGCGGAAGGCAATTAAAAGGTGAAGTTCAAATAAGCGGTGCAAAAAATGCCGTCTTAAAATTAATGGCTGCCGCACTTTTAGCAAAAGGTGAGAGCAAAATTTATAATGTTCCCGAATTAACCGATGTTGTTATAATGCTTAATGTAATTGAACAACTGGGCGCAAAAACATCCTATAACAAGCAGGAAAAATCCCTTACAATAGATGCAACTTCTTTAACGGGAGTCAGAGCAAGCTATGAACTTGTAAGCAGAATGAGAGCATCCTTCATAGTTTTAGGCGCATTAGTCGGAAGATGTAAAGAAGCAGTAGTGGCATTACCAGGCGGATGTGCTATCGGTGAAAGAAAAGTTGATTTCCACATTAAAGGGCTTGAAGCTTTAGGCACCGATATAAAGATTGAAAACGGTTATGTTCATGCCAAAGCGAAAAAATTAATCGGAAATGATATTTATCTTGATATTCCTTCTGTCGGTGCGACCGAAAATATTATGCTGGCATCTGTTTTAGCGGAAGGTTCAACAAGAATTCAAAATGCCGCACAAGAGCCTGAAATTGTTGATTTGGCTAATTTCTTAAATGCTATGGGGGCAGATGTCATAGGTGCAGGTACTTCCGAAATAGTTATTAACGGTGTTAAACAGGAAAATCTTCATCCGATTGAATATACTACAATCCCTGACAGAATTGAAGCAGGAACATATATGGCAGCCTTTATTGCAACTAAAGGCAAAGGGATAATCAGAAATATATTCCCCAATCATTTAACATTTTATACATCAAAATTAACTAAAATGGGTGCTGATATTAAACTTATTGATCCCACCTCTATAGAAGTAAGCTGCAAAAAAAGATTGGAAGCAATAAATGTTATAACACAGCCGTACCCCGGGTTTCCTACCGATTTACAATCTATGGCAATGGCATTAGCTACAGTTGCTGACGGGGTCAGTATTGTAACGGAAAGTTTATATGAAAACCGCTTTATGCAAGTTCCCGAACTAAGAAAAATGGGAGCTGACATCCATCAGGAAAGAAATCACGCATTAATTAAAGGAGTAAAAAACCTTACAAGCGCAAATCTCAGAGCTTCTGATTTAAGAGCCGGCGCATCTTTAGTTATAGCAGCATTAATGGCGGAAGGCATAAGCACCATTGATAACATTTATCATATAGATAGAGGCTACGAACTTTTAGAAAATAAATTTAAGTTGATTGGTGCGGATATTATGAGATATAATGAAGAAGAAAGCCCTATTGTTAATCAAAATAAAGGAAATTTAAGTGAATCACAATTATAAAAGATGGTATGATCATGACCCTGTTTTACTTGAAGTAATTAATTTACTCCAAAATTATCAAAATGAATTGAAATCTCAAGCGGAAATATTTTTGGCGGAAATTGAAAAAAAAGTTTCCAAAGAAGCAATAGATAAATTTTATGAAATGGTAAGACCTAAAGTATGCAACCGCTGGTATGATAAAGATCCTGTTATTTCCAGAACCGTTGAACTTTTAAGGGTTGTACCTCCTGATGTTCAAAAAGCTACCGCTCAAAGCTTTTTAAAAGCTCTTGAGGATATGGGTGTTTATAAAAAAGTTTAATTTAGTACCTCACCTGTAACTATATTAATTTTTATGGGTTTGAACAGTTTTACATAGAGAATCTGTCCGTCTTTTACCTTAAAATCTCTTCCTTTTATAACCGTTTTTATAACTTTTTTTATTTTATTAGCTTCAACTATTGTTGTTTCACATTCGGCAGCACCAAATATTCTTGTTAAAAAATTTTTGTTATTAACTGCAGAAAGTTCAAAAATTAATTCCCCGTTTCGTAAAAAATACTTACTTTGAGTTGTGTCAAGAATTTTGCCTATTAATATAATATCTTTTGAGAACAATAAATGATGCTCATAATCAACAATATTATTAGCAAATTTTGCCTGAAACATTTCACCCGGCACGGAATTATCGGAACTTATCTGACCCAGCACCATAACGGGTAATACTGTTTGAGCAGGTAACGTAACAACATCACCATCCCTTAAAACATTCTCTATTGTAATACCTTCCGCTATTTTAGGCGATGTTTCTTCTTTCACTTTTTCAAACTTATAACCGTCAATTGCCCGTTTAAGATTTGCCATAAAAACAGCAAGCTGGGCTCTTGTAACGTATTTATCATAATCAAGATACCTTTGCCTCGGCGGTTCTTTTGCTATTACATTTAATACTTCTGCCTTGCCTGCCGTTACTTTAAACCAATCCGGTATATCATTAAAATCATCATATGAATTCTGCAGTGCTTTTATTGCATCTTGTTTTGAAATATCTTCTGTTTTTAATATATTTACAAGAAAAGTTATTATTTCACTTCTTGTTAAAGGTTCATCAGGGTAAAAATACCCGTCATCAGAGGGTTTTATAATATCTAAATTTATTGCCCGTAAAATATAATTCCATGCCCAATGAGATGAGTCAATATCTTCAAAAGAAAACATTTGTTCTATAGGTATATTTTGCTGATTTAAAACTTTTATAACGGATACTGCATACTCGGCTCTTGTTGCATATTTTTCAGGCTCAAATTTATTATTAGGATATCCTACTATTAAATCATTATCCGTAAGATTTTCAATATCCTGGTATGCCCAAAATCCGTATGTTATATCTTGGTAATCCATTGCATATGTGCAAATACCCGATAAAATTAATACTAATAATAATCCAATAATTTTCTTCATAATAATATAATACTTGTTCTGGTTTATTTTACCAGATTATTAAAAATTATTACAAAAAAACCGATAATTATTTATCGGTTTCTTGATTATTATTATCGGAAATTTTTTCCACTTTCGATTCATTTTTATCAATGTCATCTTCATCATCAAGTAAAGAATGCTTTTTTTTATTTCTCAATACAGAAACAACATTCATGAGCGCAAGAGAATTTAAAGAAGCTCTTAATTGCATGCTTCTGTCTTCATATGGTTGATTAGAAGATTGTTCTTCACCTTCCATCAAAAAATATTCAGTTCCCTGGCTTGCTCTGTCATCAGAGGTTTTGGCTGCGGTACCTGAAATATCACCGCTTTTAAAATTTATACCCCCGCTAATTCCGAGAACACCGGCAGACCTGTTGTCAACCACTAATTCTCTCCTTTACACTCTTTTTAAGCTTGAATATTATATAACATTTTTTGGGTTTTAACAACCCGGCAATATTTAAAAACGTAAACAAAATATTTTTTGCTACTTTAAATAAATTCTTTAAAAACTTCAGGTGCTCTTTTCTTGAATGCATTAGAATAATTCTGCATTATTTTTCTTTGCATTTCTTCACGTTTTTTAGCTTCCGCAACTTTCTTTTCCGTAACAGAACGATTGTATTTCGGAAGTAATACACCAAGCATAATAATTGAAAATGCAATATCTGCTATTCTGCAAATATTTCTCAGATTTCTGACCTTAATACTTGAAACTTCCCCTGCTGTTTTTAAATCGGTATTCTTAATCCAGTTTCCAAACTGTTTTAATCTGTATGATACAGTCGAAGCAAGTTTTTTAGAAGCCGAAGCACCTGATTCTAATACGGGTTTTGCTATTTCTTTCCTTCTGTTTAAAAGGACAACATTACCGCCTAATAATTCGGCACCTTTTTTTGTTTTAGAAAATGCTTCTATAATGGAAGCTGCACCCTTTTTAACATAATCACCCAAAAAATATAATCCTGAAAATGATGCAATATCTCTTACAGTTGTTTCTCTTAATTCATTTTCATCTTCAGCACCCAGCATTCTGCTTGCAAATGTTGATGCGGCTATCCATCTGCATTGATCCATTGTAGGGAATATATTTGAAAACTGGAACATACCGAGTGTAGGCTTTTTCATCATTGATACTGCAGCTAAACCATACATCCCGGCAGCCGATGCTATTTTTTTAGCTTTAAATCTTTTCTTTTGTTTTTCATCCATTTTTTGGGTAGTATCTTTTTTCCCAAATTCTTTATAAATCGGAGCACCTGCCGCTTTAAACTGTTTTCTTGTTATTGCTCTGTTTATTGTTTGAACACTGACAGCTATTCCTATTACAAGAGCCATACCTATTAAACTCTTTTTATTAACGAAGTTCTTTAATGCAGAAGAATATTCATTAACAGAAATACCTTTTTCAGTTATTGCATTATATTTAGAACCTATATCCGTAATATCTCTAAGAGTTTCAGTTAAATTAGACTGTGCGGAATTTTTAAACTTTAATATGCTTTCTGCCTTTGTAATTCCAACAAGTTTTTGACGGGCATCTTCAAGCAGAATTTTTCTTTCTTTTCCTTTTGAAGAAATTGCTTTTGTTATTTTTTCAACCGCATCCGTAAATTCCGGAGTTTGAGCTTTATCAGCATACTTTACCCAAGTCTTTCCTTCAAGACCTTCAAGTGATGATAAAGCTTTAGTAACATATTCTTTTGTGATATTTTCCGCACCTGATGCTTTGGCTTCGGAATATACACTTTGAAGTTTATCAATAATATTACCGTTAGCCCATGATGAAACAACCTGCGTATCTTTTAAAATATTACTTTTAGGCAATAAAGCAGCTATAGCTTTTACTACCAATCCGGGCATAAGGCAGTTTACAAATAAACCTGAAAATTCTCTACGGCATGTTTCAAATGCGGCAGCAAGCCCCGTTTTTAAATCAACAAGAGTTCTTGGTATATTTGTAGAGACAGTGTCCACAAAAGAAACCTGTATCATTGCATTTTTATCAAGAATGCTAAAAGCTTTATCTATAAGATTAAATACCCCCTCGCCAAGTCCGCTTTTAAAACTTTGGGTGTATCCCTTTTTATTATTTATATTTTTCTTTTGTGTTCTTAAATTATAATTATTATTTTGTATTCCGGATATTTTCAATTTATTTAATTGCCCTTTACACCATTTGCAATCATATCAATTTAATATCTAAAAACAAATTTTTTTGCTTTTTAATTTTAATCTTTAAGATAACTTGCATTAAAAATTTTGACATTTTTGCAATTTTTTTATGCAATTTGCGTTAAAAAGATATATTTTTTATAAAAATTAATACTTTTTTAATAAAAATGCAAATTTTTTACCTTCAAAAATTCAAATTTACAAATTTTAACCTAAGCGACAAATTTTAAATTTTTCAGTTTTGTATTTGTATCAGACATCATGAGATTAATATGAGAATACAACCTGTTTTCCTCCAAAACAGTTATCAGACTAAGGGGAAAATTACAAAAAATAATACTCCTAATCAAATGCAGGATTTTAAACTTGCAGAAATAAGTAATGCCTTTTATTATCCCGTTAATTTTACTTCAAGAAAAAAAAGAACTCATGAAACAACAATACCCAAACTTGCAGAACGTTCGGGCAATTTTATATTATCAAAAATTTCAGATATTCCTTGCCCTGCTTGCGGTAAATTATTAATTTCCCCAAAAGAATATGAAAAATTTTGCAAAGAACTTGCTAAAGTTCCTCCGGATGAATATTTGGAATTCTTAGGCAATTACACAAAATATATGCGTCCCGTGGAAGAACAGGTTTACCATGAATTATGTAATTTTTCATCCTCCCTTGGAAATACCGAAGGGGCTAAAGATATAAGAACTTTGGTGGTTATGTTAAGAGATGAAAAACTTCCTGTCTTACAAGAAATTCAATTAAAACTTATTAACAAAATGAAAGCTTTAGCTCACACTCTTCCTGAAGATGAAAAAAACATTTTATTAGCAAAAGTAGATTCTTTAAAATCAATAATTAAAAACAAAAAAACAATGGCCCCTTTCAGAAGAAAAATAATGCTTGATGAAATCAGCCAAATTGAAATTAAAAATCCTCATAAGTATAAAAAATTACAAGCAATTGCTAAAAAGTTTCCGACTTCAACAGATATGTCGGTTGCATGGTTCGTTAAATACTCCGGAAAAAATAAAAACGGAGTTGATTGGGATTCCTATACAATAGCTACAAGGCTTTTATCATACTCAAATACCGACCACTTTATTCCTTACAGCGAAGACAATAAAAGAAATGATATAGGTAACTATCTGCCTATGCATGAAGCATGTAATGTAGAAAAAAGTAATTATAACCCGAACTACTGGCTCAGCAGAAAACCGGAAAGAGTGCAATATCTTCAAACTTTTTTTGATTACTGTAATATGCTTATTAAAACAAGAAGAGTTAATAAAAAGAAATACAGAAAATATGTTGCATATGCAACAGAAAATATAGCGGAAGCCACCAAGGGGCAGGTTATATTAAATAATAACCAAACACCCGAAACAAATCCTTTTATGCAATAACATCATATTGTCTTATAGATTGACTTGCCGCTTTTCTTTTTGAAAGAATTCCCATTGTCTTACTTTTCTTAGGCGGATGATTTGGGGAAGTTTTTGCAATATTCGGATCTCTAAGGGTATATATTTCTTCTACCCTTGCACTTAAGGCTGAGGGCGATTTTTTATATAATGATGCAGCATAATCCATTTCAGGGTCTTTAATTCCGTTTGAATTTTTTATCCAAAATTTTGCAGCTTCTTTATATGCATCTTGTTCCTCTCTTACAGAGGTATATGCATCTTTATCAGAGGCATGAACACTTTCATGAACAAGATATGCCGCAATAACTTCAGGTGCAGCATAAATATGAGTATCTGATACCGTTATACCTTTTTTGTAATTTTCATATTGAGCTATATTGCCGGTTCCGCCCATTGATGCGGTTTTCCCGAAACAAAATTGCACATCCGATATCTTCGACATATACTCACTTCCTAAATAATCCGCTGTTATTTGTAGTGCTTTCTTTAAATTTTCAGATGCATACAGGTCTTTTTCAATTCTTGCTTTTTGAGGTGAATACACTGCAAGCAGGCTATTTTTAGCTTCCATTATATTCCTTTTAGCTAAATCATTACCTTTATCAATTTCTATAGCTTTTTCATATGCCGTTATTGAATTTTTATATAAACCGTCTTTTCTTAAAGCATCACCGTAATCAATCCAAGCATCACTATCATTGGGAGCTTCGTCCAAATATTTTTTATAGTTGTCTTGTGCGGATTTATAGCTCTTAATATTTAAAAAGGCTTTGCCCAATTTTCTGTATACTATTATGTTATCAGGATTTTTATTTTTCGCTTGTATATATATATTTAAAGCATCTTCAGGTCGATTTTCGTTAAGTGCTTTATCACCTTGCTCCAACAATTCCGTTACATCTTCACCTTTAAACGGGACTGTTTTTCCGGATGAAAATGTATAATTTCTATTTATGCCTGTATAAGTTTTTATTGAAAGCACACTACTACCTTTCGCTTATCCATGCAAAAAATATGAATATTTTTTATTGATAGAAAAAGTAAATTTATTAAGATTTATTAATTAAATAATTCAAGAATTTTATTAACCGCCTCATCAGGAGTTATATTTATAACTTCACCCGTTGCTCTGTTTTTAAATTCAACAAGATTATCTTTTATTGTTCTGCCGACTGTAATTCTATACGGGATACCTATTAAATCGGCATCTTTAAGTTTAACCCCTGCCCTTTCGGGTCTGTCATCAATTAAAACTTCAATTTTATTATCCGAAAGTTTTTTATAAATTTCTTCAGCTACTTTCATTTGAGTTTCATCCTGATCACTAACAGGAACAACTGTTACAGTATAAGGAGCAATCGATAAAGGCCAGATAATTCCGTATTCATCATGATGTCTTTCAACAGCAGCTGCTGCGGTTCTTGAAATGCCTATTCCGTAACATCCCATAATAAAAGGCTTTTCTTCTCCGTCTTTATCGGTAAATACTGCATTCATTGCCTTAGAATACTTTGTTCCGAGCTTAAATATATTCCCAACCTCTATACCTTTTGTTACTTTTAAATCGCTTCCGCATTCCGTACATTTATCATTTTCTTCTACAAGTCTGATATCTGCCGTTTTTTGAGGAAGTTGAACATCCTTACCCCAGTTTGCCCCAACAAGATGTTTATCATTTTGATTTATACCGATTACAAAATTTTTCAGCTCTTTTACTGTTTCATCAGCTATAAATTCAATATTTTTTAATCCTTCAGGTCCAATAAATCCTGCTACGGCATTAAAACCTGAATTTGACATTATTTCTTCAATTTCAGCCGATGATGCTATTCTGACATCATTACCCTGAAATGCATTCATTAATTTTGTTTCTTCAACGGTTTTATCACCTCTGATTAAAGCACCGACATATTTCCCGTCTACAACATATATTAAACACTTGCATATTACAGAAGCCGGTACATTTAGATATTCCGCAAGTTCTTCTATTGAGTGAGTATTTGGTGTATCTGTTATTTCGGATTTCGTAAATCCGCCATCTGTTACGGCTTCTTTTAAAATTGAAACGGCATGATTGGAATTAGCGCTGTATCCGCATTTTGTACAATAAAATACATCATTTTCACCTGCATTATTCTCTGCTTTTTCGTTTACCAGCACCATAAATTCATGTGAAACACTTCCGCCGATTGCACCCGAATCAGATTGAACCATTTTTGTTTCTAAACCGCATCTTTCAAATATTTTTTTATATGCCTGAGCCATTATTTCATATGATTTATCAAGTCCTTTTTCATCAGCATCAAAGCTGTAGGCATCTTTCATTATAAATTCTCTGCCTCTCAATAAGCCAAATCTTGGTCTGATTTCGTCTCTGAATTTTGACTGAATTTGATATAAATTAACAGGCAGTTGTTTATATGAGTGAATACCTTCTCTGGCAACGGATGTTATTACTTCTTCATGAGTAGGGCCTAAACACATCTCACGATTATGTCTGTCTTTAAGGCGCATAAGTTCTTTACCGTACACATCCCATCTGCCCGATTCCTGCCACAATTCGGAAGGCTGTACAAACGGCATTAAAAGCTCCTGAGCACCTGCTTTATCCATTTCTTCACGAACTATATTTTCTATTTTCTTAAGCACTCGCCACATTAAGGGCAGATAATTATATACTCCGTTCGCAAGCTTTCTTATATATCCTGCTCTTACCAGCAATTTATGGCTCATAACTTCGGCATCCGACGGGAATTCCCTTAACGTTTGCACAAAAAGATTTGACATTCTCATATAAAATTTTCCTCAATACTATAATTTACATTATAATATTATCACAAAAAATTTTATGCTTTATTCCAAGTCTGTCTTTCCAGTTCCTTTAATTCTCTTATACAAGAGGGAAGTATCTGCTCAAAACATTCTACAACTATAGGATCAAATTGTTTTCCTGAAAGTTCTTTAATTTTTGCAAGAGCTTCAGATGGAACTATTTGTCTTCTGTATATTTTGGGTGTAACCATTGAATCAAATGCATCTGCAACTGCTATAATTCTTGACCCGATTGGTATTTCATCACCCTTTTTACCATAAGGATAACCTGTTCCGTCATAAAATTCATGATGAAATTTAATAATTTCAACAACATCACTTAACTGTTTTATATCATCCAAAATTTTTACACTATGATGAACGTGTTTTTTAATTTCATCATATTCTTCGGGAGTTAATTTTTCTACCTTGGCTAAAATATCATCAGAAACTCCAATCATACCGATGTCATGCAAAAGACCTGCAAGTTCAATTTTCCCGGTTGTCATCTGGCTTAAATGAAGTGCTTTTGCCATCTTTACAGCATAAAATGTAACTCTTCTGCTTCTTCCCAATGTATATGAATCTTTTGCATCCAATGCTTCCACAATTGCAGTAATTGTTCCGGAAAATAATTCTTTTAAGTCGTTAATTAGTGAAGTATTATCATATTTTAACTGCCAATACTCTAAAGCATTTTCAACTATTAACTGCATTTCATCAGGATTATATGGTTTTTTTATGTATCTGTATATTTTCGCATAGTTTATTGCATCAATAAGTATTCCTGCATCAGTATAAGCTGTTACGAGAAGCCTCATTGTATCGGGCGAGAGTTCATAACTTCTTTTTAAAAATTCAACCCCATCCATTTCAGGCATTTTATGGTCTGAAAGTATACAATTAAAATGTTCTTGTTTGAGTATATCTAAAGCTGCTAAAGGTGATGTTGATTTTACTATATCATATTTACCTCTCAAAGTTCTGTATAACAGAGCCAAGTTATCGGGTTCATCATCAACAATCAATATTTTATATTTATTATCCATTTGCCATTTCTCCTGTTGCAGCCATTACTCCGTTTAGATTTTCTCTGTCTATTTTTATCGGAAGGTTGATTATAAATTTAGAACCTTTTCCTTTTTCCGATTCAAGCCTGATACTGCCCTGATGATTTTTTATAATCTTATGAGTAATTGACATTCCAAGCCCTGTACCTTGTCCTACGGGTTTTGTTGTAAAGAACGGATCAAATACTTTCCTTGCGGTTTCTTCATCCATACCTATTCCGTTATCTTCAATTTCAATTACCATATTATTGGATTTATAATCGGGTTTTAATCTTATCCAGATATCACCTGTTTTTTCTATTGCACTTCCTGCATTATCGAGTATATTCATAAACACTTGGTTTAATTGTCCGCCAAATGCTTCTATTTTTGGTATAGGTTCATCATATTCTTTATGGATTTCTGCTTTATTTTTAAGTTTATTATGCAGAATATTTAAAGTTGTATCTATTTCGTGAACTAAATCTACATCTGTAATTGCAGCTTCTTCCATTCTTGAAAAACTCTTTAAATCCTGAATTATATTTTTAGCTCTGTCTGCCCCTTCTTTACAACTTTTAATTAAATCGGGCATATCTGTCTTTAAAAATTCATAATCAATTTCTTCTTTTAATTTATCAATATCTTCTTTCTCTTCCGGTTTTAATGAATCGGAAAATTTAGTATATTCTTCAATTATATTAACTAAATCATTTGAATAATTGCTTAAGTGTGTCATATTTCCGTAAATAAAGTTAATAGGATTATTAATTTCATGCATTATACCTGCAACAAGTTCACCTAATGATTTCATCTTCTCAGAGTGAACCATCATAGCCTGCGTATTTTGAAGTTCCGCATACGCACTTTTTAATTCTTTTGTTCTTTCCTGAACTTGAACTTCTAATGTTGCATACATTCTTTGAAGAGTATTAGCCATCATATTGTATGCTTCTACCAAATGATTTAGTTCATCATACCTCGTATAATCAAGTCTGCCGGATAAATCACCTTCACCTATCTTTGAAATTGTTTTTTCCATTGTTGATAAAGGACCTGATATACTTTTTGCCAAAAATATTGATATCATTAAAGTTGCTAATAATATTAAACATAATATCGGCATTACCTGGCTGTTAAATGCTTTTTGATATTTTCCTGTTGTGTTTACTTTTTGAATTCCAAGATATATTGTGTAACCGTTAGATTTAATTTCTATGGTTTTCAATGAATTGACATTATTTACTCCGATTATTTTATCATTTATAACTAATTTGTATTTCCCTTTTTTGCTCATTGTTTCTTCCAATTTATATTGAGAAGGAAGCATATTTGAATGAACAGGATTCATTAAAATATCGTATACAACAACATACCCCACATAATTTCGTCCTAATATATTATTTAAATCATTCATTAAACTTTCTTTTTCAGAGTATGCATATTTCCCAATATTATCAAATACAGGCAGTCTTGATATTAAATCAGATGATAAATCTCTTTCTACATTATTCAGATATCCCATTGAAGAACTGTACATTAACATACTTACAAAAAAAACCATTAATGTTATTACACCCACTAATGTTGTCATTATTGTATTAAAAGTTTTTTTAACAGGAACCTCAAACATTATATTACTTTTTTTGTTTTTCTTTGCTATTGCTTTATTCATTTTTTTCATCCAAATTTTTATCACTTAATATTATTTAACAATATTTTTACAGGTTTTACAAGTTTATTTCGTACTATCTTCAATTTGTTTCATAAAACAGAATTGAACTATTGAAATTCTGTCATAGTTGCTCAGGTCTCTAAACCTGCCCGAAGATATATAACATCCGCCGAAAGCTTCTATTCTTATAGGTTCAAATTTACATTCGACTTTTTTATTTTCAACTTCAATACTGAGATTATATTCTTTTAAAAGCTCCAATTGTACACTTGTACTTATTTTTAAACCGCCGGCACTTAAATCTATTATATTGGCATTGTATTTTTTTCCGTCACATTCAAGTTCTATTTCATTATTAACTTGAACCCTTGAGTATTCTCTTCTTTGAAGATATTTATATGTCAATGGAAACCACAATGAAACAATATTATCTTTTACATCTTTAACTATTGTTTCAAAATATAATTGTCCTTTTGGTGTCATTGCAAAAAGTTCGGCAGTTTCATCAATTTCGTAAGTACCTTCAGATTGAAGTTGTACACTGAAATATTCTTCCGTTACATCAACCACCGTGCATTTTGAAGCATTATCAATACATCTTGATATAATACTAAATTCTTTATCTTTTACAATTTGTTCTCTCATACAAACCTTTTTCTTAATTCCAATTTAAAATATTTTTTATAATTTTTCAATAGTTTTTCCGTTACCTAATACCGTAAAGACATATGGTTTTGAAAAATATTTATTTGCAGTTTTAATAACATCCTGTACACTTACGGCATTAATTAATTGAGGATACTTTTGGATAAATGTATAATCTCTGCCTGTTATTTCAAGCGAATTTATAACGGAGGCTTTATCTAAATTTGTTTCCATTGAAAGTACAAAATTCCCGAGCAGTTTATCTTTTGCTTCAGAAAGTTCTTTATTTGTAACAAATTCATGTTTTAATTTATCAATTTCTTTTAACATGCCCGATTTAGCAGTAATACCTGAGTCCGGATTAGTTGCGATATAAATTGCAAAAATTCCTTTATTAGTATTTGCCGAAAAAGTTGAACCGACCTGATAAGCAAGTCCTTGTTCATCTCTTAACTGGGTAAACAATCTTGAACTCATTCCCGAGCCTAAAATAGCATCAATAACCTGCAAAGATGCCCAATCTTTTTCATTTAATACTCCGTCCGTAAGCCAGCCGAAAACAAGCCATAGAGCCTCTGTATCTTTTTTAACTTTAACAATTTTATTTTGTCCGAGCGGTTTATACTTATATGCATATTGTGCAAGATTTATCACGGGTGAATTATCATTCTTTAATAAATTTGAAAAGTAATTAATATATTCCTGCGGATTAACATTCCCGTTTATTGTTATTACAACATTTTGAGCAGGAAATAAATTTTGATAAAATTCTCTTACATCCTGATATTTTACGGAAGGTATTGTTTTTTCCAGCAGTTTTCCTGAATTACCGTAAGGAGTACCTTGCCATATGACCGTTTTAAATTCATCAAAAACTAAAGAATCAGGAGTATTTTTAAGTTTTTTAATGGCATTTATTTTATCTTCTTTTACTCTGGCGACATCATATCCGTCAAGAGTTGCATTTTTTGCAGCTTCTTTAAATATATCAAGCGCTAAATCCTTTTCATTTTTTGTAAATTTAGTAGTTAAACTAAATGAATCACCATTAGCAGAAGGAATTAGCCTTATTCCGTTTTCCTCCAAAGTTTGAGGCAACTCCTGCCCTCTATATTTATTTGTACCTTTTAAAATAGTATCAGCCGTTACGGAAGCAACACCAGGGATTTTTTCAAGGTTATTTCCGCCTTTTGCAGTCATTGTCATAGCTATAATATCATTAGCCGTATTTTTAGTTATTACAAGAATTGCACCGTTTTCCAGCTGATATTTTGTCGTATCTGCATTAGAACTTATTATCTTGGCATTATAGTCCTTTGGCATGATTTCAGGGGTTTTGGTTTCTATTGTTTTATTTGGGAATACGACTGAAATAACAGCATTTTCAGAATTTAAATATGTTTTAGCGACATTTTTTATATCCTCTGCCGTAACTTTATTTATATTTTCCAGATAATTTTTATAATATGTTGTATTATCCGTTATTGTTGCTGTATAACCGATTTCACCTGCAATATTAGATACTGATTCTCTTGAATAATAAGTATCTCTTTCAATTATATTTTTTGCTTTTTTAATTTCACTATCAGGAATTTCATTTTTCTTTAATTTTTGGATTTCCTCAAAAACAGCATCCTTAATCAATTGTATATCCGTTGAAGTGAAATCGGCAGAAATACAAAATATTGAATCATCCTTCATTGAAGAATTTGATGCGGATATATTAAGCACTAATTGTTTTTGCTCTTTTAATTCCTTATATAATCTTGAAGATTTTCCCTCTCCAAGCACTGTTGCAAGAACATCAAGTGCATATGAATCTTTGCTGTCAACTTTATCAGCACCTTTAAAGCCGATTAATATGTAACCTGTTTCTATATTTAACCTGACCTGATTTTCTATCTGCGATACAGGTTTTTTATCTACCTTATAAATTAGCTTTTTTATCTTATTTAAGGGAGTATTATAAGTTTTATTAAACTTTTCTTTAACAAGCTCCAGTGCCTTTTGGGTATCAATATCACCTGCAATAACAGTTGTCATATTATAAGGAGTATACCAAGTATTGTAAAAATCAAGAATTTGCTCTCTTGATATTGTTTCTATTACTTCCTTTGTACCAATTACATCTCTTTTATAGGGATGGGTTTTATAAAAACCTTTTATCATATTTTTATATAATATTGTTCTCGGATTGTCATTATTTTTTGCAATTTCTTCAATAACAACTTTTCGTTCTTTTTCAAGTTCTTTTCTTGGTATTAAAGGATTTAAAAGCATATCGGAATGCAAATCCAATGCCAAATCGAAATATTGAGATGGAATAAGAATATAATAATGAGTAAAATCCTTGCTGGTTGCCGCATTTGTAACCGCACCTTTTGATTCTAATATTCTGTCAAATTCCTTTGAGGGATGTTTGGGGGTTCCTTTGAAAAATAAATGTTCCAAAAAATGTGCTACCCCGTTATTTTCATCTGTTTCATTTATTGAACCTGTCTTTATCCAAGTATCAATTATTACAATAGGATTATCGTGAACCTCTTTTATAATAACCTTCTGTCCGTTATCAAGATTAAATGTTGAAAAATCTGAAGCAAATGAAACCAATCCTATAAAAATAAACAGTATTGATAAAATTATTTTCCTCATATAAAATCCTCAAAATATCCCTTAATAAGTATATTATACATTAATTATTATAAAAATGGATATTTTAAGGATTAACTCTTAAAGGTATATTTTAGAAATACTTATAGTATTTTACAAATTTTTATTTTATAAAAATCGTGATAATATTAATCTATGACTACAGAAAAAGAAAAAATGCTTAAGGGCGAATTATATAATGCCAATTATGATAAGTCCTTAATTGAAGAACGAACAAAATGTAAAATTTTGTGCTTCAAATATAATAAAATTTCTCCGGAAAAAACAGCAGAAAGACAAGAACTAATAAAAAAAATTGTAGGTAAAACAAAGGGCGAATTTTTAATTGAACAGCCTTTTATGTGTGATTACGGATATAATATTGAACTGGGTAAAAATTTTTATTCTAATCATAATCTTATAATTTTAGACTGCGCAAAAGTAACTTTTGGCAATAATGTTTTTATTGCTCCTAACTGCGGTTTTTACACAGCAGGTCATCCTCTTGATTATAAAACACGAAACAAAGGACTTGAATATGCAAAACCGATTAAAATCGGAAACAATGTTTGGATTGGAGGAAATGTTGTTGTTCTTGGCGGTGTTACTATAGGGAATAACGTTGTAATAGGTGCAGGTTCGGTTGTTACAAAAGACATCCCTGATAATTCACTTGCTTATGGTGTGCCTGCAAAAAAAATAAGAAATTTATAAAATTCCTGTACAATATCTCAAGTAAAGAACTATTGCACGGTTATAACACTCATGATAAAATCAAAACAAAAAGGTTATTATATATTATGTCTTTTTGTGAACAGCCATTTACCAGAATTGAAATAAACAGTAATGGAGATGTATATACTTGTTGTCCCTTTTTTATAAATTTTCAGTCTTTAGGTAATATTTACGAATTACCTTTTGATGAAATTTGGAATGGTGAAATTGCAAGAAATATAAGAAAAAAAATAATTCAAGGGGATTTATCTTTTTGTTCTAATTTGTGTTTTAGAAAAAATAAAACACAACAAAATTCTTCACAATTTGAAGAAATAGTAAATAACTACCCACAGGAAATACTAATAAGTACAAGCAAATGTTGTAATGTAAGATGTATATTCTGTCGTGATTCTGAAACAATAAGTTCTAAAGAAAATGATAATTTTGATAAAATAAAAGATATTTTCCTTCCTATATTTAAAGATGCAAAACTTGTTCATTTCGGTTATGATGGCGATCCTTTTTCAAACAAAAGAGAATGCGAATTAATAAAAACACTTGCGGAAAAATATCCAAACATAAGATTTAACTTTAACTCCAACGGAGTTATTGCTAATGAAAAATTTCTTAAAAATCTAAATGTATATGATAAAATTGATTCAATGATTGTTTCAATACATGCTACCAACAGATGGACATACAATAAAATTGTAAAAGGTTCAAATTGGAATAAAGTATTATCAAATCTTAATTGTTATTCCGAAATGAAAAAACAAAATTTAATTAAAAAATTCAGATTGATTTTTGTAGTTTTTTCAGAAAATTATAAAGAAATGCCGAAATTTGTAAGACTTGCACAAAAATTAGGTGCAGAAGCCGATTTATGGACTCTTAAGAAAAATGACCAGACTAAAGTAACAGGGGAAGATTTTGAAAAATATTCAATAATAAATCCAAAGCACAAACATTTCAAAGATTTAAAACGTGTTTTACAAGATCCTATATTTGATTCACAAAACATCCTGCTTGCACCAGAGTTAAAAGATTTAAGAGAACAGAATAACGAATTTAGTTATAAATCCTATAATTATATATAATTTTGTATGATTTTAACATAATATTTAAGTAAAAGGATAAAATGGATAAATAATTTGTAAGATGAACCTTCCGAGTTTAGATATCAAACTTGCATTTTTATGTCAAAATTCCTGATACAACTTTTAGATTAGGTCAGCGAAGTACACCCAAATCTACTTACAATAATGCATTTGCCTGTTCTTGAACATATTTATTCGACGGGGCAAGTGATTGTGCTTTTTCTATAGCATTTTTTGCTTCCGTAAGGTATTTATCTTTATGCGTTTGTTTGTATAAATATTCATTTGCATAAGAAATGTATAAATAATTTACATAATCTTTTCCGCCGAGCTTTTCAAAATACTTTATGGCATTTTCCATATTTCGGTTCCTATAACTTGTATAGGCTATTCTTTTAAGCATAGCTTCCGCATTTTCTGGCTTATAGTAATTATGTGATGCCGAATCTTTACTTATTACTATTGATACTCTGTCAGATGACTTTTTTACATCCAAAACATTGGAATTAATTATATTATACTTTCCTTCATTTACCCATTCTTTAGGAAATGTAGCACGATTTTCCATTATACTTTCAATTCGTTTATCAGTCATAGGATGATCATCACTCAAAGTTTTAACATTAGGCAATGCATTCATAAATGTTAGGGCTTCCATACCCTTATCCATATCAAATCCTGCACGGGTCATTAATTCTGCCCCTAAGGCATCTGCAATATATTCCATATTTCTTAACTCAGCAAGATATTTCTTTTTTAAAACAGTCGTTGTAATACCATCAACAGAACTTCCTGAAATGTCTCTTAATTTTTTTAATCTTGTATACATTTCAGCAGTCCGCTGTTCATGACCTAAAATTTGATGTCCCATTTCATGCCCTATAATAAATGCTAAAGCATCGGAATTTGTATATAAACTATCGTATAATGCCGTATTTATATATATAAAGTTTGCTGATGATGTTGCGGCATTAAATTCATCTTCTGATTTTCTGATTGCAATTCTCCAGTTAATATAATCAAGATTATTTGCTCTGATTATTTTTTCTGCAATCCTATATACATTATAGAAATCTACAGATGCAGGCTGAACATTTACACTATTTAAATTTGTACTGAGTGCTTTTTTAATTTTTGTATTATAGATTTCGTTATCTTTTGCAATTTTAGCTTTGTATTGACTTTCTTTTACTTCCGGAACATTTGAAAGTGATATAAGATGCGGGTCTTTAAATTCAATATCATTGTTTGTTTTTGGCAGATTATATTTTGCTGTATGTTTTTTTACAGATTCATATTTAACATTTTTCTTTGTTTCTTTTAACTGTTTATCTAAATACGAACCTGCAAAAACAGGCAGATTAAAAGACATTATAAGCAAAATTGCAAAAATCTTTTTCTTCATAACTACTCCTTTATTTACAAATAGTATTCCAAAACTCAATATAGTGCAAATTTTTTATATGAAAATACTTTTAATGATTCTGAATATTATTTCTAATTCTTTATTGTTTGAGTTTTTGACAATTTTTATGATTTCATCCTGTATGGTTTTAAAATCCTTTTTGTGTTCAAATTCAAAAATTGATGACATAGTAACATCAAGAGCTTTTGCAATTTTATATATATTCTCAATAGTTGTAAAACTGTTGCCTGTTTCAATTCGGCTTATGTGTCTTGGCTCCATATTCACAATTTGCGCAAGTTGTTCTTGGCTATAATTTTTCTTTTCACGCAATTCCTTAATTCTTTTTCCAAATTGCTTTTTTAGATTTTCCATAACATCTCCCACATCAAGATTAATTTATATTCTTTAAGAAATTAAGGGTGAAATATGTGAAATATTTGTTGATTTTAGACTTTTTATGTGTATTAATGTATATATTATGTGTTTATCTGATAAAATTTCTACAAATAATGTGAAATACGAATTTAAAATGTTGTATGCTATTGGTATAACATTAATTGTAATTGGACATTGCAAAGATAGCGGTATTTCATTTTTCAGCGATTTTTTTCCTTACTATTCTTTTCATTTGGCATTATTTGTATTTGCCTCCGGATACTTTTATAACCAAAAATATGAACAATCAGTAAAAGATTTTCTTATAAAAAAAATTAAAAGATTAATAATTCCTCTATATATCTGGAATATTTTTTACGCAATTCTTTTACACATTATTAAACATTTTGGATTTTTTGGCGGTGTGCATATAACGTTAAAATCAATATTTTGGCTGCCGATTACAAACGGACATCAGTTTATATTAAACCTGGGAGGATGGTTTGTAATTCCGCTATTTATGATACATGTTATTAATATTTTGATAAGAAAATTATTATTTAAATTAAATATAAAGATAAATGAATTTTTATATTTTATATTCTGCCTGTTGTTGGGCTGTCTTGGGGTATTCTTGTCAAATAGCGGATATAAAGAAGGCTTTTATCTTGTTTTAGAAAGATTTTTATATTTTTTACCTTTTTATAGTCTTGGTTTTTTATATAAAAAATATGAAAAATATGATAAAATGAATAACTTAGCATATTTTGGAATTATATTTTTTATCACGTTATTAATTATATATTACTGGGGAGGAATGCCTACTTGTATTCCAAGCTGGGCAGATTTTCACGGCTATTTTCCTTTAGTTCCTTTTATATCAGGAATCATCGGAATAGCATTTTGGTTTAGAATATCAAAAATCCTAAGTCCCATAGCTGCAAAAAGTAAATATATCAATATCATTGCAGATAACACTTATACTATTATGATAAACCATCTTTTGGGATTTAAAGTTCTTGATACTTGCTTTGCAATTTTACATAAATATACTACTTTATGTGCTAATTTTGACATACATCTATATAAAACAACAGTATGGGGCTATTATTTGATACATAATAAATCTCAGTTTATAATTTTATATATAATTTTTGGAATTGTTTTTTCAATAGCACTTAAAAACTTTATATTAAAAATAATAGATTTTATCAAGAACTGTACGAGTAAATTTTCACGATAAGCCGAAGGTATTAAAAGGGAAGCACCGCAAAGAAGTAAGGATTACAGAGCGAACATCTGAGTAATGCGAAGATTGTTACAAAAAGAACAGGCGAGATACGAGCCTTGTGAACTTGTATGCGAAACAAAGTACAGCTGAGTCTGTATCCGTAGCGAAGCGGAGTGTGACTAAGCCTGTATGCATTATCTGAGTAAAATTCGGTTCGGACATCCGATATGTTATATTTCTAAGTAATGTTGACGGCTGCAGTTATAACTGTTAAAATTGATAATTATAAGTTTTTCGGAGTTTAAATTGTCTGATTTAGTTAAAGTTTCTGATTATATAGCTGATTTTTTAGTGAAATACGGCATTAAGCATGTCTTTACCGTTACGGGAGGAAATGCTATGCATTTAAATAACTCTTTCGGACATAATAAAAACTTAACTTGTGTTTATAACCATCATGAGCAGGCTTGCGCAATAGCGGCTGAGGCATATTCAAAGATAAATAATAAAATAGCCTTAGTGTGTATTACGTCTGGGGGGGGGGAATTAACACTTTAACAGGTGTTGCAGGAGCTTATATGGATTCCGTTCCCATGCTGATTATATCAGGTCAGGCTCGTTATGCTACAACGGTTTATGCTTCGGGATTAAAGCTGAGAACTTGCGGTATTCAAGAATTTGATATTATTAATACCGTTAAAACTATGACAAAATATTGTAAATTGGTAGTAAAACCTGAAAAAATCAAATACTATTTGGAAAAAGCATTATATTATAGTATGAAAGGACGTAAAGGTCCATGCTGGCTTGATATTCCCTTGGATGTACAGCAAGCTTTGATTGATGTTGATACGTTAGAAGGATTTTCGCCGAAAAATGATGAAACCGTAAATTTGAGCGATGAAAAAATTGATTTTATTCTTAATAAAATTAAAACTTCGTCTAAACCTATTATTGTTGCAGGCAACGGGATACGGCTCGCCGGCGCTCATGAAAAATTTATTTTGCTTCTGAAAAAACTAAATGTACCTGTTGTAACGACTTTAAGCAGTTGTGATGCTGTTGATTACGATAATGGTTTATATGTCGGAAAAATGGGTATTACCGGTGACAGAGCCGGAAATTTTGCCGTTCAAAATTCAGATTTATTATTATCCTTTGGGAGCCGACTAAGTTTTGATAAAATAGGTTTTAATTATAAATCATGGGCTCCGAATGCATATAAAATAGTTAATGACATTGATGATCAAGAATTAGAAAAGAAAACTATTTGTGCTGATTTAAAAATTTGTTCGGACGTTAAATATTTTATTGAAAGATTACTGGACCGACTCGGAAATACTTCCTTGCCTGCAAAAAAAGAATGGATAGATAAATGTTCTTCTTGGAAAAGAGAATATCCTGTAGTTTTAAATGAATATTATGAAAGTAAAAAACCTAATTTATATGCTTTTGCAAATGAATTATCAAAACAATTATTACCAACGGATAATTTAGTTGTAAGTGTAGGTTCTTCCAGAGTAGTATTGAGTCAGGCTGTAAAAATAAAAAAAGGTACAAGATTTATAACAAATGTATCCATGGCAGCAATGGGATATTGCCTCCCGGCAGGAATCGGAGTTTGTTTAGCTTCTGAAAATTCTCATACAATAATTGTTACAGGCGACGGGAGTTTGCAGATGAATATTCAAGAATTGCAAACAATAATTCATAATAAGTTCCCGATTACAATTTTTGTCATTAACAATAACGGTTATTTTAGTATCAGACAAACTCAAAAATCATTTTTTGAAGGTAATTATGTCGGTGTCGGCGACGCAAGCGGGGATTTAAGTTTCCCCAATTTGAAAAAACTGTCTAAAGCTTATGGTTTTAAATATTTTAAATGTGATAAAACTGTTAATTTGTCAAAAATAATAGAACTTTCAAAAAATACAAATTATCCTGTTTTGTGCGAAATTGTTACGTCAGATTACGTAATTGCGCCAAGAGTAACAAGTAAACTGCTCCCGGACGGAAAGTTTATGTCTGCAGAATTTGACAATATGTATCCTTTTATAAAATAAGTAAATTAACTTAAATTATAATATATTTTTTATATAAAAAATTTAAAGCTAATGCAATAATTATTCTTATCAAAACAGTCTTCGGGAAGATTATATAAAGGATTTCAATGTTTTTTACCTGCGCAAAAAGGAAACTTGAGCTTCAAATGCTTGGGGGGGGGGAGTGATGAAAAAACAAATAACAGTCGTAAATCATTACAAGGGTTTGATATTGCAACAATAAATCAATTTATTTTAATTAATGCCGTTTTGTCGATTGCGTTTTATTTTACCTATATACCGGATAAAACCACTATGGAAAGAGCAGGGTCTGAGTATTTGTTTTGGAGTGTAATTCCTTTTTCACTTATAGTTTTCAGATTACTTTAATTTTAATTTTACCTTTTAAATAAATCTACTGAAAAATATATTTGACAAAAAAATTATATTTAGCTTTAATAAAATCAGGACAATAACAATGTTAAATCTTAGAAAAATCGGACGGGGTTTTGTATTACCCCATAAAAAAATAAAAAGAATAATTGATATTTTTTATAAAAGAGTAAATTCATCTTCTCCCATTTTAGATTTTGGTTCGGGAACATTATTTTGGAGCGAAAAATTCGCATCTTCCTATAATAAAAATGTCATAGCATTTGACATTTTGTATTCTTCTACCCCCCCCCACACACATTTTTCTAATAAAAATATATTAATTAAAACATATTCATCACTGGATGATATAAAAATCAACAATTATTCAATGATTTATACTTGTGATGTTTTGCACCACGTTGAAAAAGACGATTTAGAAAATCTTTTAACAAAATTTGCAGAATTAAGCAGCCTAATAATCATAAAAGATATTGACGCAAACGACAAAATCGGCAATCTGCAAAATAAAATCCACGATTTGGTAATTAACCATCAACACGTCAATGACATAGATCCTGCCAAATTAGTAACGTTTTTTAAAAATAAAAACTATAAAATTAAAAAATTTAACCTAAAAAAGCTCGGCTATCCGCATTTTTTACTTGTTGCATATAAATAATATAAAGAGGTTTTTTTATTAGTTTACTAATAAGTTATTTAGTCAATGGTGCGGTTTCATAGCATTCACTACAGCATTTTATTAAACCATATTGTCCTTGCCTGTTTAATTATCTGTATAAACGGTAACTGGTTTTAATTCGCCTGTTTTTTTTGAGACAAGTCTCATCTCTTGTGATAATTGACCATCCGAAGATGAAACTGTAAAATTTAGATCCCACGAATAATTCTGATTTCAGAGCCTTCAGTTCCGTCATAGCACAAACACTTTACCTCTAAAAACAATGCATTTGAACACTATTTCCGACCTTTGGCAAGAATTCTTTACATAACTACGCAATCAACAGATTGCTTGTATGTAAGAATTTTACATCCATCATTCTATGGCTCGCATTCGCTCGCTAAGAATGAATGTATGTCTGTTTTGTATCAACAAAATTTAAATTTTAAAAAATATTTTGACTTAAATCTAAGTAGAAAAATTATAAAATTTCAAAACGGAAAAACCAAAATAATCAAACTGTCTGTTATAATCAAAATGGGTGTGAAAATATAACGGACACAGAGTGGACATGGCTCATACTTAAAAATCCTAAAACACTTGTAAAATAAAGGAGAAAAGAAATAGCTGGGGATACTTATATCGTTGCTGAGCTTTGCGAAGCATACGAGAGAAGTATGCGCAGGCTTTTGTAAAATTCAAGCACATCAGTGCGTAGAATTTAAAAAGACCAGCTGAGATGTAATCTCGTTCTTAGAACTTAAAAAATGAGTATTAGAAATAGCTGGGGATACTTATATCGTTGCTGAGCCTTGCGAAGCATACGAGAGAAGTATGCGCAGGCTTTTGTAAAATTCAAGCACATTAGTGCGTAGAATTTAAAAAAACCAGCTGAGATGTAATCTCGTTCTTAGAACTTAGAAATAAGCATTAAAAATAACTGGGGATACTTATATCGTTGCTGAGCTTTGCGAAGCATACGAGAGAAGTATGCGCAGGCTTTTGTAAAATTCAAGCACATCAGTGCGTAGAATTTAAAAAGACCAGCTGAGATGTAATCTCGTTCTTAGAACTTAAAAAATGAGTATTAGAAATAGCTGGGGAGAGATTCGAACTCTCGACCTCGCGGGTATGAGCCGCGCGCTCTCGCCAACTGAGCTACCCAGCCAAAAAGCTATAATTATTATTATATGCTCAAAAAAAAATTACAATACTTTTTTATTTTTCACAAAAAACTTAAATTACCAAATAAGCCTTACTTAAAGAATAATGAATTTTTTTAACGATAAGTTTATTAATAAAGCATTATGGAAATGAATGCTGTAAATAAATTATTAACTGCTTTAGGCGAAAATACAAAATTAAAACCCGATAATTGGACGAAGGAAAGAACATATTATTCTATCGGGTGTTATCCTGCTAAAAAGTGGGTCGCAAGTATTGTGCCTTCGGAGCTTTTAAGAAAAACCGTTAAAAAAGCCGTTAATTCAATTGCAACATTAAGCGAGAACGATTATTTTTATGAGCAGTTCCCCGATAATATAAAAAGTCCCGATTACGGCGACAATTGGGGACGGCTTGCTAATTATATAGAACTTAATAACCGAGCAATTGCGCAAATGGATAAAGACAGAACCTGCTGCGGTACATTAAGCTGTATAAAACTTTTGCCTGCAATACCGCCATCAGCCAGAAGCTGGGCAAACTGCATAATAATTTCGCAGATTTTTCCCAACATTTTCGGCGACAGCTACAATAAAGGCCCGTTTGAAGAAAATTCAATTTACGGAATAAAATTAAACGCAGGGTATAGCGATAATATAATTTCAACTGCCTTAACAGACAAGATTTCAGCGGAAGAACAACTTCAAGCATTTAATGATTTAGCTCATTTCAGAGGGATAAAGACGGGGTTTAGAACAGTAATTTCTGCTGACCAAATAAAAGTGGCATACCCTGACAGAGATGATGAAACCTTCAGCTGGCAAAACCCTGAACACGTTGAAATTTATATTCAAGAAAGTGTAAAGCTGATGAATTTAGGGTTTGAAGCTATGTTTATAGATTCAGCCAAACACATAGGCGGATATGATATGGGCAATTACACTGGTGTAGGAGCATTGCCCGATTATCCGCAAATGCAGTATATCTTAAATGAAATCCGCCATAGAAGCGGAAAATCAACTATAAGTTTTGCAGGTGAAAAAAGCACGGATGATTTTGACCGTTATCAAAATATGGGACTTAATACGGGGACTGATTTTATAACGGGCGATGATTTTGAAGCGGTAAAAGCATTATCTGAAAAGCTTAAATATAACAGAGTTTATGCCCCGGGAGTTGAGATAGAAAACGATAACTATGAAGGCGGTATTTCTTATGAACAAAGGCTTCACAGGATAAATACCGCACTGTTTGCGTTTTACCAAGCAAGCGATAAGCTCCCCAGTTTTATGCAGACAAATGATATATTTCCGTTAAGATACGATACAAATACACATCATATTATGATGACAAACCCGTCCTATTCAACTGACGGCTCACCTGAAAGCCACTGGGAAAACTTATTTGCCAAAGATGACGGACGATTTTATAACCATAAAGTGGGCGAATTATTTGCTCACGCACTCTGCTTATAATTCTTAAACAAGAAAGGAAAGAATAATGAACGTTTTAAAAGAAAAAGGTATTCCGATAGATAAACAAATAAGGACTTGGCACGACATAGTCAAACGTCCTTTTAACAGAACGGATGTTGATAACTACACAAGAACAAGACAAATTTTGATGAACGGTATTGAAACAGAAGCTTGGACATTTAAACATTGTTTTGTCAGAAAATCAGATGATATGGAGTTAAATAAACTTTTAGTTCGTACAAGACGAATTGAAGATATGCAGCAGACAACCGTTAACTGGTTATCACCCGTAAATCAAACCGTATTAGATACTACTTTAGGCTATGAACAAGTCGCTGTAGATTTAACAGCTTGGCTTGCACAAAATGAACCCGATAAATACGTAAAAGAAACTTTTGATTTCGGGCTGTTAGAAGACTTTGACCATTTATACAGATACTCTCAATTCGCTTATATGATAGAAGAAACAGACCCTAACGAAATCTTGCATAAAATGACTGATGTTGTAATAGGCAGACCAACGCAGTACCACCACAACTGCAATGCTTTAAGAATAAGAAAACCTTATGACAGGGAAACCGCATCGCCTCAAACAAAAGTAAACATATTAACTTTAATCTCGGGCGAACAGCAGACACACAACTATTATGCAGAACACGGGTTTATGTACGGGAATACCGATTTAAAACGTTTATATGCCGAAATCTGCGACGTTGAAGAAGAACACGTTACAATGTATGAAACTTTGGTTGACCCTAATGAAACTATGTTTGAAAAATGGCTGCTTCACGAGTTTACTGAAGTTTGCAATTACTACAACTGCTACGAAGATGAAGTTGATGAAAGATTAAAACTCGTTTGGGAAGAAATGATGCAGATGGAAATAGGACATTTACAGGCAGCAGCCGAGATGTTCAAAAAATATGAAGACCGTGACCCCGAGGAAGTAATAGGGACAGAACTTGTTCTGCCTTGCAGATTTATGTCTCAAAAGAAATATGTAACAAAAGTATTAAAAGAAGAAGTCGGGAAACGTGTAATTGAAGACGGCGAATATGCTTTTGTTGATGAACTTGATGATGATTGGGCAAGCTATAAAGTTCAGGAAAAAGTAAATGAAGACGGTGCACCGTCCGAAAAAGCAATAAACCTTTCAATCAAATCAATAGGCAGAGATATTGCCTGTGCTGATGACAAATTGCTTGAAATGCAGTCTGAACTTTTAGAGGACTCGCTTGAAGAAGAATATCAGGCACCAAATACCGTAAGCCCTGAAAAATATGAAGAAATATCGGAAATTCCGCCATTGGATTTCTTAAATTATTAAACAAATAAAGCCGCCTCTATCAAGGCGGCTTTTATATTACACTTGACAAATATACCCCCATGGGGTATAATAAAATAAAAAGGAGATTAAATATGGCAAAGTGTTCAAATCCAAAATGCAAGTGCGAAAACTGTACCTGTGGTGATAACTGCCAATGCGACGGTGAAACATGCAGCTGTCCTGATTGCGCAGATAAAAAAGAGGAATAAAAAAAGGGGCGAAAGCCTCTTTTTATGTTATAATAGGCCTATGAAAAAAGAAAATACAAATAATCATCCCTGCCACAAAGCTGAAATACCGAGAATAAACAGAGCCATAGGACAGCTTGAGGGAATTAAAAAAATGATAGAGGACAGAAGGTACTGTCCGGATATTATTATCCAGTTAAAGGCAGTACAATCTGCAATAAGACGAGTTGAAAGCAATATTTTAAAGACTCATCTTGAAAACTGTGTAGCTTCATCACTAACCGGGGATGATGCCAAGCAAAAAATTGAAGAAATTAAAAATCTGCTTGATAAGCTCCAAAATTAGTTTCGCAAAATACATAATTAGTTTTAAATATATTTATTGACTTAGAGTTACTATCATCAGTTAATATAAATTTGAAAACTATAAACAGGTGCGGAGGTAACATGCAAAACAGATTTTTAAGAGATTTAGAAGTCAGTCCTATTGGTATGGGCTGTATGGGTTTTTCACACGGCTACGGACAAATCCCCGAAATAGAATATTCAATAGAAGCGATAAGAAACGCATACGATTTCGGATGCACTCATTTTGATACAGCTGAAGTATACGGCAGAGAATTATATTACCCGGGTCATAATGAAGAAATAGTAGGAAAAGCAGTAAAACCGTTCAGAAAAAATATAATACTTGCAACTAAAATACATATTGATGAAAAGAAAGTCCAAAACGGCAAGCCCTTATATGAACATATAAAAGAACATTTAACGGCTTCAATGAAAAAATTAGAGACTGATTATATTGATTTATATTATCTTCACCGTCTGAACGAATATGTACCCGTTGAAGATGTTGCAGGTGTTATGGGACAGCTTATAAAAGAGGGAATGATAAAAGCATGGGGATTATCTCAAGTTTCGGTTAAAACTCTTGATAAAGCTCATAAAGTAACCCCCGTAAGTGCAATACAGAGTTTGTATTCAATGCTTGAAAGAGATTTAGAAAAAGATATTTTTCCGTATTGCATTAAAAATAATATAGGTGTAGTAGCATTTTCCCCGATTGCAAGCGGATTTTTATCGGGAAAAGTTACGACACAAACAAAATTTGAAGGGGATGATGTAAGAAAATTTGTTCCTCAATTGTCAAAAGAAAATATTATTGCTAATCAACCGATACTTGATGTTATAGGAAAATTTGCGAAAGAAAAAAATGCAACAAATGCACAAATTTCTCTTGCCTGGATGCTCCATAAATACCCCAATGTTGTTCCTATCCCGGGTTCTAAGAATAAAGAAAGAATTTTGGAAAATCTTGGTGCTTGGAATGTTCAATTATCCGATAACGAATTTAGCGAACTTGAAAATGCATTAAATAATTGTAAGGTATTCGGTCATAGAGGAAATCTTGAAACTCAACAGACCACTTTTGGAAATAATTGGTATAATAAGTAATATGAAAAAATTTTTAATACTGATTTTAACGATTTTATTTATTTCGTCAAATGTTTCTTATGCAGGATTAAGAGAGAAAACGAAGGGAAATACTATGGGAAAAATAACACAAACCGCAGGCAGAGATGCATTAGGTAATTTTGCACCTGATTTTGCTCATTATAATGATGATATTTTATTCGGTGAAAATTGGAATAACAATGATATAGATACAAAAACCCGTTCAATTATAACCGTAACAGCGCTCATAAGCCAGGGAATGACTGATACATCATTAAAATATCATTTGCAAAATGCGAAAAACCATGGTGTAACAAAAGCAGAAATAGCGGCAATTATAACAAACACGGCATTTTATGCAGGCTGGCCGAAAGCCTGGGCTGCATTTAATCTGGCAAAAGAAGTTTGGACAGATAATACAACAGCTTTAACAGAAAAAGAAAAATATGAAAAAACAATAATGTTTCCCATAGGTGAGAAAAATGATGCTTTTTCTAAATATTTTACGGGGCAAAGCTACATTTATCCCATTTCAACCTCTCAGGTAAAAATGTATAATGTAACATTTGAGCCAAAATGCAGGAATAACTGGCATATTCATCATGCTAAATCAGGCGGAGGTCAGATATTAGTTGCTATAGGAGGAAGAGGCTATTATCAGGAACAGGGTAAAGACCCTATTGAAATGCTTCCGGGGGCTGTAATAAATATCCCTGCGAATGTAAAACATTGGCACGGGGCAGCACCAAACAGCTGGTTTTCTCATATTGCAGTAGAAGTTGACGGTACAGAAGCCTCTAATGAATGGCTTGAACCCGTTTCCGATAACGAATATGGAAAATTAAAATAATTTTTATTGCCTTTTTTGGGGTTTAATGTATAATATAAACAGTAAGTAGATTACAGGTTGTTACTGCTAAATATTCAATTAATTGATTATTTTTTTGCAGATTTACCATAAGAGATTTCATGACTGTTTGTAATTTTAATTTCAAGTATTTAAAGGATAATTCCACACCCGGAAGCTGGAGGCGCGGCTATGAGTACCACCAGAAGGAGCAGGTGGATTCTTTTGAAGCAGGCAAAACAGGTATAAAAGCTAAAGTAAAAGGTAATTTTAAATCCTTTTATGATGTGGAATTAAAATTTAAAAAAACAGGGGTTGAGCCTTCATGCTCTTGCCCGTTAAAAGAAAAATGGTGTAAACATGCTATAGCCGTTGCACTTAAAGCAATAGATGAACACATATATGATGATTATCTTGAAAGAAAATTTAAAATTACACCCGATTACTCTGACAGCGATACTCTAATGAACGAAAATCCGATGGGCGGATATATATTTCACTTTAATCCCAAAAGAAGGCAAAATTTCTTTTCAATTCTTGTTATGGACAGAACAACGGGAAAAGTTATAAGAGATTTAGAAGCACTTTTAAAAGCAGTAATTGCGGCGCAAAGAGCGGATGAAAATTTTGAACTGAATAATTCTCAAAAAATAGAACTTGCTATCTTTCAGCAGTTAATGAAAAGTTCCCGACTGGATAAAAAAGCAGGCTGGTATGATATACCGATAGCTAAATTTGACAACTTTTTTCAATTATTATCCAAAGCTGATGACGTAATTGACGGTAAAACAAAAGATAAATTACAGTTTTGCTCAGACGAGTGGAAACTTTCAATGGCCGTTAATTTTTCAATGGTAGGTAATGTTTTATTATCTTTATATTGGCAAAGACCTGATAAAGATGATATTATCCCGTTTGAAGAGGTCAGATATTTTTCAAGACAGTTAAAATGGGGCAGGTACAAAAATAAAATATTCCCCATAAATGTAGCATTATCGGCCCTGCCTCAAAATTTAATAAAATCAACTTTTACGGATGTAAAAGATGCGGATGGAGCTAAATTTTTATATGAAGAACTCCCGAAATTAAGACAATTAATACCTTGTGAAGTTTCTGAAATTATAGATAAATTAACACTTGAGCAGAAACCGCCGATAAACGTGGTTACTATGGGACTGGATTATGACGGAGCCTTAAAAGCGGAACTTGAATTTGACTATGACGGAACAAGAGTTGCATATTCAAAACTGGCTTCAAAAAGCCCTTATGTAACAATAAAAAAGCCTAAGGAAGATTTGTTATACTGGGTTAAAAGAAATATTGTCCATGAAGAAAGAGCATATCAAATGCTTTTAGCCTGCAAATTTGCACCGATGCAGACCAATAATCTTGCAATCGAAAAAGAAAATGCAATCGATTTTTATAACTACTATTTAAAACGGGCAGGCGACGGCTGGAAATTTGAAGAAAAAGACGATATGAGCTTCTTTAAATTATCGCCTAAACCTTTTGAAATGATAGCCGATATTGATTTTGCCATTGATTCAACAGATAGTTTTGAAGTTACTTTATACGGTAAAGTCGGGGATGAAGAAATATCTTTTGATGAAATTTATAATCTTATTGTTGAAGGCGATAAATATTTAAGAGTTAAAAATTACGGATTTGTTGAAGTTCCGGGGCAGGATATATTTTCTATTTTAAAATCCTTTAATACCTTTGATGTTTATAAAAACGAAGATAATAAATACATAGTAAAAACCTTCAGGGCAGGGCTTTTATCAGAAATGCAGAACTTAGGCTTTAAACTAAAAATGAGCAGAAAGTTCTCGGCATTTTGGAAGCAGATTTCAACTTTTTCAACTATGGATAATGCACCTTTACCGAAAGATATTAATGCGGAATTAAGAGAATATCAATATAAAGGGTTCAGCTGGCTTTGGTTTTTGTATAAATACGGACTTAACGGTATACTGGCTGATGATATGGGGCTTGGTAAAACACTTCAGGCACTTACACTTTTACAAAAAGCAAAAGAAAAAGATAAAAAAGCGCCCAACCTTGTTATATGCCCTACCTCCGTTGTATTTAACTGGGAAAACGAAGTTCAAAAATTCATTCCATCATTAAAATGTCTGAAATTAAGCGGAACAGAAAGAAAAGAACATTTTAAAGAAATACCCAAGTACGATATTATCATTACAAGCTATGCACTTATAAGAAGGGATATAGAAAAACTTAAAAAATTTGAATTCCGATATATAATTCTGGATGAATCACAAAACATAAAAAACCCCGAATCCTTAACTGCAAAATCGGTAAAAATGCTGAACGGCAAACATAAATTAGCGCTATCCGGCACACCGATTGAAAATAAACTGGAAGAACTCTGGAGTGTATTTGACTTTTTAATGCCGGGATTTTTGCTTAATTTATCGGAATTTAATTACCGTTATGTAACTCCTATTGTGGATAGAGGCGAAAAGATTGTTGAAAAACGATTAAAATCACAGATTTATCCGTTTATATTGCGCCGTATGAAAAGAGATGTTGCAAAAGATCTCCCCGATAAAGTTGAAAATATTGCATACTGCGAACTTACACCCGAACAGAAAGATTTTTATCTTGAAGTACTTGATTCAACAAAAGAAGAATTATTTAAATCCATTGCGGAAAACGGACTTGAAAAGAGCCGTATGAGCATATTCTCTGCACTGTTAAGATTGCGCCAGATATGCTGTCACCCAAGGCTGTATGATAAAGAAAACAAAAAAGGCATTGAAACTTCAGGCAAATTTGAGCAATTAAAATCAATGCTGGAGGAAATAATCTCGGAAGGTCACAGAATACTTCTGTTCTCGCAATTTGTTGATATGCTTGATATTGTAAAAGAATGGCTTATTAAAGAAGGTATAAAACACGAATATTTAACAGGCTCAACCCAAAATCGACAGGAAGTTGTTGAAAGATTTAATACTGATGAAACAATACCTATTTTCTTAGTAAGTTTAAAAGCAGGCGGAACCGGTTTGAATTTGACGGGAGCTGATTATGTTATCCACTATGACCCGTGGTGGAATCCTGCTGTTGAAGATCAGGCAACAGATAGAGCCTACCGTATAGGGCAGACTAAAAAAGTATTTGTTTACCGTTTGATTACTAAAAACACCGTTGAAGAAAAAATTCAAAAACTTAAGCAGGATAAGAGAAATCTGGTAGATTCCGTTATCAGTGTAGATAGAAACATCGGTAAAACACTTACTTATGCCGATTTGCAGGATATATTCACTATTGATTAATTATAACGGCAATAACCCGTTTTCCTTTCTTAATTTTTCAACAATATCTTTATTATTAATATAATCCGCCATAAATTTATCTGTATCAGTTTCGTAAGTAACATTTTCTTGTGCTGTTTTTTGGCTTATTTGTTTAATTATATACTGAAAATCAATATTATTAAGCAAATTTGACCTGATAGGCGATGGGATATGAATGTGAGATTTTCCCTCATTAAATCCGCCATTAAAATCATAACCTTGAGGAGTATTATTAAATTCAAAAAATGTTATATTACCCTTTTCGGGATTTTGGTATCCTAATCTGAATATCCAATCACTATTTGATGTATAATTCAACTGAGGCGAATGGATACGCATTTCCCAATTTTTACCGTTATTATTAGTCCATTCAGCTCCGATACAGTATAGTATTTTATTATCATCTCCGCATGAATACGGTTTAATGGTAAGTCTGGCATCTTTAGGGAAAATTCTTAAAATATTTTCTGCCGTTAACTGATTATTTTGTTTCAATTCCGTAATCAATTTCCCATAGTGATTAATTATTTCATCATCAGATTTGCCCTGACAATAAAACGGTTTACCTAATTCACCGCAGGAATTAAGTCCCTGCCCTATAATTGTTTCATTTTTATCATCAATAATATTAAAAACAAAGTTTTGCGCTGTTTTTGCAAGTATTTCAGCCTGTTTTTCAGGGTTTAAGTTTGGAGTTGAAACAAATGATTTTATTGTATTTTCGTCTAATAAGTCTTTAGACGGTTTTGTTTTATCAACAATACTGATTGCTCCGTTATATGCTGAGAATTGCTCATTACTATTTTTATCTTCAATATATAAAACATTTTTTCCGTTTTCTTTTTTCTTTTTTATATTGACTTCGAAATTATTTTCTCCGTTTTTCAAAACGTGAATACCATTGTCAATTTTTTTAATTTCCAATTCCTCTGTATCATATACGGATATTTCACCATTCGCAGAGGGTTTACTTATATTACGGAAGTTTAAACCTGCAAATGATTTACCATTGATGTTATCGAGCATTTCTGCTTTTATATAATCACTCACAGCTTTTTGTATAGCTGTGTGTATATCTTTAGCTTCACCCGTACTAATCAAATAAAAAACTTTTTCAGGCAATTCTTTTATTTGGTCTGCCGGTAATAATGATAATGTTGTTTCTTTAACAAGTACATAAGCTTCACTATGAGAAAGAGAATAAAAGCTTCCATCTTTTCTTTTTAATTTTTGAGAACGTAATATATCATATCTTGTTAGTTCATCTTCGCTTAATTGACATAAGTCAAGTGCACAATAAGATGACTCGCCTTTTTCTCTGTAGTCATCATATATTTTGCGCTCTTCTTCGCTTAATTGACATAAGTCAAGTGCATAATAATATGACTCACCTTTTTTTATGTATTCATCATATATTTTGCGCTTTTCGTCGCTTAATTTGCATACTTTAAGTGCACAATAAGATGACTCGCCTTTTTCTCTGTAGTCATCATATATTTTGCGCTCTTCTTCGCTTAATTGACATAAGTCAAGTGCATAATAAGATGACTCACCTTTTTCTTTGTATTCATCATATATTTTGCGCTCTTCTTCGCTTAATTGACATAAGTCAAGTGCACAATAAGATTTCTCACCTTTTTCTCTGTATTCATCATATATTTTGCGCTCGTCTTCACTTAATTGACATAAGTCAAGTGCTACATCATGTGACACACCTTTTTCTCTGTATTCATCACATATTTTGCGCTCGTCTTCGCTTAATTTGCATAATTCAAGTGCATCATCAGGTGACACACCTTTTTCTCTGTATTCATCATATATTTTGCGCTCTTCTTCGCTTAATTGACATAAGTCAAGTGCACAATAAGATTTCTCACCTTTTTTTATGTATTCATCATATATTTTGCGCTTTTCGTCGCTTAATCTGCATACTTTAAGTGCATAATAAGATTCCTCACCTTTTTCTCTGTAGTCATCATATATATTACGTTCTTTGTTGCTTAATTTGGATATTTTAATTGCATCATCAGGTGACTCACCTTTTTCTCTGTAGTCATCATATATTTTGCGCTCTTCTTCGCTTAATCTGCATACTTCAAGTGCATCATAATATGATGCACCTTTTTTTATGTATTCATCATATACTGCAAGCTCTGAATCATTTAAATTTATAAGTTTAGGTATAATATCTATGTCATATCCTTTTAAAATGAGTTTTATTGTCTTATATTCTTTTTCTATTTCATCATCGGTTTTGCCTTCCTGCGCCCACTTTAACGCACGATTTACGGGGTACTTTATATGCTTTAAATCGTCAGGACAGTGCCTTTGAGGTATGGATTTATCCATATCGGGGTCATTAATTTTTTTATTTTTTATTTCTATAAATCTGTCAATTTGTGCATCGGTTAAACCAAGCTTTGCACATTTTACAGCTTCTTCCTTATATAATCCTGATTTGTTTCTTATATTATTAATATACGTATTTATTGCATTATCATCTAATTGCATCCTGCGGATTAAAATCATTTCCAATCCGCTTAAATCAGGATATTTCTTTATTAAATCAATATATGATTTTAAATCATTTTCATCATTTACATCAAATGCAAATAATGCAAGCATTTGATCTGTTGATATTTTTACATCCCGTGGTATATACCCCATTAATTTTTCGGCATATTCTTTATAATCTTCTATTTTATTTTCATATAAACTATAACTTAATAAAGATAAGCCATTTATTAATTTATTATTAAAATCTTCTTCTTGACCTGAAGCTCCTATTAAATATGCTAAGTCTGATTTTGTTTCGGCACCTTTACATAAACTAACCAGATTTTCAGGCTTATAATCCTCTGCCCTGTTCATCTGATGTTTTTTATTTTTATATAAAATATCACGAATTTCTTCATTTTCAAAAAAAGAAATATTATCTCTTACAAAATCAAAACTAATCCCTTTAAATGCAATTTTATTATTATAATTACTTGGATAATGTAATTTTGAAACAGGACATGAAGTATACAAATAGTTTTTATTATAATCAAAATTTTTAACAGTATTTGATTTCATACTGCTTTTATTATTTATAATACTATTTAGATAAACTTGTCTGCTTGTTATTTCCATTTTTATTTCTCCTATTTTCTCACAATATATAAAAAAACTCATAAATAAAAAATGTCTGTTTAATAGTTTGTCTTAACAAAACTTATTATTCAAAAAATATATTAATTAATTTAATCTAGTGTCGCATTCCACTCCGCTTTGTAACTCCACTTCGTGGCTTATCGTAAAATTTTGTTCGGACATATTTAGCAGCTTGACTTTTAAAAAAATTTTATTAAAGAAAAAGTATGTTACTTGATTTTCTGAAACAAAAACACGAATGCACTCATAAACACGTAAGTCCTGACGTTGATGAAAGTTATTGTCCTGATTGCGGCGCATTAATTAAAAACAAGTGGTATTTAGTGAGATGCAGCTGCTGCAACATTAAAAGAACGGCACATACGGAGTATGAAAAAATTAAACCAGATACTAAGTACTGCCCAAACTGCGGAGGAACTGATTTTTATATTGAAGAACTTGATAATATAAATTTTATAGATGTTAATTATGCTATTTATAAAAAAATTGTAATTTCTCAAAATAAAAATACTACAAGTCAGGTATGGGTAGATAAAGAAACAAGATTACTTAATGAAAAAAAACTGCTGGGTTGCAAGAATTAAAAAGAAGGCTTTATTCGCCTTCTTTAATATAATCCGTATTAAAAAATTTCCTCAATTATGGATCTAATTCTTTTATTCTGCCGATAAGACTGTCTAAAGTATATCTGGCATTAACATTACTTACCTGACAAGTACCGGCATTAACATGCCCGCCTCCTTCATATTCATACATCATAGCACCAACATCAATCGGACAAGAACGATTTATAATAGATTTTCCGACTGCAAATACAGTATTTTGATTTTGTTTACCATTCATAATGTGTACTGAAATATTACATTCGGGGAATAAAGCATAAATCATAAATCTGTTACCGACATGAATAATTTCTTCATTTCTTACATCCAGAATGGCAATTTTATCTTCAATGGTAGTACATTTTCTGATTTGATTAATAAATTTTTCCTGTTCTTCAAAATATAATTCAATTCTTTCCACAACATCAGGATCATGCATAATTTCATCAATTGACATTGAAGAACAAAGGTCAACAAGTTTAAGCATTAAGTTATAATTAGAAATCCTAAAATTCCTAAATCTGCCGAGACCTGTTCTTGGGTCCATTAAAAAGTTTAATAATACCCAGCCTTGAGGATTCATAACATCTTCTTGTGAAAAACTTGTACAATCGGCTCTGTCTACAGCTTCCATTAAATCATAAAGAGAATTTGAAAATTTATCTTTTCCGCCAAAATATTCATAAATTATTCTGGCACTTGATGGTGCTCCCGGTTCAATAATGTAATTATCTTTTGCATCTTTAGTTCTAACCACTTCACTTGAATGATGGTCAAAAGCCATATATACACCTTCGCTATACGGTAAACTTGCCGTTATATCATTACCCGTTAATTGAATTTTACCGTCTTGCACATCTTTAGGATGTACAAATACAACATCATCAATAAGTCCTATCTCTTGCAAAAGGGCTGCACATACAAGTCCGTCAAAGTTAGAACGGGTATATAATGTATAAGTTTCACTCATAATTGTCCTCACAGATTAAACTATCCAGTTATATTATAATATTTTTTTTCAATTTTTCAAAATTATTTCAATGAATTTATAAGTTCATTAATAGCATTTTCCTGAACAATTATTTCTTCTATACGATTTTTTGTCTGTTCTATAAGTTCAGGTTTTGCATTGTTCATAAACTTTTCATTGTTAACTCTTGACAGCAGGCTGTTTTTTTCATTTAAGAGTTTATCCAGTTTTTTATTTTGCCGTTTTATTTCTTCATCTAAATCAATCAAGCCTGCAAGAGGTACAATAATTTTAGAACTGCTTACAAGTGCAGATGCAGACTGTTTTTCGGTTTTATGAGTTTCATCAACATATTTTATATTTTCAACCCTTGCTAAACGATGAATATATGCTTCTACTTTTTTAAAGATATCTTCTTCGTTTTCAGGTGCAAGTATCTCAATATTTAATTTTGTTGAAATCGGAATATTAAAGCTTTGTCTTAAATTTCTTAAAGACTTAATTGTTTCAAAAACAAGCTCCATTTGTATATTTTCTTGGTTAAATACCATGTTATCTTCATAAACAGGGAATTTTGAAAGCATAATTGCTTTAACATCAGTATTTTTAGGTAATAATTGCCAAATGGCTTCCGTTATATGAGGCATAACAGGATGTAAAAGTCTTAATGTCATATCAAGTACATATCTTAAAACTCTTTGAGTATTGAGTTTTAAACTTTCATCCTGAAGCTGAATTTTTGCTATTTCTACATACCAGTCGCAGTATGAGTTCCAGAAGAAATCATACAATGTATGCGCCATCTCGCCTATTCTGTAATCTTTAATATTTTCATTTGTTTCTTTAGCAGTTTCGTTTAATTTATTTAAAATCCACTTATCAGCTAAAGTCAGTTTTGAGAAATCAATATCTTTATTATCAACTCCGTCAAGGTTCATTAATACAAACCTTGAAGCATTCCAGATTTTATTTGCAAAGTTTCTGCCGTATTCAAATTTTTCATCACTGATTTTAATATCTTGTCCGCCGTATGTACACAGAGAAGTTAAAGTAAATCTTAGAGCATCACAGCCATATTTGTCGATAATTCCGACAGGGTCAATTGTATTACCTTTTGATTTAGACATTTTTTGCCCGTTTTCATCACGGATTAAACCGTGGATATAAACTGTTGAAAATGGAGCTTTTTTTGTAAATTCTTCACCCATGGTAATCATTCTTGCGACCCAGAAGAAAATAATATCAAACCCTGTTACAAGAGTTGAGGTCGGGTAGAATTTTTTAAAGTCCTCAGCATCTGTATTGGGCCAGCCCATTGTTGAAAACGGCCATAATCCCGATGAAAACCAAGTATCAAGTACATCAGAGTCTTGAGTATATTTATCAGGATCGGGATTTTCTTTAGCTACAACCATTTCACCCGTTTCGTTATTATAAAATGCAGGTATTTGATGTCCCCACCATAATTGCCGTGAAATACACCAATCCCGAATATTTGTCATCCAGCCTAAATAGTTTTTAGTCCAGCGCTCGGGTACAAATTTTATTTTTCCCGACTCAACCGCTTCAATAGCAGCTTTTGCTAAAGGTTCCATTCTTACAAACCATTGTTCGGATAATAAAGGTTCAATTGTTGTATTACATCTTTGGCATTTACCCACGTTATGCTCAATAGGGACAATTCTTACCAGACTGTTATTGTATTGAAGAAGTTCTATAGTTTTTTGTCTTGCTTCTTCTCTGGTTAAACCCTGAACATCAGGATGAACCTCAGCACAGTGTTTCATTTTACCTTCTTCATCAATAACCCATATAGGCTTAAGATTATGTCTTTTTCCAACTTCATAATCGTTAGGGTCATGAGCCGGGGTAATTTTTAATGCTCCCGTTCCGAAAGATTTATCAACATAGTCATCCGCAATAATAGGAATTTCTCTTCCCGTTAAAGGTATTAAAACAGTTTTACCGATTAAATCTTTATATTTAAAATCATTTGGGTTAACTGCAACAGCCGCATCACCAAAGATTGTTTCGGGTCTTGTTGTAGCTACAACGATTGCTCCGGGTTCATCCTTAAGCGAATAACTTATTTCCCACAAATTACTTTTTTCCGTTTCGTAATCCGTTTCAATATCAGATATAGCACTCTGACATCTCGGGCACCAGTTAACAATATATGCACCTTTATAAATTAAATCTTTTTCATAGAGTTTAACAAAAACTTCTTTTACTGCATCAGAACATCCCTTATCAAGTGTAAACCTTTCTCTTGAACGGTCAAATGATGCTCCCAGTCTTTTAAATTGATTTAAAATTGCGCTTTTATGCTCATTAGCCCATTCCCATGTGAGTTCAACAAACTTTTCTCTGCCAAGGTCAAAACGGGTTTTGCCTTCCTGTCTTAACTTTTTTTCTACAACATTTTGAGTCGCAATTCCTGCATGGTCAGTACCCGGCATCCAAAGAGTTTCATAACCTGACATTCTGTGATAGCGGACTAATATATCCTGCAAAGTCCCGTCAAGTGCGTGTCCCATATGTAATACACCTGTTACATTCGGCGGAGGAATTACTATTGAATACGGTTCTTTCTCGCTTTTTGCATTAGCTTTAAAGCACTCATTATCTTCCCAGAATTTATATATCGCTTCTTCTGTTTCTTTTGCACTATATACGGTCGGTAAATCTTCTATCTTTGTCAAACTCATTTTAACCTCTATTTTATTAAAGAATTTCCTGTCATTTCTTGTGGTTTTTGTATACCCATTATATCAAGAACAGTCGGTGCTATATCACACAATGCGCCTGTTTCTTTCAGTTTTATGTCACCTGCATTCATAACAAATAACGGAACAGGGTTTGTTGTGTGTGCAGTATATGGAGTATGGGTGGTTTTATCCTCCATATATTCCGCATTTCCGTGATCTGCAGTTAATACAACCGCAACACCCTTTTGTTTTGCCTTTTCAACAATTTTGCCTACACAAGTGTCAACCGTTGCGCAAGCCTTAACTGCTGCTTCCATAACCCCCGTATGACCTACCATATCAGGATTTGCGAAGTTAACTAATATAAATCCGTATTCATCATTATCCAAAGCTCCTAAAACTTTTTCGCAAACCTCGGGGGCGCTCATCTCCGGCTGAAGGTCATATGTTGCAACTTTTGGGGAGTTAACCAGCACTCTTGTTTCAAGCTTATTAGGTGCTTCAACTCCGCCGTTAAAGAAGAAAGTAACGTGAGCATATTTTTCGGTTTCTGCCGTTCTAAATTGTTTTATTCCGTTTTTATCAAGCACTTCCCCTAAAATATTCGTAAGCTTTTGAGGTTCAAACGCAACAGGGAACGGGAATGTTGCATCATACTGCGTAAATGTTACATAGTATATGTTTTTCCTTACTGCCTTGCGGTTAAATCCGTCAAAGTTTTCAAAATTTATTGCTTTTGAGATTTCTCTTGCACGGTCGGGGCGGAAGTTAAAGAAGATTATGGCATCATTATCTTCTATACGTGAATTAGGAACATTTATAACAGTCGGTTCAACAAATTCATCGGTTACACCTTTTTCATAAGAAGTTTTAACAGCTTCAACAGCACTTTCTGCCTTATTGCCTTCGCCTAAGATGAGCATATTATATGCTTTTTCAATTCTTTCCCAGCGATTATCTCTATCCATAGCATAGTATCTGCCTGAAACTGAAGCTATAGGAGGTAAGTTTGCTTCTTTTAATTTATCTTCAACTTTTTGCAAGAATTCAACGGCACTCTTTGGAGGAGTATCACGACCATCTAAAAATGCGTGGAAATATACTTTTTTAAGTCCCTGCTGTTTTGCAAACTCTATTAATGCAAGTATATGGTCTAATGAACTATGAACACCGCCCGTTGATACAAGTCCGTACAAGTGGAGCGACGAATTATTTTTCTTTACGTGGTCAACTGCATTTAAAAACTTTTCATTTTTAAAGAAACTGCCTTCTTTAATTTCTTTATTAATCTTAGTTAATTCCTGATAAACAATCCTGCCTGCACCTATATTTAAGTGACCTACTTCAGAGTTTCCCATCTGTCCGTCAGGTAAACCAACATGTTCACCATCTGCATATATTTGAATATTAGGTTCAGTCTTATAAAATTTATCTAAATTAGGAGTTGAGGCAGCCTTTGTTGCATCTTTAGGGCTGTCTTTACTTATTCCCCATCCGTCCATAATACAAAGTAAAACTCTTTTTGTCATAATGTTTCCTTTTTATTTCCCAAATATTTTCATAATCTTATCAATAAGCCCTTCTTCGCTGTTTACCGGAGCGGAAGAAGATATATCCATTTTAGCAAGTTTTTCTTTCAGTTTTTCTGTATCAGGTGACAATGGCGCTTTTGCTAAATATTTCTCGTAAGCTTCTTTTGCACTTGATAAATCTTTTATTTTTTCGTAGGCAAACCCCATTTTATTATAAATTTCATAATCCGTTATACCTGCTTTTACGGCTTTTTCATAGTATTCAAGAGCATTTCTGAACTCATATAAATCCGCATAAACATCGCCTAAACCTTTTAAAGCAAAAGTATTATCGGGTTCTTGACGGACAAGCTTTTCATAAAACTCCATTAAACTAGTTTTATCGCCAAGTGTTTCATTTATTTTAATTATTTCTTTAACCGCATCGCTCTTTGAAGAGTCTTGCCTATGAGCATTCAAATATTCATTGAGCGCCAGTTCATAATCCTGCTTATAAGAATAACATTTTCCCATATTATAATGATATCCGTATATATCGCCGTTTGCATCGCAAACCAGTGCTTTCATTTGGTATACAAGCGGATTTTGAGGCGATAAATTATTGAATTTTTCAATATTTTCACCGCATTTTTCCCAATCTTTAAGATTAAAATAATACTCTGCCATAAGTGCAAAATAATTAGCATTATTTTCATCTTTGTTATCGTTCAAAAGTTTGAAGGCACTGTCATTATCGCCTTTCATTAAATATGCTTTAACCTTTGTATACGGTGTTTTTGCACTTTCAAGAGCCTTATCATATTCGCCTTCTCTTATATATAAACCCGATAAATACTCACCGAGTTCAACAACATCAGGAAATGCTTTAACACCTTTTTCCAATACATTTATGGCTGAAATCCTGTCATTTTGCTCGCAATATAAATCTGCAAGTTTATAATATATAGCCATATCATCTTTTTGAGAAATTATACTGTAATATTCATCAATGGCATTTTGAGTTTTACCAATATACTCATATGATTTCGCAAGCAAAAATCTTGCATTTATAATGTCAGCTTCTTCAGTTGTAGAATTTATGGCTTTTTTATAATCATCTATAGACTGAGATACTTTTTCATTTAAAATCTTATATTTTGCCCTTGTAATGTAATATTTATAGTTATCTTTACCGCTGTAAATGTCTAATAATTCGGAATAGCCTATTAAAGAATTAGGATTAACTTTAACCAGTTCTTCCCAAAACTTAGCGGCATCTTCATTTTTTTCAAGTGTCTTAGCAAGCAGTGCGGTTTTTTCAAGATATTCGGCATCGTCTTTTAACTTATCATAAGAGTTTATAAGCATTTCATATGCTCTGTCATACTGTTCTTCATCTATAAGCATTTGCGCTTGAACTAAAACACCGTTATTACTCATTATTTTTCCTTTTATCCCTGTTTACTATGTTAATTATATAACATAAATAAAAAATTTTAATTGTTCTTTTAATTTTAGACACCATAGGAGTTTCCGCTCGTACATACTTCTTTTATACGATTCTTTCAAATTATAAAATAAATTTATTCATAATTATGTATGATTTAAAAACCGATTTGTACTGCTAAGATTAACCTATATTCCTTGGAAATAAAAACGATGATACACATATCCCTAATCTACAGCTATGATTAATCATAGCTTTTTTCTTTTTTGTAAAACTTTGTAAGCGGAATTAATACAATACTTGTATCTGATGTATATTTTTATTATTCTTAAATAGATGTAAATGCCGAAATAAGAGAAATTATATGGGAATAGGAATAGACCAATATATAGAACAATACTTTGCACCGATATCTGATAAGTTTTCAACATTTATCTTTGCAAACATAAAAATTTTCGGTGCGGAAGTACCTGTTTTAATACTACTAATGATTGCAACAAGTATATTTTGCACATTTTACTTAAGATTAGTAGGAATATGGGGGTTTAAACATGCATTAACTCGTATATTCGGGCAAAACGATCACAAAGGACATAAAGGAGAAGTTACATCCTTTGGGGCTTTAGCTACAGCACTATCAGGGACTATCGGAATAGGCAACATAGCTGGTGTGGCTATTGCAATATCAATTGGCGGTCCCGGGGCTATGTTTTGGATGGCGACAGGTGCTATTTTTGCAATGGCACTTAAATTCTGCGAGGTTACTTTATCTTTAAAATACAGAAATATTAATGAGGACGGAACAATATCAGGCGGTCCGATGTTTTATATGAAAAAAGGATTTGCTCAAAAAAATATGCCTAAAACAGGTAAGTTACTGGCATATATTTTCACTATTGCCTGTATTCCGGCGACTTTCGGCGGAGGCTGTATGCTTCAGACAAATCAAGCTGCACAGCAATTTATAGTTATAACGGGCGGTGAAAACAGCTTTTTCGCTCAACATAGCTGGATTTTCGGATTATTTATTGCAATTATGGTCGCTCTTGTTATTGTTGGCGGAATTAAAAGCATAGCTAAAGTTACTTCTAAAATAGTTCCCGTTATGTGCATAATATATATGCTTGCCTGCATTACTATAATAGTTTTACATTTTAATCAAATTCCGCACGCAATTTATACGATTATTCATGAAGCATTCTTTCCAAAAGCAGTTGAAGGCGGAATGATTGGTGCTATAATTATCGGTTTAAGAAGGTCAATACAATCAAATGAAGCAGGCATCGGCTCATCCCCTATAGCATATGCCGCAGTTAAAACAAATGAACCTGTTTCTCAAGGATTTGTTTCTATGCTTGAACCTTTTTTTGATACCGTTATTGTCTGCTCTATGACAGCATTTGTTATTATTTTAACAGGCGAATACTTAAACTACACTAACGGGATTACGGGTGTAGAATTAACTTCTTCGGCTTTTGAAAGTGTTATTTCATTTTTCCCATACATTCTTGCAGTTGTTATAATCTTATTTGCATTTTCAACAATTATTTCCTGGGCATATTACGGACAAAAAGCTTGGTGTTTTCTGTCAGGTGAAGGCTGTAAAAGAGTTATAATATACCAAATAGTTTTTTGTTTATTCATCGTAATCGGTTCTTGTATGAATATTAAAAGTGTTATAGATTTCACCGATGCGACATATCTTGTTATGGCAGCACCTAACCTCATTACAATTTTTGTTTTATTAAAAGAAATAAAATCAGAATTAATATCCTATTGCAAAAGGCATGATTTAATTTTTAAATTAAATAAAGTATGGTTTAGAAATGAGCAGTGAACTTAAAAGAACATTAAATTTAAAAGATTCAATATCCGTTGTCGTAGGCTCAATGGTAGGCTGCGGAATATTTATAGTATCTGCGGATATTTCAAGACAAGTAAATAATGCGTGGTTTTTGCTTTTAGTATGGATAATTGCAGGATTATTTTCATTATCAGGCGCAATAGCATATGCAGAACCTGTCTTAAATATTAAAGAAGACGGCGGTCAGTATATGTTTTTAAAAAAAATGTTTAACGATTTAACCGCTTTTTTATACGGATGGTCGCTATTACTTGTAATACAAACCGCAACTATTGCCGCTGTTTGTATTGCTGTCGGCAAGTTCTTAGGGGTTATATTCCCTAAAATAAGTTCTTCTGTTTACTTAATTAATATTCCGTATCTGCATATTTCCACTCAGCAGATTTGCGCTTTATTAATCTGTATTTTACTCACTTTTATTAATTCAAAAGGAGTAAAATACGGAGTATTAACTCAAAATATTTTCACCGTTACCAAAGTTTTATCCATTGCAGGCATTATTATTTTCGGTTTGTTTTTGGGTTGTAATTGGGATATTATAAGCTCAAATTTTATAAATACAATTCATTTAAGCGATTTAAACTTTGCCAATATTGAAATAATATCCGCCGCAACGGTCGGTGCTATCTTTGCAATGGTAACCTGGAATAATATAACTTTTATATCCGCAGAGGTTAAAGACCCCGAAAAGAATATACCGCAAGCTCTTTTTTGGGGTGTAATAATCGTAATGGCACTATATTTATTTATTAACGTCTTATATGTATTCTCAATCCCCATAGAACAAATAAAAACTGCACCGGAAGATATTGTTCCGGTGGTATTAATGAAAAATATCACAGGTGCAATAGGTGAAATAATCACTGCAATTATAATATTAATTTCAGCCTGCGGAAGTGCAAACGGACTAATTATGACAGGGGCAAGAGTATATTATCAAATGGCAAAAGATAATCTGCTTTTTAACAGTTTAGGTAAAATAAATGAAAAAACAAGTGTTCCCGTTAATTCATTAATTCTTCAATGTTTTTGGTCGGGAGTTTTTATATTATTTTGCGGAAATTACATTGAGTTACTTGATTATGTTATATATGCGGCACTAATATTTTATGTATTAACAGCAATAGGAATATTTATATACCGCATAAAAAATAAGGATTCAATAAAAAACAAAGTAAACAGTCTGTTCGGCATTTTCTTTATTATAACGGGAAGCTTCATTATATACTCATTAACCATACATAAATTTGCAAATTCAATGAAAACATTATTAATAATTGCAACTGGTATTCCGATATATATGGTTTGGAAAAAATACAAAATGCAAAAAACTTGTCTAAAATAAGATAAAGATGTTATCATATATTTTATCATTGAAAAAAAGAGGTTAGTTATGATTATAGATGACTTACTAAAAGAAGTTGTAAGCTACAAAGCAAGTGATTTGCATATATCAGCAGGATTACCGCCCGTAATAAGGGTAGATGGAAATTTATTAAGAACAAAGCATGATATAATGAGTCCGCAAGCTGTAGAAGATTTACTGTTTCCTATGCTCACAAACGAACAAAGAAGGACCTTAGAGCAAAACTGGGAGCTTGATATGTCTTACGGAATAGAAGGAGTAAGCCGTTTCAGGGTAAATATATATAAAAATAAAGGCACATATGCAGCCGCATTCAGAACAATCACCAGTACAATTCCGTCTTTTGAATCACTGGGATTATCGGATGTAGTAAGAAAAATAACTGAAAGACCAAGAGGATTGATATTAGTAACAGGTCCGACAGGGTCAGGGAAATCAACAACACTTGCTTCAATGATAGATTATATAAATGAAACAAGAAGTGAACATATTTTAACAATTGAAGACCCTATCGAATTTGTACACAGATCAAAAAAAAGTGTAGTACATCAAAGAGAACTCGGTCAAGATACAAGGTCATTTGCTAACGCACTAAAATCAGCATTAAGAGAAGACCCTGATATTATACTGGTGGGCGAAATGCGTGACGTTGAAACTATAGCACTTGCAATAACCGCTGCAGAAACAGGTCACTTGGTATTTGGTACATTACATACCTCATCTGCGAGCCAAACAATTGACCGTATCATAGACGTATTCCCTGAAGGACAGCAGCAGCAAATAAGAGTCCAACTTGGTGCTTGTTTAGAAGGAGTTTTTGCGCAGACATTATTGCCGAGGATTAATCCGGACGGCAGTCAGAGAGGTCGTATTATGGCGCAGGAAATATTAATTAAAAACAATGCTGTATCAAATATGATTAGAGAAGGGAAATCAGCACAGCTTTATTCTGCAATACAAACAGGTGCTGCTCAAGGAATGCAGACTTTAGAAGCAGCTTTGAGCGAATTATATGCAAGAAAGCAAATTAGCGCAGAAGCAGCCCTATCTAAATCTCAAAGACCTGATGAATTAAGAAGATTAACAGGTATAGCTGAAGATTAAACAACATAAAATAAGAATGTAACAATTAAATCAACTAAAAGTAAAAATACGGTTGCTTTAATAGCCGCATTTGTAGTTGAAAGTCCGACACCTTTTGCACCGCCGTGTGTTTCATAGCCTTGTGTTGCACAGACAAGCGGAATTGTTATGCCGAATAAAAATCCTTTAAATATACTTATATATATGTCTCTGGTATTAAGCCATAACCAAACGGAAGACATATAACGATTAGGATGAAGCCCTATTGTAAAATACGAAATAATCATACCGCCGAGCACTCCAAACAATTCGGCAAGAATAACAACCATTGGAACGGTAATTGCGCCAGCCAGTATTCTCGGGGTAAAATAATAGCCTACAGGTTCAACTTTTAAAGTTTTTAAAGCATCTACTTGAGATGTAACTTTCATATTAGCGATTTCGGCACTTATTGCAGTACCTGCCCTTGCATTTATTGCAAGCGCAGCAAACCCCGGTGCAAGTTCACGAATTAATGCAACTGCTAAAAACCCACCTACATAGCTTTCTGCACCCGACATTAAAAATTGTTTTGATACCTGTAAGGCAATAACTACAGCCGCTATAAATACAATACTTAGTGCTATCGGCAATGAATCGTAGCTAATCATTACCGCTCTGGATATAACTGAGTCATACTTAACATTTCCGCCAAGTATATATTTTATTACTTTTATAAAATTTTCTATGCATAATCCTAAAAAGTTTATCATTTATTATCCTTTACGCACCTGTCAAAATATGATGCAATTTCTTTCAACGGGATATAGTGTGAAATTGGTCTGCCATGCGGACATGTATATGGATTTTTTGTAGTCCTTAATTTTTTTACTATATCTTCCATTTGCCACAAGGTTAACTTTTCACCTGCTTTTACCGAAGCTTTGCAGGAGGTTGTTATTAGTATCCTCTCTTCTATTGTATCTAAGTCGCTATCGGGTGAATTTTTTAAGTTTTTCAAAAGCTCTGACAGCACATCTTTAGGTTTTGCCTGAGATAAAACCTGCGGAATTTTCTTAAATATTACCTGATTATTTGATATTTTTTCAATTTGATAGCCGAATTTATTTAATTGTTCTTTTGCATTTTCCAAAATATCAGTATCAACAGGCTCAACATCAATAACATCTGAAACAATTAAAAGCTGTGAAGCAATTTCTTTTTCGCTTTTTAATTTTTCATAAATATATCGTTCCTGTGCAATATGCTGGTCTATTATTTCAAGATTATCTTCATTTTCAACAAGTATATATGTATTATTATACTGACCTATAACATTTATTTGCTTCAAACGGGGAGTTGAATCAAATGTTATTTCCATTTTCTTTTGAAAGACTTCCTCGTCCGATTGAGGTTTATCCTCTATTTTTCTTTCAACTTTAATAGGGAAAATAGGACTTTTTATATCTTCGGTATCCTCCTTAACAAAAGCGGAAGAAGTATTAAAAGGCAGAATATTATTAGATTTTTCAATTGTTTGTGCGAGAACGCAGTTGTTTTCAAAATCTGTTTTAATATTTGAAAGTGCAGAACTAAGTGCGCTTTGAACAAAATTAAATATCCTGTTAGGATTTTTATATCTGACTTCTCTTTTAGTAGGATGTGCGTTAACATCAACTTCTTCAGGGTTGATATGAAGATTAATCACCACAAACGGATATCTTCCGTTGGGGAGCATATTCTTATAAGCGATATCAATAGCTTTCAACATTACAGGGCATTTTATCATTCTTGAATTAACAAATGTATAAATTGATTTTTTACTTGAACGAGTGTAAGAAGGAACCGAAACATAGCCGTCAATAGCTAAACCGCCTAAAGAATCCGTTTTTTTAACTTCTTTCAGTTCTTCAATAATATTCGGAGGATAAATTTGTGTAATTCTTGTCAACAAATCGGCATTTTGCGTTGTTGTTAAAATTTGGTTTCCTTCATTTTTAAGAATAAAAGCTATTTTAGGATTTGCCAAGGCAAGAGCATTAACTAATTCCTGAATGTATGCAAATTCGGTTTTAGGATTTTTTAAAAATTTCAAACGAGCAGGCTGGTTAAAAAATAAATCTTTAATTTCCATAATAGTACCTTGAGCACAACCTGTTTGAGAAGCATTAACGACCGAATTTTCCGATTCAACTTTAGTCCCATAGTCAAAATCTTTTGTTCTTGTAGTACAGGAAACTCTTGCTATAGAAATAATACTTGCGAGGGCCTCACCTCTAAACCCCAATGTTTCTATATTAAAAAGGCTGTTTTCATCAGTAAGTTTGCTTGTTGCATGTTTTGAAAAAGCAAGCTGAATATCATCCGGATGAATACCGGAACCGTTATCAGCTATACGAATATTTCTGCACTCATTGGAAACAGATATTTCTATTTTTGATGCAAGTGCATCTATGGAATTTTCAACAAGTTCTTTAACAACACTGGCCGGTCGTTCAATTACTTCACCGGCAGCTATTTGATTTATTAAATTAACAGGTAATTGTTTTATTCTTGCCATAACTATATTTTAATACACATAAGAATTAAATTTTATTTTTAAAAAAAAATGTTACAAATTTATTTTTTTCACATATAATAAGAGTAATGCGAGCGTAATTCAGTGGTAGAATGCAACCTTCCCAAGGTTGACGTCGAGGGTTCGAGTCCCTTCGCTCGCTATTTTATTTGAATTTTATATATATTAGGGACGAGAACCCTCTCAAGATGAAATCTTGACTCGGTTCGAGCACGAGTGAGCAGAGGCTGCAGTGACGGATGCGTTGAGCATTCGGCACGAAATGCCGTTTATTGCGAACGAGCAAGAAGTCCCTTCGCTCGCTATTTTATTTGAATTTTATATATATTAGGGACGAGAACCCTCTCAAGATGAAATCTTGACTCGGTTCGAGCACGAGTGAGCAGAGGCTGCAGTGACGGATGCGTTGAGCATTCGGCACGAAATGCCGTTTATTGCGAACGAGCAAGAAGTCCCTTCGCTCGCTGTTTTATTTGAATTTTATATATATTAGGGACGAGAACCCTATTATCCAAAAACTTTGTTCAAAAATTTTTAATTAATTTTGTTTACCTGTTAACAAAATTTCATATTAGGATTGACAACTACATAAAAAAGATAAATAATATTGTTAACGAGTTAACAATAATGAGGTAATATGCAGGATAAAATTCTAAATACATTATTTAACTTATATGACCTTACAAGCCAGCTGGATATTTTGTACAAAGAAGAGTTTGGTGATATTTTAACACATTATACATATACAGAAATGCATACGATAGATGCAATCGGCAAAATAGAAAATCCTAACGTAACTAAAATATCAAAATACTTAAATCTGACAAAAGCAGGAATAAGTAAAACAATAAAGAAACTTGCAGAGAAAAAAACAATAGAAATATACAAAATCCCCGATAATAAAAAAGAAACATATTATAAATTAACAAAAGTCGGTCAAGAGGTATTTGATAAACATTTAAAAATGCATAAAAATTGGTGTGAAAAAGATAAAACCTTTTTTAAACAATTTAATAAAAAAGAATTAGAAACTACATACGAAGTTTTAAATAAATATACCAAAGCCCTGCAAACAAGATTAGAAAATATAAAGGAAAGTTTAAAATGAAAAAGACATACAAGATTGAAGTTGATTGTGCAAATTGCGCCAATTTAATGGAGGAAACTGCCCGAAAAACAAAAGGTGTTAACAATGCGGTAGTAAATTTTATGACTCAAAAAATTGAGATAGAATTTTCTGAAAATGCTGATGTTTCAAGTGTTATGCAGGAAGTTATAAAAAACTGCAAAAAAATAGAAGAAGATTGTGAAATTTATATTTAAAAAATCTGATAAATAAATGAACAAAAAACAGAAAAAAATGTTAATAAGAATTATTGCTGCAAGTGTGCTTTTAACAGGGCTACACTTTGTTCCTATAAATGGTGCCCTAAGATTTATTGCATACATGATTCCATATTACATAATAGGAAATGACATAATCAAAAAAGCATATAAAGGGATAATAAATCTTAAACCTTTTGATGAATCACTGTTAATGGCAATAGCGACACTTGGAGCAATTATTCTTGCAATATACAATGAAATCCACGGGCAAACAGGCGATTATGTTGAAGCTATTGCAGTTATGCTATTTTATCAAATCGGAGAATTTTTTCAAAGTACAGCCGTTACAAAAAGCCGTAAACATATTTCAGAATTAATGGATATAAGACCTGATTATGCAAATATTGAAAGAAACGGTGCTATTGAAAAGGTTAATCCCAATGAAGTTTCAGTTGGCGACACAATTATAATAACAGCAGGCGAAAAAGTTCCTTTAGACGGAATTATTATTGAAGGGAATTCCACTATAAATACATCTGCGCTTACAGGTGAAAGTATACCAAAGACAGCAGGGATAAACGATGAAATTATATCAGGCTCTATTAATTTAACAGGGTTGTTAAAAGTAAGAGTAACGAAAAATTTTGGAGAATCAACCGTATCAAAAATATTAGAACTTGTAGAAAATGCAAGTTCAAAAAAATCGAAATCCGAGAATTTTATTACAAAATTTGCAAGAGTTTATACTCCGATAGTAGTTTTTTCTGCAATAATACTGGCAATATTGCCTCCTGTTTTTAGAATTACATTTTTAAATATGCCTGCATTATGGAGTACATGGATATACAGAGCATTGACATTTCTTGTAATAAGCTGTCCATGTGCTTTAGTCATAAGTATTCCGTTAACGTTTTTTGCAGGAATAGGCGGTGCATCAAGAGCAGGGATTTTAATTAAAGGCTCAAACTGCATAGAAACATTATCCAATATCAAAACTGTTGTATTTGATAAAACAGGAACATTAACCCAAGGGGTATTTGAAGTAAATGCAGTACATCATAATAAAATAGATGAGAAACAGCTTATAGAATATGCGGCTTTGGCAGAAAGCACAAGTTTACATCCCATAGCATTAAGCCTTAAAAAAGCTTATAACAAAAAAATTGATTTAACTCGGGTAAAAGATGTTCAAGAAATAAGCGGAAACGGAATAATTGCTCAAATTGATGATACGGAAGTTATAGCAGGTAATGAAAAAATAATGAAAAAATTCGGTATCGAACCTATAATATGCCATAGCAGCGGAACAATTATTCATGTTGCAATTAATAAAAATTATATGGGGCATATTGTAATTTCGGATGTTATAAAACCTGAAGCGGAAAATACCATTAAAGAACTAAAAAAAATCGGAATAAAAAATATAATAATGCTGACAGGTGATTTAAAAAAAGCTGCTCAAAATGTTGCGGAAAAACTCAGAATAACCGAATTTTATGCGGAACTTTTACCGAATGATAAATTAAATAAAATGGAAGAAATAATAAATAATAAAAATACAGCCGCATTTGCAGGCGACGGAATTAATGATGCACCTGTTTTATCAAGAGCGGATATTGGGATTGCAATGGGAGCAATGGGTTCTGATGCGGCAATAGAAGCAGCTGATGTCGTTTTAATGGACGATAATCCTTTAAAAATACCCTTGGCTGTTAAAATTTCAAAAAAGTGTTTAAGTATAGTAAAACAAAATATTTTATTTGCACTTATAGTTAAATTTATTTGTCTTATCTTAGGTGCGGCAGGTATTGCCAATATGTGGCTTGCGGTGTTTGCAGATGTCGGAGTTATGATTTTATGTATTTTAAATGCTTTTAGAATGCTGTTTTTCAACGATTTTCATGTTAAGATAAAATCATGATGAAATAAGAAATTTAAGCGATACGGGATTATTAGTCAGCGGAATAACCCGTTGATGTAAAGGTTTCATCGGTAAAACAAATGAAAAATTAAAACGGTAGATTTAATGGAAGCAGAAATATCTTTGGAAAATAAATACAGTAACCTAAAAACATATTTAAAAGATTTAGGTTCTGTTTTAGTTGCTTTTTCGTCAGGTGTTGATTCAAGTTTTCTTTTAAAAACCGCATCGGAAGTATTAGGCAGCAATGTTACCGCAGTAACTGCAAAATCACCATTATTTCCTGATAGAGAGCTTAAAGAAGCAAAAGAATTTTGTATAAAAAACAAAATTAAACATATAATTGTTGATATTGATATTGAAAATATTAAAAACAATCCTGAAAATCGCTGTTATATATGCAAAAAGAATATTTTCAGCAAATTTCTTAAAATTGCGGAATTAAATAATATTAAATATGTTATAGAAGGCTCTAATATTGATGATGACAATGATTACCGTCCCGGCATGAAGGCTGTAAAAGAGCTTAATATAAAAAGTCCTTTAAAAGAAGCAGGATTAACAAAAGAAGAAATCAGAATTCTTTCGGGAAATAATAAACCTTCTTTTGCATGTTTAGCATCAAGGTTTGTTTACGGTGAAGAAATTACGGAAGAAAAACTTAAAATGGTTGAAAAAGCAGAGCAAATTCTTTTCAATTCCGGTTTTAAACAAGTCAGAGTCAGGCTTCATGGCAATCTTGCAAGAATTGAAGTTTTACAAACAGAATTTGAAAAGCTTATTAACTCTGATATATACGGCAAAATTAAAAATCTTGGCTTTGACTATGTCACGATGGATTTACAAGGTTACAGAACAGGCAGTATGAATGAAGTTATTAATCCGAAATAAAAACCTTTCAGCGGTTTTAAGTGCATTAATATCAGCATGTTTATTTGCTTTATGCATTCCTTTTGCAAAACTTTTGAGTAATCATGTTCCCACTGTAACAATGGGCGGTTTACTGTACTTAGGAGCAGGTTTTGGATTGTTTTTAACATTTTTGCTAAAACATTCTGACAGTGAATTATCTTTAACAAAGAAAGAAATACCTTATTCAATATGTATGATAATACTTGATATATGTGCAATAATCTTTTTAATACTTGGTATATCCAAAACAACAGGAGCCAATGCTTCACTTATAGGCAATTTTGAACTTGCGGCAACAGTGATTTTTGCATTTTTAATATTTAAAGAAAAGATATCAAAAAATCTTTTTATTGCAATCTTGTTAATAACTTTAGCAAGTATAATCTTAACTTTTGAAGGTTACGGAAGTTTTATCTTTAATATCGGGTCTTTTTTTGTTTTATTATCCTGCATTTGCTGGGGATTAGAAAATAATTTTACAAGACTGCTCAGCATAAAAGATACAAGACAAATAACCATAATAAAAGGGATTTTTTCGGGGCTGGGCGGATTAATTATTTCATTAATAATCGGAGAAGTTTTTCCGTCAACAAAATGGGTGTTATTAACAATGCTTTTAGGGTTTTTCTCTTACGGGGTGAGTGTATGCCTCTATATATATGCTCAAAGATTTTTAGGAGCTTCAAAAACAGGTGCTATATATTCCTTAGCACCTTATTTTGGTGTGGTTTTCTCGCTTATTATTTTAAAAGAAAAACCGCTCTTACAGTTTTATACGGCACTTATTATTATGATTATTGCAACTTTATTAGTTATAAGAGATACTAAAAACTCTTAAAACGGGATTTTTATAAGGTCTTTTGCCTGCTCCGTAACCTGTTTTGTTAATTATAAAATCCTGAGGTAATTTTTCACCATTATATAGTGCTGCAACTATGGCAGCCCCTGTCGGAGTTACCATTTCGCCGTTATTATCTGATATTCTAAAGGGTAATTTATAATTTGAAACGATTTCACATACGGCAGGAACCGGCACCGGGATTGTTCCATGCTGACATTCTACAGAGCCTTGTCCGTCAGTTAAGGTTGAAAAATAAACTTTATCGGGAGATAAATCATCCAAAAGCACCGAAAAACTAACTATATCAACAATGGAATCAATAGCCCCTATTTCGTGGAAATGTACTTCATTTATGTCTTTGCCGTGAACTTTACTTTCCGCTTCGGCTACTATTTTAAAAATCCTTTTCGCAAGATTTTTTGCATTATCCGAAGTATCAGCTTTATCTATAATAAGATTTATATCATTAAGATTTCTGTGTTCATGGTGGTGTTCACTATGGTGCATTTCATGTTTTTTTAAAATAACATCAAAATCAGATGCCATAATTGCATTAACTGATTTTTTTGAAATAACATAAGTAAATTCATCATTTAACCCCAAAGAGCTGAGAGCTCTTTCAAGCTTTTCCTTACTTGCGCCCAAATCAAGCAAAGACGCTGCCGCCATATCACCTGAAATTCCGTTATAACATTCAAAATATAAATCCATTAATTACTCCTTTTTTGCAAGACTGATTTTTCTGTTAATTTGATTTGCACTGTAGCCTGCATTAAATCCGTTATCTATATTAACCACCGTCATTCCTTCCGCACAGGAATTTAACATTGTTAAAAGTGCCGATAATCCTTTCAATGAAGCTCCGTAACCTATAGACGTTGGTACTGCTATAACGGGAATATCAACAAGTCCCGTTAATATACTGCCCAAAGCACCTTCCATGCCTGCAACAGCAATAATAACATTAGCTTTTCTGATATTATCTATTTTATCAAAAAGCCTGTGAATACCTGCAACACCTATATCATAGTACTTTGTGACATTGCTTCCGTAAAATTCCGCTGTAGCTGAAGCTTCTTCAGCAATGGGGATATCACCCGTTCCGCCCGTACAAACAGCGACCTCGCCTAATTTTTCAATTTTATTTTGAATAAGTGTTAATACTCTGCCTTGCGCATTATATTGTATATCGGGAAATTCTTTTATCAGCGCCCCATACTGCTCGGCTGAAGCACGAGTACCCAAAACATTCTGACCATTAGATTTAAATGTTTTAAAAATTTCAATAAGCTGAACATTCGTTTTGCATTCGCAGAAAACGGCTTCAGAACATCCCCGTCTTTTTTGCCGTTCTATATCAAGTTTTGCAAAATCTATATCTATATATTTATCACTCATTTTTGAGCTTCTCCATTTTCTCTCTCAAATTTTCGTTTTGTGGCAATTCTGTTTAATAATGCTACAGCTCCTGCGATTGCCATTGTATTTATAAAGAAAGTCAAACCGTATGCACAATTTTTAGATTTTAACATTTGTTTTTGTTTTTCAATCGGCATTTGTAAAATTTCTTTATAAGTTTTAATATTGCCATTTTCTATTACATTTGTTTTAAATATTTTATCAAACTTTTTATAAATCGGATTTTGAATTAATTTTTCACCAAAAAACATTAATGGAACTGTAATGGAAAATCTGCGTGCATTTTCTTGTTTTTCATATTTATCACGGCTTGCATAAAAATAACTTGCTATACTTACAGGATAAATTAAAGCACCATAGTGAATAAGTTCCAAATCACCTTTTTGCGAAAAAGCAAACTTTTTAACAAATTTATCAATAAACGGTTCTATTTTTTTATATATATTCGGATTTTTTCCCAGTTCCATAACGGCTAAAGCTAATCCAACCGTTCCCATGGTTATACCTGAAAGTATTTTAATCAGTTTTTTTGCTCTCTTTTCAGCTTCTTCAGAATGCTGTTCCTGTTTCTGTTTTTCCAAGCATATAACACCGGTAAATTTTTCCTTTCCGGTTTTTGAGTATGTCATTAAATTCCTTAACGGGGCAATAGCAAATACTGCAGGAAGTATTACACCAAATGTAGTAACAATTTGACCAAATTTACCAAGTTGTTTATTCGGATGTTTCATAAATATATCTGAAGTAGCTTTTGCAAGTATAGGTGCACCAAAGTAAAATATAGCGGATTCTGAAAGTTCAGCAAAACTTATCTCTTTTGATTCATCCTTTGATCTTGATAATCCCAGCCTTGAAATTAAACATCCGCCTGTATCACGGGCAAACATCCCGATTGAAGAACTTGTTTCCAAAGTTTTTAAGGCTTTTGTTGCCAAAGATAATCCGCTCATTTTTCTTCCTTACTTTTTTTTGAGAATAATAATCCCAGTTCAAATAAGCTATATGAGGGAACAAACAGCATTATCTGGCTTATAATATCAGGCGGAGTGAGAATTGCCGCTATAATTAACAATATAACAACAATATACGGCCTTTTATCCGCAATCGTTTCATAATCTATAATGCCTGACTTTATAAGCGAGTGAGTTATTAACGGCATTTGAAACATTAATCCGAAAACAACCATCAGCCATAAAGATAAATTAACCACATTTGAAATCCCAAATACCGCTTGAATATTAACAGCTTGAAAACTCATCCCGAAATTTATAATTAAAGGAAGAATAAAAAATAAGCAAAATAATACTCCGCAGATAAAAAGTCCGCTTGATAAAAGCACTATGGACTTTATAAATTTTTTTTCATTATCGTATAGGGCAGGCAGAATAAAATCCCATATTTTTCTTGCAATATAAGGAAAACATATAACCAAATCAATAACAATAGCCATTTTTATCTGTAAAAGAAAAACTTCAGTCGGAGAAAAATAATTAAAAGTAACTTTATTTGCTCCGATTAAAATTTTCATTAAACAGTTAAGCGCCTTTGGTGCAATAAAGAAAGTAAAAGGCAGAACAACACACAGAGAAATCAAGCATTTTAACAGAGTTTGCCTTAATGCTTCAAGATGAGAAATTAAACTTTCATCTTTTTCTTCATCGCTCATTATTATATTTCATCGCTCTTAAATTCGGTCGGGGGTTCTTGCGACTCTTCTATTGCAGTTTTAATCTCGTCTGTTTCTTTTTTTATTGTATCCTTTGCCTTTTTGAATTCATAAGAGGCTTTACCTAAAGCTCTTGCAAGTTCAGGTATTCTTTTACCTCCGAATAAAAGCAATATTACAATAATTATTAAAGTTATTTCCGTTATACCAAGCGACATATTTTTCTCCTTTTAAAAAGATTATACTCTTTGCTGTTCGTTTATTGCAAATATTTCAATAGCACCTGAATTACAAACGGTTTTACACCTTCCGCAGCCTATACATTTTGATGCATCTATCTTTGCACTTTGATTTTCTTCCATTGTTATTGCATGTACGGGACATACATTTATACAAACTCCGTTTTTACTGCATTTGTCAGGATTTATTACCGCCATCGCAATTCTTGTTTTTTGCTTTTCATCAAGCGAAATTTTCTTTATTGCACCAGAGGGGCAAACTTTTGCACACTCCCTGCAGTCATACTTGCAGTATTTTTCGCCTTTTGTGTAGTCAATATGCACTGCACCAAAGTCTTTATTTGCTTTTGTTAAGATTTTATTCGGGCATGCATTTATGCACAAATTACAGTTTAAACATTTATTAAACATTCTTTTAGCATTAATAGCCCCGGGTGGCAGAATAATATTTTTAATTTTTTCAGCTGCTGTTTTACCGATTTCAATTCCTGCTTTTATTGCCCCGGCAAAAATAACAAGGGCTGCGCCAACTGTGATTAATTCTCGTCTTTTAGGGCTGAATTTTACTTCTTTTTTAGGTTTTATACCGTATGTTACAGCATTTTTTGGGCACAGATTAAGGCATTTAAAACATTTAACGCAAGTTTCATTATCCACTTTGGCTTCATTGACTTCAATACAGCCTGATGGACAGTTTCTCTCACTCATACCACAGGATAAACATTCATCATCTTTTATATAAACTTTTAAAAGTGAGATTTTGGATAATAACCCCAATAAACATCCGACAGGGCAAATGTTTGTGCAAAAGTATCTGTTTTTAAATATTGAAAGGACAACAATCGCAACAACGGCAATAATACCTATAACAGATAATGTTACTGCGGAACCAAAATATGTATATGGTTCTATATATCTTATTATAACTGCACTTCCGCCTATCATTGCTCCGAAAGTTATTGCGGTTATAAAATACTTAACAGGCAGATTTTTTCTCGTTTTTTCATTACCCTTACCTCGAAATAATGCAATTAACTCCTGTAAAATCCCTAACGGACATAAAGTTGAACAATATATTCTTCCGAATAATATTGTTAATAAAAACAATATGCCAAGAGCGACTGCACTTATAACCGAAAAATCAATAATTACTCTTTGAATTAAGGGAGCTATTTGAATATCAAATAAGTGAAGGGGATAAAAAATTCCCAAAAGAGCAAGTATTGCCGTTATAAATATTAAAATTGCAATCGTTAATCTTATTTTATAAAACATTATGAACTTACCTATGCTTTTTCATATTCTTTTTGAACCTGTGCCAATAAGTCAGGTATAGGCAGATTTTGCGGACAGTTTTTATTGCATAATCCGCATTTAATGCAATTATTTGCTTTTTCACTGTCACTTAATGTTTCATAATATATTTTTAAGTGAAACGGGCTTTTTGTAACCTTGTATTGATTGTATAAGGAGAAAATAGCCGGAATATTTATACCTTTAGGGCAAACTTCCATACAGTATTTGCAAGCTGTACAGTTAATCTCTCCTTGAGATTGGATAATTTTAGCCATTTCATCAGCAATTTTTAATTCCTGTTCAGTCATCGGAGTAAAGTTTTCAAATACGGCAATGTTTTCTTTCATCTGTTTAAGATTACTCATACCGCTTAAAACAGTTACTACATTATTTTGACTTGCCGCCCACCTTAAACCGAACTCGGCAGGTGTTGCATTAGGATAATTTTCTTTTAATTTTGCAAGTGCTTTTTCACTTAAATTAACTAAACCGCCGCCTCTTAACGGTTCCATAACCGTAACCGGTATGCCGAGCGATTGAACTATATCATACTGTTCATGAGCTTTTACTACATCCCAATCCAAATAATTAACCTGCAGTTGGGCAAAATCCCATTTATAATCTTTTACTACTTCTTTTAAAATTTCAGGAGTACCGTGGAATGAAAAACCAAAGTATTTTATCAGACCTTCCTCCTTGAGTTTTGACAGTTCTTCAACCATTTTAACATTTCTGTATTGCTCAAAAGAATTTACATTAATGTTATGGCACATATAAAAATCAAAATAATCTACCTGGCATTTTTTTCGCTGTTCATCAAAAATTTTTCTGACATCGCTTTGTGAACTCATTTTATATATAGGACTTTTATCCGCAAGAATAAAAGAACTTCTGTCATATTTTTTAAGCACTTTGCCGATTGCAATTTCTGATTGACCATCCACATACATATATGCCGTATCAAAATAATTAGCACCGTGGCTAAAAGCATATTCCGTCATTTTTTCCAGTTCAACCATATCAACTTTATTACCGTCCATAGGCAGACGCATACAACCAAAACCGAGCAGAGGAACCGTTATATCCTTGTATTGCCTTCTGTCAATTTGATTTTCCGCTTTAATAAGTTGTTTTTTTCCGCATCCTGAAAGAAGGGCAGTACCCCCCTATTGCAAGTGCAGAGTTTATAATAAATTCTCTTCTCTTCATAAAAACCTCCGATAATATTATATAATAAATCTTGAGAGTAACTATTAGTCAAGATAATCTCATTCTATAGTTTTTCTATACTAAATTCTTTAATTAAATATGCACTGCCATGATTTTGTCCGTTAAAAGTGTAATTAACAGGCTGATTTTCTATCTCATTTCTGTAAAGTGCAATATAATTTAACCCTGTATCTTTAGAATTATATATAATACTCTCTGTTAAAACACCGTTAATATATTTTTTTAAATGAATGCCTTGGTGAGTAGGATCAAATGCAACCCATCCGTACTTATCAAAATAAACCTCAACCCAGGCATGCTCAGTATATTTTTCCCGTAAGATATCACCGATAACAATTCTTGCAGGTATATTTTTAGCTCTGCATATTGCAACCATTGCCGCAGAATATTCACTGCATTTGCCTTGTCTTCTTTTAAGTGCCTGTTTCGCTCCTAAATTTCCTTTTACAATAGTATATTTAATATTCTTTTGCAGATATTCATATATATTTTGAATTATTTCTTCTTGAGTTTGTCCATGTATATTATTCGCAATTCCTATAATATAAGGGTCATTTGATTCAATTAACTTTTCGGGCTGAAGATATGCACTTAAATTTGTCTCAGGAGTATCATTCCTGTTATACTTTTCTGCAGTCTCTAAGTCATATGTCCTTACTTTTGCAATACCTTCAAAAGTTATTACTTTCTTGGATGAAGATATATCATTATAGATATATTCCGCAATTTGACCAATTGAAGTATTATAATATTTTTGCGGTTTTTCTGAAACCGATGTAACTTTAATATACTGCTTCCCTGCCTCATTTAAAGGTATATTCATTTTAAAATTAAGCGACCTTAATGAACCCTGTATATTAATTGTATAAGTATATTTAAATTTGTAAGTTGTAAAATCCTTTAAATCAGTAACAGATGATTTATTTTGAGGATTGGAATTTGAAACAGCAGGTTTTGTTTTATTAATATTTTCCGAAATAATCTTTTCTTTAGGGCAAAACCTATAATACCCAAAAATAAATATTCCGATAAATAAAAAAACTAAAATAATCTTATTTATAATTTTTAAGTTCATAGTATTATTTTATAAAATCCTTTAAATATAATCAAGAAACGAAATAATTGAAAAAAAAATATATTTAAGATAATATAAGCAAGTGCGATACAAAAAGCCGATGTGGCGAAATTGGTAGACGCATCAGACTCAAAATCTGACGCAGCTCACCCTGCGTGCCGGTTCAAGTCCGGCCATCGGCACCATTTAAAAGACCTCTAATAAAGAGGTCTTTTTACTTTTTAATCTTGAGCAATAAATTTTAAAGTCCTTTGGGAAATTTATAATTTTTTAAATTAAATACAAATTCTGAACGTCTTTTAAATAACCGACGTATTGTTTTTTCAAACTTTTTGGCGCAATAATTTCAACATTTGTTCCCCATTTAAAAATATTCCATAGAATTGATTTTGTGCCTGAAGATGTAAAAGTAACGACTAGCGCTCCATTTTTTTGCTGTTTTATTCGTTGTGTCGGATGAAAATTATATTTAATTACATCATGTGCTATTTCTTTTTTGAATTTTAATTTAACACTAATCGGTTTATCATGAAAAATACCAAAAGAAGAATTTGCCCATTCTTTTAAATTAAAATCCGAGACAGGTGTATAATATTCATCAAGCAATTTAATGTCAGATATTCTATGAAGCAGATATTGTTTAATTTTCCCGTCATTTTTTGCAACAAGAAAGTGCCTTTCTCCATATAAAATTCCTAAAGGTTCTGCCTTAATTGTCTTTTTCGGCTTTAAACCTTTTTGAATTCTATATCCTGCAATATTTTTTTCATTCAAATCAAAATAATCTTTTGCCTGATAATTAAATTGGAGTTTTTTCATAGATTTTAGTGCCATTCGTATTGTTGATAAGATTTTATTATCAACATTAAAATTAGCTCCTTGTCTTACAGCATAGCCCTCGCATTCCATAAGGGCTTCAATATCATTTTCAAGTGTAGTTAAATTAGAATTATTTGCACTTTTTATACTTTCGATAACTTTGTTCAAAACTGATATTTTGTCTGATAAATTATTTATTTTGCAAAGTTCTTTTATGTTTTCTAAATTAGTAATATCATCAGAGTTAAAATCGAATAAATTAACAGGTTTACCTTTAAAACCCCATCGTTTGATTTTTGAATTTACCTGCAATTCCGTTACCTGCGGATAAAGACTCATTACAATATCCTTCATCCTTTGAGCCGTCCTGCGAGATACATTATAACTTTCTTGTATTTCTTTTAAGCTGACACCTAAAGTATTTGACTGCATTGTCATAATTAAATCAATAATATTTAAAATTCTTTCGTATCTAAATTCATCTTTCATACAAAATCTTTCTTAAATTTTATTTCCAAAGTTTTTTTCCGTTTTCATCAAAGAGTTCTTTTTTATTTTTATAATTTACCATAAAAGCAGCTTTTTTATTTTCGTTAGTACAAAAAGAAATATAATCATACTTGAAGTCTAAGATAGTTTTTCCTTCGTAATTTATTACACCATATTTATCATCTATTATGCCTATATAAAATTCTCCGTCATTATTGCTCGATAAATTTTCATAAACAAAATCAGAAATAATTTCATCATTTAAAGTTATTAATCCGTATTTAAAATCCTTTTCTGCTATAAAACAAGGTCTTGTTGAAGAAACCGCAACAACTGAATCGTATTTTATATCTGCAACCATTTTCCCGTTAATATCAGCTAGTCCAAAGAGATTATCTTTTTCACAAGACCAATAATTTTCGCTCTCCATAATATGGTCATAAATGGGTTCTAATATTATGTTAGAATTTTTATCTATTACACCTTCAAGCCCTTCAACATTAGCAATATAATAACCGGAAATACGGCAAAGAATGCCCAATAGTTTTATCGGATATTTATATTTAAAATCAAAAACAACTTCACCTTTTTTATTCAACAAACCCCATTTGTAGTTTTTGCTCATTGTACAATAATCTTTGTTTATTCCGGCATGCATTGCAAAAAAGAAGTCTAATTCATCTTCAAACATTTTATTATCTTTATACCCCTTAACACATCGAGGCAGATTGTTTTCCATAATATCATAGACAAATTCCGTTATAGGTTTACCCGTGTTAGTGTCAATAAGTCCTGCTTTGCCGTTTTTATAGGCAATCGTAAAATTACTTTCAGTATAGTTATAAATTTCATCATACATATTTATGCTCCTTTCAAAAATTATTATATTTTATATATGTGTCAATTTCGGACACATATATAATTTAAGGAACATAATAAACATTAATTAATCTATAAAATAAAATCAAAAAGAGTTTTTATATCAATATCTAAAGCATTGGCGATATTTTCAAGGCTTTTTATTGTAATATTTGTTTTGCCTCTTTCAAGCAGACCTACAAAAGAACGGTTTAAATCGGCTTTTTCAGCAAGTGTTTCCTGTGAATATCCCCTGTCGGTTCTGATTATTCGAACTTTATGACCAAGCTTTTTTATTGTATCAACATTTCTCATATACAAAATTTTATTTTTTATTTGAACATGTTTCCAGTTTCTATAATATGCAAATGTATATTATAGAAATCGAATTGTGCTATAATATATGCAAATGATAAAAAAATATCCTGTGCCGAATTTGGCATGTATGTGTGATATGATAAATATTAGTTATATTTAAAAGGATAAAAGTATGGAAAACGATAACAACAATTTGAATAATTCTAATCAAGATGATAAGCTTAACGAAAATGCAAACGAATTTTTTAACAAACATCAGGATGAAGCGGAAAAAATTTTAAATGATCCTGATAAACTGGAAAAATTTCTAGAAGAAATCGAAAAAAAATTAAGAAATATGCCAAACATAGATAATTTATTGACTAAAAATCCTAAAATTATAGAAACAATATCTAAAATACCTTTAATCGGCGAGGTATTATCAAAAATTTTACAAACACTAAACATCGGAGAAGTATTAGCTAAAATACCGTTAATGATATTACTTATAAAAAGTTACACAAAAAAAGAATACACAGAAATTCCATATAGGAGTATTATCGTAATAATAATTGCACTTATATATTTGCTCTCGCCTATTGATATAATTCCCGATGTAATTCCATTTGCCGGATATATAGATGATGTTGCCGTGCTTGGTCTTGCATTAAAATTTGTAGGCGAAGATTTAGAAAAATACAGAGAATGGAGAGAAAAAAGAAAAACTCGCTAAATATATTAAAGAATAGGAGTAAAGCATGACATTTTCGAGCGAAATTCAGAAATATTTGAAAAATAAAACAACGGTAAAAAATGTATTTAACCATCCTGAAATATTGCCTGAAACTAAAGGTATATATATTTATACCGTACCTAATAAAGATGTTGATATTGAATTTTTAGGTACAACCACCGCAAAAGAAACACACAATGGCAGAAGTTTAATATTTTCAAAAGATAAACTTACGGATAAATTTAATAAAGGCGATAAAAAAATTTTATATATAGGAAGCACTCCATCTAAAAACATAAAAGAACGAACAATGTTACGTGCAAAATATTCAAAAGAGAAAAATAAAGATATTAGAGCCCGTGGCGGAAGAGCTTTGTGGCAAATTAAAGACTGGGAAAATATAGGATTAAATTTCTATTATTATGAAACAAAAAATTGCGAACTGCTTGAAACTAAATTATTAACAATGTATAAAGAGGAATATGGTGTTTATCCTGTTGCTAATTGGAAAAAATAGATAACCTATTCTATTGTAATAATCAGTTGATGCAGATAAGCTTAGCCATTCTTATTTCGTTGCTGTGCTTCGCTTTGTTAAACCCAATATTTAAATAATAGAAGTAATTCTTTACATTTACAATAATTAAAAAAACTAACAAAAAAATTATTTTTTATGTTTTAATTACTTTCTTAACAGTATGAAAATTTTAAAAAATAATTTTACATTATATCCAAACAAAATTTTTACCGTAAGTTTCGGTAATAACCGCAAAACATATGGGAATGTATCAGAGCCTGTAAAAGATACCTTTCAAAGGAATAACATCGTTTTAAAAGAAATTAGAAGCGGTGAATTTATCGAAGCTAAGCCCTATGAACCTCAAGAAGAATATTGTGCGGAGGATTTTTTTAATAAATTAAAATATGAGAATGCTCAATGCAAATATATTAAAAAAAATATAACCGATTACAAAATATCCCAAGAGGTAATAGATGAAAACAAAGAAGCTCAGCAATTTGCAAGACAACTTGAAAAATTGACCCTTCCCCAGCAAAAAGAAACAGTTAGAATGTATTCTCAACAAACAGGTTTCCCTAATCTTCAAAAAGTAAGAACAAATATGGAAAAAGAAGTTGTCAGGGCTTTACATAAGCTGGCAGACAAAGAAAATTTTCAAATAAAATTTATAGGATACGATAAAAACTGTTCTTTAGGAAGAACTCTTGCACTTCCGGGGAGCGATATTGATGCACTTTATATGATAATTGACTATAAAGATAAACCGGATTGGTTCTCAGGTGCTATGCGCTGGAAGTTTAAAGACTTGGTTAATCAAAGATTGGTTAATACTCCGGCAGGACATCTTCCTGAAATTTTATCAATGAGTTTTTTGAATGACGGATTAAACCTTGCATCAAATGCCTTTGATGCAAATAATTTTTCACAAACAGAACTGGAAAAGTTTAGAGAAAACTTAACAGACAGTTCAAATGACTTTGTAAAAAGTGCTGAATTTAATATTCGGCTTGCAAAAAAATTACCTGATGATACTCTAACCAGAGATAAATTCTACAAAACAGCTATGCTGGTTGAACTTATAAGAGAAGGAATTATATTAGAAAATAATTTCTCAGAAGATTTTATTAATAAAGTTAAAGACTCTCCGCTTTATAAATACAGCAATATTATGAAAATGCAGGGTTTGAGCAATAAACCCAAAAGAAAATACATAGACAGGCTTAAATTAACTCAAAATTTTAACGAACTGGATGAGCAGGAACAATTTGAAATCGTAAAATCCTTAATATATGCCTCATTGAATATTTTTGATACAAAATATCAAAATTTATTTAATAATAACAATTCCCAAGGTCAAGATGAAATGGGGAATATTTTAGATATGTATGATATGTTAATGCACTAAAAAAGTGCATTAACATATTTTTATGGTTATTCAGCCGTTATCTTGAAAAATTTTCCAAAATAAAAGCTAAATCTTTATCACCTCTGCCTGAAAGATTTATAAGTATATTTTTATTTTTTACTTTTTCGGACAACTTAATTGCATAAGCGATTGCATGCGAACTTTCAAGAGCAGGTATTATTCCTTCCGTTTCAGAAAGTTCATAAAAAGCATTAACAGCTTCTTTATCATTAACCATAACATATTTAACTCGTTTAATTTTGTCAAGATAACAATGCTTTGGCCCGACTCCCGGATAATCCAAACCGCTTGCTACACTGTATGCATTTAATACATTTCCTTTATCATCCTGCAAGAGTTTACACTTAAATCCATGAAGTATTCCGTCTTTTCCGTAAGTAATACTTGCTGCATTCTGCCCTGCTTTTTCACCTTTTCCTAAAGGCTCAACACCATATATTTCAACTTCGGTATCATTTAAAAATCCGTTAAATATCCCTATTGCATTAGAACCGCCTCCGACACAAGCAATAACACAATCAGGCAGTTTACCTGCTTGTTCCGTGAACTGTTCACGAGCCTCTTTACCTACTATTGATTGAAAATACTCAACTATCATCGGAAAAGGATGCGGACCTACAACTGACCCTATTGCGTACATAGTATTTTTAAAATCTTTCATATAAGCAATAAATGCCTCATCAACCGCTTCTTTTAAAGTCCCCGCACCGCTTTTGACAGATATTATATTTGCCTTTAAAATACGCATTCTGTCTACATTCGGCTGTTCTTTTTTAATATCAACTTCCCCCATATAAATATCACATTTAAGCCCTAAGAGTGCAGCAGCCGTAGCTAAAGCAACTCCATGCTGACCTGCACCCGTTTCAGCTATCACTTTTTTCTTGCCCATTCGCTTTGCAAGCAGCACCTCACCCAAACAATGATTGATTTTATGCGCACCCGTGTGATTTAAATCTTCCCGTTTTAAATATATATTATTTCCGTATTTCGCAGATAAATTCCTTGCAAAATAAACAGGACTCGGTCTTCCCACATAATTTTTTAACAGGTATGTTAATTCTTTATTAAATTCTTCATCTTCTTTTGCTGATAAAAAAGCTTTTTCTATATTATTAAACTCTTCTTTTAAATCATCGGGAATATATTGTCCGCCATATTCACCATAAAATCCGTTTTTATCAGGCATTATATCGTGATTCATTTTCTTTCTCCTTTTCGAAATATTTGTAAACAACTGACTTCTTTTCTTTAAGTATTTTGGAGCCTCTTGTAATTTTACATAAACTTACTTTTAATTTTTTTGCAATTTCACGTTGAGTCTCACCCTTTGATAACATACTTAAAATCCGCCATCGCTTTGATATTATTGATATTTCATCGGGAGTAAAAATTTCCTGAAAAAGTTTTGTTATTTCTTTTTCGGTTTTTAAATTTGATATTAAATGTGATATTTCTTTTATTGTTTCCATATTTTTGTTTCTATTAATAGAAACATTGTAAACCTTTTCTTTTATAAAATCAAGTTATAATTGTTAAATTACCAAACTGGACTATTTATATTGAAGTTGTATAATTAAAATTATGGAAAAAAGAATTGCTGTTATTATTGGAGGAGGACCTGCAGGATTAAGCTTTGCTTATTCTTTATTAAAGAATACAAACAATATTAAACCTATAGTTATTGAAGAATGCGATTGTTTGGGCGGACTTTCAAAAACGATGAATCATAACAATAACGGCATCGACATAGGTCCTCACAGATTTTTTACAAGAAATGATGAAGTTTTTCAATTGTGGAATGAACTTTTAGAAATACAAGATTCCCCTGCTGCTGATGATAAAATACTAAACAGATTTCCTGCTTCAAATTGCGGTGCTGCTAACCCTGAAGAACAAGACAATATTTTCTTAAAAAGAAAAAGATTTTCCAGAATATATTATAATAATCATTTTATTGATTATCCTATTAAGTTAAACCCGGCTATTTTTAAAGCATTAGGTCTTAAAAAAACTTTTTTGGCAGGATTAAGTTATTTAAAGTCATGTACTAAGAAACGAAAAGAAAATAATCTGGAAAATTTTATGATTAACAGATTTGGTAAAGTTTTATATCAATTATTCTTTGAAAATTACACTGAAAAAGTTTGGGGAATTCACCCTAATTCAATATCAAAGGAGTGGGGTGAACAAAGAATAAAGAAAATATCCATTTTAAATGTTATTAAAGATACTTTATTAACTAACTTAAAAATAAAATTTAACAAAGAAACTTCACTTATAGATGAATATTATTACCCAAAATACGGAAGCTCCCAGATGTACAACCTTATGGCCGAAAAAATAAAAGAAATGGGTGGGGATATTATTCTTAACGGGAAAGTGAATAAAATAATTAAAAATTGTAATTCTATAGAAAGAATTGAATATGTTGATACTCAAACAAATGAAATTAAAACATTAACAGGAAATTATTTTATTTCTTCGATGCCGATAAAAGATTTAATAATAAATATGAATGAAGTACCTGATGAAGTTAGTGAAATTGCCAAAAATCTTCCTTATAGAGACTTTATTTTGGTAAACTTTATTTTAAATAAACTTAATTTAAAAAATAATACAAAATATCCTACAATAAACAATATAGCACCTGATAGCTGGGTGTATCTGCAGGATACCGGAATTAAAGCCGGAAGATTAAACATAATGAATAATTTCTCACCTTATATAATTAATGATTTCAAAAATGATATAGTTGTCAGCCTTGAATATTTCTGCACCGAAAATGATGAATTTTGGAATAAAACCGATAAAGAAATAATTGATTTTGCAACAAATGAACTAATATTATCTTCTATAGCAGATAAATCAGACATTAAGGGAATAAAATGTTTTAAAATAAAAAAAGCATATCCGGCATATTTCGGCAGTTATTCTCAATTTAATAAAATACAAGATTACATTAATACAATAGATAATTTATACTGTATAGGCAGAAACGGTCAACACAAGTATAATAATATGGATCATTCCGTTTTAAGCGGAATTACCGCTGCCAAAATCATCATAAATAATACAGATAAAGCCCTATTATGGGAAGTTAATACTGACAAAATTTATCAGGAAATTAAATAATATGACACAAATAAAAAAATTACAAAATATATTTTTTCTTATTTCTTTATCATTAATTGTATTTTTAGGGTTTTTTATAAGATATAAATTATTTTCATCACATTTCCCTTTAATTTATGATGAATGTTTATTGGGAACTCCTTTTATTGGAGGTAAATTTTCGTCATTCTTTTTTGGATTAAATAACTTTACAAAAATACCTCCTATTTGGGCTGTAATTAATAAAGAAATTTTAACAATATTTCATTATTCAATTCCATCATTTAGAATTTTATCTTTTATTTTTGGAGGACTATCTTTAATTTTATTCCCATTCCTTTTAAACAATTTGTTTAAAAGCAAAATAGCCGTACTGTTAGGAACTTTTCTTTTCGCCATCAATTTTTATGTAATTTATTACAGCGGAAATTTCCGCCCATATTCATCTGATGTTTTTATTTGTATTCTCTTATTAACCTTGTATAAATATATTTCTTTAAAGCAAATTTCAAACATAAGAACATTTTTATATACTCTGATAACAATTTTTTTAATGTTATATTCATTCCCCTGTATGTTTATTATTCCTGCAATAATATTTGCAAAAAGCATTGAAGAAAAATATTTTAATAAAAAAACTTTATTTATTTTATCGGGAGTATTATTTAGCTGTTTATATTTATATCTTATTGATATTGAATTATATAAATTTATGAATACTTATTGGAATAATGTCCAAGTAGGATTTTTAAAACCGTCACTTGAATCTTTTAAAAGCATAACAAATGATTTCTTCAGTTATAATTATACTGTTTATGATAATAAGTTTTATATAAAATGGTTTTGTCTTGCAGGGTTTGTTGCATTTTTTACGGACAAACAAAATGAAAAATATTTATATCTGTTTATTACGTTGTTTGCAATTTTGGCAGCTTTATTACAGATATTTCCTATAGTAGAAAGAACAAGTTTATACTTGATACCTGTATCAATAATTTTTATTGTAAAAATAGTTGATTTTCCAAAAGTAATTACCAAAATACCCCCCCCCATATGGATTTATAAAATTTTATTATTTATAAAGTCAATAATTTTAACATATTTAATTCTGCTTTGTTTAACGGAACCAATGAATTATCTATATTATAATTTAAAAGATATACCTCATTTTATGCATTATAAAGATATTCAAAATCAAGTATATTTATTTAATAAGGATAAATTTATCCAATTTTTACAGGAATATCAACCTGGTGAAAAAATATTATTAACCATTGAATTATACTATTTATTAGTTTTCTACAATAAATATTATAAATATAATAAAGATATTAATTATCATATCTATCCTATGTTTTTATGGTATTCTCCTGAATTTAAAGATGAAGTAAATAAATTTGTTGTTAATATACTGGATGAAGATAAAAAACAAAATAAATTATATATTTGGGGTACATTTTCCACACTTTTTATTGCTCCTGAGCCTAATTTTATTGAAGCAGAATTAAATAAACGAAATATTAAATATAAAAAAGATTTATATAAAAATTTTTATTTGTTTAAAACTTTATAAAGTTTACTCACACCATTTCACAGATAATTATAAATTTCATACAGACAAATTGATTTTTTAAAATACTTTAATTATTATATACCTATGACAAATATCAAAAATTATAAAGATATAATTTTTTATACATTTGTATTTATAATTATACTGTCTGGAATATTTTTAAGGTTAAAAGTATTTGAGCTTAATATCCCTTTTTGGTTTGATGAAGCTTTTTTAGGTATTAATTTTTTTGATAAAAATTATATTGATTTTTTTAACGGAATCAGTGATTATACTAAAGTACCGCCTCTTTGGGCTGTATTCGTCAAATTAATTTTGCAGACTTTCGGTTATTCCGTTAAAACTTTCAGACTTTTACCTTTAATTTCAAGTATTATTTCTTTATTTGCATTTTTCATATTATTAAAAAATATTTTTAATAATAAACTTGCTATATTAACAGGAATGATTATTTTTACACTAAATTATTGGGTTATATTCTTCTCTTCCGATTTTAAACCATATTCCTCGGATATATTAATATGTATTTTATTATTATTGAGTTATAAATACATAAGTTTTAAGAAATTCCCCCCCCCCAGAGCATTTTTATATACCGCAATATCTATAATACTTATTTTGTTTTCTTTTCCTTCTATTATTGTTATTCCTGCAATGATTATTACTAAATGTATTGAAGAAAAACATTTTAACCATAAATGTTTATTGATTTTTTTCGGTATTTTTATTACTTGTATTTATCTTTATTTTATAGATAAAAATTGCTACCAATTTATGAAAGAGTATTGGAGCAGTACTGAAGTGGGATTTTGGAATTTTTCCGTTTCTTCTTTTAATAATCTAATTTACAATTTTTTTGATTATATTTTCATTTTAAATAAAAATACCTTAACAATTTATCTTAATATGTTTTTAAGTATTTTAGGATTAATTTTATTTATTAAAGATAAGCAAAAAATAGGTTATTTATTCTTATTTTGTTTTTTAATCAATTTATCATTATCATTATTTAAATTTTTCCCATTTGGACACAGACATGGTACATACTTAATTCCAATTGTAACAATTCTGCTTGTTAAAATTTTTAATCTGCCGAACCTAATTAAAACAGAACAAAATTACAAAAAATTACTTAAATATTTTAGTATAATAATTATTTTTATAATTATATTAATAAGTACTAATACAATATCAAGATTTAGGTTTAATGCTGATTTTGAAAAATATATGTACCTGCCCCAGCCAAGACAAGTAAAATTCCTGGCGCCCGATTATTTCCGTTTAATAGATTCCAATTATGAAACCGGCGATATAGTATTGTTACCTAACGAGATATTTGTTATTTGTAATTTTTATAATTATTTATATAAAAGGGATATGGAACTTATAGTTTTGCCGGAAGGAAACTCTCAAGAATTGGTTGATATTATAAGAAATCAATATAAAACACGAAAATTATATATCATAGGTAAATTTAAATCATTTTCCTTATCGCCTGATATCGATTTTATTGAAACCGAGTTTAAAAAACTAAACATTAAATATAAAATAGCAATAAATGAATACTTCTATTCTTTTCATACATTATAAATTGATTTTCTAATATATTTTGATTTATTATACAACTATGGCAAATATCAAAAATTATAAAGATATAATTTTTTATACATTTGTATTTATAATTATACTGTCTGGAATATTAGTAAGGTTAAAAATATTTGAGCTTAATGTTCCTTTTTGGTTTGATGAAGCTTTTTTAGGTATTAATTTTTTTGATAAATCTTATGTTGATTTTTTTAACGGTATCAGCATTTATACTAAAGTACCGCCTCTTTGGGGGATATCCGTTAAATTAATTTTACAGACTTTCGGTTATTCAATTAGGACTTTTAGAATTTTATCTCTTGTTTCAAGTGTTATTTCTTTGTTTACATTCTTCATATTACTAAAAAATATTGTCAAAAATAGACTTGCTATATTAACGGGATTAATTCTTTTTTCATTTAATTACTGCATTGTATATTATTCTGCAGAATTCAGACCATATTCATTTGATGTTATGATTAGTATACTATTATTATTGAGCTACAAATATATAAGTTTTAAAAATTTATCTTTCCCTAAGGCAATTTTATATTCCATAATATCGATTATATGTATTTTATCTTCTTTCGCTTCAATATTTATTCTGCCTGCAATAGTTTTTGCAAAATCAATGGAAGAAAAATATTTTAACTATAAATGTTTATTGATTTTTTTCGGTATTTTTATTACTTGTATTTATCTTTATCTTATAGATAAAAATTGTTATCAATTTATGATGTATTACTGGCATAATGTTGAAACAGGATTTTGGAATTTTTCCGTTTCTTCTTTTAATAATCTAATTTACAATTTCTATAATTATATTTTTACTGCAAATAAAAATACCTTAACAATTTATCTTAATATGTTCTTAAGTATTTTAGGATTAATTTTATTTATTAAGAATAAGCAAAAAATAAGTTATTTATTTATATTAATTTTTATATTCGCCTTATCCGCATCCTTTTTTGAAATTTTTCCTTTCGGACACAGGCACACTATTTATTTAATTCCTATTATAATCCTTTTGCTTATTAAAAATTTTGACCTGCCAAACCTTATTAAACCGGAACAAAAATACAAAAAAATGCTTTTATATTGTAGTACAGCAATTATTTTTATTATTGTATTAATAAGTACAAATATAATATCAAGACTTAGATTTAATTCTAATATTGAAAAATATATGTTTTATCCTGCACCTGTACAATTTAAATATATGAACCCTGATTATTATAATATAATATATAATTCCGCTTCAGATAATGACTTAATTATACTATCAACTGATTTAAATTATATCTGTAATTTTTATAATTCTTTATACAAAAGGAATATTAAATATTTAAACTTACCGGAAGGGAATTCTGAAAAACTTCTTGATATAATAAGAAATCAATCTAAAACCAAAAATTTATATATTATGGGAAGATTTAAATCATTTGAAAATTTACCCGATATTAATTTTATTGAAACCGAATTAAAAAAACAAAACATTAAATATAAAAAAGAAGTCAATGAAGAATTTTATTCTTTCCATACATTATAAATTGATTTTTTGATATATTTTGATTTATTATACAACTATGACAATTACCAGAGATTATAAAAATGTAATTTTTTATATACTGACAGCTTTAATTATATTTTACGGTATTTTTCTAAGGATTAAAGTATATCTAGCTTCAACTCCTTTTTGGTATGATGAAGCATTATTGGGAATAAGTTTTTATAAAATAAATTTTATTGATATATTTAAAGGAATAAGCGATTATACTAAAATCCCGCCTCTTTGGGGATTATCAATTAAATTAATTATACAAATTTTCGGTTATTCAGCTCAAAGTTTAAGACTTATGCCTTTTTTGGCAAGTATTATTTCTTTATTTTCTTTTTTTATATTATTAAAAAACACATTTAAAAATAATTTGGCCATATTAACAGGTTTAATTATTTTTGCGGTTAATTATCGATTATTGTACTATTGTGCAGAATTTAGACCATACGCATCTGATGTTTTGGTTTGTATTTTGTTATTATTAAGCTATAAATATATAAGTTTTAAGAATTTACCCCCCCCCAGAGCATTTTTATATACCGCAATATCTATAATACTTATTTTGTTTTCTTTTCCTTCTATTATTGTTAT
>CANQJT010000005.1 GCA_947624325.1 Candidatus Gastranaerophilales bacterium
CAGCCTGCCGTTCCTTCGCTTCGCTGTCGTCACTTCGGCTTCCGCTTTACCGGATTTCATCCGTACGGAATTTCGCTGCCTTGAAATTCCTTTCGCTTCAGCCTGCCGTTCCTTCGCTTCGCTGTCGTCACTTCGGCTTCCGCTTTACCGGATTTCATCCGTACGGAATTTCGCTACATCATGCCGCCCATTCCGCCCATGCCTGACATATCGGGCATAGCAGGTGCTTTCTTTTCGGGAATATCTACAACAGCAGCTTCCGTCGTTAACAACATGCCTGCAACCGATACAGCATTTTGAAGTGCACTTCTTGTAACCTTCGCAGGGTCTACAATACCTGATTTAATCATATCAACATATTTATCAGCCATTGCATCATAACCTTCGTTTGTAGGAAGTTTTTTAACTGTTTCTACAACAACTTCACCTTTAACTCCGGCATTATCTGCGATTTGTTTTAGCGGAATATACAATGAATCAAGTAAAATTCTAAAGCCTACTTTTTCATCATCAGTTGTGTATTCAACAGTGTTAATAGATTTTTCCAAATCCTGCATTACTCTGATTAATGCGACTCCGCCGCCGGGGACTATGCCTTCTTCTTTTGCAGCTCTTGTTGCATTCAGAGCATCTTCAATTCTCAGTTTTCTTTCTTTTAATTCAACTTCACTTGCTGCACCAACTTCAATAACGGCAACACCGCCTGAAAGTTTTGCTAATCTTTCCTGAAGCTTTTCTTTATCGTATTCGCTGTCTGATGTTTCTATCTGACGTTTGATTAACTTAACTCTGTCTTCAATAGCACGTTTTGTTTCATCACCTACTACTATTGTTGTGTCGTCTTTTGTTACGGTAACTCTCTTTGCTTGACCTAACATTTGAACCGTTACATTTTCAAGCTTAATACCGAGTTCTTCCGTGAACATTTGACCGCCGGTTAAAATTGCGATATCTTCAAGCATTGCTTTTCTTCTGTCGCCAAATCCCGGAGCCTTTACAGCTACTGCTCTTAATACTTTTCTCATTGTATTAACAACTAATGTAGCTAATGCTTCACCTTCAACATCTTCCGCAATGATTAATAATGAACGACCGTCACGGGCAACCTGTTCTAATACAGGAACTAAATCTGCTATTAAGTTAATTTTCTTGTTTACACATAATACATATGCATCTTCTAAAACAGCTTCCATTCTTTCAGGGTCTGTTACAAAGTAAGGTGAAATATAGCCTTTATCAAACTGCATACCTTCAACAACTTTTAAGTTAGTACCTGTTGATTTTGATTCTTCAACCGTAATAACACCGTCGTGTCCTACTTTTTCCATAGCTTCTGCAACAAGTGTTCCGATTTCTTCATTATTTCCTGCTGAAATTGTTGCTACTTGAGCAAGTTTTTCTTTTGAATCAACACTTTGTGACATTTTTTTAATTGTTTCAAGTGCTATATTAACTGCTTTATCCATACCTCTTTTCATACACATAGGGTTTGCACCTGCAGTTAAGTTTCTTACACCTTCTCTTACTATTGCTTGAGCTAAAACAGAAGCTGTTGTTGTGCCGTCACCTGCTACATCGTTTGTTTTGGACGATACTTCTTTTAATAACTGCGCACCTGAATTTTCTAACGGGTCTTCTAGCTCTATTTCTTTTGCAATAGTTACTCCGTCATTTACAATTTGAGGTGAGCCGAATTTCTTTTCTAATATTACATTTCTGCCTTTTGGTCCTAAAGTAACTTTAACGGCATCTGCTACAGCATCTATCCCTCTTAAAAGTCCTTTACGGGCTTCTTCATCAAATATAATTTTTTTAGCCATTTTATCCTCTCCTATTTTTCAATAACGCCCAATACATCTGCTACAGACATTATTTTTAATGTTTCATCAGAAACTTTTACATCAGTACCTGCATATTTTGCAAATAAAACAACCTCGCCTACTTTAACATCCATAGGTTCTCTGTCGCCCTTTTCATTAACTTTGCCTGCACCTACTGCTATAACTTCACCTTTTTGTGATTTTTCTTTTGCGCTATCAGGTATAAATATTCCGCCTGATGTCTGTTCTGCGTCTTCAATAACTTTAATAACAATTTTGTCGCCTAACGGTCTTATTGTCATTTTATTTTCCTCCTTTTAATCTACCTTCTTATAATTTCTTTATACAATGAATTTTCAATTATTCTTAAAATATTAATGAAAAATTAATTTTTTAATTATTTAACCGAATAACCAATCACAGCATACTGTTACAAATTTTTCTCTGTTTTGAATAAATAAATCCTCTGCATGACAACAATTTTCAAATAATTCAAATTTTTTATCACATACCGCTTTCGTAAATAATGCTTTTGTATGCCAGTTTTCAACTGTAGGGTCTTTTTCACCTGCCAAAAAAAGTGTCGGACATTTTATTCTTTCCACTATATCTATCGGTCTTACTTTTTTTTCGGGTATTATTGAAGGTCGAACAGAAAACCACCTTTTTAACTCGCATTTTTGCAGTGTCGGAATCCATGCTTCTTTTTTCCACACTTTGTTTTCTATTTTTTCAAAACAGCTAGGGGCACTTATTGCAATAATTTTCGTTATGCTGTTATTTTCTGCACCTGCAATTAAAGCTACAGCACCGCCTAAAGAAAACCCCATAACATATATTTTTTTATATTTTCCTTTTGCAAAGTCTATCACAGCCGATAAATCATTAACTTCTTTACTTGTAAATGTATATAATCCTCCGCTGTGTCCATGTCCTCTAAAATCCATGGTTATTACATCACTGTATCTGCAAAATATTTCACTCATTTGTCTGAATGACTTGCTATCCTTTGTCATAAACCATCCCGGTGCAAGTATTACAACACTCTCAAAATTATTTTCATAATAATTTATTGCTATTTTTATATTGTCCTGAGTTGTGATTTTTACTTCATTCATAATTAAACAAATAACATAAATAGATAACTTTTTCATTACAATTTGTTAACAAATCATACTATTTCCTAAAGTTTTAAAAAAAGATGCCGATTATAAAAATATAAACAGTATAAGGACCCTATAAATGGAAAGCAAATATATAATACCTGCGAGCAATATATCAGAAGGAGTAGAATTCTTTTTAAGAGGAGCTAAAAAAAGAAGATCTATGGCTATCGCAAGTGTAAGACAAATTAATTCGGATATCGGAGTTAACTTAAAACTGATTTCAGCTAAATAAGTTTTAAAAAAAGTTTAAAACCGCTTTTATTGAGCGGTTTTTCGGTTTTTATTTTTCTTTTTATCATTAACAAGAACTTCCGAGTCCTTATTTTCAGTTTTATTAACTATTACAAGTATTTCATCCTTCTCAGCCATTTTAAGGTTATTTCTTGCAATAGATTCCAATATTTTATCAGAATTATAATTTTTTAAATCTGATTTTAATTGTTTATTTTTATTTAATTCTTCATTTCTTTTTGCCTCAAGTCCTTTTATTTTAGAGGAAAAAGTAATATTTTTAGATATATTTTGAACCGCACTTACGGTAAGTTCAATAATACATATTAAAAGAACTACTGTAAGTATTGAATATTTAAATTTAGTTTGTTTCTTTTGAGGTTTATTTTCCATAATTAAAATTATACTCTAATACAAGTTATTTATAAAGCCAGCATGCACATTTTGAATTATTTATATTGAAGCCGGGCGGAAACTCTTGTTTACATATTTCTATTTTTTTTGAGCATCTCGGTTCAAAAGAACATCCTTTAAAATAATCTTTTATATTAGGCGGCTGACCTTCTATTGCCTCAAGTTTTAATGTATTAAAATCAGGCAGAGCCTTTATTAATGCTTGAGTGTATGGATGAAGAGGATTTTTAAATATTTCATCCGCTGATGAACTTTCAACCACATGCCCGTTATACATAACCGCAGCCGTATCCGCTGTTTCATATACAAGCCCGAAATCGTGCGATATAAATATAAATGAAGTTTTATTTTCTTTTTGAATTTCCTTTAAAAGCTCCGTAATTTGAGCCTGCACGGTAACATCCAATGCAGTTGTAGGTTCATCACAAATTATAATTTTTGACCTGCAGGCAATTGCCATTGCTATTATTACTCTTTGACGCATTCCTCCTGAAAATTCATGCGGATATGACTTTAATCGCTCCTTCGCATTAGGGATTTTAACCTGCTCTAATACTTCTACCGCCCTATTTTCAGCCTCTTTCCCTTTTAATCCCTGATGAATTTCTATAACTTCAAGTATTTGAGAACCTATGGTATATAAAGGATTTAATGAGGTCATAGGATCTTGAGGAATTAATGCAATTTCCCTTCCTCTAATTCGCTGCATTTCATTTTCATTTAATTTTAACAGGTTTTGCCCTTTATATATTATTTCACCCGATAAAATTTTTGCATTAGGAGGCAATAATTTTAAAATAGACATCGCAGTAATTGTTTTACCGCACCCTGATTCCCCGACTATTGCCAGCATTTTCCCTTCTTCAAGAGACAAATTTACCTCGTGTAATGCCTTATAGTCTTTATTTTCAGAATGAAAAGCCAAACTTAAATTTTTAATCTCAAGAATGTTCATAAATGCATATTAACTTATGTCTTTTATAAAATCAATTATTCAAATTAACTATACTTCAATTTTTCCGGTAAAAACAAATTCTGCATTACCTGACATGAATACATCACAGGAAGAATTTTCTTTTGAGCCGTTCCATTCAATGACCAATTGGCCGCCCGGCAGATTAACTTTTACTTCATTATCGCATAATTCATTTAGTATAGATGCAACTACACTTGCGCAAGCTCCTGTTCCGCAGGCAAGGGTAATAGCACAACCTCTTTCCCAAACATCCAGATTAATTTCATTTCTTGAAAGTATTTTTATAAATTCGACATTTGTTTTTTCGGGGAATAATTCATTTGTTTCAACTTCTCTGCCATATTTTAAAGCAAGAGCTTTAGTATCTTCATCCGTTATTATTACACAATGCGGATTGCCCATACTAACAGCATTCGCCGTAAATGTTCTATCAGATACCTTAACTTCAAAATTAAGATTATTCTCAACTTTAACAGGTATTTTAACAGGTTCAAGTATCGGCTTATTCATATTCACCCTGACCCTGCCATCCTCTAATATTTTAGGAATTATAGTGCCTGCTTTTGTTTCAACTGAAAATTCTTTCTTTTTCATTAACCCTTTGGAATAAACGTATTTGGAAAAGCACCTTATACCGTTTCCGCACATTTGAGCAGGTGTTCCGTCAGAATTATAAAAGAACCAGCCTATATCCGTTTCTCTTGTATACGGATTTATTACAATTAATCCGTCAGCACCAATGCCAAAATGCCTGTCGCATAATTTTAAAGCTAATTTATCAGGGGTCTTCCCTGTTTTTATATATTCTTCATAATCAAGAATTACAAAATCATTTCCAAGTCCTTGCATTTTTGTGAAATTAATTACGGTCATCTTTTTTCTTCCTTGATTTTCTCTTCTTATCTTTATACATTACTTGAGGTTTATAATTTTCATCAATTTCTTTATATTTTTCATCACGAACTTCGTATGATTTATTAAATACTCTTGTCTTTAGTGCATCAATATATTTTTCATCCAAATGTGCATAATCAAACAAAATTTCGCCTTTTAAATTATATTCTCTTGTTTTATGTATTTGGACAAGTAAATCCTCATCTGCTCCGCCCATAAATGTAACAAATAATCCGGCATAAATTTTAGTCGCATTTGATGTATTATTTATAACATCACTTATAAGCATATTAGCAGTATTTTTATCGCCTGTTAATATTAAAGGTGTTAATCCGTCTACATAATTATTAATTGACCAATCACGCCAATTCTGCATTTTTGTTGTAATGGATTTCCTTAAATCAGGAAAAATTACGGCAGTAAGTTTTATATTGGTATTTTTTGTTAAGTTTTGAACATCCTTTACAAAATCAGATATTCTGTTTTGTCTGTATAAAGACCACAACTCCCAGTCACCAGTACCGTATTGTATATCAACAGGATCAATTCCGTATATTGACATAAACTCATTTCGTGCTGTTTGAGTATAACCCCAGTTTGTTTGAGCATAATTTGAAAATGATGAATCTACTGTTTGAGGATACCTTATATAATCTAAGTTAATTCCGTCAGGTTTATATTTTGTTATTATTTCATTCAAAATACCCATTAAATATGCTTTTACCTGCGAGTTTGCAGGGTCAAGAAAGTACCCGTTATGTTCCGATAATGAAGGTTCAAGAAATTCAGAATCATAATTTGAAAGTCTTCGATTTCCCCACATAGGATATACACTTAACACATGGTTTGGTGTAGTTTGGGGATTTTCATTCCCCACATAAAATGTTTCAAACCAAACATGCAATTTCATATTTCGTTTATGACACTCTTTTATCCAAATTTCTAAAGGATCAAAACCTATAAATTCTTCTCTTTGAGGTATAACCCCGTTATTTTTAAGGTATTCACTGGGATATATTGTTTTTCCATGGAAATATGTTTCTAAAAATACATCTGTAATTCCTGCATTTGATATTCGTTCAACTGTTTTCTCAATAGCTGAAGGACTTTTTTCAACAGGTCTTACCCAAATACCTTTTAATTCATCTTTATTATAAGGAATAGCATTTTTAATTGCGGAATTCAAAGAAGTCATTGCATTATTAATATATGCTTGAGTCTTATCAGGTTTTTTCTCCGCTTTTCGTAAATAATTTTTTGACTCTTCCATATATTCGCTTGCTTTTTTATCATTATATAAAATGTCAATTTTTTTATAATAATCAACTAAACTGTTTACTTCGGAAAGCTTTTCTTTAGCTGCGAAAACTAAACTGTCAGGGGTTAAATAAACCCTTATAACACCCAACGCATAATCAATATATACTTTTGAACCTATCTGTATATTTTGATTAATCCAAGTTTTAGCTTGACCATGACCTGATATAACAAATCCGTTTTTCGGGATAATCGAATCGGCACCATTCAGCCGGACAACCATATTATTTTCAACAATAGCTTCTGTTCCAAATTCATTTGTTCCTGTCCTTAACCCATACATTGGAGTATATATAACCAGCTGATTAGGACCTCTTAAGCCCGGATAATAGGAATAACTGCTGTTTGTTTTTTGAGGATTTATTGCATTATACTGCTTTTGTAATTCCTGATATATAATCCCATCAGGCATGACGGGTGCAGACAATACCGGTATTAATGATAAATTAAGTCCTTTATCATTATATATTATCTTGCTGCCGTTTGGTGAATTATACTGCACTGTCTGATTAGGCTGTAAATTGATATTCATATCATCCGCCAATGCAGGCTTACAAACAGCTAAAATTAAGATTAAAATTAAAATCCCTAACAATCTTCTCATACATAATATAATAGTAAAAACTTGCTGATTTGTTAACATATTTTTTCGGATAAAATTAAAAAAAAATTAACTATTTAAGATTTGATGCTTTTTTATATTAATATATTAAGGTAAGGAGATATAAATTAATGGAATATAAAGATTATTATAAAATCTTAGGTGTAGAAAGAGATGCAACCGAAGCAAAAATAAAATCGGCATACAGAAAATTAGCAAGGCAGTATCATCCGGATGTTAATAAATCTCCCGATGCGGTAAATAAATTTAAAGATATTAATGAAGCATATGAAGTATTATCTGATAAAGAAAAGAAAAGCAGATATGACAGTTTAGGAGCGAATTGGCAGCAAGGTGCTAATTTTACACCTCCTCCCGGCTTTGAAGGATTTAATTTTAATAATTTTAATCAAGGCGGATTTAGTCAGGGATTTTCTAATATGGGAGATTTCTCAGACTTTTTCAGTTCATTATTCGGCGATTTTATGGGTGCAGGTCAAACAGGAAGAAGAACTTCAAGAAAATCATCTCAAGGATTTTCTTATGAAGATTTATTTTCCAATCCGGGGAAAAGAGCAAAGTCACAAAATTCATTCCAAAATGAACAGCCTGCAGAAAATCTTGACATAACGCAAGATTTAAATATAACAGCAAAAGATTTAATGAGTGATAAACCCATCAGTGTAAAAATGAACACTGTAGAAAAATGTATGAAATGCTCGGGAGCCGGAAGCATTTGTTCTGAATGCGGAGGAACAGGAATTGTAAGTAAAACAAGAACTTTGAGCGTTAAACTGCCTAAAGGAGTAAAAGAAGGTCAAAAAATAAGACTTAAAGGTGAAGGTAAAACCGATAATTACGGAAGAAAAGGCGATTTATATTTTATCATTAAATTTAAAGATAATGAATACATTATAGATGAAGAAAATCTTACCAAAACAGTAGAAATAACTCCTGCTGAAGCAGTAATGGGCTGTAAAAAAGATATTTCAACACTGCATGGTATTATTAATATTAAAATACCGCCTGAAACAAGAAGCGGTAAAACATTAAGACTCAAAGATTTGGGACTCCCGAAAAAAACAGGAGGCTACGGCAATTTAAATCTTAAAATATCAATTAATATACCTGTTTCAATATCATCAAAACAAAAAGAATTATATAAAAAATTATTGGAAATTGAACAATGAAAGTAAAAATATACCAAACAGGTCCGTTGGAAGTTAATACATATGTTTTAACTGATGAAAATTCAAAAGAAGCAGTAATAATTGATTTGGGCGGAAGCTATCAAAAAATTAAAGAAGATTTATCAGGATATAATATTAAGTTTGTTTTAAATACGCACGGACATTTGGACCATATTTTAGGTGAAACGGAATTACAAAAAGAAAATCCTGAAATTCCAATATATATGCATAAAAATGATGAAATACATATAAATCATATGGCACAGACAGCGCAAATGTGGGGTCTGGATAAAATTTCAAATGTAATAAAACCTGATAAATTTATAGATGAGACATCCCAATTATTTATAGGTAAAAATCAAATTAATATTATACATACTCCGGGTCATTCAAAAGGCAGTTTATCTTATTATACAGACGGAAAACTGTTTTGCGGCGATGCATTATTCTTCCGTAATATAGGCAGAACAGATTTTTTTGACGGCGACTATGACGAATTAATCGCATCAATAAAAGAAAAACTGCTAATTTTACCTGATGATACTACCGTATATACAGGGCATGGGCCTTCTACCAATATAAAGGATGAGAAACTTTATAACCCATATCTACAATAAAAGAGAACCATTTTACCGCTTTTTATGCTTAATTACTAAGCATATCTATTTCCTGTAAACCTTTTACAACTTCAAAGCTCAATAAATGTAAAAAGAGTCCAAGATTTTCGGCTAATTTTAAATTTAACTCGTTCATAAATATCCTTTTTATATCCTATGATATATCTAACGGCATATTTATAATCAAACTTTAGATTTAAATAATTAACAGAAACAAATCTTTACAATTAAAAACCTTATAAAAATTAACGATTAGGGGTATTTTGTACACTAAATAAAATTTAAAATAAATACATCAAATCATCCAAAAATTATTCAAAATTTAATTATTATTTACACCAAAAGTATGATATTAAAAAAAGCCAAATATGATAACCTTATTGTACCAATTAGGAATGTAAAAAAATAGAAAGGGCTATTATGCAAATAGGTAAAATCAGTTTACATACAACAAAAACAAACGCAAACAATAAATCTGCAGCTGAAAAGCAATTCAGCACAAATCCTTTTGGGGTAAGTTTTAAAGGGAATGTAATACAAGCAGATGTTTTTGAAGGTGCAAAAAATTCAAGCATCACTAAAAACATAGCAGAAAAAAGCAAATTATATGCATCTGCCATTGTAAGCGGAATAAATAATTTTAACGAAGCTTTTAAATCCAGAATGAATTCAGTTGTATCATTCGGTAAAAAAATAACACACAATGTATTTGACACTCTTGAAAGAATAGGTAGTACAGAAATTACTATAGATATGAACGGAATAAAAAATAAAATATTCCCGGACAGACAATACAGTGTTAAACAATTATCAAATAAATCAGTATGTGAACTGAAATCCTTGTGGCAAGACTTGGATGCTATTGAATAATTAAGAAAAATTGGGGAGAGAGATAATGGAAAAAATTCAAAAAATAAAAAATATCATTACAGCACTCGGTAATCACGAAGATTCTAAAGCTGCAATAGATATTCTTACCGAAATAGGAACTAATTCACCTGATGATGAAATCAGAGAATTAACGGCTCAAACATTAATAAGGAAAAATACGCATGAATCATTAAGAGTAGTTTTAATATCAAAAGGAAAAGGTATTAATGATTTAAGTGCAAGAGTTGCAATGACTGCAATAAATGAATTATTAGCCCTTAAAGATAAAAAAGAAGCCATCAAAATTCTGGATGATACAATAAAAATGCATTCGGAAGAAGATGTAAGAAATACAGCTCGTTCAGTAAGAGCATTGATGACATTTTCCTCATAAATCGGAAAGGAATTAAATATATATAAAAGCCTCTTAAAATAAGAGGCTTTTTCGTTATATAATCATTAAAAAAGGAGTAAACATGAAAACTTATAATATTGCACTGTTAGCAGGTGACGGAGTAGGGAAAGAAGTAACCGATGAAGCTGTTAAAATATTAAATGCCGTAGGCGAAAAACAAAGTATTGAATTTAATTTTGAATCTGCACTTATCGGCGGATGCGCTTATGATAAGTATAAAACACCCCTGCCCGAGGAAACATTAAAAATTGCGAAATCAGCTGATGCCGTGCTGTTAGGAGCTGTTGGCGGATGGGAATATGATAAACTTCCGCCCGAATTAAGACCTGAAAAAGCACTGCTCGGTATAAGAAAAGAATTAAATTTATTTGCAAATTTAAGACCTGCTATAGTTTACCCCGAATTAACATCTATATCACCATTAAAATCTGATATCGTTGCAGGTACGGATATTATGATAATAAGAGAATTGACTGGTGATGTATATTTTGGCACACCTAAAGGAATTGAAATTAAAGACGGTGAAAAATTCGGTTTTAACAATATGTGCTATTATGAGAGCGAAATAAGAAGAATAGCCCACTCGGCATTTAAAACAGCGATGCAGAGAAATAAAAAAGTCTGCTCCGTTGATAAAGCAAATGTGCTTGATGTATCCCGTTTATGGAGAGAAACGGTTACCGAAGTCGCCAAAGAATACCCCGAGGTTGAACTTTCATATATGTATGTTGATAATGCAGCAATGCAAATAATAAGAAACCCAAAACAATTTGATGTTATTTTAACAGGTAACATATTCGGTGATATTTTATCAGATGAAGCATCAATGCTGTCAGGCTCTTTAGGACTTCTGCCAAGTGCTTCTTTATCAGACTCAAAATATGCCATGTATGAACCAATCCACGGAAGCGCTCCCGATATAAAAGGGAAAAATATTGTTAATCCCATTGCAACAATATTATCTGCAGGCATGATGCTTAAATACTCTTTTAATCTGGATTATGAATATGAATTAATTGAACATGCCGTAAGAAAATCTTTAAAAGACGGTTACAGGACTAATGATATTATGCAGGAGGGTATGACTTTGACCTCTACGTCTAATCTTGGCAACATTATTAAAGATAATATTTTATCAGGCATGTAATCCTATAGAAGTAACTTAAAAGTATTAACAAAAATTAAAAAACTTATCACATAGAAGAATGAAAAAAATTTTATAATAAGTTATAGTTAAAATGTAGATTGAAACAAACGAACACTTTTATTCGGGGTTGCGAACAAGTATTATTCAAATAGTTCGGTAAAGCAGTTTCAATCTACACTTTTTTATGCGTAAAAAATCACCGCAGTGAGGTAATTGCTTTTTATAAAATTATGATAAAATATATATAATTAAATAAATTACAGAGGTTAAAATGAACAAATTAATTAAATTAACAATAGCAATAATGTCATTAATATATTTAACAGGTGCCAATATAAACTATAATGAAGCGATGGCAGCAGCTATAGCACCGGCGAAACCGGCTCCTGCGAAACAAGCGGCTCCAACTATTTCTTATATGCTTGTTTCACCTGTTGATGTAGTCAGCACTCCTAATGAATTCTTAAAAAAGGATATTACTTTTAATGCCGAATTTGTTGCATATACTTCATTAGGCTTAGACTATAAACCTGCATTTAAAGACAGCGGTAAATATATCGGGATATTAATAAGAAGAGATGATGTTAAAGACCATGTTATTCCTCTTTCTGAAATGAAAATATTCCTTTCAAGAGATGTTGCCGAAAAACATATAGATTTAGAAGCAGGGGATAAAGTAAAAATATCAGGAAATGTTTTTTCCAACGCATTAGGCGACCCCTGGGTTGATGTAAAAGTATTTGAGGTCATTACAAAAAAAGATAATAAACAGGTAAAAAAATAAAATATTAACAGGATAGAGTTGTGAAGGAAAATAAAAAAGCATATTTAACAATACACGGTCATTTTTATCAGCCGCCGAGAGAAAACCCCTGGCTTGAAACAATTGAAATTCAAGATAGTGCCAATCCGTTTCATGACTGGAACGCAAGAGTTACCGCAGAATGTTATACACCAAATTCGGTTTCTAAGATAGTAACTCAAAATAATAAAATTCTCGATATTGTTAATAATTACACATATATAAGTTTTAATTTCGGCCCGACTCTGTTATCGTGGATGGAACACTACAGCCCTTATTCGTATGAAAGAATTATCAAGGCCGATGTTGAAAGTGCATCAAGAAATAACGGACACGGTAATGCAATAGCACAGGTTTATAACCATATAATTATGCCGTTAGCTAATAAAAACGATAAATACACTCAAATTATATGGGGAATTAAAGATTTTCAATACAGATTCGGAAGAAAACCGGAAGGTATGTGGCTTGCAGAAACTGCCTGTGATGATGCGACACTTGAAGCTCTTATTGATTGCGGAATAAAATTTACAATATTATCGCCTCACCAAGCTAAAGCCGTCAGAAAACTTAATTCTGACGACAACTGGCATGATGTAAGCTGGGGTAATATTGATCCTGCAAGAGCATACAGGTATTTTGTTAAATCCGATAAATCCAAATATATAGATTTATTCTTTTATGACGGTTCTATTTCTAAATCCGTAGCATTCGACGAATTATTAACGGACGGGAATAAATTTATATCCCGTTTAAAAGACGGAATATCAAGCCAGAGAGATTATAATCAGCTTGTTCATATTGCTACTGACGGTGAAAGTTACGGTCATCATACCAAATTCGGAGACATGGCACTTTCATACATCTTAAAAATAAAAGCAGAAGATGAAGGATTTGAAATAACTAATTATGCAAACTATCTTGAACAGGAAGGTGTTCAATACGAAGCGGATATTAAAGATGTATCTTCCTGGAGCTGCGCTCACGGAGTCGGAAGATGGTGCGATGATTGCGGATGTTCGACAGGCGGAGGATACGGCTGGAATCAAAAATGGAGAAAACCTCTAAGAGAAGCGCTTGATTATGTTCGAGACAGGCTTATTGAAGTTTATAAAGAACATGCTTCTTTATACTTAAAAGACATTTGGGCTGCAAGAAATGACTATATTGACGTTATTTTGGACAGATGTAAAAATTCGGTCAGTAAATTTTTTGAAAAACACCAAAAATATTCACTGGAAAAACCTGAAATTGTTAAAGCACTTAAATTACTTGAAATGCAAAGACAAACAATGCTTATGTATACAAGCTGCGGATGGTTTTTTTCGGAAATTTCAGGCATAGAAACCACTCAAATTATGAAATATGCAGCTCGTGCACTTCAACTTGCAGGCTACTTCACAAACGAAGATATTGAATCCGTATTCTTATCCATATTGGATAAAGCTCAAAGCAATATTCCTAACTATGGAAGCGGAAAAAATGTTTATGAAAAATTTGTTAAACCTTCAATTGTTTCCATTAAACAAATTGGTGCACTTTGGGCAATTTCTTCCATGCATAAAGAATTTGAAGATTTTACAAACTTATACTGTTATGAAATAAAAAAACATTACAGTAAATTTATATCAAAAGGAGCAACTGCATTTTCTTCGGGAAGAATTGAAATTGAATCTAAAATTACATTGGAAAAAGGAGATTTCTTCTTTGCCGCAATTCAATTCCCTGAGGGTGATTTCCATTGCGCTATAAAAAAATATGATGAAACTGACAATATTAAAGAAATCACCGAAAAATTATCAAAAATATATATGGATTATCCTATAACCGAAATTATAAGAGCTTTAGATAACATTTTCGGCAATGAATACTATACTTTAAAAGATATTCTTATCGAAGACAGAAGCAACATTCTGCTTTCTTCCTTAAAAGATAAACTTGGTAAGTTTTCTAATACCTACAGAGAAGTTTATAACGAAGGCAAGAATTTTATTATCCAACTAATAAAGCTTGGGATTAATGTTCCGGTTGAATATAAACTTGCAGCTCAATATACTCTTTCAAATGATTTTAACGAAATTTTTACTAATTGTGTTAACATTACAGATGACGAAATAATTCAAAAAGCCGTTAATATTGTTAAAGAAGCTCAAGATTTTAAAATTGATATTGATAAAACACAAACCAATGAAATTTTTTCAAAGCAAATCCAGCTGGCAATATATAATTTTATGAAAAATTTTGAAATACACAGACTTGAAAACATTTTAAAAATGTTTGAATGCGCTTCTAAATTAGATTTAAAAATTGACATCTCTGAAGCCCAAAATATGTACTTTAATAAAATATATGCCAAATTTACAACACTTTTGGATAATGCATCCAAATTAAACACTAACATGGAAGAAATCAGAGAATATTTATTCTCATTACTGGTTTTGGGAGAATATTTGAATATTAATACGGAATTTTATAAATCATCAATTTTAAAACTTACCGCACCAAATCTTAGTGTTAATGATTAGATAATTGTTCTAAAATACTATTAATCTGCTTTCTGAGATTATTAAAATCCGAATTGTTGAAAATAATAAAATCCGATTTTTTAATTTTTTCATCTTCTTTTTGTTGAATTTTTATTCTTTTTCGTGCATAAGCTTTAGTATAATTATTTCTTTCCATAAGCCGTTTTAACCTGATATCCTCATCAGCGGATACAAAAATTATTTTGTCATAGTTATTTTCTAAATTTGCTTCAAAAAGTAACGGAATTGATACAAACACAAATTTTTCGTTTGAATTTTCGTTAAAAAAAATATTTACTTTATCGAAAATTCTTTTATGAAGGATATCTTCAAGTTTTTTGCGTTTATCTTCGGAATAAAATACGACATCACCCAATTTTTTTCTTGAAATATTACCGTCCTCGTCCAAAATATCTTCATCGGAAAATACGGATTTTATTTCTTTAATTACATTATAATCCGAAGCTAAAATATAGTGATTTATTTTATCTGTATCAACAACCTTATAACCTGACGATAAAAGTATTTTTTCGACCTGCGATTTACCGCTTGCGATATTTCCCGTTATTGCAACTTTTAACATACCTGTTCCTCAATTAAATTATAACAATAAAATATCAGAACAGATATATTAATTATTTTTGCTCAAGATAGTTTATTAAGGTATTTAAAAGTTCATATTTAGTTTTATATCCGGAAAAATTTGCAATTAATCGTCCTTCCTTAAATAAAAGGAAAGTCGGGAATGCATTTATTCCAAACCTGTTAACGAGAGAAGGATTTTCATCGGGGTCGACTTCGCCTATCCAGATATTTTGGTCAGCTATTTCTTTTAATATAGGTTTTTGTCTTTGGCAGAATCCGCACCACGAAGCAGTAAAAGCTACAAGTTTTATACCGTCTTTTATATTATCGTCAAAATTGTTTTCATTTAATATTTCAAGCATAAATAACTCCTTTTTTAGGAAGTTTATTATACTTATACAAAATATTCATTGACCTGCAAGCTATTTTTTTATAACTAGCCTTTCGAGCCATCTTACGACTCGAGTAGGTTTGTTTTCTGTTTCACAAGTAATAGAATCAACCAGTGCTGTTTTAGCGCCCAAAAGTTTTCCTGCGAGAATATCCGTCAGGGGTCTATCTCCTACAACAAGAGTTTGTTCGGGCAATATGTTTACACTCTTTAAAAAGCTGCGCATTACATTCGGATTAGGTTTATTTGCTTCACCGATAACAGGGAAATCAGACATTGCCTGCACTTTTGATATATATTCTTTTCTTTTGTTGTTGCTGATTACTGCTATAACAAAATTTTGTTTCAGTTCATTTAAAAGTTCTCTGACTTTAGGGGGATACTCGCCTGACTTAGACGGCATTACGGTGCTGTCCAAATCGAAAAGAATTGCATTTATTCCTAATGTTTTAATTTCTTTAAAATCCAAATCAAAAAGTGATATTACATTATAATCAGGTTTTAAAATCATCTTAAATTTTTTACTCCGATTGTTCGTGCAAGTGCATATTTATAATTTTTCGGGTTTTGCGAAAGTTCAATTAAAAACTCATCATTTGTATTACATAGTTGTTTTTCTTCTTGAGATTTCTCGTCATAAATCCTTGTAACTTTGGCTTTAAAACATTCATCAGGTGTAATTATTTCAATCTCATCATTTAATAAGAATTTATTCTTAGTCAGCACTTTAAACATATTATCTTTTTTATCAAGGAAAACACAAAGACAGTCGGCACCTGCCAGCCCTTTTGAAATATCATAACTGTAGCCTTCGCTGTCGGGTTTATGAAGATAAAATCCCGTAGTGTAGCCTCTGTTGCCTATTTTAATTATTTCATTATAGTTTTCTTCTTCGTTTATTTTACCTGTTAAAAGGTAGTCATCAATAGCTTTTCTGTAGGCTTTAGCAACGGCTGATACGTAGTATAAACTCTTTGTTCTGCCTTCTATTTTAAATGAATCTATACCTAAATCAATTAATTGGGGCAGATAATTTATAAGTGCCAAGTCTTTAGGACTTAATATATGCGTACCTTTTCCGTTTTCTTCTATATCAAAATATTCGCCTTCACGAGTTTCTTCAACTAATTTATAACTCCATCTGCATGATTGAGAGCAGTTTCCGTGATTGGCTTTTCTTTCGCCTTTTGTCATATAATCGCTGATTAAACATCGACCCGAAAAAGATACACACTGGGCTCCGTGAACAAACACTTCATATTCAATATCAGGTACATTATTTTTTATTTCCGCAATCTGCTCAAGTGATAAATCCCTTGATAAAACAACCCTCTGTGCACCTAAATCTCGCCAGAATTTAACAGCTTCAGAGTTTAATATATTAGTCTGAGTACTGACATGTATAGGAATATTGGGCATATATTTTTTTATCAAATTATATACCCCGAAATCCGAAAATAATATTGCATCAGGGTTTGCGTCATTAATCCGTTCGGCGCATTCTATCATACCTTTTATATCGTTATCATAAGCAAAAATATTTAAAGTAAGATAGACTTTCTTCCCTAATGAATGAGCTAAATCAATACAATCTTTTAAATTATCAATTGTTATTAACTCACCTTTACGCATAGCTCTGAGACTGAAATCAACCATACCAAGATACACTGCATCAGCACCGTAGTGTATTGCATAATCCAATTTTTCTTTACTTCCTGCAGGTAACAGTAATTCAGGTCTTTTTAAATTTTTATCCATATGTATATTTTACTACAAACTTTTTTTATCAGTTTTTTGAAATTCAAAACCTTTTTTAAATGCGTTTTTTATATAATATTTTTCATCATCCGAAGGCACATAATACAAATCTTTTAATTTATCACTTAATGAATATATAATATAAAATTCTGTATTATAAACTGTTTTATAATTTTCCGGAATATAATCATTTATCAATGCATCAGCAGGAATAATTATATAGTCCGGCTTATAAGGCTCTTCAAATATTTGCTGCCAACCGTCTTGCGCATTATAAAATTTATCAAGAAGTTCTTTTTCTTTATAAAAATATACTTCTTCATAGCGCCCATCCATATAAATTAAGTTATTGGGGAATAATTTATAAGCTGTGTAGCTTCCTAAATCTAACGGAGCAAGAATTTTGCCTTTTAAATCATTTACCTTAAAAAACTCAATTTCTTTTAAAGGCTGTTCCTTTAAATAATTAAAATCGGCATTCTTCACAATATCATAACTGCCAATTCCTAATATACAGAAAGCAATTATTAAATACGGAAATATTTTATAATCCTTTTTTTGGTGAAAATACAAATTTTCATATAAGAAAATCATTGATACTATTATAAAAAACGGTATATTCTTTATGTACTTATAAGATAAATATGCACAAACAATAAGTAATATGTATTTTGTAAAATCATTTTTAAAATCTTTAATTCTTAAAAACAACAATATAAAAAACAAAATATAGAATATTTTAAAAAGATTAAATATTCCGCTAGAAGTTACAAAGGGACTAATCCACTCTGTTACATAAGGCCGAGGCATCGTTGATGCAATAAAAACAAATTTTACATAATCAATTCCGTAAGGATTAATAAACATTACTGCAAGACAGGCAAGAAGTGTAAATAAATATTTTTTAAATGGTTTTTTGTTTAGGAATTCACCAAATGTGTAAATTGCCAACATTCCCAGCCCTGCTACACATCCGCCATGACAATTTACCCATATAATCATTATTAATGGTAAGATTAACAATAATTTATTTTCAAATTTATTACGAACTCTTTCAAGTATATAAATATATATTGTAAAAAATAAAAAAGTAAAAAAATGACATCTTAAGCTTGACTGAAAAACAGTAGGCATAGCCGAAATACCTGCTGCGGCAATTAATATATCATACCAGCAAAAGGTTTCTTTATGCTTAAGTCTTATTGTTTTAAAAATAAAAACAATAATTAAAAGACTTATAAGAATTTTAAAACAGAATATTCCCCAATATCCAAAATAATTCAAAATAAAAGAAAATATAACACTTGCACCCCACTCATGGTCAATCCAGATATGAGTGGGAGTATACGAAAAAATATCTGTTTTTAATATATGTCCTAATTGCCAAAAAGCATCCCCCTGCATTATTCTTGCCCAAAAGTCAGGATCTATATTATTTGACAAGAATGCATATATTATTACAATCAACAAAACATATATATAAAAAAAAGTATTAAACTTTAATTCATTATATTTCATATGTATATGTTATTTATTTTAAAAACATTAATCAATATGTAAAGTTTTATGAAGACTTAAAACCCAATATCTAAGGGATTTTTTACTTTTTCATAAAAATTATTAAATAAAAAACTAAAGTTTAAAAAATTAATGCCGACATATAAATATGTCAAGGGCAATAAGCCCCATAAAACCTCCCTCCCCAAAAAGTCTAGTAGCCGCCTTAGTGACGGCTTTTTTTTTACATATTTATATCAATTAATCAATTCTGCTGATGGGGACAGTAACTTTTACAGGTTTCAAGAAATTAAAAAAGTTTCTTTTACCGCCTTTAAAATTAATTGTTTCTTCCGTTTTTTCTTCTTTATTCATTGTTTGTAATTCAACTGCAAATTTAATTAATCTCGGATTCATACAAAATTCCCACCCATTTACTAACCTATAATTTAAATAAGTATTTTTATTCAAGAAAATTGCGTTTAATTAAATTTTTTTTACAAATGTATATAAATTTATGATAATATATTTTTATGTTTGCAGTAAATTTAATTAAAAATAAACAATATCCGCTTGATATACCTGAAAATGTCACAGTAAAACACGGTGATATGGTAATTGTATTAACTGAAAAAGGTGAAGAAGCCGTTAAAGCATTTCTTGTACCGCCGCAGGTTGAAAGCATTTTAAAGCGGAAAAAAGTACCTGCTATTCCATTTTTAAGAGTTATGACTGATGAAGATTTAGCAGTCTACGAAGAAATAAAGAAAATGGAAGTTCAAGGATATAAAGATTGCCTTGAGCTTATAAATCAGCACAAACTTGTAATGAATTTAATACAATGCAAATATACCTTTGACAGAAGGAAAGTTACTTTTTATTATACAGCACCTGAAAGAGTTGATTTTAGAGAGCTTTTAAAAGATTTAACAAAGGTTTTTAAAAGAGTTCGTATTGACTTAAAGCACATTGGGGTCAGGGATGAAACGTCTTTATGCTGCGGAAACGGATTATGCGGAAGACCGTTTTGCTGCTGCACGTTTAAACGGCAGTTCGATTCCATAAATATAAAGCTTGCTCATGACCAGAGTATGCCTATAACTCCCAGTAAAATATCGGGAACCTGCGGAAGACTATTGTGCTGTTTAAATTATGAATATAAAAACTATATTGAAACAGCGAAAGAAATGGTTCCTATAGGCTCGGGTGTAATGACCGCTGACGGGGTCGGCAGGGTGTGCGCATTAAATATTTTAACCAAAAATGTTTCAGTTAAATTAGCTGACGGTAAAATTAAAGAATTTCCGTATAATGAAGTTGAAATGATTGATACTGATGTTAACATTGAAATTGATATCGGAAACACAGGCTATAAATACGCATCTATGCAGCAAACAGATGAAAATGTTGATATAAGACAATTTGAAGACGATAAAAACAGCTCAACAGGAAATATTTAGAGGAATTGTAACAGAAAAAGAAGTTTCATCAGATTTACTGCATTCTGCTTCTATTGTCCCTTTGTGGGCGGACATAATCTGCTTTGATAAATACAGACCTAAACCTGTACTTACTTTTTTAAATTTTGAATGACAGGTATAATATTTCTGAAAAATCAATTCTAAATCTTCTTTAGATATACTGCTGCCTTTATTTGATACGGTTATTTTTATTTTATCCTGTATTTTTTCTAATCTGATTAATATTTTTGTATTTTTAGGGCTGAATGACACTGCATTTTGAAGCAGATTTTTTATTACTCGTTTTATTTGAAATGTATCAAATCTCGCATTTTGAGTTTCTGAAATCTTACTTTCAACAACAATTTGATGATTATTTTCTGATGCAATTGGTTTCATTTCGTTAACTAATAAGTTTATAAATTCATTTATATTATTATCCGACAAATTAAGCTCGATATTTTTTTGCTCAAGCTTGTATGTTTCAAGAATATTTTCAATTAATTCTTTCAACTCTTGATTTGAGGATTTCATTAAATTTAATACTTCGGTTTGTTTATCATTTAAATTTCCAAACCTACCATCTAAAAGGTAATTTAATGAATTCAGCTCTGCAATAACAGGAACCTTCATATCATGAGTCAACGTTGCCGTAAACTCTTCTTTAAATAATTGAATTTCTTTTTCCTGCTTTATTATTTCCTCCAAAGACAAATTCTTTTTAGAAAGCGCATTTTGATATTCTTTAATCATTAATTCACGGTCATTAATTGTTTCTATTAAACGATTAACAGCATTTTCAAGATTTTTATCATTAAGATTTTCCGCTCTTATATTTATGTCGCCGTATCTTAGCCTTTTTACGGCAAGCATTATTTTTAATACGTCATTTTTAAGTCCTTTATACCTGCCAAAAAGGACAAATAAAAGATAAATACAGGATAAAATAACAACTGTTAATAATATAAATATAAATTTTAAAATCATAGAAAAATTATATCAAATAAAAAGAGAGAAACAAAAATGTTTCTCTCTTAAATTCATTTTATATTAACTATTTTACCATTTGATTCATAACTTCTTCGGCAAAGTTATCTTGTCTTTTTTCAAGTCCTTCACCTAAAGTCCAGCGAACAAATGATAATATTTGAAGTTTTCCGTTTAAGTGCTGTTCAACTGTTTCATCGGGGTTTTTAACAAACGACTGTTCAAGTAAGCATTTTTGAGCCATAAGTTTATTAACTCTGCCTTCAACAATTTTAGCTCTTATATTTTCGGGTTTTTTAGCTAAATCTTCTTTACCCATTTCAATTCTTGTTTCTTCTTCAATTACACTTTGAGGAATTTGATTTCTTGAAACAAATTCAGGTGCTGAAGATGCAATATGAAGAGCTACATCTTTTAATAATGTTTCATCTTGTGCTGAAGCATTAATTAAAACACCTATTTTACCGTTATGAACATAAGTAGCTAAATTACCTTGCATTACTTCAAATCTTCTTATGCTGATTTTTTCGCCGATTGTAGCTATTTTATCTTTAACGGCATCTTCAATTTTTAAACCGCAATCCGGACATACTGAAGAGTTTAAAGCATCTAAATCTGCAGGTTTTGTTTCAGCAATATGTTTTGCTAAGCAGTTAACAAACTTTTTAAAATCTTCATTTTTAGCAACGAAGTCTGTTTCGCAGTTAACTTCAACGATAGAACCGACACCGTTTTCAATGTATGTAGCAACTAAGCCTTCAGCTGCTATACGATTTTGTTTTTTCTCAGCGGAAGCAATACCTTTTTGTCTTAAAAATTCCATTGCTTTTTCTATATCGCCGTCGCATTGTTCAAGCGCTTTTTTTGAATCCATAAACCCTGCGCCTGTTTTTTCTCTTAAATCTTTAACCATTGCGGCTGTTATTGTCATAATTTATTATCCTTTCAAAATTTATTGTTATTACAAATCAATTATTCTTCAACTACAACAGGTGCTTCGTCTTTAACTTCAGCAGTTTCTTCTGCTTTAACTTCTTCTGTAACACCTGCATCTTCAGCTTTTATAGCCTGAACTTTATTCATTTGATTTGCTTTATTTTCTCTTAATTGTTTACCTTCCAATATAGCATCAGCTAATTTAGAACAAACTAATTTTATTGATCTGATTGCATCATCATTTCCCGGGATAATGTAATCAATACCGTCAGGATCTGCATTAGTATCAGCTAAGCAGATAACGGGAATATTTAATTTGTTGGCTTCTGCTATAGCAATGGCTTCTTTCTTTTGGTCAATAACAACCAATAAATCAGGCATTCCTCTCATTTCTTTGATACCGCCTAATGTTTTGGTTAATTTGGAAAGTTTTCTCATTGTTTGAGCTATTTCTTTTTTAGGAAGCTTTTCTAATTGACCCGAGTTTGAAAATTCTTCAATTTCTCTTAATTTATTAACTCTTCCTCTTATTGTTTCAAAGTTAGTAAGCATACCGCCTAACCATCTTCTGTTAACATAATAAGAACCTGCTCTTAGAGCTTCTTCCGCAACTACATCAACAGCCTGTTTTTTAGTTCCGACAAAAACTACATTTCTGCCTTTTGCTGCATAATCTCTAACAATTGCGTATGCTTCATCAAGTTTATCGGATGTTTTTCTTAAATCTAAAACATAAATTCCGTTTCTTGCTCCGTAAATATACGGTTTCATTTTTGGGTTCCATCTTTGTGTTTGGTGACCAAAGTGTACACCTGCGTCTAATAATTCAATCATTGATGCTACCGGCATCTTTTTTCTCCTTTTGTTTTACTTGTACCTCGTGAATTGCTTTCCCATCTTAACTAAGACTAAGCCGTTACTAGTGTAATCTAACCTATCGGATTCACAACTCAAACAATATATTATTACAAACAAATTAAAAGTAAAATTCTTTTTTAGCTTTTAGCTGTAACATAAGTTAAAAATTTAAATAATTAAATATTATTTGAATTATAATTTTCTAAACACAATAACTTTTGAGGTTAGGAGAAGGAAATGAAAAAATTTTTTAAGATATTGGGAATTACTATTATAAGTATTGTTGTGCTTTTATATTTAGCATTTTTATTTGTACTGCCGAAAGCAGTTGATTTAAATAAATTTAAACCTGACCTTCAACAGATTGTCAAAGAACAGACCAATTTAACTCTTGATTTTGATAATCCTCAAATAACCGTAACTCCGCTTTTATCGGCAGGCATTACGGCAGATAATGTTAAAATAAAGCTTCCGGATAACTCTGAAGTTATCACATCGGATAATTTTAAAGCAAGAATAGCACTTCCTTCTCTATTTCTTCTAACCGTAAAAATTCCGACAGTTGAAATTCTTAATCCCGTTATTAATATTGATATAGTTGACGGAAAAGCATTTAAAGCAGTTCAGGCTTTTGAAGAAATTTTAAATAAAAAAGAAGAAAATATTGAACAAAACCTTCAAACCGCTCAAAAACCTTTAATTGACCCTGCGTTAATAAAAGTTGTTATCCCCGGAATAAGAATTATTAACTACAGCGCAAAAGTAAATGATTTAAAAACAGGAAACTACCTGAAACTCGCAGGTGATGAACTTGTTTTCGGATACAATAACGGGAAAAGCATATCATTAAAAACAAATGCGGATTTATTCTTAAATGAAGTCAAAAATATTACCGCCAATATTGATATAGATACTTGCATTCCTCAACACAGTAAACTGGATGAAGAAGATGATAAAGTTCAAAGAGTTGAAATCCCTTTCATTAATCCTGTTGCTATGTATATGGCATATGATTTAAAAACTAATATTGATTCTAAAATTAAAATAAGACAAAAAGAAAATTATTTGGTATCAAGAGGTTATTTAAACATTGATAATTTTACTTTAAAACTTGCAGGATTACAACTCCCAGAAAGTAAACTGCACATTAAAACGAGAGGAACAAAAGCAGATTTAGATACCGACTTATACATTACCGAAAAAGAAAAATTATCACTCCTCGGAATGATTAAATATGCAAAAAATCCTAAAATGGATTTAAAAATAACATCTAATGAAATACACACTGATAATGTAATAAACTTAATAAGAGCAACTCTTGATTCGCTCCATATAAAACACGAATTACAACCGATTGCAGGTGAGGGCTACTTTATCGCAGATACAAAAATTAAAACCGATTTTAAAAAACTTAATTCTTACGGTAAAATTACCATAAAAGACCTCGTAATTAAAAATAATGCTAAGAAACTCCAACTTGCAAGAATAAATTCAATTATATCTCTTGATAACAGCATTTTAAAATTTATAGACACAACTGTTGAAATTGCTCAAACTCTGTTTAAAATAGACGGAACTATTGATGAAAAATCAATCGCAGATATTAACGTATTTATGGAAAAAATGCCGTTAGCAAAAGTATTTACAATGTTTCTGCCATCTGAAATTAATAATACTTATGATGTTAATTCTGGCTTTATTAACCTTACGGCACACATTAAAGGCGAATTAAAAAAAGCATCTGCCGATTTAAATCTTACATTAAGTAATTTATCGTTAACTGATAAAGTAAATAAAATTAATTATTTAAATAATATTTTAACTGCAGATTTTATAAGCGATTTTCAAAAGGTTACAGGAAATATAAAAAATTCCGATTTTAAATTAATGATGAACGGAGCAAATGTAGCCTGCGACAAATTTAACCTTGAAATAGGCGATAAAATAATAACTATACATCCTGCAAAAATAAGTATAAATAATTCATCAAACGTAGATTTTTCAGGTACTATTGAAAACTACATAAAAAATCCCGTATTTAACTTTGACGGAAAAGGAAATCTTATAACAAACGATTTAAAACAACTCTTAGGTAAAGACCTTGCAATCTTTATAAAAAATAAAGGTGCACTTCCTATTGCCTTTAATTTTGCAGGCGATAAAAAGAAACAAACTTTTAAAGCCTCACTTGAAGCAAATAAAGATAATTATATAACCCCTGTTGACATAAAAAATGTACAAAATTTAAATACAATTCTTCAAGCAGTTATTGATTTTAAAGGGGACAGATTAAAAATAAAAGATACGGGTTTCTTTATTAAAACAGTAACTCAAGACCCCGAAGACCCTGAAAAAACAATAACGAAGTTAACTGATATCGTTAGTGTAGACGGAACTATAACAAAATTAAACACTTTAAATCCAAACATAAACCTTATAAAAGTTAAAATGCCCTCTGATATTGAAGGAATAATTTGTGCATTTCCAAAATCAACTTTAAAAGCACAAGGACAAATGTTCGTATTTGGTGATTTAAAAGCACCGAGAATTAGAGGGGAATTTAATCTTTGGGATATTTCAATTCCCGAACTGCTTATAAAAACAGAAAAAATAATGTCTAAATTTGAAGGTAAAGATTTGGATGTAGATATCAAAAATCTTACGGCAAACGGCTCAGACTACAATGTATTAATTAATGCGGATTTAAGCCCGTCTAAATATTTTACTATTAAAAATTTAAACTTAATATCTCAATTAACCGATGTTGATAAATTAATGAAGGTATCTGATTTGGCAATGAAATATGTTCCGCAATCATCAGGCGGTAATACTTCAAATAATTCGGCTTCAGCAGATATCCCGGTTATAATCAGAAACGGAAATATTGATATTAAACAAATAAAAACAGGAAATATAAAATTAACTGATACAACAGGAAATATATCATTATTAAATAATATATTTTATGTTAATAAGCTGGTAACATCTGCATTTGAGGGAAGAATCAGGGGCGATGTTTCAATGAATTTAATATCAAGCGAAATAAAAGCCATATTAAACGGAACAGGTTTAAATGTAGAAAAAACATTACTTGATACTGCCAATATGAAAGATACTCTGACTGGTAAAATGGATTTTTCAACCGATTTATCATTGAAAGGTGCAACATATGAGGAACAAATGAAATCACTTAAAGGAAAAGTTGATTTTATGATGAAAGACGGACAATTAGGGCCTTTCGGAAAACTTGAAAATCTTATTATGGCAGAAAATATAAGAGAAAATGACTTCTTTAAATCAACAATAGGAAGTGTTTTAAACTCATTATTATCTTTTGATACCAGCCGTTATAATGCATTAAAAGGACATTTAACTTTCAATAACGGAATTACTGAAATTAATCCGATTACAACAGAAGGAAACATAATGGCAACATATATTTTCGGTAATTTTGACTTATTAAAAAATAAAATAGACATAAAATTAAGAGGAAGACTCGGTTCTCAGGTTTCTGATTCACTTGGACCTGTTGCTATGTTAAACCCTATTAACTTAATGAAAGCGACCCCCGGGATGAGCCTTGTAATGGGTAAATTATTCTTCTTGTTTACAGAAGTGGTTACAGAACCTGAGATAAATCAAATTCCATCACTCGGGAAAGAAATATCTGACACTAATGCAACTAAATTTCAGGTAGTTGTAAGAGGTGATGTGGCAAAACCTTTAACTTTAATCAAATCTTTTAAATGGCTTGTTCTTTCAACTGATATGGAGAAAGCTCAGGAATACTTAAAATCACTGCCTCAAGATACTAAAATTCCTGAAGAATTTCAAAATATGATGACTATGGATAAAGAACAGCTTAAAGAACAAGCAAAAGAAACAGTTAAAAAGAAAGCTAAACAAGCTGTTTCTGATTCTTTATCAGAAGAAACAAAAACATCAATAAAAGAAACAAAACAGGCTATTGAAGAAAATAAAGAGAATATAAATAAATTAAAATCTTTATTTAAAAATAAGGATAAAGCAAAGGAAGATGCAAAAGCTCTTTTAAAAGAAAAAGCCCAAAAAGCGAAGGAAGATGCAATTAACGAATTGAAAAAGCAGGCTGAACAAAGCTTATCCGATACAGTAAATGAAGAAACCGCAAAATAAAAAGACCTTTTCAATTAACAAAAAAAATGATATACTCAATTTTGTAATTGAAAGGAGTTTCTATGGGAATTTTAGAATTTTGGATGATTTTTATAATCATATCAATTATTGCAATAATTATTGAAATATTTATTCCTACAATGTTTTGCATTAATTTTGCAATAGCAGGTGTTATAACTGCAATAGTATCAATATTTTGGGGCACACTTCCAAACTTATTTGTATTGTTTGCGGTTTTATCAATACTATCAATAATATTCATTAAACCTATACTGCAGAATTTATTAAAAAAAGAAAGCAATGCGGATTTTGCATCTCAATATATAGGTAAAATAGTAAAGGTAATAGAACCTATTACAACAACATCCGGAGCAGTAATGATTTATGAAGAAAGATGGGAAGCAAGAGCCGAATATGAGGCAGAACCTATTCCTGTTGATTCTGATGTAAAAATTATTAAAAATGACAGTTTGATTTTATTTGTAGAAAAAGTATAAGGAGGAAAAATATGGGAATAGCATTCTTTGCAGCAGTAATAATATTAGTAGTAATAGTAGTTGCGAAATGTGTAATTATTGTCCAACAACAAGAAGCTGTAATCATTCAAGCTTTCGGGAAGTATTCAAAAACATTAACAGCAGGTTTTCATACTATTATTCCTTTTATAGAAGCACCAAGACCAATGCTTAAAATAGATAAACAAAAAACAATGGATGGCAGAACATACTCTGTGTTAAACTACTCACCAAGAATAGATTTAAGAGAAACAGTTTATGATTTTCCCCGTCAAAACGTAATTACAAAAGATAACGTTACAATAAGTATTAATGCTCTATTGTACTTTCAAATTGTTGATGCAAGAAAAGCAATTTATTCTATTGAAAATCTGCCTGAAGCTATAGAAAAACTTACTCAAACAAACTTAAGAAACTTGGTAGGTCAATTAGCATTAGATGAAACTTTGGTATCCCGTGATATTATCAATGATAAATTAAGAGAAATATTAGATAAAGCAACCGATAAATGGGGTGTAAAAGTTAACCGTGTTGAACTTCAAGATATCGTACCTCCTGCATCAATACAACAAGCAATGGAAAAAGAAAAGAAAGCAGAACAAGACAGACGTGCTACAATTCTTGAAGCAGAAGGTATTAAGAAATCAGCTATCTTAACCGCAGAAGGTGAAAAAATGGCAGCTATTAATAAAGCAGAAGGTGAAAAACAAGCGGAAATATTAAGAGCTGAAGGTATTGCGCAGGCAAGAATTATTGAAGCTGATGCCGAAAAAGAAGCCATCACAAGAATTATTAATGCTTTAGCTGATAAAGGCAAGCCCGATCAATACTTAATTGCGATGAAATACTTAGAAACAATGACAGCCATAACAAACGGTGCTAATAATAAAATTGTTTATATGCCTTATGAAGCAACAGGTATATTAAGCTCAGTTGACGGCATTAAACAAATGTTTGATAAAAATCCTGTTAACTACTAATTTTTATAAATAATTAAAAGAAGGACAATATTTGTCCTTCTTTTTTTATGTTAACATTTACTTATGAAAGGCATAATATTTGATTTTAACGGTACTTTATTTTTTGATTCTCATATGCATTATGAGGCTTGGAGGTTGTATTCTAAAAAATTAAGAGGCTTCGAATTTTCGGATGATGAAATGCGAAACCACATGTTCGGAAGAACAAATGCAGATATTATAGAATATGCAATCGGTAAAAAACCTTCTGAAAATATGGTCAAAAGACTTGCAAAAGAAAAAGAATCTATGTACAGACAAATGTGCCTTGATAATAGAAAAGAACTTAAATTGGCACCGGGTGCCGAAAACTTTTTAAACTTTTTAAAAGAAAATAACATCCCAAGAACAATTGCAACAATGTCAGAATGGGATAATGTTGAATTTTATATAAAAGAATTTCAACTGGAAAAATGGTTTGATTTAAATAAAATTGTATATTCAAACGGTAAAATCCCCGGAAAACCTGCCCCTGATATATATGAAATTGCAGCAAAAAATTTAAATTTAAAACCACAAGACTGCGTTGTTATTGAAGATGCCATATCAGGTATTAATTCCGCCAAAAATGCAGGTATAGGCATGATTATAGCAATAGCTTCCATTGAAAACGATAATTTATATAAAGCTATTCCCTGTGTAAATCAAATTATACATAATTTTAACGATATAGACAAAAATATTTTTATTTAATAAATATATACTTAATATATACTATATATTTATTTTAAATATACAATTATTAAGTTTTGTAAAGCATTAAAATGCCGTAAAATCAGGCATTTCACAAAAAAGTTGGAATTTTATGACGAAAATAGTCAATTTACAATTTTTAAAATACTTTATAGGAATATAAGAAAAAGTTAATTAATAAGAGAGGATAAAAATATGTCAGTAAATTTTAACGGAATTAATGGTGTAGAAAATCAATACTTGTTTGGAACAACTTCTGCGGCTCAAACAGAACAAACAGAAGGCACAATTTTCGACAGTGTAAATAAAAGCGAAGATGATGCTGAACTAAACAAAGCATTGGAAGAATATACAGAAGCTGCTGCTGCAGTTGGTGAAACAGTTACAACATCAGATGTTAAAGATAAGTCATTAGAAGATATTCAAGAAGAAATCGACGATCTTAAAGAAGAAAAAGAAGCTCTTGAAAAGAAAATGGAAAAAGTCGAAGATAAAATTGAAGATCTCGCTGAATCTGCTCAAAAGAATATAGAAGAAGCACTTGCAACACAAGAAAATGCAATTGAAGAATATAACGAAGATGCCGAAAAAGCATTAAAAGATAACATAAAAGCATACATCGAAGCCAATAAAGAAGGCGGAGAAGGTATGACAAGAGACCAATTACAAGAAAATATCAAAACATCTTTACCAAATCAACCCGGACTTGCTGATGCAATAGCTAAATTGACTGCAGCAAGCAGAGATATCAATGAAATTGATGCATTACTCGGTGATTTGAACGGATATATTGAAGAAGCAAAATCATTAGATAATGAAATATCTTTAAAACAAGGCGAATATGATGATGCTAAAGCAGAGGAAGAAGCAAAGAAATGCTGTGACCCGATAGGATTTGTAATGGGTGAAGGCGAAGATAAAGCACAATATGATTTCATAGTAGATGACGGTGCATTTGATTCAACCAACGACTTCTTAGGTGCTGACAATCAATGGGCAGCAATGACAGCTCTTGATACAGACGGTGACAGTGTTGTTACATCAGAAGAATTAAAAGCAGGAAATATAAAAGCAGTAAAAACTGATGCAGCAGGCAATCAAACAGTAGTAGATATAGCTGAAGAATTTGGAAATGACTTCTCGGTTGATTTAAATTCCTTCAGAGCAGGTGGTTCACACAGTGCAGTTGATACTAACGCAGATGCTGACGGAAACGGAATAAAAGACCAAACATTATTAGGTACATTCAATGTAAATGTTAATGGTGAAAAAGTCCAAGGTTATGATACTCTTGATGATAATTCATACTTAGAATCCAAATACAATCTTTCTTCTGGAAATGCTGAAGCTGCAGCAACAACAGAAGGTATCTCAGACGGCTTACAAGCTCATACAAATTTCTTCAACATATATACAGAAAGATCAGCTCAATTAAAAGAAAATCTTAAATCAGCATATGAACAATTAGGCTTAACAGATGAAGAAATTGACGGCATAAATGAAGCTACTAAAGTTGAAGCTCAGGAAGAAGTTCAAAGTTTCTACGCATCATTAGCAACAGAAGACCAACAAAAAATTGATGACCTTGAAAATGGTACAACAGTAGAATCTGAAGAAGCTAAAGAAGAAGAAGAAGAAGAAAAAGAAGAAGAAATCCCTGAAGAACAAGCTGCATAATATAACAAAAATAAAATTAAAACATAACATTTAAAAGCTGTATTCTAATGAATACAGCTTTTTTTATTTATTAATTACATTTACTTTAAAATCGGAATGTTTTTTCAATTTTTCCTTTATTTCATCGAAAGATAAAAATCCGCATTGTGCGCCGAAATGTTCAACAATTGATGCGGCAACAACCGAAGCATATTTTAATGATTTTTCAATATCACCTTCAGTCTTAACTAATGATGCCGTAAATGCCGAAGCGAATGCATCGCCTGCACCGAGAGTGGAAACTACTTTTGCAGGGAACTCGCAGCACTGATAGAATTTCTTAGAATCATATGCATAAACTCCGTTTTTACCGTCAGTTATAATTGTAATTCTTCCGTCGCCGAAATTAAGTTCCTTAAGCATTTTAATTACATCGGGATGTATTATATCATCGGAGTATTTTTCTTTTTTCGTATCGGGTCTTACTTCAATCTCTGTCAGCATTGAAGCTTCATCTTTATTTAAAATTATAACTTCTGCTGTTTTTAAAGTTTTAATTAAGTTCTTTTTTCCTTGTTTTATACTGCTTGTACCAAGGTTTATTGCAAGATTTACTCCGTGTTTTTCAGCAAAATCCGCAACTTTATCAAGCACTTTTGTTGAATCACCGTTTAAAGGTGCTAAATATAACCATTTTGATTGCTTTATAGCATTAAAATTTATATCATCCGTCTTTAACTTAGCATTTGCACCTCTATGAGCCAAAACTGTTCTATCACCCTGAAAACTTGTTAAAATAATTGAAAAACCTGTTTTATATTCTTTACTTCTTATAACATTAGATGTATCAATTCCAAAATGTCGAAGAGAACTCATCACCTTTTCGCTTTGAATTTCATCACCAATTTTTATAATAGTGGAAGTTTTAAAACCTAATGTTGCAAAATTAGCAGCCGTATTAATAGCTCCTCCGCCTGTTTGAAAATCAAATTTATCTATTTCAATTTTTGCACCGTAAGGATATGCCATAAACTCTTTTTTTGTTGATACCGAACTTACGGATACTATATTTGCCGCATCCGTTTCAATAAAAGCATCTAATGTTGCACTTCCCATTGTTATAAAATCATACATAATTAATTCCTTTTCTTACATTATAACTAATTTGCCCTCGGATGAGCAAGATTATATGATTGCTTTAATCTTTCCGCCGAAACATGCGTATAAATTTGAGTGTTACTAATACTGCTATGACCTAATAATTCTTGAACAACTCTTAAATCAGCTCCGTTTTCAAGCAGTTTTGTTGCGAAACTGTGTCTGAATACATGCGGAGTCACGTGTTTAGGCAATTCTATTTTATCCATTACATCTTTTATTGCATGTCTTACACTCTGCGGTTGAAGCCTGTATCCTGTTTTATTAATAAATACAGGTGAAACCGATTTCTCATCATCATTTTTAAAAATTAAGTATCTTACAGTTTTTATGTAATCTTCCAAAAATTTTTTAGCTCTCTGGGAAACCAGCACAATTCGTTCTTTTGCACCTTTACCAAAAACTTTTATTTCATTTTCATCAAGGTTTAAATTTTCAAAATTTAAACTGCTTAACTCTGAAATTCGCATTCCCGTTGCATATAAAAGTTCAAGTATTACCCTGTTTCTGTAGCCTGCAGGGGTGTCAATTTTAACATTATTTAAAACCTGTTCTATTTCATTTTCAGTTAAAAATTCAGGCAGGGATTTTCCTCGTTTTGGTGCATGGACTCCGACTGCAGGATTTGTTTCAACTATCTTTTCTCTGTATAAGAACCTGTAAAATGTTCGCAATGATGCAATTTTTCTTGCAATTGTTGTTTTAGTATAATTAAATTGCTGAATATAACCTAAAAATTCTCTTATGACCGAATAGGAAACATCTTTTATATCACGGTCATTCAGCCATATTAAAAAGCTTAAAATATCAGAACAGTACGCAGTTACCGTGTACTTGGAAAAGTTCTTTTCAACTTCTATATACAGTTTAAACTCTTGCAGATATTTTTTTGACAACTCATTCATAATTATAAAATTTTAAAAAATTTTTAACAAAAAATCAATATATGAATGTTTTTTAAGCATATGTTAAGAAAAGTTAAGCATATTGAAATCATGGGAAAAACCATGGTTACATGGGTTTCGGGGATTATAGAATACTCATTTTTTTGTTTACTAAACAATTTGTTGTGTTCTTTAAATTCTTTTATTATAATTAATTCAGTGCTTAGATTTTTAGAAATTCTGTAAGGGAAAGATTTTCAAAAACATTATGGACAAAATTATTGAAAATTACGAAAAAATCAAGGCGCAGATTGTACCTTATAATCCGAAGATAGTTGCAGTAACAAAATACTTTGATGAAAGTCAGATAATAAAATATTATAAATTAGGCTTTAGAGACTTTGGCGAAAACCGTGTTAAAGAAGCCGTGGATAAAATCAAAAAGCTGCCTGATGAAATAAGACAAAACAGTAAGTTTCATCTTATAGGACATCTGCAAACCAATAAAGTTAAGCTTGCAGTAGGCAATTTTGATTTAATCCATTCCGTAGATTCATATAAACTGGCGGAAATGATTTCAGAAGAAGCATTAAAAAAAGGCATAGAACAAAAAATTCTGTTGCAGATAAACAATGCCGGAGAAATTCAGAAATCAGGCTTTTCGCCTGAAGAAATAAAAAAGGAATTTATAAAAATTTATAACCTGCCTTCAATAAAAGTCTTAGGAGTTATGAATATGGCACCTATAGACAGTTCAGATGAAGAGCTTCACAAATTATTTGGAAATATCAAACAAATATATGATGAATTACAATCTGAATTCGGAGTAGAATTAAAACAGATATCGATGGGTATGAGCAGGGACTTTAAAATAGCACTTGAAGAAGGTGCAACAATTATAAGACTTGGAAGAATACTATTTGAATAATACTTAGGAGGAAGAAAATTGGCAGTTGCAGACAAATTTAAAGGGATTATTGATTTCTTAACATCAGGATTTGATGGTAAAGAAGACAGCATTTATGGTGAAATGATGGAAGAAACGGAAGATTATCCTACTCAGGGAAATTATGCTTTAAATCCGTCATACACAGAACAAGAAGAAAAACCGCAAAATTCAAAGGTTATTACACATCCGAATTTTAGAGGTTATGAAGTTATGGTTTGTGAACCTCGTTCTTATGAGGATTCTATTTCTATTGTTAAACATCTTAAAGACAGAAAAACTATAGTCTTAAATTTACATCTTTTAGATAAAGAACAAGCTTTAAGAATTGTGGATTTCTTATGCGGTGCTACTCACGCACTTTCAGGAAATCAGCAGAAAATAGGTGATTCTGTATTTATCTTTACTCCTAATAATGTTGCACTGTCAGCAGAATCACAAAAAAGCAAATTTTTAAGAGATGCTTTGTGGAATCAACCGCAAGCTTAAGTTTTGGGGAAATAACTAAAAGAGGAACTTTGGTTCCTCTTTTTTATTATTTTGTTATGCCTTTTAAATATTCTAAAAGCAACTTAATCTTTGTTGGATTATCTTCTATTTTAGATAATAATACATTAACATCATTCTGCATTTTTGTTAATTCATCAGATTGTTTTAAATGTCCGTTATCATCTTTGACAAATGTTCTGTCAGATTTAACTATCCCGTTGTCTAAAGATACATTACCGTAGTATACGGTTTTTATATTTCTGTCTTTATCAAAGAATACAATAGCGGTTCTTGCATTTTCTTCATCAGTCATAGGGCAAACCATAGATTGCGGCTTATATCTGACAGATGAAAGAACTCCGTTTTTATATTTACAAGAGAACTCTTCTTTTGCTGAAAAATGATTTTTTACGATTAGAGAAGTTATTTTTCCGTTTTTAATTTCAGCATCACAATATGAATGATTATCATCTATATTCCAATCTCTTAACATGATTGACATTTTAGTATTATCGCCTCGAGTATCAACATCAATCATTGACCATTGATTTCTCATTTCCATATCACAAGGAGGTGTTCCTGAGTATTTCATATTAAATCTTTTCGGATAAGGAATACCCTTATAATATTGACGCAGTTCTATCGTAGGCTTTGAAGTTTCTTCTAAAGAATCCATAAGTATATATGCTACATTACTGTTAATATCTTTTAATTCCACTATTGAACTGTCTTGAGCATTCTTTTTCAAAAGCTTTTGGGCATTATTATAATATTCAAGTATTTTGGATTCAAATTCAGGAGTTATAAAATCTTCAATTTTTTTGGAAATTTTTTCGGCATCATTTTCAAATGACTTAACCGATAAAGCGACTTTACCGAAAGAAACCGTATCAGTTTTCAAATTCTTACTCTTATATGGTATAGCACACGGTTTTGCTATACGCATAATATTATTATTTATAACATTTACACCGGAAATCCTCATAATATTATCCTTATTTTTCTATAAATTTCTATTATGTTAAAAACGGAAAATATATTTTTTGCCGATTATTTATTATATTAAATCCCTGCATTTAACTTGGAATTTATCGGCTTGAGCGGTTTTAAGATTGATTTTATTTAAAATTCCCGACCGTTTTTTTCTGAAGAGCATATCAACAAATGCTTCAATCCTGGTAACAAAGCCTGCTTCACCTGTTTGTTCATCTATCGATAAATGAAGTATAGGCTTATTTAATTTCTGAGCAAATCTTGAAATTCTTTCAAGCATTAAAGAATCAGGCCCGCAGCCGAATGCGTTAATTGTTATAATTCCGTCTATTTTTTTATCCTGAATATAATGAGCCGCCGCCCCTGTTATTTCATACTCATTAGCCCAATATAAACGGCTGTTTATTGCATTTAAACCTTCCTGCATTTGTTCAACGGTTAAGTTTTGAGCAGTATATGATTTAACATCCAGCTTTTCAAGTTTTTCAAATATTTTCATACTTGCTCTATCGTCATATAAATTATACCCATGAGCAATAACAGCAATATTAATAGGATATGATTTCTGCTCAGAAGCAATAACTACTTTATTTTCAATTGCGGATTTAAGCGCTTTTTTATATTCAACACCGCTTCTTCTCATTATTTGAAAGTTATTATATACCCTCCAAGCTGATTTAGATGCCTTTTTAATCCTTTCAAAATCAGTAATGCCGTAATAAGAAGCTATTTCTTTAAGAAAATCATACAGACCTCTGTTTTTTTCGGATTTATCTAATGTAGCATCTATTATGGTAAAAGGTTTTTTTACAACATTTCTTATTAAATCAGGCAATCCCCTTATCTTTGAACAGTTATATATTTTGGGTGCAATTGATTGAATAGATGGCACAAGAATTTTATCTATTCCTTTATCAAGCAGATTTAATACATGTCCGGCATATATTTTAACAGGCAGACATGTTTCAGGTACAACTAAAGATGACCCTTCTGACATTGTCTTTTTGGTCGTTTTATCAGATAAAACTATTTCTATCCCCAAGTCCGAAAAAAATCCGTACCAGAATGGAAAAAAATCATAATATGAAAGTGCTCTTGGTATTCCTACCTGCATTTATATCCCTTTATAACATACTTCACAATGGATTATAACACGAACAATTTATTTTTTGCTCGGAATTAAAAAATTTGCAAGCGGAAATTTTTTTGTAAATTTTAGAAATCTTCGCTTGTTATTTATACTGCATATATAAATTCCTAAAAAGACCAATATACAAGCTGCAAATTGTTTAGCATTAATTGTTTCGCCAAGGAAAAACCACCCGAATATAACTGCAGCTACCGGAAGTAAAAATAAAAACGGTGAAAATTTACTTGCCTGCAATGTACATATTGCATAATTATACAATGCATATGTAACTACAGAAAGTATCCCTAAATAAATCACAACAAATATACTTGTATTTAATACAACTTGGAAACTTCCTCCCGAGAATGCATTTAACAATGTAAAGAATATTGCACCACCGACTACGGAAATTCCTGCGAGGAAAAACGGGGGATACTTTTCCATTAAATACTTTGTTGTAATAACGCAAGTATCTGTCAGAATAATTGCAATCAGCTCCAAAAAATTACCCAACAGAGGATTTGGGGCAAGCTCAGATACATCAGAAGAAACACTTAACAATACAGAGCCTAAAATTGATATAAACAACCCCAAATATACTATTTTCATAAACTTTTCTTTTAATATAATCCTTGCAGCAATAACAAGAATAACAGGCTCCAAAGAGCTGACAATACCTGCCTGACCTGATGTAGTGTACTTTAGAGCATTTGTTTCAAAAATAAAATATAAGCACGGCTCGCAAAGCATCATTAAAAGTATTAATTTTATATGCTTTTTCTCAATTCTTATATGTTTGTATATTGTAAAAATAAAAGGCAGAAATAATAATGCCGATATTATTAACCTGAAAGACATTAATTGTGCAGAAGTATAATATTGCAGACAAATTTTAGTTGCGGTTAGTGTTGTTCCGTATAAAAGAACTGCTATTGTTATTGAAAAATATGCAAAAATTTCATTTTGATTTTTATATTTGGATAAAAAATCTTTCATTTCATAAAAAGCCCTCAATTCCAAATCTGCAATAGTAAAATCATTGTATAAAATAAGTTAAAAATCAAACATTATGGAAATTTACTTAACAAAAATATATTAAATAATTTTATGTTTTTTTAAGAAATGTTTTGAAATTTTTATATTTTGTAATATAATGTAAACAAAGGTAATATTATTTATATTGAGGATTTCTTAAAAATGACTGATAACAATGAAATACAAGAACAAGAATCACATCAAAAAATATTGGTAGCAGACGATGAAGCAAGTATAAGAAGAATACTTGAAGCACGTTTAAGTATGATTGGATACGAAATTATTACCGCAACAGATGGCGAAGAAGCAATTGCGGCTTTTAATAAACATAATCCTGATTTAATTGTACTGGATGTTATGATGCCAAAAGTTGACGGCTACGGTGTAGTTAGAGAAATCAGAAGAACCTCTGACGTCCCGATTATTATTCTTACTGCATTAGGTGATGTATCAGAAAGAATTACGGGACTTGAACTCGGCGCAGATGACTATGTTATTAAACCTTTCAGCCCGAAAGAACTTGAGGCAAGAGTTAAAGCTGTTTTAAGAAGGACAAATACAAAAGAAGTTTCCGCTCCGACCAGCAAAATAGCTAAAAACGTTATTACAACGGGTAATATAAGAATTGATACCGCAAGAAGACAGGTATTCAGAAAAAATGAAAGAATCAGACTTACAGGTATGGAATTCAGCTTACTTGAATTATTGGTTAATAACTCAGGTCAAGCATATTCAAGAAATGAAATTCTGCAGCATGTTTGGTCTTATCCGCCGGATCACAGAATTGATACAAGAGTTGTTGATGTTCATATATCAAGACTTCGTTCAAAACTTGAAACAGACCCTGCTAACCCCGAATTAATACTTACTGCTCGCGGTATAGGTTATATGTTCCAAAGAATTTCTTAATTGAACGAATAAAATAAGAACTTAAAAACTACCCTTAAACGGGTAGTTTTTTTATTTTGTTTTTAAACCTTTTATAATATGAGGTACTTTTCATAATTTTCTTCTAAATCCTTTTGCAGTCGGTTCATTTCATCTTCAACTTTTTGACACCAGAGCTGAGTTTGCTCTTTAGTTAATTCATTAGGAATAAAAATAGGATCTCCGTAGAGTGCAACGGTATTACAAGGTCCAAAAGGAGCAATAAATCTATCCCATGTGTTAAAAGAAAAAAATGTTTTATCCTTAGAATGCCATGCCACAGGAATTATGGGAACACCCGTTATTTTTGCAATGTTAATAATTCCGTCTTTAACTTTACCATTTGGACCTCTCGGGCCATCAACCATTATTCCGACAGAATTACCTTCATTTAATTTTTCAATTAACTCCATTGATGCAGCGACACCTCGCCTTTTTGATGAGCCTCTTACACTCATTATATTAAGGCTTTTTGCCGCATTTGCTATTATTTCACCATCATTTGAAGCGCTTATTAACGCATAAAAAGAAGATTTATCTTCTACCCCGTATGTTAAACACTGATGGCGATGCCACATTGAAAATATAAACTGCCGTTTAGGATAATTAACATTTTTTATTTTCAATAAGTGCTGTTCCGTTAGAAAATACCATTTTAATAATTTAGTTAAAATTTTTAATTGAATTTTTTCTTTTAAGCTTCTTTCAAGTGCCACACAACTCTCCCTAAAAAAATAGAGTATATCAAAATTTGATATACTCTATTATAACTTAAAATTTGAATTATTGCATATTTTCTTTTACTTCAGCAGCAACATTCTTTGAATCAAGCTTAATTCCGGGTCCCATTGTTGTTGTTAAGTAAACGGATTTTAAATATACACCTTTAGAAGATGAAGGTTTTGCTCTTAAAACTGCATCAGCTAATGTAATGTAGTTTTTCATTAAATCGTCATAAGAGAATTGAATTTTACCGATTGGTACATGAATCATACCTTGTTTATCGGCTCTGAATTCAACTTTACCTGCTTTAGCATCTTTAACTGCTTTAGCAACTTCTAAAGTAACGGTGCCTGTTTTAGGGTTAGGCATTAAACCTTTTGGTCCTAAAACTCTACCTAATTTACCGAGCATACCCATACAATCAGGTGTAGCAATTAAGGTATCAAATTCAAACCAGCCGTTAGCTATTTTATCAATAACTTCTTCAGCACCGGCTTCATCTGCACCTGCTTCTTTTGCTTCAGTTGCTTTTACACCTTTTGCGATAACACATACTCTTACTGTTTTACCAAGACCTGCAGGAAGTACAGTGGTTGAACGAATCTGCTGGTCTGCGTGTTTAACATCAATACCTAAAGACATATGGCATTCAACTGTTTCGTTAAATTTGCATGTTTCTTTAGATACTTCCTGTAATTTTTTTATTGCTTCTGAAGCACTGCAAGGCTGAGTAAACCCTTCCATCATTTCAGATATTTTCTTTTGTTTTTTTGTTAATTTTGACATTTTTTCTCCTTTTGTGGTCTTAACGCAAATTTGCTTCCACTATTTAGTAATTAATCAGCTACTGTAACACCCATTGCTCTGCAAGAACCTTTAATCATTTCAACAGCAGCATCAAGTGTTGTTGCATTAAGGTCTTCCATTTTTGTTTTAGCAATTTCTTCAAGTTGAGCTCTTGTAATTTGCCCTACTTTTGTCTTATTAGGTGCTGCACTTCCTTTTGCTAGGTTGATTGCTTTTTTAATTAACACTGCTGCCGGAGGTGATTTTGTTATGAATGAGAATGATCTGTCTTCATATACATCAATTACAACAGGAATAATGTATCCTGCTTGTGACTCTGTTTTAGCATTAAATTGCTTACAGAATTCCATAATGTTTACACCGTGCTGACCTAATGCAGGTCCGACAGGCGGTGAGGGGTTTGCTTTACCCGCTTGAATTTGTAGTTTAATTTTTCCTACAACTTTCTTTGCCATTTTATTTTCTCCTTTCGTGGTAATGGCGGAATTTTACTTCCTTCCACAATTTTGTATATTTGTTTTGTTTTTCGCCTCTTGAAATTCCTGTTCGCGCTCGCCTGTCGTTCCTTCGCTTTCGCTGTCGTCTCTTCGGCTACCGCTACCCTCGGGTTCGCTTCGCTCCACCCTGCGGAATTTCGCTAAATTTTCTGAATTTGTTTATATTCAAGTTCGACAGGTGTTTCACGGCCAAATATTGATACCATTGCTCTTAATTTAGACTTATCAGGATAAACTTCCGTAATATCACCGATAAATTCTGAGAACGGCCCTGAAATAATTCTGACCTTATCGCCTGCTTTAACATCAAGTTCAACTTTTGTAACCTGATTTTGTGTTTTATGGATAATCTTCTTAATTTCGCTGTCTTTTGCAGGAATAGGTCTTTTAGCCGAACCCACAAATTTTGTTACACCAGCAGTGTGTCTTACAACATACCAAGAATCATCATCCATTATCATTTCTACAAGAACGTAGCCCGGGAAGATTTTTTCTTCTCTGTCTGTCTTTTTCCCGTCTTTCATTTTTGTAACTGTTTTTTGCGGAACTTCAATTCTGAAGATTTTATCAGCCATATTCATATATTCAATACGTTTTTCAAGGTTAACTTTTACCTTGTTTTCGTGACCTGAATATGTATGAACAATGTACCATCTTTTCTTTGGCTGTTTAGCTTCTTTAACGGTATCAGATACTTCCTGTTCAACAGATGTTTCAACTTCCGCTTTAGTCTTTTCTTTAGCTTTCTTGGTTGGTTTTTCTTTGGCAACTATGCCTTCTTGACCAAGCTCCATATCTGCTAAATGTTCAACTATTTCTTGATTTTCGTTTGTCATTATTCAAATATTCCTATCTTTACAAATCACTCATTATGCTTTAAGGTTCAAAATATTTATTATTCCTTTGAAAAGGACATCCAAACCATATGTATATATTGTAAATGCGATAACTATTACAAGAACAACAATAGTTTGAGCTATTACCTGTTTTCTTTCAGGCCAGGTTATTTTGCCCCATTCAAGTTTTACACCTTTAAAATATTGTATGACTTTTTCCATTGTTTCCTTTTTATAATCCGCGCCCTGAAGGACTCGAACCCTCGACATCCGGTTTTGGAGACCGACGTTCTACCAACTGAACTAAGGACGCTTTTTATATTTCCTTATTTCGTTTCTTTATGTAATACGTGTTTTTGGCAGAACGGACAATATTTATTTAATTCCATTCTTTCTTTTGAGTTCTTCTTGTTTTTTACTGTTGTGTAGTTTCTTCTTTTGCATTCTTCACAAGCGAGAACTACCATTCTGTCGTTTTTTCCTTTGATTCCCATTGTGCTTTCTTCCTTATTAAATTATTTCTCTTTACAATAGAAAATTATAGAATATAGCTTTTTTCCATATATTCTATAGCTTTTGTGTTAAATCACTGTTAATATCATATCTTAAACATATTTTTTTTCAATCATAAATTTACAAATCGCAAAAATATTATTAAATCCCTTATGAAAGAAGATTAAAAGTTTTTATCAATTGAATTAATTCTCAAAAAAGATGAGGTTTTAATTCCCCACTTTTTTAATTAATATCTTTTGAACTTAAATATGCCCCTGACCAGCAGTTTTGCAGGTTAAATCCACCCGTAAAACCGTCAATATTAAGCATTTCGCCTATAATATACAGCCCCTTATGAAGTTTTGATTCCATTGTTTTCGGGTTAATTTCATCTAAGTCCACTCCCCCTGCAGTTACTATCTCAGAATCTTTTATTCTGCCCTCTGCATGGAGTTTTAGCTCTATAAGTGAATTTATAAGTATTTCTTTCTCCTGCTTTTTTATTTGTGCAATTTGTTTTATGCCGTCAATATTATTATTTATCAAAATCGCATTTATTAAGCTTTCGGGTGCAAATTTTGAAAATACATTTTTAATTGATTTTTTTGAATTATTTTTTATTTCGTCTTCGATTTCTTCTTTTGTATAAGAGGTTAATTTTAAAGATATTTCAACAGGTAATTGTTCATATGCGGTTAGTGATGATATTTTAAAAATACAAGGTCCCGTTATAAATTTATGCGCAAAAAGTACATCACCATTACATTTGTGTTTATTAACTTTAACTTCGGCATCTTTAATCGTAATCCCTGAGAGTTTATACAAATATTTTTCACTTATATCAAGCGCACAAAGAGCAGGTTTCGGCTCTATAATAGTATGTCCCATGTCTTTTGCAAGTTTAAAGCTTTCAGTATTTCCGCCTGCTGAGAGTATAACCGTATCAAACTTATATTGATTACATTCAGTTTTTATAATGTATTGCGTTCCCTCTTTTTCCAGTTTTAATACTTTTTCTTTTTTTAATTGAAAATTGCAGCATTTTAAATGACTTCTTAAAATTTCAACAGTTTTTTTTGAGCTGTTCGATTCGGGAAAAACCCTGTTATCACTTTGAACATATGTTTTAATTCCTAAATCTTCAAAGAGTTTTCTTGTATCTTTTTGCGAAAATCTTGAAAAGACAGAAAGAAGGAATTTTTCGCCCCTCGGGTAATTTTTAACAAACTCTTTTATATCGGGTTCATCATTTGTAATATTACACCTTCCGCCTCCTGTCGGAAGCAAAGTGGTAAAGGGTTCTTTTATGTCAAAAGCCGTTACTTTATTATAGGGATTTTTAACCAGCATCACGGAAGCTAATCCGCCTGCTGCTCCGCACCCTATAACCGCAATCTTTTTATATATCGACTCTTGTTCCATATAAGAAAACGTCATCTAATGTTTCTAAGCTTTCATGGAGCTGTAAGAGCGATTTTTTATATTTAGGATGTTCATAATCAGGGATTAATTCCAATAAAGGAACTATTGCAAATGCTCTTTCGTGCAAATGAGGATGAGGGATTTTTAAATCAGGCTCATCTACCGTTAAATCGCCATAGAAAAGGATATCTATATCTATTTTTCTTGCCTCATATTCTTTTGAAGAACTTTTTTCTCTGCCCATTTGAATTTCGGTATTTTTGCATAAATCAAGCAATTCTCTGGGTGAAAGTTTTGTTTTAACTTCTATAACACCGTTTACAAACCAGTCTAAATCTTTATTTCCCCAAGGTTCTGTTTCGTATAAAGCTGAAGTCCTTACGACCGTAACCATTCCGCTCTGAGTCAGCATTTTTACAGCCTGTTGTATATAACCGACTTTATCACCTACATTTGAACCTAAACACAAATATGCTACTGCCATTAGAACTCCTTAACAATATTCTATTATTATTTTTTTTAAATTACAAGAATATTAATTGTTAATTTATAAATTGTAATAATAATTAAAAGTTGAAACAATACACTTAATATTTGTGATAAACTTAAGTTATGTTTACAGGATTAATTGAAGAACAAGGTGTAATTACGGATATTCGTAAAAGCACTGAAGGAATGGAATTGACGGTAAAATGCTCTAAAATACTTGACGGTACGGTAAAGGGGTCAAGTATATGTATAAACGGTGCCTGTCAAACTGTTACGGAATTGGGAAAAGATTATATAAAAGTACAAGCTTCCAACGAAACTCTTTCTGTTACAAACTACAACGATATGAAAAAAGGCGACATTGTAAACCTTGAAAGAGCATTAACTTTAAATAAAAGGATAGACGGGCATATTGTATCGGGGCATATTGACTGCGTTGCAGAATTTAACGGTTCAAAAGATGACGGATTTTCAAAGACCTTTTATTTTAAACTCCCCGAGAATTTTTCAAAATATGTTATATATAAAGGCTCGATAGCAGTAAACGGAGTAAGTTTAACCGTTGCTTCCGTTGAAAACAATATTTTTTCCGTAGAATTAATACCCTCTACATTAAAAGAAGTTAACCTTACAAACCTAAAAAAAGGCGATAAAGTTAACATTGAAACGGATTTATTCGCTAAATACGTTGAAAAAATTTTTAATTCAAAAGATAATAACAGTAAAATAAACTACAATTTTTTAGCTGAGAACGGATTTGTATAATATGGACGAAATTAAATTTAATACTATAGAAGAAGCAATTGAAGATTTTAAAAACGGCAAGCCTGTTATCGTTGCCGATGATGAGGACAGGGAAAATGAAGGCGATGTTATAATCCCTGCTCAATATGCAAATGCGCAAATTATAAACTTTTTAATTTCTCATTGTAAAGGGGTTCTATGCCTTGCACTGACGAGAGAAAAAGCCGAAAAACTCGGCCTATCCGAAATGGTCAGCCATAATACTGACCCAAAAGGCACTGCTTTTACTCAAAGTATTGATGCTGTTAAAAAATACGGTGTGACAACAGGTGTCAGCGCATTTGACAGGGCCAAAACCATTGAAGTTGCCATCGCAAATGACGCCGTTCCTTCTGATTTATCAAGACCCGGACATGTGTTCCCGTTAATAGCAAGAGATGGAGGAGTGCTTGAAAGAGTTGGACACACGGAAGCTTCCGTTGATTTATCAAGGCTCGCAGGCTTAACCCCTGCTGCCGTTATTTGCGAAATCGTTAATGATGACGGAACTATGGCAAGAAGAGATAATCTTGTTGAATTTTCTAAAAAATATAATCTCAAATTTATTACGGTCGCTCAATTAATTGAATACCGATTAAGAAAAGAAATGTTTATGAAACGAGAAGCCATAGCTGACCTGCCTTCTGATTTCGGCAATTTTAAAGTTTACGGATACATAAACAAATTAACGGGTGTTGACCAGATTGCAATTGTAAAAGATGACGGCTCGGATAAAATCCCTATGGTGAGAGTTCACTCTGAATGTCTTACAGGCGATGTTTTCCATTCAAAAAGATGCGACTGCCAAAATCAGCTTGAAACTGCGCTAAAACTGATTGAAGAATACGGGAAAGGCGCACTCGTTTATATAAGAGGTCATGAAGGCAGAGGGATAGGGCTTGTTAATAAAATTAAAGCTTATGCGCTTCAAGAACACGGGCAAGATACCGTTCAAGCTAATATTTCTTTAGGTTTTCAGCCCGACCTCAGAAACTACGGAACAGGTGCACAAATTCTCCGTGACTTAGGTTATACTAAATTTAAATTGATAACAAACAACCCCACAAAAATAGTCGCCCTTAAAGGCTATGGACTTGAAATAGTTGAAAGAGTAGCACTGAAGCCCAATTTAAACAGGTACAACGAAAAATATATGCACACCAAAGTTGATAAAATGGAACATATGATCGATTTATAGGAAGATTTACTTATGGCAAATTTAACTATGTATAAAGTAGAATCATACAAACAGGAATATTATAAAATCTTTTCGGGACTTTATAACGATTTTAAAAATTCCGCTTTTACTGATTATAACTTTGAACTTATGCCTTTAGATTATGAGTCTTTTATAAACAGCATAGAAAAAGGCTTATTAAATTGTTTGATATTATTTGAAGATAATATTCCGACCGGATTTTTGGTTTATACAACGGTAATTTCTGAAGCACTGGAATTAAACATTATACATTGTCTGGGCAGCGAAAATCTTAATTCAAAAAGAAGAGCTTTACTTGAAAAATTTATTGAATTAAATAAACACATAATGCGTGAAAAAGTGGTTACTTATCCACTATTGGGGAAACAAGGCACATTTGCGGACGAAATATTAAATTTCGGATTTAAAATTATTAATACAGCAGTATTGGCATTGGATTTAACCGATAAAGAACTTCTTTCAAGAGTTCAGCAGGTTGAACTTCCTGTTCTCGGCAATGAATATACACTATCTAACTGGAAAACCACATATTTTAAAGATGCAGCCGAACTTGTTCATCAGGCATTTAAAGAATCCTCTGATGCTCTATTTGACAATCGTTTTATGTCATTCAACGGCTGCAGAGATATATTGGAAAAAATCACTGAAAATGTATATGGTGATTTTCTTCCGGGTATTACAAAAATTTTATTACATAAAAAAAGACCAATCGGAATATGTTTTGCAAACCTTACAAATAATTCAATCGCAAATATCCCTATTGTTGCAGTACTTAAAAAGTATAGGAACAAAGGGTTTGGTAAAATCTTATTAAAAAATACAGTTGAAAATCTTATTACATCTGCAAATGCCGGCAGTTGGAATGTAAGAGAACTAAATGTAAGCTGTGACGAAGATAGTATTCCTTCCGTCAATATGTATAAAGCTATCGGATTTAATGTAAAATATACATATCCTCAAGCATATCGTTCAAAATATAATTAATTGTTACTAAATACAACTTTCATTGTTGCTAAATTCTTTATGGCAAGCATTTTATGCTTATTTTTTTGTTCTTCATTTATTTGAAAAATCCTTGTCATCCTTTGAATTTCCGCAACTTGAAATCTTGTTGAAAGTTGAAACCTATTTTTCACCGGTTCACAAGTGGTGCCTAAAATTTCATTTAATTGCTGCTCGTTCATAAAATCTCCGAATAAAATATAAAATAAATTAAATCCTCTGTATTTATATAAAGTATTTTTTTATTCAAAAATTGCCTTACATTTAACAATTGTAAAATTTTATGTTACATTTATTTTATAAAGGAGAATTGCTTATGATTATTGATACTTTAGACAATTTAGAAAAATATATAAAGTTACATCCTGATTTCAAAACGGTATTTGATTATTTAAAATTACATAATCTTAATAACATGGAATGCGGAAGGCATGAATTAAAAGGCAATGAAGTCTTCTTCAACCTTCAGGAATACGAGACAAAACCAGTTCAAAAACTTGAAGCACATAAAAAATATATTGATATTCAAGTTATGATTAATGGCGAAGAATATATGGGCTATACGAACATTGAAAATACCAAAGTGATTGAAGAATACAATGAAGAAAAAGATGTAATGTTCTTAAACGGGAATGTTGATAAATTAAGAGCCGATAATAAAACTTTTTTAATATTTTATCCGGAAGACGCTCACATGCCTGCATTATGTACAGATAAACCCCAAAAAGTAAAAAAAGCTATTTTTAAAATTTTAATATAACTTAAACAAATGTAACTTTAACACTAGTCAAAAACAAAAATAAGAGTTAAAATGTTAAAGAAAATTTTTAGAATTAGCAAAAAGGGGTAAAGGTAAATATGAAATTTAATTTTGTTAATCTTTTAATTGCGTTAGTTAACCTTTTTACTGATTGGTTCTCATCCAATAATAAAAAAATGGCATATTGTCCAGTAAGAAATAAATAATTTTGTTGATAATATTTTCTTAATATATATAATAATCCTTAAGAGAAAAATTAAGGAGATTTTACATGCCTTCATATCATTGTCATAAACTTGAAACATCGTTACATTTTCTGCCGAGAGATATTAAATTTTGCTGCAGCTGCGCAGAAGGTCCCGGCATTGCAATAAAAGACTACAATAAAATTAATAAGAAAGATATTGAAAATGTAAAATCGAAGTACATAAAAGCATTAAGAAAAGGTCAAATACCAAGACAATGCCAAGGCTGCACCGAATACGAAGAAATTCATAATGAACCTGAAAAAAATTTATTTGCTTCGCTTTTTAAAAAAGAAGAACCTCATCCTGTAAGTTATTTAATTGTTGATAATTTTACACAATGTAATTGTAACTGCATATACTGTTCTCAAAAAATTTTATACAACGGAAAAGAAACAAATTATTCTCTTCTCCCACTTATTAAACAATTATATGAAAATAATATGATTGATAAAAACAGCCTAAAAGTTGAATTTCAAGGAGGAGATATTTCTTGTTTGAATGAATTTAATTTGCTTTTAGAAGAATTTAAAAAGAATAATTGCACTAAGTATGCAATTCATACTAACAGCATAAAATATATGCCTCAATTGGAAACTTTAAATGATACCCCTGAAAGTTTTATATGTATATCTCTTGATTGCGGAACAAAAGACACTTTTAACAAAATAAAAAATGTTGATGCGTTTGAACAAACTGTAGAAAATATTAAAAAACTAAGGGATAATTCAAACATTAATCTGAATTTAAAATATATTATTATTAAAGGTGTTAATGATAATCTTGATGAACTTAAAAACTTTTTAAATCTTTCAAAAGAATTAATTAAAAAAGGAGCCGTTATACTTGATATTGACTATAGAGACACCATTATGAATCATTCATATAAATTTACAGCTCCAAGTCATTATAAAGAATTATTCCATTATGCTGAAACATTCTGTAAAGAAAATAATATCAATTATACGATTTCAGATCTGACAAAAAATATATTGTCACAGTCAGAAAATAATTAAAACTTGATAAATGTTTATTTTTTACCTAATATCAAACATGTAATCAGAATTAATGAAAGAAGGTAGAATTATGTCAAGAAGACCTGTTATTGCAGGGAACTGGAAAATGCACAATCTCCAGCAGGCTGCGATTGATTTAACAAACGGAATTATGCAGGAATTAAGAAGCGAAGATAAAAATGCGCTCCCCGAAGTAATAATAGCTCCTACATTTACATCACTTTATGCCGCTAATAAAGCTTTAAAAGATTGCGGATGCGGTAAAGTAAGATTAGCCGCTCAAAACTGCTACTTTGAAGAAAAAGGCGCATTTACGGGTGAATGTTCCGTTCAAATGTTAAAAGATACCGGATGTGAATATATTATTATCGGTCACTCTGAAAGAAGAGAATATTTTGGTGAAACCGATGAAATGGTTAACAAAAAAGCTAAAGCTATTTTAGCTGAAGGCATAGTACCAATTATATGCTGCGGTGAATCTTTAGAACAAAGAGAAGCAGGTGTTACTGATTATCATATAGCATCTCAAATCACAAAAGCATTAAGAGATATATCTGCATCTGATGTTGCCAAATCAATTATAGCTTATGAACCCATTTGGGCTATAGGTACAGGTAAAACTTGCGACAGCACTGAAGCAAACAGAGTTATTGCAATGATTAGAAATGTTGTAAAAGGTTTATATGATGCAAATACCGCTGATTCAATAAGAATTCTCTACGGCGGAAGTGTTAAACCTAACACTATTAAAGAACAAATGGCACAATCAGATATAGATGGCGCTTTAGTCGGCGGTGCAAGCTTAACGGCTGACAGTTTTGCTCAAATAGTTAAAGGTGCTATGTAATTAAAATTTTATATTTTAGAGGCGCCCTACGGGCGCCTCTTTTTTAATAATTATCTTTGCGAAATCCTTTTGAAGTTGATATTTTTCTTCCTATTGATTCTATTTTGGATTTTATACATATTGCGCATTTATCGGGCGACTCATTTATACATATTTTATCAGGGTATATTTCATACTTTGCCCTGTATTTTGTATCAGTCATATTAGGCATTACAACATTTGCGCCCGATTTTAAAGCAATTATCCTGCCGTTCGGATGAAGTGTTTCCATAGCTGTTGTTGCAGGGATATTAATCTCTTTTAAAATAAGTCTTATAACCGCCATAACTCTTAAAGCAAGATTAAAATTATCCTTTTTTGCATTAGCGAGCGGAGTATTTGGGTGAGGAATTAAAGGCCCCACCCCGACCATATCGGCATCAAGCTCTTTAAAAAATAGAATATCATCAGCTAAAGCTTCAATACTTTGATTGGGAAGCCCGACAATACATCCCGTTCCCGTTTCATAACCGAGTTCTTTTAATTCATACAGGCATTTTTTGCGGTGTTCGAAATCCATATTGGGATGAAGCTGTTTATATAATTCTTTATCCGTCGTTTCAATTCTTAATAAATATCTGTCCGCTCCCGAGGCTTTAAAAGCTTTATAATCTTCAAAGCTTCTTTCACCTATACTTAAAGTCACAGCTACATCATAATTTTTTATTTTTTCAATCAGATTGCAGATTTTATCCCTTGTATAATATTTATCTTCTCCTCCTTGAAGAACAACCGTTTTATATCCCATATTTACGGCATTTTTTACACAGTTTAAAATTTCATCCTCAGACAATCTGTACCTTTCAAGCTCCTTATTTTCCGCTCTGAGCCCGCAGTAAAAACAGTTACACCTGCATATATTTGTAAACTCAATTAAACCCCGAAGATGTACAAAATCACCTTTATATTCTTTTCTGACCTCATCGGCTTTACGAAAAAGTTCGTCATCAGAGGATTTTAATATTTCAATTATGTCTTTTTTATTTAAACTCATACTAATGTAGAATACATTCAGATATAAAAAATATCAAGTTCAATTTTTTTTAAATATGTGGTAACATAAATTTGTAGTAAGGAAAATTATGGGCGAACACTGGGCAGGTTATATAGGCAGTTTTCATGTACACTGGGACACATTAATAACAATGTGGGCCGCAATGCTCATTGTTATAATTATTTCATTTATTCTTACAAGAAAACTTGAAATTATTCCAAATAAGCTGCAAACATGCGCCGAAGGAGCAATAAAATTCTTTCTCGGTAACTTATCCGAAGTTAAAAACGGAGAAAAACATATCCCCATTGTTGCCTCATTGTTTTTATTCATCCTTACCGCAAACTTAATGGGGCAGCTCCCTTTAAGATTAATTCACTTAAAGCAGGGCGAAATAGCCTCCCCTACAAATGACATAAATCTAACGGCAGCACTGGCTGTTATGGTTTTACTATACTATCTGTTTCAAGGGTTTAAAGAAAAAGGAATTCACTATATATATCACGGGCTAAGCATTACGGGAATTATAACAACTCTTGTTGATTTGCTTGAAATGATAACAAGACCTTTAAGCTTGGCAGTGCGACTTTTTGCGAATATTTTGGCAGGGGAAATACTTGTGTCGGTAATCCTTGGTATATTTGCCTTTATGGCGCCCATACCCGTTATGTTGTTTGAAATATTCGTTGCCTTCTTACAGGCATTTGTATTTATGATGCTTACTATAGCATACATATTAACCTCGGTTTCGGAAGAACATTAATTGAAAGGAGAATAAAAAATTATGGCAGATTTAGCAACATTAGGAGCAGGATTAGCTATCGGACTTGCAGGTTTAGGTGCGGGGCTTGGGCTTGGTATTGCTACTAAAGGCTTAATGGAAGGTATCGCAAGACAGCCTGAAGCTTCAGGTAAACTTGTCGGATTCTTTATCATCGGTGCAGCCTTAGCAGAAGCCTGCGGTATTTACGGACTGCTTATCGCATTTATGCTTATCGGTAAATAACGGGCTATATTATGGAATTTGATGCTACTTTTATATTTGCGGCAATAAGTTTTATTTTGTTTGTTTTTGTTATGAACAAAATCTTTTATGCTCCAGTCTTGAAGATTATGAAAGCAAGACAGGATTTTGTCGAACAAAACTACACATCTGCAAATCAAACAAAAGAAGAAACTAAAAAACAAACGGAATATAGAGAATCAGAACTTGAAAAATCCAGAACACTTGCCCGCAATAAAATAGCAGAACATTCTAAAGCCTTAAAAGAAAATCAAGCAAAAAAGCTTGCCGATTATAAAACGGAATTATACTCCGATATCGGTAAACAAAGGGACGAATTAAAACAATCAGCACTTGATGCAAAAGAAACCCTTAAAGATACTGTTGTTGATATAGCAAAAAATATATCCGATAAGCTTTTTGGTTCTTCCGTTACTACGGAAACCATAAATAAATCCAAAATAGAAGAATAATTTATGAGTAACTTATTTCAAACTTTAATACATTCAAATACCATAAACTTTTTAATTGTTTTGTCATTGCTTTTATTTCTTATGTCAAAATTAAAAATCGGGAATAAAATCGATTTAATGCGCAATGAAATAAAAAACTTTGTTGATGAATCGACAAACGAAAAAAATCTTGCGGAAAAAGAATTGGAAAACATAAATAATAAGATTAAAAACCTTCCGAAAGAAACTCAAGAAATAGAAACAAGCGCTCAAAAGAATATTGAAGGGTTTGAAAAAAGAATTGAAAATGAATTAAAAGATAAAATGCTTGATATTAAAACAAGTTCAGACAGAATTTTAAATTTAGAAATCAAGCAGTTTAAAGCAAAACTGACAGGGCTGTTATCCGAAGCTTCAATAAATCTTGCCCAAAAAAATGCGATAGAACAACTTGAAAACAACAGAGAACTTCATAATAAATACATTTATGAAGCCATAGATGAAATTGACGGTATTAATTTATGAAAACAGGCGATTTAAAAAATATTAAAATAGCAAGAAAATATGCGGATGCTCTTTATAAATCGGCAAAAGAGGCGGATTTGTGCGAAAAGATATACAATGAAACCCTTTTCGTTCATGAAACCTTAAAATCAAATAATAATCTGAATGAATTTTTACAAAGTCCTTTAATTAAAAACGATGATAAAAAAGATGTTATAAATAAACTCTTTACACCTCACACAGATAAACTTTTGGTAAATTTCCTTAATATACTTATTGATGAAGGAAGATTTAATGCCCTTAACGAAATAATTAACAAGTATTCTGAGATTTATTACAAAGAAAAAAATATAATAAAACCCGTTATAATCTCAGCGGTAGAATTGGATGATAACCAGAAACAAGCCGTTTTAAATAAGCTTGAAACTAAACTAAAAAAACAAATAGAACCCGAATATATTATAAATAACGATATAATCGGAGGCTTAATAATTGAAATAGACGATAAAACAATAGATTGCAGTATAAAAACCAAATTTGATAACATGAGAAAAGAATTAGCAAAAGGAAATTAATATGACTACAATAAATCCTGACGAAATTACATCAATAATAAAAGAAAAACTTCAAAACTACGAAAACAAACTTGAAGTAAAAAATATAGGTGTTGTCCTTGAAGTATCGGACGGCATTTCCAGAATATACGGACTTAGCGACGCAATGAGCTCCGAACTTGTTGAATTTGAAGACGGAAAAGGAACTCTCGGGATTGTATTAAATCTGGAAGAAGATAATGTCGGTGTAGTTATTTTAGGCGATTATACCCACATAAAAGAAGGTATGACGGTAAAAACAACGGGAAGAATAGCATCAGTTCCCGTCGGTGAAGGACTGCTCGGGAGAATAATTAACCCGACAGGCATGCCTGTAGACGGCAGAGGGGATATAAATTACACAAAGACAAGAGCAATAGAAAGAGTAGCCCCGGGTATCGTAACGAGAAAATCGGTATGTGAACCATTGCAAACGGGTCTAACTGCGATAGACGCATTAACCCCGATAGGCAGAGGGCAGAGAGAACTTATAATCGGCGACCGTCAAACGGGGAAAACCGCCATTGCAATAGATACAATAATAAATCAAAAGGATAAAAACGTAATCTGCATATATGTTGCGATAGGGCAAAAGACTTCAACTGTTGCGCAGTTAGCTAAAACACTTGAAAATTACGGAGCAATGGAATACACAATAATAGTATCCGCTCCTGCCAATGAATCTGCGCCTGCTCAATATATAGCACCTTTTGCTGGATGTGCCATTGCGGAAGAATTTATGGAGGAAGGAAAATCGGTATTAATAATATATGATGACCTTTCTAAGCACGCACAGGCTTATCGTGCAATGAGTCTGCTGTTAAAAAGACCGTCAGGCCGTGAAGCATACCCCGGTGATGTATTTTATCTCCATTCAAGACTGTTAGAAAGAGCCTGCAAATTAAATGACGAACTCGGAGGCGGAAGCATAACGGCTCTGCCGATTATTGAAACACAGGCAGGGGATGTATCAGCATATATTCCGACAAATGTAATATCCATTACGGACGGACAAATCTTCTTAGAATCGAATTTATTTAACTCGGGGACAAGACCTGCAATAAATGCAGGTATATCGGTATCTCGTGTGGGCGGTGCCGCTCAAACAAAAGGTATTAAACAAGTTGCAGGTAAATTAAGGCTCGATTTGGCTCAATTCAGAGAACTCGAAGCCTTCGCACAATTTGCCAGCGACCTTGATAAAGCAACAAAAGACCAGTTAACAAGAGGTCAAAAACTTACGGAAGTATTAAAACAGCCTCAATACTCACCATTAACCGTTGCAAATCAGATAAGTATACTATTTGCAGCAAATGAAGGACTGCTTGATGATGTCGCTAACGATAAAATTAAGGACTTTAAAACAGGCTGGTTTGATTTCTTTGAATCAAATATGAAAGAATTATCCGATAAATTAAATGCGGGCGATAAACTCTCTGATGAAGATAAAAAAGCTTTAACGGATAAATTAAATCATTTTAAAACAAACTTTTTTGAAGGCTAAAAATGGCAAATTTAAAAAAAATTAAAACAAGAATAAATTCAATAATAAGCACCCAGAAGATTACCAGAGCAATGAAAATGGTAGCTTCCGCCAAGGTTAAAAAATTTGAAAACAAAGTAAAAGCTTCAAGACCCTTTACTTATGAACTTGAAAAGGTCTTTTACAGGCTTCTGCATTCAATACCTGAGGTAGAAGCAGCAGAAACTCATTTTAAAGAGCCTATAAATAATTACCCCGTATTGCTTCAGGAAAGAGAAATTAAAACAGTCGGGATGCTTATTATCACTTCAAATAAAGGACTTTCCGGTGCATTTAATGCAAATCTTGTAAGATATACCTTAAAAACCATAAAAGAATACCACGACCAAAATAAAAAATGCGAGCTGTTTATTATAGGTCAAAAAGGATTTAACGCACTTAAAAGAGCCGCTGATGAATATGATTTTAAAATAACGCAGACATATTTAAATTTCAGTGAAAATCCGACTTCATCACAAGCAAGATTAGCTGCTTCCGATATGGCAAGAGCTTTTATAAACGGTAATATTGATTCAATGGAAATCATAACAACCCGTTTCAGAAACATGATGTCTTATTCCGTAGAAAAATGGGATATTCTTCCCCTTGATGAAATTGAAGAAGACTATACAAAAGAAGAATTTTCCGATATGGAAATTGAACCGAATATATCCGCAATGCTATCCGAAATAGTTCCTCTATTTATATCAAGTATAATTTTTCAAGCCATGCTAGAATCTATAGCAAGTGAGTTAGCATCAAGAATGACAGCAATGTCAGCGGCTTGCAACAATGCGGAAGAAATGATTCAAAAATTAACTGTGGATTACAATAAAGCACGACAAGCAATGATAACTCAGGAAATTACCGAAATAGTCGGCGGAAGTACAGCAATTAATAAGTAATGAGTAAGACTAAAAAAATATTTTTAACTTTATTGACGGGTGCAATATCGCTAAGTGCCGTATACTATGGCGCACTTATTGCAATACCTAATGTTGTTGATTTAAATAAATATAAAGAGCAGGTTTCAAAACAAATTGAAGCTCAGACAGGGTTTAAAGTATCCTGCGAAGATATTTCTTTTATGAAGAGCTTATCACCTTATTTAAAGATTAAAATGTATCATACTATAGTTTTATACCCTGATGATGAAATATTTATAAAACTGAAAGATGCCGATTTAAAAGTTAAGATTTTTCCGCTTATATTAAAAAAAATAGTTATTAAAGATGCAAAATTAACAAGACCGATAATTAATATAACACTCTATAAAGATTTAACTACTTCGCTTGAAAAATATATTAATGCTCAAAAACCTGTTTTGGCAGGAAACTTTTTCTTAAACAGCATTATATCAGATACCTTGTGCCAAAATTATAAAATTAAATTCAATGATGAATCAATTAATAAAACATTTTATCTTGAAGGTAATGAATTAATCTTAAAAGATATAAAATTAAACGATAAAGCACACCTTATTTTAAAAGGGGCTTTATACGAGAATAAAACCGAATACTTAAAATATGATTTGGACTTAATTTCAACATTAACTCCCGAAAAGAAAAAATTTACTTTTTCTCCGTTTAAAGCAATCTATGACTCGGATATCAAAGGCGAAATAACGGGTGTTTTAAAATACGAAAAAAACAATAACTTAATCGGAAATATCAGTATAAATAATTTATCCCTAAAAGCGGAAGATACAATACTTTCAAACAATAATGCAATTGTTATATTTAAGGGCGAAGAAGCTCAAATATCATCAGAACTTCATACTTCTAAAACGGATATTGCAAAGCTTGAAGGAAAATATAACTACGGGAAGAAAAAATATATAGAACTAAATGCAAATGCCAAAAATGTTAATTTGAAAAACCTTTATAAATTAGTATCAGAAGTATCAAAGGGCTTAAATATCCCGAATAAATATGACGGTATCAATATAACAGGCTTAGCAAATGCCGATTTTTCAATAAGTTCTGATTTTAAAAAGCTTAAATCATCAGGAAATTGCGAAATTAAAAATACAAAAATAACCTACGAAAAACTGCCTTATAATATAGAAAATATAAATGCAAACATTAATTTTGCAAATAATAATATTAATATAGAAAATGCCTCGTTAAAAGTTAATACAACTCCTATTAAACTAACTGGGAAAATAGATGAAAATGTCAATGCAAATTTAACGGCATCATCCGAAAATTTAGACTTAAAAACAATTACATCATTATTTTTAAAAGATAAAAAAATTCCCGTTAATATAGTAAAAGGCAAATTGGATTTCACCTCTCAAATAACGGGCAATATTGAAAAAAACTTAAATGCAAAAAATTTTATTACAATTAAAGATTTAAAAATAACGGATAAAAAAACAAACATACCGATTACCTCGGCAAAAACGACTATTAATGCGGATTTAACGAAAACAAAATATAACGGTACAATAAAATCAGAGAATTTAAAAACAATATACGATAAAAAACAAATTGAAGCTCCTGAATTTACCGTTACATTTAACGAAAAAGACTTAAAAATTCCTGAAAATCAAATAAGAATAATAAATTCACCCATACAAATAAAAGGGGAAGTAAAGAACTACCAAACAGAGCCAAAAATTAATGCTGAATTTTCAGGAAAACTATCCTCCTTTGATGCTGAAAAATTTGTATCTGAATATATAAAACAGCCTCATAAAGCGGTAGGAAATCTGCCTGTTTCGGGCTCTATAATGACTCAAGGGAATAACACTCACATTAAAATGCAGTTATCTGCGGATAAAAATAACTATTTATCATATACGGTTATAGGGGAATTATTAAATAAGCCATCCGTTATTACATTTGACGGAGAATTAAATGATAAAACTCTTACAATAAAAGAGTTATCATTAAAAGAAAATACCCAAACAAAACAAAATAATATAAATAAAATAATAAATATATCAGGACAGGTTATAAACCAATCGGAGCCCGTATTAAAGAACTTAAGAGTTCAAATACCAAATACGATAACAGCCTCATCAAACTTCTTTGGAGGAGAAGATTTCTCGCTGAATGCCGATTTAACCTTAAATAACTCTGTAAATAACCCTGCCGTAAGCGGAAATGCAAAAATATTTTATTACAATATAAAAAAATATTTGACGGCAATAAAAAATGCCGATATAAGCTTTTCACCACAAAATATAAGGTTAATAGCACCCGACATTCAAATAAATACCTCAAAAATAAATCTGATAGCGGATATCGAACCTGAAATTAAAAATAAAATCATTATAAATAATGCTCAATTAAACTGCTCCAATTTAGATTTAAATTCACTTTACCCGATTTTTGAAAAAAATTCCAATACCTTATCAAATCAAATACCGACAGTAAAAAAAGGTACGGCAACAATAAATAATTTTCAGGTAATGGATTTAAAAGCAAAAGATATAAGTAATGACTTTACGATTGAAAAGAATATATTAAGCATAAAAAATATATCAGGCAGGGCATACGGCGGAAGTATATCGGGGAATATAAATCTGGATATACCTCATAATCATCTTGAAATTATGCTTAACGGTAAAAATATTTCAATGAATGAATCACTGTATGATTTATGTAAATTAAGCGACAACATATCAGGAATGGCAGACTTCAATTCAAATTTGTCATTATTAATCGGCGACTATAATTCCGTAATAAAATCATTAAACGGAAAAGTTGATTTTAAATCCGTAAACGGAAGAATGGGAACACTTGGAAAATTTGAACACTATCTGTATGCCCAAAATATTCTTTACCACGGGCTTTTAAATACAACATTAAACAGAATAGCCTCGGCGCTTGAAAAAGATAATACGGCGCACTATAAATACTCTGAAGGCGGAGTATTGTTCCAAAACGGATATATGATATCAAACGGAATTAAAACAACGGGCAAGGATATGAGTCTTTATGTAACAGGCAGACACAATCTATTATCAAATCAGGCAAATTTAGATATTTACGGCAGAATATCCGATGAAATTAAAAATAAACTTGGTCAGTTCGGGAATGTATCAATATCTGATTTACTTTCTTCCCCATCGCAAAAAAGAAACGATATACTAATCGTAAATAAAGAAATAATAGAAAAAATCCCTGAATTATCCAATAACACAGGCGGAAAAACAAATACATTTAAAGTTAATATTTTTGGTGACATAAATTCAGTTAATGCTATTAACTCTTTTGTATGGATACTTCCAAAAGAAGAACCTCAGCAGATAATTGAACATCAAGGGCAAGAAGAAAAGCTCCCCGATTTTTCGGATTTACAAACTGAAAATCTTTAGTTTTCTATATTTTCCCCGACTCCGCAGTTTGAATGCTCTTCAATATTAATTTGAGGCATAATTTCATCATTGATTATATAATTAAATTTTTTATTTTTAATAAACTGCTTATTAAATTCTTCCATTTTTGAATAATTAAATTCGTTTTCCCATTTTGCAATAACCATAGTAGCGATACAGTTTCCTATTAAGTTAACCGTAGTTCTTCCCATATCAAGAATTTGGTCAATACCGAGCAAAATAGCAACACCGATAATAGGATACCCAAATCCGGATAAAGTACCTGCCAGAACGACAAGAGCAATTCTCGGAACACCTGCTATACCTTTACTTGTAAGCATCAAAGTACCCATTATAAATAAAAGCTGGAACGGTTCAAGATTAATACCTGCAATTTGCAGTGAAAACAACATAGCAAGAGCAAGGTAGAGGGTAGAACCATCCAAATTAAATGTATAACCTGTAGGCATGACAAAACCTACAATATTTTTAGAAGCTCCGAAGCTTTCCATAACTTTCATGGCTTGAGGAAGTGCCGCTTCTGATGTTGAAGTCGTAAATGCCAATAATGCAGGTTCTCTTATAGCCCTAAGTACTGAAAATACGGAAACTCCTACTATTCTGCAAGCTATATTCAGTATTACAAACAAAAATAAAACCAAAGCAAAATAAAGTGAGCCAATTATTTTTGCATAATTTAACATCACACCCATACCGCTTTCAGCGATGGTATAAGATATAGCACCAAATACACCTATCGGTGCAAAATTCATTACAAGATGAGTAAATTTAAACATTATTTCGGAAAGTGAAGATACCCAATTAAGAACAGGCTTTGCTTTTTCACCTGCGGCACAAATTGCAAGAGCAAAAAATATTGAAAATACAACAATTTGCAATAAATTTCCGTCAGCCATTGATTTTATAATACTGTTAGGAACTATATTAACAAACATATCAGATACAGAGGAATGAACATTTTGAGATGCCATTACTGAAACGGTATCAATCATGTTTTGCGAAACAATACCTGTAGAAAATCCGGCACCGGGTTTAAAAATAAGACCTACAGATAGCCCGATAACAAGTGCAAAAGATGTTGCAGCCGCAAAATATGTAAAAGTTTTTATTCCCAACTTGCCAAGAGCTTTTATATTCCCGTGAGTAGCAATACCTGTAACAACAACCGAGAACAAGAGCGGAGCAATAATCATTTTTATCATATTTAAGAAAATATGCGCCAAAGGCTGCATTTTAGAACCTATTTCAGGAAACTTCCATCCTACAAATGTTCCCAGAACTAAGCTTAAAAATATATATAATGTTAATCTTGATGTTTTCATTTAAATTGTACCTGTAATAATTATATCAAAAAAAAGACAGGATTATTTTTTTGACAGATTTTAATTTTTAATTATATAAAATGATACAAAACTACATAGAAATATTATTATATATTATCTTTGAAGCCTCAACAATGAACTCTTTTCCCTGAGAACTGTTATAAGGGCGCATTGCAAGAATAACAACAATATATTTTCTGCCGTTTGCGGTTCTGACGATTCCCGCATCACCCAGCATGTAACCTATATCTCCTGTTTTATGGAGGAGTATCGCATCAGAAGGAAGCCCTGCCTGAAGTAATCTGTTATTTTTAACATGAGACAAGTAATCTGCAATATATTTTTTTGAATTTGAAGAGAGAATGTTAGTAGTATCAATATTATAAAGCATTTTAGCCAGTTCTCTTGCGGTTGTGGTATTTGTCCCGTCTAAATCGGGGAGCCAATTATTAATTCGGGTATTAACAAGTCCCCAAGATTTCATTGCTCTGTTTACTGAAGGCATTCCGCCCATTTTTGCCATTATCATATTTGTAGAAGAATTATCTGAATTTTCTATCATAATTTTAGCCAGATAATCCATACTGTGAGCTATTCCCCCTTGAGAATACTGCAATTTTCCTGACCCGGGAGCCCTGTAATAATCTTCCAAAACCATAGTATCATTCAACGAGAAATTCCCCTGATCAATTTCACGAAACATTTCAATTAAAACAGGCAGTTTAATTATGCTTGCGGCAGGGTATACAACATTGGCATTTATATCTACATAAGTACCTGAATTATACTCCCAAACGAAAACAGCAGGTTGTATAGCTTTATAATTTTGTGCCAAATCAATTAATCGGTTTTTAAGTCCGTGTCTTTCTGAAGTCTCTTGTAAGTTAACCATTAAAGGCTTATTATAATTCGTATCTTTTATTATATATTTACCTAAAAATAAATCTTTATACAAATATTCATAAGTGGGATACATTAACCTTTGATAATCAACCCTCAGCATATTTTTAGGATTTTGCGGAAAAATATCCGCTACAAAAGTTTTATAAGAATACGGAAAAACATAAAATAACAAAAAAAAGAAAATTGCTAAAAGTGTAATTCTTTTTATTAAATTAGCTTTATTTTTCTTTTTCTTTATAACTTTTTCTATCGGTTTAACTTTTCTGTAAGGAGAATTTTTAAAATAGTACTGCTCATATGCGGCAGTATACATATCAATATTTTCCCTGTACTTTGGTTCCGGCAATTTCCCCTCCTGAAAATATTATATTATATATTTTATTTACTAAGCAATTTTGTTAACTTATGCAACAAATACATTACTAATTTAATACTTTGAATTTTTAAATAAATTTGCTAAAATAATAACAAACGGAAAGGGTTAATTAATGAGCAACATAATTATTTATTCAGAAGGAAACAGTCCGGCAATAGAAAAAATCTGCAGAGATTATACTGATTTTGATGTAAGAACAATGAATATCGACGATGTAAAAGATGCCGAAAAATACAATCCGGCTATTATGGTATTAGATATTCCGATGAATAAATTAAAAGAAATATCAATGGTAACAAAATTTCCCGTCCCCGTTCTTGCGGTTACGGATGAAATTCCGGAAACTATTACCGTAAGAGGCGAAGCTTTTGACTATATAATTAATCCTATTAATGAATATGAATTTAAAGTAAAAATCAAAAATCTGATAAAAATAAAAGAATTAAATGATAAGATAAATAACATTTCAACTACCGATGATTTAACAGGGCTGCATAACCGTAAGTTTCTGCTTGAGCGATTGGAATCAGAAATGTCGAGAGCAAAAAGATATAATTCTCAATTATCCTGTATTTTGTTTGATTTAGACTTTTTCAAAGTAGTAAACGATATGTACGGGTATGAATGGGGTGATGTATTATTAAAAAAAATAGCGGAAATGTTATTAAATCTTGCAAGAAAAGAAGATGTTGTTACTCGCTACGGTGATGAAGAGTTTATGGTTGTACTGCCTGATACAAGTGAAGAAAATGCATTTATATTTGCTGAAAGATTTAGAAGAGATGTGGAAAAAATGACATTTATTCCGGCAGGTGAAGATGAAAAACACCCTGTAAGAGTATCAGGCGGAATTGCATCATATCCTCACCTTGAAGAAGTTGACGAGAATGCCAATTCATTAATCAGATATGCGGAACACGCACTGTATAATGCTAAAAAAAGAGGTAAAAATCGTATAGTATTATTCTCTCAGGTAAATCTGGATTATTAAAATGCTGTTAGACCCCGAAAAAAAACCTGTTTCTTTTGCATTTAATAATACCGACAGGTGCCAATCAAGATGCATAACCTGCAACAGTTGGAAAACACCTGCTTGTGTTATGGAAAAAGAACTGACTACAGAAGAATGGAAAAGGATTTTAACTAATATCCATAATTGGATGGGAAATTATCAATTTATATTATCCGGCGGCGAACCATTTATTCGTGAAGATATATTTGAACTTGCCAAATTCGCATCAGATATGGGAGATACTGTAAATGTTGTTACAAATGCACTATCACTGGGTGATAAACTGGATAAATTAATAAACTCGGCATTTAATAATATTACATTTTCGCTGAATTCTGTTAAAGACCCTAAAATCCATAATACATCAAGAGGCCGTGATGATGCTTTTCAAAGAACAATGTATGCATTACAGAACTTAAACTATTTAAACAAGCACCATAGGGGTCACAGATGGAAAAATATTTTTTTATCGACTGTTATTATGCCCACAAATTTAAGTGAAATGAAACCTATAGTTGAATTTTGTAAAACTGAAGGGATAAATGCAACATTCCAATTAATGGATAACGGAGAAGCATTTACAAGCAATATAAGTAAAGATAATCAAATATATCAGCAAGCGACAAAACAGGATGCAATAAATGCAATACAAGAATTAATAGAACTAAAGAAGGCAGGATATCCTATAAGCAACGGTTTTGAGCAAATGGAAAAGTTCAAATTGTTAATAAATACCCCCAAAAATATAGAAAAATTGGAATGCACAATAGGTGAAAATAATTTTTCAATAGATCCGTACGGAAACTTTAGGATATGTTTTTCAAAAGACCCTATAGGCAATTTAAAAGACAGTCTGCCCCAAGATTTATGGTATAGTGAAAAAGCAGATGAAGTTCGTGCAGAGATATTAAAATGCAAAATGAAGTGCAAACTGCTAAACTGCAATGTTATAGTTGAGGATAAAGAACATGCATACTAAAAGATATACCAGTTGTACGTGGATAGAATCGGGTGTTTGTTTTGATACGGGATATTATGGTTCAAACATCAAATTATGTTGTTACCTAAGTGCGCCGGGCGGAGGTAATTCTATGATAATAAAAGATTACCATGGTGAAAAAATTGATTGGGATAAATTTTTCGAAATAAAACAAAAATACAGAGAAATCCAGCAGAACGGAGGGACAATCGAAGGCTGTAAAGGCTGTGTATTCTTAAAAGAAAGTGATTGGCCCCAAGAAAATTACATAGACAGCATTATATTTGACCATTTTACAAAATGCAACTGCCGATGCACATACTGTTACACAGAAACAGATAAAAAGAAATATCAAACACTTAAAACTTATAATATATATCCGATTATAAAAGATATGTTTGACAAAAAAATCCTGAGAGAAGGCGGTCATGTGGGATTTGGAGGAGGAGAACCCACACTTCTTCCTGAACTGGATAAATTAATCGGATTATTTTTAAAAAACGGATTTTCAAACATTAGAATTCCTTCTTCCGGTATTAAATATTCAAAAATGATTGCGAAGGGCATTTCCACGGGGCAAATAGCCGTTGTTATTTCAGTTGACAGTTCATCAAGAGAAACTTATAAAAAAATCAAACAAATTGATATGTATGATACCGTTTGTAAAAATTTTAAAAAGTATGCAAAAGCTCAAAAGAAGCCTCCTTTAACTGCAACATATGAAGAATTAGACCGATACTACGGTGTTATGAGCAAGTATATAATCATTCCCGGAGTAAATGACAATAAAGAAGAAATTGATAACTGGTTAAAATTTAACAAAGAAAACAATATTGAAAAAATAATATTGGAAATTGAAAACAGCTGGCTTGAAAGGTACAGAGTTGAAAAACCAGATCCAAAGGTAATCGATTTGATGAAATACGTTGTTCAAAAGTCAAAAGAAATGAATTTTTACAGACTGGAATTTTATGACAGAGCCAGATATTTAATGGAAAATAATTAACTTAAACTTCAAATCCGCTGAATACAATTGCACTGTTCATTAAAGACGATTCTTGTTTAATATTTTTAAAGAAATCTCTAACTAAGATTGCATTATTTTGCAAAAGTTCAAATCTGTTATTTTTAAAGAAATCATCCAACTGTTCGCCTGCTTGAAGGTATTTTCTGTTTTTAATATAAAGCTTAAAGTTTTTATTTCTTTTTGTTATTTTTTTAACGGCAAATGATAAAATCATCGGGAACATATCGACATAACCTTGAGAAATAACATAATCAAAAATATAATTCTTATTATCAAAAGTTAAGATTTTTATAACAGCTTTAATATTTTTAGAATCATTATCTTCTACAATATATTTAAAACTTGTATCTGAATGAAGTCCTTGTGCAAATTTATCGTATAGTTCTTCTTTCTCTCTTGAAAGCGAATATTTATAGAGGGAATTTATATTTTCATTGTAAAAATCAATACATCTTTGGGCATCAGAGTTTTTAAAATGTTTAAATTGAGTTTCATCAATATTTTCAGTAAGAAAATTTATATTAGAAACAGACCAAAAAGATTCAGTAGAACAAAATCTAAAACCGCATCCTTTAATAAATAAATCAATCATTTCATTTTGATTATCATTAACCGATACACTAAAAGTATCTACACCTCTTGCTCCGAACTTTGCAATTATATATTCAATCAGCTGTTTACCTTCTTCATGAGAATTTTTATCAAGGAAAAGTCTTTTAATCTGCCATTTATAAGGATTTCCCCAAATAGCTTTAACCGTTACCAGCCCTTTTAAATTGTTACTATTATCTGAAACAACATACGTTTCGGGAAATTTTCTAAAGTGAACACTGTAAAATAAATTCTGCAAATAAGTTATAGGAACAGAACCTAAAAACAACCGTCTATAGTTTAAAATATTATCGGAACAAACTACTGACATTAATTTTTTAATATTAATCAAATCACCAAAACCGATTTTTTTAATCTTTGCCATATATAAACTCCATTATAATGATATCTTTTTTTTAAATTATGTTCAAGAAGCGAGGCTTAAAAATTAAAAAAAAATTAATATCTATTGAGAATACAAATTGATAATTTATAATATTAAAAGGAAAAGAGTCAGAGGAAATATGAAAAAATTTTTTGAAAATAAATTAAATAAAAATAACCCTTTTATCAATAGTGATGGAGAAAATAAAGAAACTATGGCTGATGAAAATAAAGAACAAGAAAATATTGAAGAAATAAAAGAAGAAACTGAAATAAAAGAAAACGAACAAGAAAAAACAGAAGAAAAAGTTTCCGAAGAAGCAAGTTCCGAAGAAGATATTACAAATAAATTAAAAACAGATTTTGAAAATTTAAATAATCAATATATAAGACTTGCGGCAGATTTTGATAATTACAGAAAAAGACAGGTACAAGAAAGAGAAGCATTATTAAAATACGGAGCTCAGGAATGCATGAAAAAAGTTATTGAAGTAGTAGATAACTTTGACAGAGCATTAACATCAGTCGAAAAAATAGACAATATTGATAAAATGAAAGAAACTTTTTACATCTTGAATAAGCAATTAACAGATTCTCTTGAAAAACTGGGCTTAGAACAAATAAAAAGCAAGGGTGAGAAATTCGATCCCAACTTACATGAAGCCGTAATGCAGACACCAACGGATGAATATGAAGAAGAAACAATTATAAATGAGCTTCAAAAAGGATATAAACTCGGAGATAAAGTACTTCGTCCGGCAATGGTAAATGTAGCGGTAAAACAATAAATAATACATTAGTTGAAAGATTAGAAGAAAATGAGTGATTTTTACGAGATATTAGGGATAGATAAAAACGCAACAAAAGAAGAAATAAAATCAGCATTCAGGAAAAAAGCCCGGCAGTATCATCCTGATGTAAACAAAGCCCCTGATGCGGAAGAAAAATTTAAAGAACTGGGCCGTGCATATGAAACATTAATGGATGATAATAAAAGAGCGACATATGACCGCTACGGCGAGGACGGATTAAAAAATGCAGGATTTAATACTTCAGGGCCTTTTGATGCCGGATTTGGCGATTTAAACGAAATTTTTGAAAGTTTTTTCGGCGGATTTGGCGGATTCGGATTTTCGCAAAGGAATGCAAATCCTAATGCACCGCAAGACGGAGCTGATTTAAGATTAAATTTGGAAATCAGTTTTGAAGAAGCGGTGTTCGGAGTAAAAAAAGAAGTTAAAATTACACACCTTGAAACCTGTGATGAATGCGGAGGAACAGGTGCTCAAAAAGGAAGTAAACCCGAAACATGCCCGACCTGCGGTGGTACAGGTCAAGTTCAACAGGTAGCACAGACACCTTTAGGAAGTTTCAGACAAATAACAACCTGTCCGACATGCAACGGCAAAGGGCAGATAAATAAAAATCCTTGTCCTAAATGTAAAGGCGACGGAAGAATTGAAACAGAAAGAACATTAAATATTAATATACCGGCAGGTGTTGATAACGGTTCAAGAATAGGACTTTCAAATGAAGGCAACTGCGGTAAAAACGGAGGAAAACCGGGTGATCTTATTGTTGTTCTTTATGTAAAAGAGCATAAAGAATTTAAGCGAGACGGAGTTGATATATATTCGGCTGTTGAAGTTACATTCCCTCAAGCTGCTTTAGGTGCTGTTGTTGAAGTAAATACTCTTGACGGGAAAAAAGAATTAACAATTCCTTCTGGAGTTGAGCAGGATAAAATACTCCAATTAAAAGGGGCAGGAGTCCCATACTTAGGCAACAATCAAAGAAGAGGAAATCATAATTTTGTTGTTAAAATTAAAACTCCTCAAAATCTTTCTGCGGAAGAAAAACAATTATATTCTAAACTTAATGAAATTAATTGTAACAAAAAGCCTTCTTCTAAATTCATTGATAAAATGAAAAATGTACTCCATAATTAAATAGGATAAGTATGAAACTAAAAGCATTAATAATAAGTTTAATATTAATTTTCGTGATTTCTTTAAATGCCAATGCAAGCCAGCTTCCAAAAGAAGTCAGGGATTATTTAACAACTCAAAAAAACATACCTTCAATAAGATATGACGGTGTTATTAAATATAATAACGATATTATGTATCTTCCGATTTTTCCGGCTAATCCGATAAAAGTTGATAAATTACAGGTTGTTAAAACATATCCCGAAAATCAAAATATAAACAATTTCCCCGATATGTTACTTTTTAACAATAATTTCGGACTTCTTAAAATAATAAAAACAGATAAAGACATATTAACAATAAGGAATATTCCTGATATGCCTGCCGAAATCAAAACAGGATTACTGCCTCAAGATATAATGGTTCCCCATGGTCTTGTTCTTCCTGAAACTTTAGCAGGGATTTTAGGGGATGTTCAAGTTCCGTTGATAGGAAGTGCAAAAACCAGTACATTTGTTACGGGAAGAAAATCAGCACCTTTGCCTAACGGTAAAAAAACACCTGCTTCAAGGAAATATAATATTCCTGCAGAATTAAAAAATAAATTATTTTTTGTTAATAATTTTCAGACTGAATATCTGGAAGTTTTTTCATCTGCAGTATCAGAACCCTTATATTCATTAAAAACATCAGGAGTTATGAAAGATGTTAAACCTGTTTTAAACGGTAAATACCTGCTTGTAGCAACTAACAACAAAAAAAATATTGACGTTGTTGATGTAAAAGATGAATATATAGTAAAACATATAGATTTAACCGCACTGCCATCAGAAATAGCAGTGGATGAAATTAATAAAAAAGCATACGTTGCAAGCATTGAAGATGAATCTTTATCTGTAATAGATTTAGAAACTTTAAAATTGACGGAAAAAATTCAGCTTGTAGGTTCTCCTCACAGACTTTCGTTGTCGCCGGACTGTACAGAAATGGCATATACGGATATTAAAACTTCTAACATATATATTTTAGATTTAATACATGAATATGAAAATAAACTAATTACTAATTATCCAAACATTACTAAATTAATTTTAAAGAATAATGTAATTTACCTAATAGCAAGAACAAAACCACAATTAAGAGTTGTATATTTTGATTTGCTGCAGGATACAAAGATTTCAAAAAGTAAAAAAGATAAACAAAAAGATGCTTTCCAAAGACAAGAAGAAAAATCTAATGTTTCGGATATGACAGAAGATTTAATGAATGTTTATGACTCTGAAAAAGAAGACGAACTTGAAAATATGAAAATGTATGCAACCAGCATAAAAGATTTTCCCATAGGTCCAAAACCTGTTGATATGATAAATAAAGGTGAAAGAATATTAGTTCTTTGTGCCGGTAACAACTCAATATATTCATATAATACGTCTGATGACAGTGTGATAAGCGAAAAATTACCGATGGACGGATTTTCAAAAGCCTTAACACCTGTTCCGAATTCTAATCTTGCAATAGTAACAAATATGTCTGATTATAAATATGCAGTATATGACACGGTAAAAAACAAGACTCTTGATGTTTTTCCCGTAAGCGACTACATAAATATGATAACAATTTTAGAAAGACCAAATGGAAACTAAAACATCGGAAATACTTGAAAAATTGGAAAAAACATCTGATGAGTTTTGGAATGTGTCTCATCAAACAGGTAATTTTATTAATATGCTGATAAAAATAAAGAATGCTCAAAATGTACTTGAACTTGGTACATCAAACGGGTATTCAGGGCTATGGATAGCCGATGCGCTTAAAACAACGGGCGGACACCTTACAACAATAGAATTTTGGGAAAAAAGACAGAGTCTCGCCGTAGAATATTTTAAAGAATGCGGATTTTCAGAACTGGCAACATTTAAAATCGGTCAGGCTTATGATGTTATAAAAGATGAAATAAAAGAAGAATTTGATTTTGTTTTTATTGATGCAAACAAACAGGAATACTTAAGATTTTTTGAAGTTATAGACCCGATTTTAAAGCCGGGCGGAATTATACTTGCAGATAACATAACATCGCATGCACAAAAAGTTAAACCTTTTGTAGATGCTATTTCATCAAATAAAAATTATCAGGTTCAAATACTTAACTTACCGGATGGTCTTTTAACTGCATACAAAAAACAGGAGAATAAAAATGGTTAAATCTGTATACGGCGACACTATAGATTTATCAAATGTAGGTATATTTTTTAATAAAGATAACCAGAAAGCCGAATATACCGCTCAAAATCTAAAAAAAATCCTTTCCGATAAAGATATTGAATCACAAATGCTAACAACAAATAATTTCAATAAAGACATAACATTTGCATTTGTTTTAGGCGGTGACGGAACTATATTGAAAACCGCAAGATATTATTCAAAATTTGATGTTCCTATACTCGGAATAAATCTGGGCAGGTTAGGATTTCTGTCTCAGGCAAAATCAACCCAAATTGAAGAAGCCGTTGATTTTCTGGTAAAAGGATGTTTTAAAGTAGAAGACAGAATGATGCTGACTTCTCTTAACGGTAAAATGAACGCATTAAATGACATAGTAATAAAAGGCGACGGATTTTCAAGGACTTCAAGACTATATGTTCATATAAATGATAACATAGTGTGCGATTACTTGGCAGACGGAATAATAATCTCAACACCGACAGGTTCAACAGCATACACACTGTCAGCCGGCGGACCTATTTTATCACCTATCCTTGATGCAATCGTAGTAGTCCCAATCTGCCCTCATACAATGAGCGCAAGACCTATTGTTATACCGTCCGATGAAGTTATAAAAGTAACTTCAAGCCAAAATAAACCGCTTTTAAAAATATCCGCAGACGGGCAGGAAACTTATGACCTCGGAATAAATGACGATATCGAAATCAAAAAAAGCGAATATAAAGCTAAACTTATCTTATTAAATCTTGAAAAAAATTCATTCTACTCGGTATTAAAAGAAAAACTGCACTGGGGACTTTCTTGGAAAGGATAAAATGATTAAATCCGTTTCGGTTAAAAATTTTATACTCATTGACGAAATTACCCTTGAATTTGATAAAGGGTTTAATGTTTTTACTGGTGAAACGGGAGCAGGTAAAAGTATTATAATAGGTGCTATTGATACCGCACTGGGGGCTAAGGCGGCAAAAGAAGTCATTAAATCAGGTTCGGATAAAGCTGTAATTGAACTCAATATTAAATTAAATGATGATTTTGATAAAACAATTTTAATAAATAACGGTATTGATATTAATGACGGAGAACTTTTTATATCACGAGAAATAACTTCCTTACAATCCCGTTCAAGGATTAACGGAGTTATGGTAACATTGGATTTTATTAAAGAGATTAGAGAAAATCTGCTTGATATCCATACCCAGCACCAAAATTATAACTATCTTCAGCCAAAAAATCATATAATTCTTTTGGATAATTTTGCACTAAAACCTCACAGAGATAATGTTGAACTTTATAAAACAAAATATCAAAAATATATAGAGTTATCCAAAAAACTTGAAAATATGACAAAAGAAATAGAGGGAATAAAGCAAAAAGAGGATTTCCTTAAATTTCAAATTAAAGAAATAGAAGACAGCCATATAGAAGATGTAAACGAATGCGAAACTCTTGAAAAAGAACTTGATATTTTATCAAACATTGAAAAATTAAAAGAGCTTTCATATTCTGCATATCAGGCATTAAACGGTGATAACGGAAGTATAATAGATGCATTAGGCAGTGTAAAAGCAAATATTTCAAAACTTTCTTCAATGGATGAGAGTATTAATCCTCTGGAAGAAGATTTTATCAGTTCATATGAAACATTAAAAGAAATATCCTCGGAACTTCGTAATTACTCGGAATCAAAAGAAAACGATAATGAAAGAATGGACTATATCGGCGAAAGGCTCAGCCACCTAGATAAAATTAAAAGAAAGTACGGAAATACTTTAGAGGATGTTTTAACTACATACGATAAACTTTCAAATGAACTTAATTCAATAGAAATATCTCAAGATGAAATAATTAATACCGAGCGAGAATTAAAAGAATTAAAAACAGATTTGGAAAAATTATCAAATACAATAAGCAGCGCAAGAAAAGAGCTTGCAAAAGTACTATCGGAAGCGGTAACAAAGAAGCTGGAAAATTTAGAGCTCCCTAAATCAAGATTTGAAATATCAATTGAACCCTCTATAATGAACGAAAACGGTATTGATAAAGTTGAATTTTTAATATCAACCAATGTTTCGGAAGATTTAAAGCCATTGGCAAAAACAGCCTCGGGCGGTGAAATATCAAGAGTAATGCTGGCAATAAAATCAATTTTTGCGCAAGCGGATAAAACAAATACTGTTATATTTGATGAAATAGATACTGGGATTTCAGGTAAAGCATCGCAAGCGGTAGCTGATGAGATTTCTCAGCTTGCGAAATCTCATCAAATAATACTTATAACTCATCAACCCATAATAGCGGCTAAAGCTTCGACTCATTTTTATGTAAAAAAAGAACAAACAGACACTACAAAAGTAACGGTTTATAATTTAAAAGATGAAAACAGAATAAAAGCAATAGCTTTGCTTGCGGCAGGCGAAATCAATGAAGATTCAACAGCATTTGCTAAAAACTTGCTGGGAGTTTAAAATATAAGTAACAGCATGCACAGTTTAATACCCATAGGACTAAAATTTTGGCTAATTATAAATTATATAACGGAAATTGTTTGGATATTATAAAAGAAATTCCCGATAATTCAATAGATTTAATTGTTACAGACCCTCCGTATTTTATAGACGGAATGGGTGATGACTGGAACGATAATACATTAAACAAAAAATCAAAAAAAGCAGGAGTTATAGGCGGTCTGCCTGTTGGCATGAAATTTGACCCTCTGCAGGGCAGAAAACTTTATAATTTTATGCTCCCTATAGTAAGAGAATATTATAGAATATTAAAACCCGGAGCATTTTGTATAGTTTTTTCACAAGCCCGTTTATATCACAGGTTAGCCTCCGCACTCGATGACTGCGGATTTGAATTAAGAGATATGCTTTGCTGGAAATATGAAGGTCAGGCTAAAGCTTTTTCCCAAGATCATTTTATTAAAAAAAGAAAAGATTTAACCGAAAAAGAAAAAGAAGATATTATTAAAAGTATGGAAGGCAGAAAAACTCCCCAGTTAAAACCGCAAATTGAGCCAATGGCACTGGCTCAAAAGCCGAAAGAAGGCACTTTCGTTGATAATTGGATTAAATATAAAACGGGGCTTATGAATGCTAATGAAACTTTAGATGGGATGTTCCCCGGTAATGTAATAGAAATATCCAAACGGGAAAGACTTCAGGAAGAAGATTTTAAAATTGAACATTTAACAGTAAAGCCCGTTAAACTTATTGAACATTTAATTAAACTGTATACTATTGAAGGTCAGACAGTATTAGACAGCTTTTGCGGAAGCGGTTCTCATGGAGTCGCCGCATTAAAATGCAACAGGAATTTTATCGGTATAGAAATCGAAAAAAAATATTATGATATCGCTTTAAAAAGACTTAAAAAAACACAACCTTAAGCCATATAGTTAATTTTACCGTCATTTAAAAGATTTTGAGGACTTCTTATTGTTTTAGTCACTTCATCAATTGAGCCTTTTATATTCAAGTAAGATCCGTCAGTAAAATGAACTGAAGAATTTTCCTGTCCCTGCTCTATATATGTCACATTATTTGGGTTAATATATGCAGGATTTAATGAATAAGGCGATTTCACAATAACTTTTCCGCTTGATTGATTAGCCGTAAAATTAATCATAACACACACTCCTCATCTTATCTTTTATTTTATTTTAATATAAAGTCGGCAAATTTCCAATCGATTTTATCCGGCAGGCTAATTCAAATTTTGTTCTTGTTTGATAAATTATTTTAAACGGAGCACACTATGAATAACTTTATTTTTTACGAAATAAAAGAATATGAAAAAACATTTTTTGAACAGGAACTTTATGATAAATTCAATTTGGAATTTAAAGAAGATGAACTATCGCCTGAAAGTGAATTGAATTTCAGAGAAGAAAACGCAGAAATTATTTCGGTATTTACGGGTTCAAGACTTACAAAAGAGACTCTTTTAAAATTTCAGAATCTAAAATTAATACTTACACGTTCTGTAGGTTACAGTCATATTGATACAGAATACTGTAATGAAAATAATATAATAGTTGCTAATACTCCTCATTACGGCGATTACACCGTAGCAGAATACACCTTCGGGTTATTATTAAACCTTGTAAGAAGAATTTGCTACGGGGAAAGTGAGCTTAAAATGGGCGACATGTACCCCGAAACTTTTGGCATGGAGCTTTATGATAAAACAATAGGAATTATCGGAACAGGCTCTATCGGTTCAAAATCGGTAAAAATAGCAAAGGGATTTTCCATGAACATTATCTGTTTTGATGTTTATCATAACAGTGAATTAGAAAAAGAGTTTAATATTAAATATGTTGATTTAGATACATTATGCAAATTGTCAGACATTATACTGCTCCATGCTCCTTTAACGACCTCCTCGTATCATTTAATAGATAAAAATAAAATTGCTCTTATGAAAGATAATGCCGTAATAATAAATACGGCGAGAGGTGAACTTATTGATACGGAAGCATTATATGATGCTCTTTTAGACGGCAAATTAAGGGGCGCAGGGCTTGATGTACTTGAATTTGAAGAAACAATTTCAAATAAGCGCCCCGGAGAAAACATAAATTTAAAAAATTTAAGAACTTCGTTAATAAATAATAAACTTTTAAATTTACCTAATGTAATTGCAACTCCGCATATAGCCTACGATACAAAAGAAGCGGTGCAAAGAATTTTAAATATGACAATGGATAACTTAAATCAATATTTAAAAGGCGAAATAATAACCAATAAAATTTGACAAAAAAAAATGCAAGTTTAAATGTAAGATTTAAGAACTTGCAATATTTACACTAGCCGAAACATTAATAACAAGATTATTATACAACAATTTTTCATGTCAGTAAAGCGATTGAAAGATTTTTTTTCAATTTTTATTAAAAAAGTTAATATATTTTTACATGATAAAATAATACGGTTAAAAACCTTGTTTTATTGTTTGATTTATCAGATAATTTCAATATAAATAGAGAGGTAGAGAATATGAGAAAGCCTGTAATAGGGGTGCTTGGAGCAACCGGAGTCGTCGGAAGACATATTTTAGAAATACTTGAAGAAAATAATGTTGTATATGAGGATATAAAATTTTTAGCCAGCAAAAAAAGTGCAGGAAAAACAATACAATTTAAAGGTAAAGATTATACGGTTATAGAAGCAACCCCCGATGCTTTTGAAGGGATAAATATAGTATTAGCATCCGCAGGGGGTTCAACAAGTTTAGCATTGGCAAAAGAAGCAGTTAAACGAGGTGCCGTATACATTGATAACTCAAGTGCTTTCAGAATGGAAAAAGATGTTCCGCTTGTTATAGCAGGTGTAAATGATGAAGATATCAGAACTCATAAAGGTATAATTGCAAATCCGAATTGTTCTACTTCTCAATTAATGCTTGTATTAAAACCTTTACATGATTATGCAGGCATAAAAAGAATGATAGTAAGCACATATCAATCGGTATCGGGTGCAGGACTGGCTGCAATTAACGAGCTTAAAGAAAATACAATCGCCGTAAACAATAAACAGCCATTTGAAAATAAGGTATTCAAAAAGCCCATAGCATATAACTGCATTCCGCAAATAGATGTATTCTGCGAAAACGGTTACACAAAAGAAGAAATGAAAGTTACAAATGAGACAAGAAAAATTCTTCATTTAAACCCCAATACTCCGATTTCTTGTACGGCAGTAAGAGTCCCCGTATTTATAGGACATTCTGAAGCGGTAACAGTGGAATTCGAAAAAGAATTATCACCGGATAAAGCAAGAGAAATACTTGAACATGCCTGGGGTGTTAAAGTTATTGACGACCCTGAAAATTACGAATTTCCTACAGCAATAATGGCGGCAGGAACAAATCCGGTATATGTAGGCAGAATAAGAAAAGATATAGCTTTTGAAAATGCAATTACATTTTGGTGCGTAGCGGATAACTTAAGAATAGGTGCAGCTCTTAATACAGTAAGAATTGCAGAAAAAGTTATTGAAATGCAGGTATTTTAGGGGAGAAATATTATGAGATATAATGCAGGCGAAATTATAACAGCAATGATTACTCCTTTTAAAGAGGATTTATCCGTTGATTATCATGCACTTGATAAATTAGTAAATCATCTTATAAATACAGGTTCTGATGCTATTTTAGTGGCAGGCACGACAGGTGAAACTCCTACTTTAACGCACGAGGAAGAAACTGAAATTTTTAAATTCGTAAAGAAAACAGTAAACGGAAGAGTAAAATTAATAATGGGAGCAGGTTCAAATTCAACAAAAACAGCTGTTGAATCTTCTCAAAAAGCTAAACAACTGGGGGCGGATGCTGTATTATCGGTTGTTCCTTATTATAATAAACCTTCTCAAAAAGGCATGTATGAACACTTTTCAACAATCGCAAAATCAGTTGATTTACCTATAATTCTATATAATATTCCGGGCAGGACAGGGGTTAACATGCAGCCTGCAACTATTGCTAAGCTGGCAAAAGATTATAAAAACATAGTCGCTGTAAAACAAAGTAATTCGGATTTAGACTTAATCAGCGACATTAAATCACTTTGTCCTGATGATTTTACGATATACTCAGGTGATGACAGTTTAACACTTCCTATGATGTCATTAGGTGCATATGGAGTTATAAGCGTTGCTTCGCACATAGCAGGAAAAAGACTTAAAGAAATGATTTCTTTATTTAAAGCAGGTAAAAATACCGAAGCGCTTAAACTTCATATTGAACTGTATCCGCTTTTCAGAAAGCTGTTTATGGCGCCTAATCCCGTTCCTGTTAAAGCAGCCTTAAATCACTTAGGGCTTATTAATGATTTTGTAAGAAGTCCTTTGGTAACTTTAGACAACGAAGAGAAAAAAGAATTATTTGCATTAATTGATAAATATTCGCTATAATTAATTTAAGAGGTCAGTAGTTGTTTAAATTTTTTAATCATAAAATTAAACCGCATAAACTTGGGAATACTTTGTCAGAAACCTTAATTGCATTGACAATAGTTGGTGTCGTATTCACAATTGCAATGGGAACAATAGTTGCAGATATAAACAGAAATCAGACGGTGGAAAGATTGAAAAAAGTATATGCTTCACTTGCAGATACTTTCAATAAATCGTCAACTTTAAACGGGAGTCCTAAATATTGGTATATATCAGACGGTTTAAACAGTGAAAATTCTTATGAATTTTTTAATTCCTATTTAAAAAACTTTTTAGTTCTTTTAAGAGATTGCAAAACATCTACTCAAGATGATTGTAATTATGTATTTAAAGAACTGGACGGGACTGAAAAATCTTTAAATAATTCTTGGGTAAGATTTTATCTTAATGACGGAACCTTTATGGCATTACAAACAAACGGCAACGATAAATATAAAGTAATTTATTTTTATGCGGATATTAACGGTAAGAAAAGGTTAAACGTTGTAGCAAGAGATATATTTATTTTTGAATATTGGATAGAAAATTCCGAACACCCTGAGTATGAAGGAAGGTTATTGCCTTTTGGACATGAATATTCAAGAGATCAATTAATCTCTGCAAGCAATAAAAATAACTGCAATGTTAAAACAAACGGAAATTACTGTGCCGCATTAATAATGAATGATAACTGGCAGATAATTAATGATTATCCTTGGGCTCATGCAAGATATGTAGTTAAATAAATTACTCTTTCACCAGATGAAAAATTTTATTACATATAGAAAATATTTCTTCCGCCTGATTAAAGTTTATCATATTTGCCCCGTCGCATAAGGCAGAATCAGGGTTCGGATGAACTTCAAAAAATAAACCGTCAGCCCCTGCAGCAACTGCTGATTTGGCTAAAACCGGTACAAATTTTCTTTCACCTGAAGAACTATCACCACAACCACCGGGAAGCTGTACACTATGTGTTGCATCAAAAATAACAGGATATCCCATTTCCCGTATTATCGGAATTGCACGCATATCAGAAACCAAATTATTATAACCGAAAGTTACTCCTCGCTCAGTTATCGTTATTTTATTATTACCTGATTCTACTACTTTTTTTGCAATAGATTTCATTTGATAAGGTGCTAAAAACTGACCTTTTTTAATATTAATTATTTTGCCTGTTTTAGCTGCAGCTACCAATAAATCAGTTTGTCTGCATAAAAAAGCCGGAATTTGAATAATATCAGCTACTTCTGCCGCCAGAGGAGCTTCTATGGGATTATGAATATCTGTTACTATAGGAACATCAAACTCTTTTTTTACTTCCTTTAATAATTCAAGCCCTTTTTCTATTCCAAGACCTCTGTATGAATTAAGTGAACTCCTGTTTGCTTTATCATAAGAAGCTTTAAATACATAATTAATATCTAATTGTTGAGTTAGTTTTTTTAAATATTCAGCTGTTTTAAAAAGAATATCTTTTGATTCAATTGCACAAGGCCCTGCAAGTATTGTTAACTTATCAGTACCAATTTCAAAATCTTTTAATTTTATTGTGTTAATCATATTAATTCTCCGCAAATAGGACATCATAATTTTACACAAAAAAATTACTATTGGCAAAATTCTTGCCAATACAAGTTTAATTTTATATAATTATTTCAGTTTCGGAATTAGGAGTTATTTATATGTCAAATGAAATGCCAATTAAAAACGATGTTCGACCTGTCAAACAAAAACCTAAATTTATTAATAATTCGGGTGGTGGGAAAGATATAAAAGTACCAAAAGAAATTTCCGGCAAATTTAATTGGGGTGCCTTTACTTTAACCTGGATTTGGGGCATCGGAAATAAATCTTATATTACATTTACAATTTTTGCTTCTGCTCTTTTAGCTATAATTCCTATCATAGGGATGTTAGGTCCTTTAGGCTTTTCAATTTGGTTCGGAATAAAGGGTAATACTTGGGCTTGGCAAAATAAACGTTTCCCAAATATAAAAAGTTTTCACGAAAATCAAAAAAAATGGGCAATTATAGGTATTTCAATATATATAATATCTTCAATATTATCATTTATAATATTTTCTCAGTTCATGAACATAATTAATAATCAGTCACTAAATAGACTCCCTATGTAAGAACAAGGAAACAAGAATGTCAGAAAATTATTTAAATATAAATTCTAAATTTTATGGTTATGATGGCATTATAGGAAGAAGAGATTTTTTCCTTAATATCGTTCTTATACAAATAATCGGACAGTTTATTTATATACCTTTTACAATCTGGCTGCAAAGGGTAATTACTTCTTTAACGGACATAAATAATATCAGCAGTTATTTCTATTCCGCAAATATATTCTTCAAATTATATATTGTTGCAGGAATGTTTTTAACACTTGCTTTATTTTTATCCAATTTAATAAGAAGGCTTAATGATATAACAGGTAAAAATATCCCTGTTTTAAATTATGCTGTATGCATTATGTATGTTATTTTAACATGTTCGTTTTTAATTCCGCAAAATATAATAAAAATACCTGTTTTAACATCAATTTTAATTACAATGATTATAAATTTAATTTTAATATTCACCCCAGGGAAAATAACATCATCTCTACCGTATGATTATACAAAAGAATTCAACTGGGGTGCATTTTTTGGCGGCTGGATATGGGGCTTATTTAATAAGACTTTTGTTACTTTGTGGGATTTATTATTGTTCTTTACTCCGTTTGGATTTCTTTTCCGTTTAATCTGCGGGCTAAAAGGTAATGAATGGGCTTTTAATAACAAAAAATGGGATGATGTTGAAAAATTTAATAAATCTCAAGAGAACCAAACTATATTCTGGTGCATTTTTTCACTGGTTCTTATTCCTATAATTTATACAATTATCTTATTTTCAGTTTCATTTGCCATAGTAAAAAATATATCTTCTAATCAAGATAATATTATTAAATTAGAAAAAAGGTTAATTAATATATCAACAAGATATTTTGTAAATTATAGTATTTCCGCAACCGAAAATAAATTCTATGTATACAATAAAGATTGGAAAAAATATAACTTAAATCAAAAGCAAAACATTCTTGATATGGCAGCTTCAATTGCCGTTTATGAAAAAGAAAAACAAAATAAATCTAAAGATATTACACAAAGAACTTTCTACAATAAAAGTGATGAACTTAAAATAACAAAAATTTATAGTGCAAATAATTTAAAATTACTTGCTGAATATATAGAACCAAAGAAAAGAGAAAATCCTACATTTAAAGACCTCTTAAAGGATGCTTTAAATTCATATAAATTCTATAATGCTGATTAAAAATTTACGGACAAATTATAAAAAAGGAAGGACAATTTATGAACAAAGATGATTTTAATACAGAAAATCTTGATGAATTAAAAGGAATAGTATTTGATGAAAATGATGACGGATGTTTAGATGATATTGTTGAATTTAAAAAAAATTCAGATGGAAGAATAGAAGAAGTTTCTCTTGACTTCAACAGCGACGGAATAGCTGATGCTAAACTTTATTTTGAATATGATAACCTTGGAAGACTTATAAAAAAAAGTAAAGATAAAAATTTAAGCGGAAAAATAAATTCAGTTACCACATACAAATATGATGAAAACGGGAAAGTTTCTGTTTATTATGACAATAATGCTGACGGCGAAACTGATTTTATAGAAACTTTTGATAAAAATGGGAATTCTTCCATTGAAGATGTTAGAAATACTTCTAAAAAAATAATGGAAACTGCTAAAGATATTATTATTCCAGACAAATTTAAAAAATTCTTGGACAAATAAAAATTCTATAATTTGTCCGAGAAAATTTCGCAATAAGGAACGTGAGCGAAATTTTTGAGTGGCAACTTTAAAAGGTGAGCACTTGTACTACGACGATGAGCGGAATTTCGGACGGGCGCAAGTCCGGTAAGTGAGGGTGAAGCGAGTGCAAGACGAAGTCGAGCGAGCGACTATCCCGAACGAAAAGAAATTTCAAGATAGTCGGCGGTAAAGTGCGACACTAGATTAGATAAAAGCCTTCCTGCCGGAAGGTTTTTTTATATCAACTTAAAAAATTCTTATTTCCCCCATTGTATATCTGTTTTTAAGATTTTAACAGGCACCCGGGCTTTAAATTTTTACCAATAAATTATCTGCAGTTATTGTTAACAATTTTACTATTTATTAATTTATACCTAAGTATTTTTTTGCTAAATCGTTTTTTAGCTTTCCGTATCTTTTTTTATTTATGTTTTTATATGGCACTTCAAAAAGATTACAAATCAAATTTTTATCATACCCTGAAAGCTTTGTATAGTCATTAAATTTGAAAGTTGTTGTATTAACTAATGTATTTATGAATGGGCGCATATCACTTTTTGTATCTTCACTGTTATATCTGTTTTTAAGATTAAATATTTGAATTGTTTTTTGCGTCTTTTTTTGTAAATTTTTATTATTTGTTGTTACTTTAATACAAAAGTCATATTTGCTAAATTTACCAATTTCTTCAGGTTCTACCGATAAATAAAATTCTGCCAATTCATTAAAGCTTTCTTTAAAAGGATTTAATATTTCACCATCAATATCCAGAGCTCCTTTGTAATCACTATTACATTTATGACAACAAGGAATTAAGTTATAAGGATCAAGTTCATTTGTTGCATTTTTTCTTACAAAGTGATCAAACCTTAAACGGTCTCCTTTTTTACCTCTTTCTTTTCTGTGAGTAATGATGGATTCAATATTGCAATATAAACAGAAATTTGCATATTCATTAATTATTTCAGCATATTTATATGAATCTTCGCATTTTGAAAAAGCATCATAGCTTTTATGATTCAATAAGGGTTTTAATCTTTCTTCAATATTAGCAATATCCAGTTTTTCCATTATTACCCTTTTTATACTTATTATTTAAAATCATTTTTAACACTTCATCACCAATTGAATTTATAATTTGGGAACTAATTTTATCTTTTTCTTCTTTTGATAAATTCTTACTCAATAGAATAGGATGTGTTATCTTGTTTCCATTTTTATAATTAAGAACTTCTTTTAAAATATTTTTACTATATTCTCCTATAGAAGCTTGCATAAACATATTATCTTCAAACATTTGCATAATATTACCGGCAAAAGTCTTTTTTATTTTCTTTTTATTTCTAAGTTTGGTATAACTATACATTTTACTATTCTTTTGTATGTCCTTCACATAAAGATATTCTATATAGTCATTTGTCGTATCTGATAATATAAAAGGTGAATGTGTTGTAAGGATAATATTTCGTGTTTTATTTTTGTTTTTTGAAAAACTTTTTAATGCTTTTATATATGTATATATAAACATACGACACCATTCCGGGTGCAGATTTGCATCTATATCGTCTTCAAAAATTAATGTTTGCGCCAAAGAATTTGCTCGAACTGATTTATAATATAAATTAAGAATCGTAATATACTGTTGTTGTTCACCTTTACTAAGTTTATAAAAATATATGTTTCCGCTTTTCGTCTTTTTAAACAGGTTAAAATAAAAATATTCCCATAGATTTATATTTACATTTTTATTTAGCGGAGTGTGATAAATTTTATTTAGTCGCTCCTCAAAATCCTTTATTTTTTCTAAATATTTTTTATAATTACAACTGGGATATTCTTTTAGTTTTTGATATTTCAAATTTTCACATTTAAAGGAAAAAAGCACATTTTTTATTTTATTTTCTATTTTACATTTTTCACTATTTAATAAAGAAGTATATTCGGATGTGTCATAAATTAAGTTGATAAATTCTTCATTTATTTTAGAAATCGCATTAAACCCCTTAATGCCATAGATTTCTTTAAGAAGCTTATCAAATAAATTATTTATATTTTTATTGTCACCCGGAAATATTTTTGTTTTTATTTTTTCATGCAAACTATCAAATGAAGAATCGAAAGCTTCATTTAACATTATAAATTTTATCGGATTATGTGTAAAATAAACACTCAGTCCTTCTATTTCATTTATGGGAATATTATATCTTATTTCTATTGTAGATTCTAAATTATCGGCATTTCTTTCAATATCATCAAAGCCAATACTAAAATAATCAAAATAATTTTTATATTTTTCATTTAAAACCTTATTAATAGTTGTATAATTAAACAAATACCCTTGACAAAATTTTGCCTGATAATTTACGTCCAAAATATTAACAAGTTCGTAATCATCTTCTAAGTGAAAAAATTTACCGGCTCTTGAACTAGATTTTTCATCATCAAAAGAATAGGATTTATTTTTATACAAAATTGTAAGCTTACTATTGTTTGTTACAAAATGACCTTTTTCTGTTTTATATACAATAAAACAATTTTTACAATCTTCTATACTTTTTAAGATTTGGATTATAGTTGATTTACCCGAACCGTTTTCACCGCATAAAATTTTTAAGTTTACGTTATCTGGATATATATTCAGATATGATTTATTATCTTGTATAACTAATTTATTATTAGAATATTTAAATGTGTATTTTGCATTTAAATTTAATTTAAAATTTTTAAATTGTTTATAGTTCTCAATGTATAAAAACATTAACTCCAGATTGTTAAAATCAATATAAGTATTTTTATTTGAACAATAATATTCCTTACCATATAACTTATTTTCAATGTTCTTTATCATAAAACCCTTTATATTAACTTTATCAATTTGTTTTTAAAACTTCCTTTTAACAAATCAATATTAACATAAAAACTTATCAGTAAGTTTTAGAATTTGTATCAGTTAGATTTTACAACCTTATTGTATTAAAATAATTTTAATTATATATATTTAAGAGAAATAGTCCATATTTTACCTATCCACTTTAAAGGTATAAATTACTCCATCATCGGTTTTGGTATATTTAAGGTTATGTTTTTTAAGTTCATCTTCAACAATATTAATATTATCGGAAGAAATATCCCAACAATCTCTATATTTACCAGATATCCAAATATTAATTGAATGGTCGTAGTTATCCAAAATTTTTTTTAATAATTGTCTTTCAGTCACTTCTTTATTATCTTCGGGACAGTCATACATAATTATGTTTAATTTTTTATTTTCACTTAAGTAATTATTGTAAAATCTTAACAACACTTCTATAGAGTGAGGAACAATAATAATATCCTCATTATTAGCTTTACTCATAATATTTTTAGAATAGTAATAAAAATCCTCTCTTTGGTTTTCAGGTTTAATTAAATTACTGAATTTTTCAATTGAAAATGAAAATTTATTGTAATGGGGGACAAGAAAAAGGATTAACCCTGCAATAAGAACAGATTTAAAAATAAGAATTTTTTCTTTGGTAAGTGAATATGAAAAATCAATAAGTTTTGCAATTAAAATCAAAATAATCGGAATGAGATATAAGCTTACTCTCTGACTAAATGGATAAACTTTTAAAAATGAAGCCAATAAAGTGAATAAAATGATAAACAAAAATATAAAAGCTTCTTTTTGTTTATGAATAAAGAAGAATATTAAGCTTACAAGTACAAAATATTTAATATTGAAATAATCTGAATTTGTAACTCCGCTGAATATATAATTGAAAAAATTGTTAATTAATAAATTAAAAGAACCAAAAGAAGGTTCTAAAAAACCTGATAAATAAATATCACTGCCCCAATATTGAACCATAAATTTGTAGCATTCACGGTCTATGAAATATAAGTATAAGCAAGCAGAGCAAACACCCATAAAGATAAGTAAAATTTTGGGATTGAAATGTTTTTCTTCAATACATTTAGCTAAAATTATTGCAGGGATAATAAACATAGCAGGGAATGAAAATAATATAATTGCCATAGAAATTAAAGTGTATAAAATTATTTTTCGAAATGAAATATTTTTAAGACTTATAAATTTAAAAGATAATAATAAAAGAATACAAACCAAAACATCAGAGGAGTATGGTTTAAATTCATTTGAGTAATAAATGATACAAGGGTTAAGAGAAAATAATAAAAGCCCTATTAAGATAGCTATTTTATCTTTAAAAAGATTTTTTAATAAGAAGAAAAATGCAATAAGTGCGGAAATTCCTGAGACAAAAGGAATAAAACGAAAAGCAAGAAAGGAAGGTCCAAAGATATTAATAAAAATTTGATTTATAATGCCCCATAACGGAGGGATTTTTAAAATATTTGATAAGCTGAAAAAAAATTTAGATAAATTATTATCAAAAAAATTTAAACCTAATAATAGTTCATCGTGCCAAAAAGGTATTTGCTTAAAATATAAGGATGCTCGTAAAAAAATACCAAAACCGATAATAATAAATACCAAAATATTAAAACAAAGATTTTTATAACTTTTAATATTAAACATAATTTTAATTATATATATTTAAGAGAAATAGTCCATATTTTACCTATCCACTTTGAAGGTATAAATACACCATCATCGGTTTGGTATTTTACTAATAATGCTTATGAATATTACTTAAAAGAAAATACTGCGCAAAAAGACCCTGAATATAATAAAAACTCCTCTCAATGTACCACATTAGAACTATTTACGCAAAAGTTATATGAGAAAATTACAGATATAAACAGCCTCTCAATATTCTCACTTATTGAAAATTATAAAAATATAGCATAAAAATAACTGTTATATTTTATTCTTATTCAACTCGATATCGTTATAAATTGCAATGCAGGAAATAATAAGAGCCAGGCTTAAGCAGTTATACCCACCCTCACAGGTATAGTGAATGACGAGAAACTTTTTGTAGCCAATAAACCGCTAAAACCAAAACAAAAAATGTTGCCGCATACAAAATAAGAAAGTTCATGGAAGAAAGTTCTTTACTCACACGTAGCCATTCAATAAACCATACCCAAATGAAATAAAAGGCTTGTGCAGAGTATATTTGGAAGTATAAAAGTAAATATTATACACTTTTAAAATCATTAGTTGAATAGTTGTTTACAATAATCCGATCACTTTTTTTATCATATGTAATGGAAGACTCAACAACATTATCTTCTATTATGCAATTTATTAATTCAAATAATTTTTCTATCTTTATAAGATAACAGTACTTATTTTTTGTATTTAAAGAGTTTATAAAAATATAATTAAAAGAATTATTTTCTACACGAGGAGAAAAAATATAACTATGTACAAAAAAATTGCATAAATCGTTTAATGTTAATGTCACATTTAAATGCCTATTTAAATTATAATTTTTATTTATATCACATGCATGGCCATAATAATCTAAAAGTCTTGTTGGTCTTTGAATTTTAGGATATGCAAAACAATTAATGGTATACTTACAAACAGAATTACTAAGCTTTTTTGACTCTAATAATTTTCTTATTATGAAAAAACTTGTAAAAAAGAATTTTTCAACATTTAGATTGAATAAATCGTATTCTTCATCATCATAATCATTTTTCAAATATACATTTTTATCCGATTTAATAAGTTTTATAAACTTATTAAGATCTTTTTTTAGTTCTTTTTTCCATACCCAAGATTCTAAAATCATAGTATTATTATACTATAAGAATTGATTGTATATATGAAATTTTACCATTTTTGTGTTGAAAATAAATTGTAGAAATTTTAGGAGCAGGGCTTGATCTGTTATAAATCCCTCACTTGCGTAGTGAATGAAGTAATAATCCTTATCATTCAAAAAATCTTCCAGCGTATTATCTATATTCTAATTATACAACACATTTATGTCAAAAACGGTCATATTGATAAAAAATTCCAAACATTATCATTTATGCTAAAATGAAATCATGGTAAATTCTACTGAAACAAACACTATTGAATACAAAAGGGAATATTCTGATAGCATTTTGAAAGATGTTATAGGATTTCTTAATTCGTCATTAGGCGGACATCTTTATGTCGGAATAGAAAATGATGGAACTGTTTACGGTGTTAATGATATAGACGAAGTGCAATTAAAAATTATAAACACTTTACGTGATAGCATAAAGCCTTATTCATTGGGACTCTTTGATGTTTTTACCGAAGCAAAAGAAGGTAAAAATATCATTCACATTATTGTTTCCAGTGGTAATGAAAAACCATATTACATTTCATCTAAGGGTATGACTCCTAACGGTTGTTTTTTAAGAGTCGGTTCATCTTCACAACAAATGACCGAGAATCAAATTGCCGAGTATTATGCAAAAAGAACAAGAAATACTCTGAAAAATATTGTTTCATATCATCAAGACCTGACTTTTGAACAGCTAAAAATATACTATCAAGAACGAGACTTAACTCTAAATGATAATTTTGCAAGGAATTTGGAATTATTAACGGATGATGGCAAATATAACTATATTGCATACCTTTTAGCCGATAAAAACGGTACATCAATTAAAGTAGCAAAATATTGGGGTAAAGACAAACTAAAGTTAAGAGAACTTAAAGAATACGGATATTGTTCGCTAATAAAAGCTACAAAATCCGTGCTTGATAGGTTAGATGTTGAAAATACCGTTAGTACAAAAGTTACATACACGGAAAGAAAAGAAAGAACTCTCTGGAATGCCGATGCCGTAAAAGAAGCTGTTATTAATTTTATTGTACATAATGATTATACAAGAGAAGTACCGCCATTATTTGAAATATATTCAGATAGGTTGGAAATTACATCTTATGGCGGTTTGGTTGAAGGATTAAGCAGAGAAGAATTTTTTAGCGGTGTATCAATGCCCAGAAACCGAGAATTAATGCGTATATTTAAGGATTTGGATTTGGTTGAACATATAGGTTCCGGAATGGGTAAAATAATGACCGTCTATAACAAAGATAACTTTGAATTTATGGAACATTTCCTTAGAATCAGAATACCTTTTGAAAAAGGATATGAAAATGATTATACCGAACTAAATGAAAAAGGTTCGGAGAAAAGTTCGGAGAAAAGTTCGGAGAAAAATGAAAAAAGCAGAGAGAAAATATTAGAGATAATTTCTAAAAATCCTACAATATCTGCTAATGATATAGCAAAAGAAATTGGTATAACTTCAAGGGCTGTTGAAAAACATATTAAGAATTTAAAAGAGAACAATAAAATCAAACGTGTTGGTGCTGATAAAGGCGGTTATTGGGAAATCATTAAATAATACCTATAAATAGCTGCGGCTTATGGAAAAAATATGAAAGAAATTGAAATTTTAAAAGAGATATTACAATTAAATAAAAGAGTAAAATTATGACTAATAAAAAATATATAGTTCTAATTTTGATGAATTTCTAAAAGAAGAAAATTTGCTTCAAAAAGCGGATACCATTGCAATAAAAAGAGTTATTGCTTATGCTCTTGAACAAAAAATAAAAGAAGATAATATTTCAATCAACAGATTGGCAAAAGAATTAGAAACATCAAGAACTGCAATATCTCGTATTCTTGCCCCTGAAAATACTTCTATTACATTAAATACAATAGAAAAAGTTGCAAAATACGTAGGTAAAAGAATTGTTTTATATTTTAAGTGATATTATCTTTTTAATTGAAATATTATAATCTTTTTGAGACGTTGTTTAAAATTTTAACAATCGAACTTTAGAAAATGTTAATATAACTGAGTTAGAAGCCAAAAAAGACCCTGAATATAGCAAAAACTCCTCAGGTGGGACAGCTACGGCACTGCCTTCGCATACAGGCTCAGTCACACTCCGCTTCGCTTCGGATACAGGCTCACAATCTTCGCATTGCTTAGATGTTCGCTTTGTAATCCTCACTTCGTTGCGGTGCTTCGCTGTCTTGAAATTGCTTTTCGCTCCGGTTTGGTGTTCGCTCGGGTGTTGCTTGATACAAAATTTTAATGTGATGTATTTTTATCAACTTCTGACAAAATTTAAACCTTAAGTTTAGGTTTAATATTAGAAATTGTTGTATCCGGAATTGCAAGTTTACCCTTTTCTAAGCCTAATAAAAACTCTATTTCATCAGAATTTAAAGCCAAATCAACACTTATATCTTCTAATAATGATTGAACTGTATGAATATTGTTATCTAAAAGCAAATCAATTGCATATTTCAACATTGTAGGCTCTGGAATTATAATTGAATCATCATATGGTTCATGCGTCTTCCAACCCTTTTGTGACATTTTTTTCATTAAGTACTGGTATTGATTGTATGTCATTAAATTCAAATTATATGCACGAATAATCATCGCTGATATTGAAACATTCCACTTTTTCTTTAATCTGACATAATAATCTAAACTGTACCTATATCTTTCAGGAAGGTCTTTTATAAATGCTTCCTTTGGCAATAAAAATGAAGCGGCAAATTCATTGGCTTGCTTTTCTAAAAATTTAAATTCTTCTCTTGAAATAGCTTCTATATCTTCACTTTTTGGATGTAGCAGTATATGTCCTAATTCATGAGCCGCATCAAATTGTATCCTTGAGAAAGAAGGTTTATTTTTAGACAAAGTAACTATATATCTTTCCTCGTTGTTTATTTGTATTGATTGATTAAAGGCATCAATATCATCAGTATCTGTTTTTGTAAGTAAAACAATTAGTCCTTGCTTTTCTAGCAAATGAATCATATTTGTAATTGGTTCAAAACCTAGCCCCCAAAACTCTCTTATTTTTGATGAAAAAGCCTCAATATCCCCATCAAAGTCAATATTGTTAGGAATATTTAAGACTGGAAAATCCATATATTTTAATAGATACTCGCATAATTGAGCTCTAAACTGATTCTGTAATTTTTGTTGTTCCCGGTATTTTTTATTAGTTGTTAATAAAGCTCTGAAATACGGAGTTCCTGCTGGTATAGTTTTTTTATTTTGAAAGAAAAATTGTCTTGGAAAGTTTAATTCTTTAATTATTTTAAATAAATTTTCTACCTCAGGAATAATTTTATCTGTTTCATACAAAGATATTGTTTGTTTTTTTACTCCGATTTTTTGAGCAAGCTCTTCAGTCGTTAATCCTCTATAGGTTCGAGCAATTTTTAACTGTTCACCGCTAAATTTATTTTTCATTATACTTTATTCTTCCTCATTAACATCTTTTTCGTCGTTTTTATCATTTTTAATTTCCGGCATTGTATCTTTATCCTGTACTAAGAAATCTTTCTTTAATGTCGGTTTTATTATATCCACCTCGTTGGATTTATTTACATCATCAAGGAATGTATAGCTTGGTCTCAAGTATTGACTCCAATTCTCTTCTTCAACTAATTCTAACGCAGAATTAAAAATGTATGCTTTTAATTCCTCTATATTATAACCGCTTTTTTTAATTGTAATTATGCAATGTCTGAATTCTTTATCTGTTTGCATTTCAAGATTAGAGCACAATTCTTTCAATTGTCGCTCAAGTTCATCCTCAGGAAATAACTCTGTCTCAATTCCCGGAATAGTTATTTGGTGGGTTTTACCTTCCAACCCTTTATTTTTAAGGGACAAAATGTCTATATAATGTGGTACTTCACGTTTTTTGTCTTTTAAAATTTTGTTAAGAGCATCTTCACTCATGCAGGTAAAAAGAAGATTTGAATTTAAATCAAGCAATAACAATAATTCATAAAAGCCACGTCTTACAATATCGTATCTTAAATTATCATCGCAAAAAGAAATAAGAATGCCATTTGTTAAATCACGCGGTAGCATATTTTTGTAATTACTGGTAGGGGTATTTATTTGTTTAACCCAATATTCTAATTCTTCCCCAAAGCCTTCGATATGGCTATTTGCTATTCTTTGTTTTAATTCTTCACTAATTTTTTCGAGCATGTAAGCCTCCTTTACATGCTATTATTTCTAAAAACTTAAAATTTGTCAAGTATATTTATAATATTTGTTAAGATACCGTATGTATTTTACAAAAAGTTGTTTTTTGTCTTAAACTTAAAGATTCTTGAATGTTCCGTTCTATAGTTATTATAGCATAGATATACGTGATAAAATATAATTATGGAAATTTTAGAAAGATTAGCAAAATCAAAATTTAGGAGCAGATTTAAGCTACGCTCAAAGGAGCTTGAATACATCAAGGATAAGGGACTTGATACCATTTATTCTCATGCCTGCGATTTTATTCGTGATCGAGTTGCACCGGCAGAACCTGCGAACGACGGCAAACAAACTCCAATGCGAGGACATCCTGTTTTTATCGCTCAACACGCAACGGCTACCTGCTGTCGTGGGTGTATTGAAAAATGGCACAAATTTCCCAAACACAGAGAACTAACTGCAACCGAACAAGAATACCTTGTTTCTGTAATTATGGAATGGATAAACCACCAAATTAATTCAACTCCTGTTTTATAACCGTTCAAAATATGTTCAAATCCATGTTTGTGATACCCTAAAGAAAAAAGGAATGGTCTATGGGAAATATGAATACAGATGAACAAAAACGTTTATTCAAGGATTGGTTACAGAATAGTCGAAAGATTAGTCAATCAACGCTAATTGCTTATACTGAAGATATTTTGTTTAAATTAAAAGAGATTATAACTCTTTCCAACAATGAAAAAATTAAGTCTTTAAATCCAAATATGTACGCTTATCAAACAAAAACAGAGTTTGATTATTTTGTAAACATAATAAAAAGTGATCCGAATTTCGATATTATAAATAAAACAGGTCAAGCTCAAAGTGGTTGGGTATCAACCCCATTGAATCATTATGGCAAATTCTTAGTTCAAAATGGTAATGATACTGTTAATTTTACCTGGATTCCTTTTTATAAAGAATTCGCTAATAAGTTGCTTGAATATCAGAACAATCGTCCTGAATTAATAAATAAAATAAAAGATATCTTTTTAAGAATGAGTAATTTAACACTTCCAACATTAGAAAGAGATAATAACATTATTGATATCGATCCGTTTACTGTTTTTGGTTTGTTTAATAAAGGAATTACTAATAATAACAGATTAGAATTAATATCATTGATAAAAGAATCTTTTAATATAAATGCAGATATCCCAAAAGATTTTAACGGAATTCCAGTATTAAATAATCAAAAATCTACTTTTTATTATTTTATAGGCGACAGATCTGATAATGATATAAATAATTTATGGGATTTGTATAAAGTAGCTCTTGATTATGAAAAAAATAGTCTGCCGATTTTAGAAGCAAATTTTGATAACATTTTCAATACTGTAAAAGGGCAGCAGGGTGTTAAGTGGAATATAACAATGGGGCTATTCTGGATATCTCCATATATGTTTATTAACCTTGATTCAAAAAATAGGACAGTCCTGCAAAAAGAATCTCTTATTTCAGGTGTGATAAAACAAAAATTAAAAGTTTTTGGTAATAACCTACCAACAGGTAAGGATTATTTAGATTTTTGCAAACAATTGCGTTCGGAACTTGCAAATAACAAAAACGGGATTAACGATTTCCCTGCATTTTCTTTTTATGCAGATAGAACAATAAATTATACAATCAATGATGATGATTTTAACGATAAGGAGATTGATAAAATGAATATTCCTTTAAATCAAATTTTATATGGCCCTCCGGGAACTGGTAAAACATATAACACTGTTTTAAAAGCAATGAGTATTATTGATAATACGGAATATAAAGATGTTTCAGATGAACAATACTCTGCTCTAAAAGCTAGATTTGACGAGTTAAAACAAGCAGGGCAAATTGAATTTGTAACATTCCATCAATCATATTCTTATGAAGAATTTGTTGAAGGAATAAAACCATATATTCCTGAATGGGGTACAACAGATAATACTGAAGTTAGATATATTGGTGAAAACGGAATATTTAAAAGAATATGTAAAAAAGCGGAAAGTCCAATAATTAAAAGTAATGATAACAATCTTGAATTAAACGATAATCCAAAAATATGGAAGGTTTCATTGATGAAAACCGGTGAAAATGATATAAGAAAAGATTGTATGGAAAATAACAGAATAAGGATTGGATTTGATAAATATGGTGAAACAATTAATGATGAAACCATATTCGATGATGGCGGAAGTAGGGTATTATCAGCCTTTATAGATAAAATGGAAATTGGTGATATTGTTTTATCCTGTTATTCAGAGAAGACAATTGATGCAATTGGTGTTGTGACAAGTGAATATAAATGGAATAATGATTTCCCACAATATAAAAGATATAGAGAAGTAAAATGGCTAGCAAAAGGCTTAAATCATAATATTTTGGAAATAAATAATGGTACAAAATTTACACTTGGAACAGTTTATCAATTAAACAATATGTCACTAAAAGATGTATTAGATATTGTGGACGAACAAGAACAAGTTACCAGTTACAAAGACAATGATAAACCATATATTCTAATTATTGATGAAATCAACCGTGGCGATGTTTCAAAAATATTTGGCGAATTGATTACTTTAATTGAGGAAGATAAACGTATTGGTAATAAGCATCAGATGAAGATTACATTACCTTATTCAAAAGAATCTTTCGGCGTACCTAATAACTTATACATTATCGGAACAATGAATACGGCAGACCGTTCAATTGCGCTTCTTGATACAGCATTAAGACGTCGTTTTGATTTCGAAGAAATTATGCCAAGACCTGAATTGCTTGGTGGCAAAGTTGTTGAAGGTATTAATTTGCAAACTTTATTAACAAGAGTAAATGAACGCATTACAAACAAATATGATAGAGATCATCAAATCGGTCATTCATATTTAATGGGTGTAAATACCAAAGAACAACTTGAAAGAGCCTACAAAAATCGAATATTGCCGTTGCTCAATGAATATTTCTACAACGAATCAAAAACCGTTGCCGAGATTTTAAATTGCAGCGAAGATGAACTTAAAACAATTGATTTTATTTCTATTTTAGGTAAAGCTCAAGGTGCATAATTATGGCAGCAACTAAGAATTTAATAGTTGCATACGAACACGACAGGCTTCTAAAATGTGATGAAGCCTGCAATAATTGTGTGTCTGAATATATTGATGGTTCGTGTTGTATAAATTACTGTAAGCCTACACATTTTAAAGAGCTCTATGATTATTGCGTTAATAAAAACATTGACTGCGGATTTGATTACATTCCAAAAGAAAAATGTATAAAGTTTGATAAATACACAGGCGTTATACAACTTAAGGATGGCACATATCTTGAAATACTACCTAAAATAGATAAAAATACAAATTTGGAAGATAGTCGTAAAGTATTTGAGAACCTAATATTTGCATCACACAATTTAACTCAAGAATATAAACACAATAAAATTAGCGATAGTGATACAAGAAAAGATAATCATATAATTGAAATTTTTATATCTGTTTTTTGTAAGGATATTCTTGAATTATTAAAAAGAGGGATTAAAAAATCTTATATTAGAAAATCAGAAAATCTCAATAATTACAAAGGCAAGTTAAATTTTTCAGAACATATTAAACACAATATCACTTCAAAAAACAATTTTTTTGTCGAATATAGCGAATTTAGTTTAGATATTCCGGAAAACAGAATTTTGAAATCCGCCTGTTTATACTTGATAAAACAAACAGAAATCGAAGAAAATAAAAAAGTTCTAAGACGATTTTTAATTGAGCTTGATGACGTTTCTCCGTGTACGAATCTTGATAAAGATTTACAGGAAAAACAAATAAATAGACTTCACGAATACTATTCCAGACCATTACAATATGCGGAGTTCTTTTTAAGGCACGACAATTTTATGCCGCGCAGAGGAAGAACGGCTCTTCCTGCATTGTTATTCCCGTTAAATAAAATGTTTGAAGATTATATTGAAAACTTGTTTAAACAAAGTAATGTTGATTATCGAGTGCAATATAGTCGTTATAATCTTATCTTTACAGGCGAGAAAGAATTATTTAATACACAAATGGATTTTATTATTACATCAAAAGATAAAAACCGAAAACTTATTTTAGATGCCAAGTGGAAAGAGTTGGATATAAATGATGAAAAATTAGGAGTAAGCCAAACAGATTTATACCAATTACACAATTACGCTTCAATTATACGTTCAAAAGAATCAGAAAATGTTTTTATTGCACTATTGTATCCGCAAACATCTAAATTTAACGAGGTCAAAGAATGGACATATTTTGATGAAACTAAGATTTATATTATACCTGTAAATGTCTTAAAAACAGAAGATAATGCTCAATTATTGAATATCGCTCAGAATTTTTAAAGTCGTTCTATATACCAGTTGCTATTACCAAAATGGTTAAAGTTCCAATGAAGTTCAAAATAAAAATTAAACTCCAAAGAGTTGTCATCTTTGAAGTTCCAAGAATATTTATTTAATTGTGTTTTGCGATAACTTTCAAAGGCCTCCTGAATTTCTTTTGCAAACTTTTTCCTAAATTCAGAATACGGAATATCCAACGTTTCTTTGGTTAATTTATTTTTCAAAATCATCTTCAAACCCTCTGATATTATCAAGTTCAATGTTGTAGCGTTTGCCGGTTTTATCAACGCAAGTTGCAAAATCGACTGTTTTATCGGTATATTTGTTTTCCCATAAACAAATTAACAGTCCGATTTCTTGTGTTCTAAGATTCAAAATCTTTGTCCCATATAGCTTGTAATCTTTTTCAACCATAATTTGTTCCTTTCAAGCTACACCATTCATTGCTCTTTCCGCGGGAAACATCAAGTATATGCGTCAAAAATCGTATCATTTGGACATAATAATTTTTTGAACATGATTTAAACGGCTTTTAAACACCTTTTAAACGGTATTTAAATCTTCAACTTCTTTTTCGTGGTCTATAAAGAATGCATTTAAAACATCAGCATCATTGCGCAGGTGTTTAACAACTGGCGCGAGATTATAGCATTCTTCGATTTCCGGCTGATTTGCTACAAAATAATCTATAACGACGGCAGTGTTATAAATATTATCCGACCACTTACTTAATTGCTTAAACTCCTTTGGCGTAATATTCATTCCGACTTTTTCCATACGACCTCCTTTAACGTGTCGTATTCATCACTCATAATTGAAATATATTCAAGTTTTAGGTTAACATTTTTACAATAAGATAATAACTCATATTCATGATACTATAACAGTAAGCTATGGATAAAAATATTACAAAAGAAAAATTAAAAGTTTTAGTCTGTGAGTATGAAGAATTTATCAATACTTCTAGATTAGAAGAAATCAGCGAAGAAACCATTAGGGTATGGTTAAATAAATTTTTGGGTATTTTTGGATGGGATGTAAGGCAAACCAATGAAATTTTGCAAGAGAAAAAATTAGTAGGAGAATGGGCACAACGATTAGAAAAGATTGAATCAGAGCATAACAAACCAGATTATACTTTCGTAAATGGGAAACAGATAAAAACGTTTCTTGATGCAAAATCATTAAAAGTTGATATATTTAATGATCGAGATGTAGCATTTCAAATAAGATCATATGGATGGTCTGCAATGGTACCTTGTGCTTTCGTATCGAATTTTTCTCAATTGGTTATTTACGACTGTACATTTACTCCGGATATCAAACAAGATGCTTCATTGGGCACTCGGAAATTTACTTATAAAGAATATTTGGATAATTTTGACATTATATACGCTCACTTCAGTAAAGAAAATGTATACAAAAATTATCTTGAAATTGAATATACACCTGAAAAAGCGGAAGGGGTACAAAGCCTAGATAGCAATTTTACCGAATTCTTGTCAAAATTTAGATTTCTTTTAGCGGAACAATTAGTAAAAAGTAATGCCATTTTTACTGAGAATAAGAACTTTTTAAATTATATTATTCAAATAATTATTGATAGAATAATTTTTATCCGAGTTTGTGAATCTCGTGGATTAGAACAGATCTTTATTTTGAAAAACTATCTCTCAGATAAATCTGGTTTTTGGGAAAAATTTAAACATAGTTGCTATTTTGATTTTTATGAACACTATGATGGTGCAATGTTTTCATTAGATCACTTATTAGATGATATTGTACTAGAAAATAGTATATTCGAAGAATTTATAAATAAATTATATTATCCTAGTCCGTATAGATTCGACGTAATACATCCAGATATTATAGCTAAAATATATGAAGGCTTTTTGTCAAAAGAATTAGGCTTCACTGAGGGAAAAATTCAAGAAAATTTAAAACCAGATTATGTAAAAACAAATGGAGTTATCCCAACTCCAAGTTTTTTAGTACAACCTCTTTGCAGAGAGACAATTAATTTAGATCATATTAAAACAATCGATGAATTATTAAATATAAAAATATTAGACCCATGCTGTGGTTCAGGCATATTTTTAATTAATTGCTTTGATATTTTGTCAAAAAAAATGGTAGAAATTATCCATAACGATTCAAGTATCGTAAATAAAGAATTATATATAAAAATCGATAATTCATATCATTTGACAATAAAAGCTAAACAAATGCTTTTTATACGATGCATTCACGGTGTTGACTATGATGCCATGGCTGTAGAAGTAACAAAAATGTCATTAGCATTAAAATTAATCGATATTGACAATACTAACTCATTAACTGAAGTAGGTGCATTTGGAAAACAAATATTAAAAGATATCCACAAAAACATATTGTTAGGAAATACTCTTGTTGATATAGATATTGAACTTCCAGTTGAAGTAATTGATGAAATTCGTCCATTTGACATAAAACACGGATTTAAAGAAGTTTTTGAACATAACAATGGTTTTACATACATTATAGGTAATCCTCCGTATGTTGAGACGAAGCACTATAAAAATAATTACTCGGATATGCACAAATATATAAAAGATCATTATAATAGTTATTCTGGCAAAGCAGATTTGGCAGTCATATTTATTGAAAGATGTAAATCTTTACTTTCAGAGAGTGGGTGTCTTAGTTTTATTGTTCAAAAACGTTGGTTTAAAACAGATTATGGAACAAATATTCGTAATGAAATTTACGATAAGGTTACTAAAATTATAGATTTTGAAGCCACCGATTTATTTGAAAATCGCATAACATATGTTGCAATTATTGTACTTGGATCAAATGTATCAAATAAATTAAACTATAATTTAATCAAAGGTGATAAAAATCAAGCCAAATCCTATTTAGAAAATTATTACAATAAAAATATGCAATATGATTCAATCAATAATTCTGAATTTAAGGATAAAACTTGGTCGTTTGCTAAAAAGGAATTAATAGAAATTTTAAATAATGCAAGAGTCAGATGTGGTACCATAGAAACCGCAAAAGGTATAAATATATCGGTAGGAATACAGCTTTTATGGAAAAAATTATACCAATTTCAAAATTGTAAGGTTAATGCAAATACAATAACAGGCATTAATGGACTGGGAGAAACTGTTACATTAGAAAAAGATATCGTTAAACCTTTAATAAAAAATGATAAATTATACTGTTTTAAAGAAATAAACACAACAACATATTGTTTATTCCCATATAAAAATGGAGTTGATAGAATACCCTTTGATGAAATGCCAAAGTTGGCAAAGAATTATTTAAATAAATGTGAGACTTTAATAAAAGAAAAAGTAGAACATAGAGAGGGAATTTATTGGCATACATTTACAAGAGAAAATAACCAAGATTCATATTCAAAAAATAAAATAATTGTTCCAATGACCCACTTGGATACAATTGCTACTTTTGTAAATGCAAATTCTGGGTATATGGACAATTCTAATGTAAATTTTATTACATTAGATAATCCAAATATAGAAGTAGCAAAATCTATCACTGCAATATTAAATTCTACCGTTTTTTCTGTTTTTGCAAAATTGGAAGCAAATCCACAGTCTGGAGGTTATTATAAATTTAATAAACAATTTTTAAATCCAGTACCATTGCCAATTACAGTTTTAGAACAATCTCCCGAATTAATTAATGTGCTATCTAATATTGTGGATGAAATTACAGATTTACAAATGGCATATCTAAAAAGTATCAGTGCTAAGAAAAATATATACAGACAAATACTAAATAAAAAATGGCAAATTTTAGATAATCTATGCTATAAATTATATGGATTATCTGACAAAGAAATAGAATTAATCGTAAATGAAGGACGAACAATTGATCGTGTAGATCTACTGGATATACAGGAGGGTGCATGAAGCAATTCATTAATAAAATTAAAAAAATAGTAAGTGATGTAGATATATGCGAACAATGCATTATCAAGTTATTTTTAGATGTAAATAATATAAATTATAATAATTCCAGATTTTTTGTTTCATATTTTTTAAATATTGATAATGCTAAATATGATAAGATAAAATCAGTTTTTGAATCTATGAAAATTAAGCCTTCAATATCAAATTTAATAGAGATATTTGAACTACTAATTCCTGATGATGATAAAAAAATTAACGGGATTGTTTATACCCCAGATAGTATAAAACAATGTATTATTCATTATGTTTTAGGCAGCAATCCTATTGGTAAAATTTGCGATCCTTCTTGTGGTTGTGGTTCGTTTTTAATATCTTGCGCAATATATTTAAATAAAACTTTTAAACTTTCATACACAGAAATTTTTGAGAATTATATATACGGTATGGATATTTCAGAAAAAAGCATAATAAAAGCGCAAATTTTATATAGATTTATTATGCTACTTAATCATGAGAATGATAACCAGCTTAAATGCAATTTAAAAGTCTGCGATTCTTTAGATAAAAATAATAAATTTTTGAAAAATATAAAATTTGATTACATTGTAGGAAACCCACCATATGTACGTTCAAAAAATATTGATGAATATATGAAAAATAATTTAAAAAATTGGAAATCATCTAGTTCCGGAAATGTAGATCTTTATATTCCATTTTTTGAACTTGGTTTAAATTTATTAAAAGATAATGGGATTTTAGGTTATATTACACCGAATACATATCTACAAAGCATAAATGGTCGTTCCTTACGAAATTACCTGCTTACTTCAAATTATCATATAAAAGTTCTTGACTATAAAGATAATAAAATATTTAAAAAAGCAACTAACTATACTGCGGTAACTATAATAAGTAAAAAGTCGTCTCAATTTGAAATATCCTATTTGTCTATAAATGATATTGAAAAAATAGATGATTCAGCAAGTGTAATATATAACAATAATAATTTTAAGTTTAATCAACCATGGAAAATGTGTAACAATGATTATCTTTCAATGATAAAAATAATCAATAAAATGGAAAATAAATTGGGTAATTATAAAATTAAAAATGGTTTGGCAACCTTAAAAAATGACATTTATTTTTTTACTCCGTGTTCTGAAGACAAAAAATATTATTACAGAATATACAATAATAAACATTATAAAATAGAAAAAGAACTCTGTATTAATGTTGCAAAGCCAAACATAATAAAAAATGAAATTGATTTAGAACAAAAAATCGAAAAAGCAATTTTTCCATATTTTTATAAGAATCATCAATATCATATTATAGATGAAAAAGTTATTCAAAATAATTACCCCGAAGCATATAAATTTCTAGTTGCTGTAAAAAACATATTACTCCGCAGAGATAAAGGAAAATGTAATTATGCTGCGTGGTATGCATATGGAAGAACACAAGGCTTGAATAATCAAGGGAAGAAAATATTACTACCATATATCGCAGATAAACCAACTGCTATTCTATCAAAAGATGAAAACATGTTATTTTACTGTGGTTATGCAGTTTTTGCCAATACCGATAAAGAACTATTAATACTAAAAAAAATATTAACATCTGATGTATTTTGGAATTATATACAAAATACAAGCAAATCATATTCTAAAGGATATAAGGCTTTGGCAAAGAATTATATAAAAGATTTTGGGATTCCAGAATTTAATGAAGCAGATGAAAAATTTTTATTAACTACTAGTAATAAAAATAAGATAAATGAATTTTTATACTCTAAATATTCTGCATAAATAAATCTAAAAATATACCTTAAACTTATAATTTATCGAACTAATACTTTTACAAATTATTACATTTGATCTAGCAGTTTGTAATAAATATTCGGAATGGCCATATTTATTTTAGTAGCTAATTCAATTGTTTCTTTAAAATCTTTTTTATGATATTGAGTTAGTTCTGCATAAATATTCATATAAAAAGGCTCTAACATTTTAAAATATGTTTCAAATAAAGGTTTCAAAATAATAAAATCACCTTGCTCTTTTATAAAATCTTTAGATAATTTTGTCCATCTGTCATATTGTTTAAATTCATGTGTTTCAAAACACACTTGTTTATCAGGTGTAACATAAGGGAAAGTTGTTTTATAATGCATTTGATAATTTCTTAAATCTTTTATAAAAACGGCGATCTTATTATTTGCGAATTGTTCCTTGACTTTTTGTTTATAGTTCTCATATATCACAGTATTTTTGTAGAAATCCATTACGCTTCTACAAGAATCAATGAGCGCTGAAGTGGATGCCAAAAGATTAAAGATATACCTATTTAAATGCTCATTATTAAACAACAATAGAAAAGGGTCTTGGGCTTGTTGAATTCGTACAATTTCGTTCATTAATTCTCTATAATTCAATATTAATGTATGGTAATTTTCATTGATAATTCCCATTCTGTTAATAGCTTGCCAGCCATTTGATTTAAATACTATTTCTTCTTCTGTTTTCATATCTATATTTTATTACAAGCATATTTTACAAATAAAAATTCATATAACTTTCATCAATAATATCTTGTTCTATTCCGATATAGCGGAGGGTGATGGCGGAATATGAATGGTTAAAAATCTTCTGCAGAAGTTCGATATTATCAAACTGTTTATAGTGGTGGTAGCCAAATGTTTTGCGCAGCGAATGTGTTCCAATTTTGTCCTGAAGATTCAATGTCTTTGCAGCCTTATTCAAAATCCTGTATGCCTGGTTTCGGTCAAGCCTGTTCCCTTGTTGTGTTATAAATAACGGTTCATCTTCCGGGCGGTTTTTTATAAAATCTTCAAGCACAACCTTTAACTCCGGATTTAGCGGAAAACGTTTATTTTTCTTCGTCTTTTTCTCTTTAATTTCAACAAAATCCCTGCCTTTAACATCTCCGACATTAAGTTTCAAAATATCCGAAATCCTGAGTCCGCAATTTATCCCGAAAATAAAAAGCACAAGGTCGCGCTTTTTACGTTTCAAAACCGCCTTCATTTTTTCAATATCCTCTCTATTCCTTATTGGTTGGACAATATTCATGCTTCCTCCTATATCCCAAAATAGTCTACCCCTAAGTTGTACCTCACGAAAAACTCAAAACCCTTGCTATATCTTTCTCCTGTAATGAGTTTTGAAACGTAGCTTTCTGTCACTTTGAGCCGTTTTGCAAGCTTCTTTTGCGTAAATTCTTTTTGCCGCAAAGCCAACCTAATCGCAAGTTCACGCCTGTATAAAAACACGCTTTTTGTTTTTGCCAAATTTTCATCGGCACGTTCTTTAATATAATCAATGCTTTGTAGCTCTTTTTTCTTCATAAAAACCTCCGAAATACTCTGGGGAAACACATCTAAGCCTGCCGCAGGCTTTTGTTCGGCGCCGTAAGTGAGTAAAAACAAGTTTTCCTCGTTTACGGCTTTCTCACAATAACTCTGTTTCCGAGAAACATCAAGTCCTTAAATTTTTGTGTCTGAATGATACAAAGTTACTCGGAAACAGTTCCAATTTAAGGTCGGAAGAGTGATAGATGTGAGTATGATGAATAAAGACAAATACATTACAATTCAAGAATTAGCAGACCTTAAAGGCGTGAGCGCTCGAGCGATTCGGATGTCGCGTGATAAATATGTCACCCGCGAGATAATTGTCAGAGGCGGAAAAAGTTTTGAAATTCTATTATCAAGTATTGAGTTGGATTTACAGGACAAATATTTTGAGCAAAAGACACAAATAACGTCGGAATCGACGGCGTTAATTCCGATTTTGCCGGTCAAAAATCTTCCGACTAAGGTTAATGAAATTGCGCTTGCGCGTTTGGATTTACTTCGCGAATGGCAAAAGTACAGAAAGCATCACCCTGAGGGTAAAACCCGTGCCGGAGTTGAGTTTATTGAAAGTTACAATACCGGCATGTTGTACCCGCATATTTTTAAGGTGCTTGGCAAAACTTCAATCGGCTCTGTTGAGCGGTGGAAACGCAAACTCGGAAACACAACTGATTATCATTTGTTGCTGCCAAAATATGAGTATGCGACAGAGTTCCGCACGTCTTTGACCGATTACGAAAAACAGGTGTTTTTGAAAATTCTGCTACACCCGAACAAGTTTTGTGTCGGAAAAGCAATTTCAATAACCAAGCATATTTTGTCAAAAGATGGGCCGATAAATGTTCAGGATGTGACATTTCGCCGTTATGCTAATTGGTTTCGTGATAACCATTATGACATTTGGACGTTGGCTCGGGATGGTGAAAAAGCCTTAAAGGACAACGTTGAACCTTACATTTTGCGTGATATTTCAAAACTTGAAGTAGGGGATGTGCTTGTGGCAGACGGGCATAAATTAGCATTTTGGGTGCAAAATCCGTTTACCGGCAAACCAACAAGAGCAACTTTAATCGGGTTTTTGGATTGGAAATCGACTGCACTTGTCGGGTACGAAATTATGCTTGAAGAAAATGCCCAAAGCATCGCATCCGCCCTGCGTAATGCCATAATCAACTTACAAAATATCCCCAAAATCATATATCAGGATAACGGCAGGGCGTTTAAGGCGAAGTATTTTATAAATACAAATTTTAAGAAAACAGGATTTGAAGGGATTTATGCACGGCTTGGGATAAAGACGGTTTTTGCTCGGCCGTATAATGCAAAAGCCAAAGTAATTGAGCGGTTTTTCAAAGAGTTTCAGGAGAGTTTTGAAAAGCTTTTGCCGACTTATTCAGGTTCAAACATTGAAAATAAACCCGCGCATTTTAAGCGCAATGAGAAGTTTCATAAGCAGTATTTTAAGCCGAATTATTACCCGACGATTGATGAAGTTAAAATGCTTGTGGATAAATGGCTTAAATTTAAGAACGCTCAACCTTGCCCGAACGATATAAACCATACGATAACGCAAGTGTTTGAAAACAGGACGAAAATCAAAATTGACACCGCTCGGCTTGACGATTTAATGATGACGGCTGACATCAAAACAATTTATCAAAACGGGATTCGGTTTCTTGGGACGTTTTATTATTCAGATAAACTATATGGGCTTAAAACTCAGGTGATGATTCGATATTCACTCTTTGATTTATCCGAGATTAAAGTTTATACAGTCAAAAATCAGTTTTTATGTGTCGCAAAACGCGTAACCAAAGCTCATCCGATGGCTTATCATCTCGGTGATATCAAAGATGTTGAGGATTTGAAACAAAAAATTCAAAAACAAAAACGGCTTAAAAATAAGACGATTAAAGAATTACAGAAGTTCTTGCCGAATGTGGATTTGAAATTTATTGAACAGGATATTGAAGAAGATGTTCAAGAGGTGATTGAGGTTAAACCGGTAAAAACTAAAAAGCCAACACCGAGAGAAGTGCAGATGAACGCGCCTGTGTTTTTGAATAAGTATGAAAAGTTTGAATGGCTTATGAAAAACGGTTGTACGAATGCTGACGATCGAGCATGGCTTGCGGAATACAAGCAAAGTGAGGAATATCGAGGTCTTTATGAAACGTAAATTCGTGATAACGCAGAATGTAAAACGATTTGTGGATTTGATGGATACGCTTAAAAACGCACCGGCGAATCTGCCCAAGATGGCGCTTGTATATGGCGATTTTGGGCTCGGGAAGTCGCAAACGATTATGTGGTGGGTTACGAATAACGATGCGATTTATGTACGGTGTAACCACAAAATGTCTGCGCGTTGGCTTTTGACCGAGATTGTCGAGGAGCTTGATGATGTGCCGACATACCTGACGTCGCTTTTATTCAAGCAGATTGAGGATAAACTGCGCGAGCGGCCAAAGGTTTTGGTGGTGGATGAGGTGGATTTTCTTTTGAATAACTCGTCTGCGATTGAGATTGTGCGGGATTTGCACGACAAAATCGGGATCCCCGTTGTGCTTGTCGGGATGAGCCTTGCGGAAGCAAAGCTCAAACGTCATAAACATATTTATGACAGGCTTTTGGGTGTTTTAAAGTTTGAAACTTTTAATAAAGAAGATGTGGCAAAAATTGTGACAGAGATTTCTGAAGTCGAGTTTGAGCCTGATGCACTGGAGCTTGTTAGTGCGAAATTTAATCAGTTCAGGCAGATTGTGAAATTTTTAAATAAAGTCGAAAACATTGCTGAGATGAATAATTTGAAAACGATTACTCTGACGGTTATGGAGGGGATTTTGAATGAAAAATAAAATTTTGAAACTCGCGAAAAGGCTCGAAACATTTAGGCTTGAAGATATTGAATCTATTATGGGTGAAGGGCTAGAAGATATTTTACAGGAATTAGTTGCGGACGGACATTTGAATTTGGTTGGCGAAATATATTCATATAAAGCCGAGCGAAATTTACCCCTGCCCTTTTGTTTCAAATTCCATCAGCAGGAAAAAATTGAGATGATAACGAAATGCTTTTGTGCCGGGGTGAAGTCAAAACAGGCGAGTTTTCTTTTGGATATCGGGGATGCGACGATACAGAATTTTTATAAACATTTTAGGCAGATGATTTATGAACGGCAATTGAACGCCCTTAAAACGCACTTTGAACAAAAGCCGAAAATTGCAAAGATGCGGAGGTTTTACGACATACCGGTTTATTTTTATCTGTATGATGACGAGCTTTTTGTCGCCGATAAACCATTAAAAACAAAACGAAAGAAACTTCCGCATATAAAAGAAGAATCTTTGCGGATAAAAGTCCTTTACTCCCGCCTCCGCCGCTCAATAAACCACTCCCAAATGAAACAAAACCTCGCACAGCATGTAGCGGAGCATATGTTCAAATATGATAAATCTTATAATGACATTTGTTTATAACTAATATCTAGTATGAATTTAGAGATGTAAGACTGATTTTATTTAACAAGTCGTATAAAATACAACTTATATATAAAATATTATTTAACAAGTCGCATAAATTGTAACATTATATTAAAAAATATTCTAAAGAATTGAAAAATTTTTCACATAGTGTTATAACATGCATATTATAACACTACAGAAAGGATGAAAATATGATTAATCATAGCACATATATTCCAATCCTTAAATGGAAACAAGGAGAATACCAAGCATTATCTGAGTTAACACCTGAAATTAAAAAGAATATCGTACCTCTTTTTGAAATCCCACCAATAGGATTTGATTTTGAAAATCGTAAACAGTCAAAAACCATAGACGAGCACATTCAACATTTAGGAAGCAGACTTAAGAAAAAATGGGGAAGCGCACAGTGTCTGATTGATGTTACACCTCTTATTCTTCAAGATTCAGAACACATTGCATATATACCAAAAATATTTGAATTATACCGGTCGGAAAGTTGTGAAGTTACACCTGTCATAACGCTTGATGCAAAAGAAGAGACAATTGAAGCTATCAAACAAATAGCTCATTTAGATAAAAGGGGGATTTGCTTGCGTCTAAAATCTTCTTTCATAGCAGACGGAATTAACGAGAATATAGCATCATTTCTTTCAAAAATTGAGTTACATAAATCCAATGTTGATCTTCTTGTAGATTTTGAAGATTTGCCCTTTAGTGGTCAATTTGAACAATTTTTTGATTTTCTCATTTCGAATTTAAAAACTTTAAAAGAAATCAATCTATGGCGTTCCTTTGCTATTTGTGGAGGTTCATTCCCAAAAAATGCAGATCAAAATAATGCAAAGCGCTTAGAGTGGCTACTGTATAAAAAATGTTATAATTCTTTCGTTGACAGCTATAGGTTACCAGCATTCGGTGATTACAATATAAATTCAAAAGAGTTCGTTGAATTAGACATGCGTTTGGTAAAACCTTATGCCAAATTAAGATATACTTTAAATGAAAATTGGTATATTGACAGAGGAACAGCCGTAAGAGGTCGAGATTCAAGGGGGTTTGGTCAATTTAGAGGTATGTGTCAAAAATTAATTGAAACTCCATATTACAGAGGCAAAGAATTTTCAAATGGTGACAAATATATATACGATTGCGCAAACGGTACTGAAAATACAGGAAATTTATCAACGTGGGTAAAAGTTTCTGTTAATCAACATTTAACAAAAGTGGTTCATGATCTCGCCAATTTGTACGGGTTTTCAATTTAAGACGCACGTTATCTTTTAAATCCTTTAATGAGTACTCATTTACGCATAATTCATACAAAAATGACTTATTCTTGTGAATTATGTTATTTGGAAGTCCTTTTTCAATTAATAAGTCTGAAACTTCATTTTTCCACAGAAGTTTAATCAGAGCCGCAGGATCAACATTTTTATTTTTATGTTCAGTTCTGTAAGTATATAGTTTAATATTGTTTTGTTTAGTTCTTTTTGCAACTTTTATACCCCACCAATCAGGAATTATTTTTATCGCATCATCAAAATGAGATTCTGAACAGACCAAAGTAAGTTTATCCATAACTTTGCTATAATACTCTGCTTGTAGAGGTAATCGTTCCAAAGTATCAGCTTCGCTTTTAATTTCATAGCCATGGATAATACCATTAATAACTGCCACATCAACTCTGCATAGACCTTGCAATAAGCCTAGCTCGTTTATAATAATTGTATCAGCATCTCTGTATTTTTTTTCTAATTTTTGATTCAAGACACTTCTTATATCTTGATCTTTAAGCAAAACTCTTTTCATGATTCCACACATACAATAATATTAAATATCAAGTAAAAATGCAAAGCATATTACACCTGATAATGTATATTATACACAAAATTCAGCTTTTTGTACGAACATATTTGCATCAAGACTTGACTGTATACTATTGCTTTTATAACTTCTTTCAACAAAAATATATAAAATAATTTTTATCAAAAAGCTCAAATGTAAACATACTTTAAACTTCCGACTAGCTTCCGAGTTTGGAGGTGAGGAAATTCAAAACGGACTTTTTGTCCGGAAAGTGTCAACGGGGAACATGGCTATATATTTAGGTTTTAGCGACTTTGCCGGATATATAGTGGAAAGTTGCCGCCAAATTGTGGACAATAAAGTGACTTTATGAGTAGTTTCAGTCAACCACTCGGAAGGGGGTGTAATTCAAACATAAAGCCGAATTTCGGCAGAAAAATATTTTTTCAAATGTCCCATTAAAACCCAGTTGCCCTGTCGCTCACATTGCCCTCGCTTACCAGACTTCGTCCGTCCGCAATTTCGCTTTGTATCTCACCTACGGTTCTCGTCCCACTTATAAAAATAAAAAGATAAACTCCTCAGGTGGGACTCGAACCTACAACCCTTCGGTTAACAGCCGAATGCTCTGCCATTGAGCTACTGAGGAATATCTGTTTTTATAATACTTGAAAATCATTTAATTGTAAAGTATTTAATTCTAAATTAAAAATGGATACATTGTGGGACATAGAAGATTAGTGAAGTTGGTAGAGATAAGCTGACGAAGGGAATCGAACCCTTGACCTACTGATTACGAATCAGTTGCTCTACCATCTGAGCTACGTCAGCATATAAAATTATTATAAACTAAAAAAAATTTTCTTTTCAATGCTTTTGATAATATTCTAAATAATTTATTGAAGCTTTATTATTTGAGCTTGTTACTGCCGATTTCTGATTATTATATACAACCTTAGCTTTATCTTTCGGCAGTCTGTCTTTTAACGGTTTTTTACCCGTTAACAATCTCATAAATTTAAAATATTTACCGGCTAATCCTTTTCTGTTTTCATTCTTCTCGTCAAGTTCCTGCAGTTGTTCATAAGTTTTTCTTCTTACAGGCATACCTATTGACTTTCTTGTAACAATTTCAGTCGTTAGTGTATTTGGTGCTACAACTAATGCCATACCAAGTAATGAACTGTTATATAACGATTTAAATGTAGAATTGAACAGATTAATAAACATTGCTTGATAGAATAATGCACTTAATCTTTGTATTATTCTTTCATTAGCTTTTTCTTTGGCTTGTTCTTTGTTTTCCCCGTTAGATTTTATCATTACCATATTATAATTATCCGCAACTAAGAAGGCAGAAGTTACAAGTGATGATGCAACTTTTGACAACATTGCCAAATCCGTGTTTTTATTACTTGATTGAGATACCTCATCAAAAGATTTTTCTACTGCATCTGTTATATATCTTTTTAATCTTAAACTTTCTTTTTTTATTTTTTCCGTTTCATGCGGTTCTGTTTTAATTAGACACCGTAAATCCGATGTCTCTCGCTTAAATATATCCATTGCATTAACAAATACATTTTGATTTATTTTATTTGATGACTTAGCCTGTCTTTCACCTAAAACTTCTTTGACTGTCTTTTTTAGTGCTTTTTCAAATGCATTCGGCTTATTATGTTTTTTCATTCCGTTTTCTATAATTTTATCCGATGAAAACATAATAACTGATTTAATAATATTAAATGGTTTTTTTAGAATTCCTAATACAAATTTAAACGGTTCAATTACAAAATCAACCAACGGTTTTATTTTTCTTTCTACTTGAACAGGAATTTCTTGCGAATTACTTTCAACTGTTTTTGATATAGTATCTGATAATTTTTTTATTTTATCATCAGAAAGTTCTAATTTATTAGTCTTTAATTTTTCTATTATATTTTTTATTAATTTAGAATAATCTTTTTCTTCAATTGCACTTGCATTTTTACGGAATGCAGTTTTTATCGTTTCACCTACTATTTTAGAATCAGCATCATTCAGTTTTATACCCAAGGCATTAATCTCTGAAGATATCGATTCTACTACATCATCTAACTTTGATTCCGGAATGGTATATTTAAATATTTGTATAATTCCATCCTGTGTTTTCTTTGCATATTTATTTTTAACTAATTCATGCCCCTCTGCAATTTCAGTGCATCCGACATCCTTTATAGTTTTAATAATTTCTTCATATTCTTTTTCGGGCATTTCAAAATTCTTATATGCCAGTTTATCATATATTTTTTCTTTAATTAATTTACCTATTTCATTTATTTTTTGTACAAATTTACTGTTTTTAGTTAAAGAACTGTTTTTTATAAAACTTATTATAAAACCGCCACCAATAAGTATACATATAGCCGTTTTCAAAGTTTTCATATTTATTAATGCTTTTCTGGGTTCTTCTTTCTTCTCTGATTTGTTCTCGGATGTATTTGATGACGAAATATTATCAGTAAATGAAATTAACTCACTAAATACGGATTTATTTTTAATTCCCTCTGATTTAGATTCATTTACGATTTTGGCAGGTTCTTGATTTGCAAGCTGATTATTATTGTGTTTTTTATTGTAATTTTTTGCCTTTTCTTTAGATAAAAACCAGATTGGCTTTTTTAAACTCAATCTTGATATTATTTCAGAAACTAATACAATTAATGCACCTGCAACGGGAACAAAAATCGGACTTGTATTTACTTTTTTTGTAAAAGCACCAAACATTATTAATTGTGCATAGGCGGTAATTAAAACTCTTGCTATTTCTTGTTTTTGTCTTTGTTTAGCTTCTTTTTTTGAATCTTCCTTTGAATCTCCGCACAAAACAGCCAGATTATACGCATCATTAGCTAAAAATATTACGGGAATAAGTCCTGAAACTATTCTGTTTAAGGGTCTTTCATATGCAGTATTAAAATTCCCCGTATTTTTGTCAAAAAACTTATTACTTATTTTATATAAATTAGATTTTATATAATTGAGACCTTCTTTTGCTATTGCAGCAGATTCGGGATATTTTTTAGGATCGCTTAAAATCTTTAATAATTTATCATAATCTATATTTTTTTCTTTCGCAAAATTTTTAACAGCAAGCTCTGTCTTATCATACATACCTTTAATAATACTTGTTTTTTGACCGAGCTCATTTATTTTTCTGGGAGTTCTTAACAGCGGTTTACGGTATATTTTATCAGCTGTCTTTTTAAATACAGGAGTTCTTTTTAATACCCAGCTAATCATATCCAGAGGGAGTGTAATAAAAGGGAATATTATATTTTCTACAAAAGATAAAAACTTACTTTTAGGATTTATTGATGTTATACCTTGTTCCAAATTCAATTTTGCGGCGGATTTTATAATTTTTTCATTGCTCAGCTTCGCTATTTTTTTACCCATTCTGGATGGGATATCCTTGCCGTATATCTGAGAAAATATATTCATTATACTTTCATCGGCTTTTGAAATTATTGTATCAGGAACTCCTTTAAAAGTTGGATTTGAGTGAAGTTTAGTGTTTACAGAATTTTTTAATTCCTGTTTTTTATCTTTCGCAGATATATTAACCAGCCTATGGGCTGCTATTTTCATCTTAATCCCTTTATTATTATTCACTAAATCCAATCATAATAAAAATCTTAAAAGATTTTTTTGCCATGTTCGTATTAAAAATTAACAATAATTATTCCGGATATCTTGATGTGGCATGCAAAAGCATTTTAGCCAGCTTATCCGCCCCTTCAAATCCTCTTTTTTTGATTTTTTCAGAAGCAATTTCAACATTATATTTAACAAATTTATGTTTTACCGTAAATGACGAATTTTCCTCATTAATATCCATTATTACATAACACGAATCAGGACTTTCACTGAACGGACGACCTATACTTCCCACATTTACAACAGTTTGTTCCGTATTTGTCTGATAACCGCAAGGCATATGTGTATGTCCGCAGAATATTATATTTGCATCAGTATCTTTTATTATTTCTTCCACTACATTTATCGGCATATCAGGATATATATTTTCATCATTTTTTCTGGGTGAACCATGAACTAACAATATCTTTATACCGAATAAATTTATTTCTTCCTTTTCTTTTAAATTTTTAAGGAATTCTTTATCACTATCATTTAATATTTTACTGTCTGCAAGATATGCACTGCCCATAATTGCATTTGTGTTTATAATTTTATTATATGTATCAAACGAAAACTCCGAAAGCATTTTATCGGTATTACCCTGAATTATTTTAAAATTATCAGATTTAACAAGTTCTTTTATTTTCTCTAAAGTTTTAACAGGCTCAGGGCCTGCTAAAACAATATCACCGAGACAAAATATTTTAGAACAGTTTTCAGATTTAATATCCTTCAAAACACTGTTTAAAGCATCCAAATTCCCATGTATATCTGAAATTATTGCAATTTTCATTTCTAATCCCCATCTTATTATGCTAATATAATTTTAGCAGGAATAAAAAGCATGATTAAAAGAAGAAAATCAAAACAAATTCAAATAGGTAATGTTAAAATCGGCGGTGATGCCCCAATTAGTGTCCAATCAATGACAAATACCGATACAAGAGATGTAAAATCAACATTAAGACAAATTAATGAATTAAAAGACCAAGGATGTGAATTGGTAAGACTTGCCATATTAAATCCTGATGCAGCAGATGCAATAAAAGAAATTAAAAAAGCTTCTCCTATCCCTCTAATTGCTGACATTCATTTTGATTACAGACTTGCTATAAAATGCATTGAAAACGGGATTGATGCTTTGAGAATAAACCCAGGTAACATTGGAAAAGAAGAACATACAAAAAAAGTGGTAAATCTTGCTAAAATTAATAATATTCCTATCAGAATAGGAATTAACGGGGGTTCGCTTGAAAAAGAATTTGCCTCGCTTGATATTCCTCTATCTGAAAAAATGGTAGAAAGCGCTTTAAGACATATTAGGATTTTAGAAGATAATAATTTTGATAAAATTAAAATTTCTTTAAAATCTAGTGATGTTATGACAACAATTGAAGCATACAGGTTAATGGCTGAAAAAGTTGATTATCCGCTTCATTTAGGTGTTACCGAAGCAGGAACATATTTTGGAGGTATTGTTAAATCTGCAGTTGGGCTAGGCACTCTTTTAGCCGAAGGAATTGGTGATACTATAAGGGTTTCATTAACTGATTCACCTTTGGAAGAAGTTAAAGCAGGTTATATGATACTTAAATCTTTGGGATTAAGGCAAAAAGGAATAAATTTTATATCTTGCCCGACCTGCGGAAGAACTCAAATTGATTTGATAAAACTTGCAAAAGAAGTTGAAAAAAGGCTTGAGAATTTTAATAAACCGTTAACAATAGCAGTAATGGGCTGTGCCGTTAACGGACCGGGGGAAGCAAAACATGCTGATTACGGAATTGCCGGCGGAATTAATGAAGGATATATTTTTAAAAAAGGTGAAATTATTAAAAGACTTCCCGAAAATAAACTTTTAGATGAATTTATAAATCTCATCCAAACAGAGAATATTTAAATATTGCAATATACAAAAAAATAATATATCATGTTATTAAAAAGGGGATTTATTCTATGAAAAAGATAGCAGTAATATTTTCTATAATTTTAATCGCACAATCAGCAAATGCTTTTGTTGATTCCCAATATATGAAAACAGAACAATTTTTAACAAATATCGGATATTCTGCAGAAAATGCAAGAATTGTTGAAATGAACTCTGATAACCCGTATAGAGAACCTAATATTAATAATGATAAAAATATAGCCAGAAGGTTATATCATTATCTTGTTCCCGGTCAAAACGGAGATCTGGATTTTTATAATCACAGCGGCAGTTATAACGGATGGAGCTGGAAAGATTACTAAAAAGAACTCTATTTTATCTAAAAAGAAGATACTCATAGTATCTTCTTTTTGTTTATAAGTAAATATGATATTATTATTTTATGAATAAATTTTATTTAAAACTCATTATAATTATTTTAATTACTACTTTTTCCTGCACTCAGGCATATGCAAATAATTTATCACAGGCACAAAAACTCTTAAAAAAAGCGAAAATGACCTCGGTTCGGGAAGAAAGTTATGATTACATAAATAAAGCAAGAGTTTTATTTGAAGATGAATATGAAAATAACCCCTCTAATGTTGAAGTGCTTATTGGTTTATCTAAAACATTTCAATTAATAGGAGATAGAAAAGAAGCAAAATTATATGTTATAAAAGCCTATAATTTAAGACCTACTGATCCGTTAATTCAAAGAGAAATGGGGGATTTCTACTACAGTTTTCAAGAGTATTCAACGGCGATAGAATACTATAAACTTGCTCTGGCATCAGGTTTATTAAGAGATTATGAAACGAACCTGCAAACTGCTAAATGTTATGAAAAATTAGGTGATTTGGATAATGCTGAACTTTATTATAAAATATGTAATCACGTAAATCCAAAAGGTCGTGAAGCAATGAATAAAGTTAATGAATATGACTCGGCTAAACACCCTGATAATACTGAAGAACTTGACAATGCAAAATACAAGTATTTATTTAAAAGTAAAAAACCTTCTGTTGAAGAACAAATTCAAACAGAAACCGACGAGATAATTAAACAATTATCAAATTAAACATTAAACCTGAAATGAACTAAATCGCCGTCTTGTATAACGTAATCTTTACCTTCAAGTCTTGTAAGTCCTTTATCTCTTGCTGCGGCATAAGAACCTGCTTCCACAAAATCTTTATATGAAGTAACTTCGGCTCTTATAAAGCCTTTTTCAAAATCGGTATGAATTACACCTGCTGCTTTTGGAGCTTTAGAACCTGCTTTTACAGTCCATGCATGTACTTCTTTCTCACCGGCGGTGATAAATGTCGTTAAATCTAATAATTTGTATACGGATTTAATCATTCTTTCAATACCTGAACTGGTTACTCCCAGGTCAGACAGATATGCCTTCGCTTCATCTTCTGATAAATCAACAAGTTCTGCCTCTATTTTTGCTGAAATTACAACAACATCAGCGCCATGGGTTTTTGCATATTCTCTTACTTTATCGACATAAGCATTTCCGTTAGCCAAATCGTTTTCACTAACATTTGCTGCATATATAACGGGTTTAATACACATCAGTTGAGAATTTCTTGCAAATTCAAGTTCTTCTTCCTGAAAATGTTCTTCTATGTTTATAAATGAAGCATCAGAAAGTAAATCATTGAGTTTTGATAAAACTTTATATTCAAGATTAGCCTGTTTATCTCCGCTTTTTACTTGTTTTGTAAGTCTTTCAAGCCTTTTTTCAATTGATGCCATATCAGCTAAGGCAAGTTCCGTATTTATAGTTTCAATATCATCTATAGGGTTAACTTTTCCTGAAACGTGAATAGTATTTTCATCATCAAAGCATCTTACAACTTGGATTATTGCATCAACCTCTCTTATGTTGTGAAGGAACTGATTTCCAAGACCTTCACCCTTGCTTGCGCCCTTAACAAGTCCTGCTATATCAACAAATTCAATTGCGGTGGGTATCACAACATTTGTTTTTACCAAGTCTTTTAATATATATAAACGGTCATCAGGCACATTAACTACACCTACATTAGGTTCAATTGTGCAGAACGGATAATTTTCGCTCTGTGCATTTTTTGATGAAGTTAAAGCATTAAATAAGGTTGATTTACCTACATTCGGAAGCCCTACAATTCCTGCTCTTAACATAATATTTCCCTTTCAATCTTATTTAAGGGTAATATAAAAAAAACGGGTTATCAAGAATTTTGATATTTTCTTACAGGTGTTTATAATTTTTGCTCAAAAAACGGATAAACCGTTATTTTACGTCAGCATCCTTCCAATATGCACAGTTGCCGCCTTCTCCATATACAAATTCTCTCAAAGAATCGGCATTCGGTGTATCTTCTTTAAGCGGATATATCCATTCCTCATTCATAAAAGCTTCGCCGGTTGGACTATTCCATCTTGCTCCTTTTATGCCAAATAAAAGTTGTGTTGCTCCGCCGATATGTATTGCCTGTTTCCCAATTTTCTTTACATGATTAGCTAAAAACATACCGTAGGCACCTGCCCCAATCAACGCAATATCAAAATCAATTTTGTTGATTTTTTCACACATTGTATCAAGTGCTTCAAACCAGTTTTTATACTGTTTTGTTTCACTGTTTCCTCCAAGTCCCTGTACTGCTTTTAAGGTCTTCAATTCAAACTCGGGTAAAGTAAGAGGATTTTTAAACAATTTTTCCCTTTTTTGGTATTGGTGCAGAATTGTTTTTTCAAAAGGATGAATTACCAGCACTTTTTTCCCTTTTAAGAGTCTTGTCCAAGGTGTTTCAATTTTCCATATTTCATTTCCTAAGACACCTGCATTAAGAAGCTTGGCATTTGGAGCATACTTTTCAATAACATTTTTTTCATATTCGTTTCTAGCTCCCATAATACCTATTGCATCAATATTTTTCGCAATTTCCAGTGTTTCACTGCAAAAACGAATAAGATTATAATCATCGTTTGAAAAAAAGCCTGATAGGATTTTCATACTCTTTTTATAGCGATTTGGAAATTGTAAATTTACTTTTTGAATATTTTCTAAATAGTATCTAAGTGTAGAAAGCTCTGTTAATCCAAATCTTGTAATAAGGCAGGGACAATTCCCCCCCCCCATTTGTAAAAAGGTTTCAATAATTTTATTACTGTCATTTTGGTCATATATAACTCTTGTTCCGAAGTGGTTATAGTTATAAAATTTGTACCTGTATTCCCTTCTTGCCTTTTTCCCCCATATCCATAACCAGCAATATTTAAGCTTAAATTCCCTGATAAATTGTGTAAACATAATAATATATTCCTTTTTACTTTCAGATAATATTAGCAAAAATTAAAAAAGGATGTCAAGTTATAATAAATTTTGAAATCTAACCTTTTATTTTTGTATCGCTCAAAATTTTAATTTGAAATTTTGTTCCGGCAGGTAATGACAATTTTTCCCCTTTTGTAAAAATTGCAATAATGGGGGATGCTGCAAAATTAACCGTATAAACAACAGTTCCTATTGCAAAAGGAACTATTGATAAAATATTTACGACAGGAACAGGCCACATTACCATTGCCACATTATGCATAGCTCCAAATACTTTTTTCCCGGGAGTTAATGACTTTGAAACATTATGCCAATATTTTCTTTTTCCTTTTATATTATTCAAAAAAACTTTTTTACTGTTTGCCATACTAACTTTTGTATCAATTTTAGACATAACACCGTTTAAATGAATTTCATCAACACAAAGCTCTATAAGACCGCCGTTCCCCGTCAATTGAGGTCTGTGAGAATCGGTTACTCTGCCTTTAAAAATGGTACCTGAAGGTATTGTATATCCTTCTTTTGTTATAACAGGGTTTGAAGAACTGAAGGAAATATATGTACCTTTCGGACTCCAATCCGATAATTTATTTCTCAAGATTAAATTTACTTTGCTGCCGTTTTTTAAAGTATATGTTTCCCCTGTTGCTTTTATTACGGCAGGCAAGGAGGGGACTTCTTCTATATCTGCGGTAGGTATAGACTTGGGTAATTCAGGCAAGTCATTTTCTTCAACATTATAATTTTTTCTTATGGAAGCATCAATTGAAGAGTCAAATTCAACCCCTAAAACACACGTATTTGTGAATACTAATAATAAAAATAATACAAAAATCTTTTTCATATTTCTATTTTAATATTAAATATTATTTTTTTACTCAATTAAATGAGTGATTATTTTTCGGGTTCTTCAAATTTTTTAATTTGAGTTTCAAGCCCTGTCCAAATTTTATCATATTCTTCTTTTACAACATTTTGAATTGAACCTGATTGTTTATATTTTTTATAAAGTTTATCGGCAGAATCCCCGATTAAACCTAAAATTGCACCGGATATTAATGAAAACATTAAGTTTTTAGCACCCGAAAACATTTTTGTTGTACCGTATACAAATGTAGCGAATGTACCGACTAAAGGTATACAAGTTGTTAAAGTTGTAGAAACCCGTTCTTCTTTACTATCTGCTTTTGAAATCGCATATGCACCTGCGCCTATAGGGAATAAAACTGACATTACATCAGTCGGTGCAGAGCCTACTTTTAACTCGGCCTGCTTTAAAAAATACTGTCCCATTTCAAGGTCTGTTGCTTTTCTTAATCGCTTTGTTATCTTCTTAGACATTTTTGAATATTCTTTAAAATTTTTATCAGAAATAATTTTACAATTATTAAGACCTTTTAATACCGTCATTATTTCTTCTAATGCACCTTTGGAATTTTCATTTGCATGTAAAACACTATTGGTTATTTCTTTTACGGTATCTGTAATTATTTTCATTTCATCTGATGAATATTCATTTTTTGATACATTAGAAATTAAATCTGTTAGAGTTTTATTTATTTCATTAGATATATTTTGTCTTATTTTAGCCTCATTTTTACCTGAACATTTTCTAAAAATTTCCAGTTTTTGTTTTAATAATTTTATTTTTTCCATGGACGTTGCATCATCAGGCTTTATAACATCCAAAAGAGCATTAATATCATTTTTTATGCCATCCGAAATTGTATCTATATTATTTGTCAGACTTTTTCTTGCTGAAATAATTTGTTTGCTTAAAGTATCTTGAGCTTCTTTTGTTAAATCAGCGGTAGCATATTTTTTATAACTTGATTTTTTGAAAATTCCTTTATTTTTGAAAAATCTTTGTTCAATTTTCGCCGGCAAATCCTTCAAAAGAGATGAGCGGAATTTATCCCTTTTTATCCTTGCACCCAAACTAAAACTTTTATCAAATGTAGTTTCAAGATTTTGAGTTTGATTTTCTAATAATGCAATCCATTCATCAAGAGTTTTTGTAACATTTTTTATTTTTATTTTTCTTGCTCTTGTTTCCGCATCCAGCATTTTTAAATCGTTAATTTTATATTCTTTTAATATTGAAGAAAAATCTTTAAGCATTATTTCAGCTTTATTATATTTTTTGCCTAAAGTTTTATCCACTATTTTTTTAAAAAAGGCGGTTGTTTTTTCACAGAATTTTTTTGTAATTTTATTTGTTTTGCATATTTTATCAAAAATCCAATCTTTAATCGGAGTAAAATTTGATGCTGATTCTAAAGTATCAACTGCTTTTTTCGCTCCTTTTTTGCAATAAAACTTAGTTTTTTGAGCATAATTTTTTGAATTCATTGAGTTTGAAGATTTAATATCCCTTGATAATTTTCTTGCCCAATTTGAAAAATTTCCTCCATGCATACCTTTAGCCAAAATCATACCGATAATTCCGGCTGTTAATATTGTTGATGCTACAGTTGAGCCAAATAATAATTTTTTCTTTTTGGATTTATTATTTGATTTATCAATATCATTTATATCCTTATTTTCTTTAGGATAAGTTGACGGCAAATTATTTTTTACATTTGAATCCTGAAAATTATAACTTGGAAATGTACTAAAAATATTATTATTTATTTTTACATAATTATTATTCATTTTCTTATTTCTTTGTTATTAATTTAGCAAAGAAATCCTTACTTGATTTTATTATTTTAGCAATACCTTTCCTGCTTTTAATTGCAAACAATCCGGCAATAGTGATTCCGGTTGCAGTTAAAATTGTCTTTTTAAAGGAGTCTTTATCAGAATTACCTTTTTGTTTCGCAATCGGACTATTAGGATTAGTATAATGTTGAGTTCTGGAACTCAAATAACCGCTTCCGTATGAAGATTTATAATTGTTGTAAAAGACGGAATTCCACATAATTCACTCCTTATATATATAAAAAAAACATTACGAAAAAAATTGCCTGTTTCTTTAATTTTATTTAATTATATTTACAATTATTTTTTTTATATAAACTTTACTCCAAATGCTGTATTTTTCGCTAAAAACCTTCCTTTTTTCCGAATTTTATCAGATTATATATATAGAGGAATAAGTTTTAATGTATAAAGAAAAAACTGATTTAAACCTGATGGCTCAAAATTTTATGGAAGAAGCAAGGCTCTGCCATGAAAAATATCTTATTAAAGGGAACCGTAATGATTTAGATAATGCGGTTGATAACTATATTGATGCCATTAAATATAATCCGAATATTCCTGAAGCCTACTACAGACTTGCTACTTTATTATGGGATAAAGGTGAAATTAATCTATCATGTGCAATTGAGCAATGTAAATCTGCAATTAATTTATCACCCCACAATCCTAATGCAAGAATTTATACGGCTTATTTCCTTGAACAAGCTAAAAATTACGAAGAGGCAGAAAAAGAATTTAAAGAGGCTATTAAATTAAGCCGTCTTAAATCAGCAAGACCAAGGTTATCATTAGCATCTATGTATATTGATAAAATGCATGATACTAATATAAATCCAAAAGACCTGTCAATGTCTTTATACTATATTTTATCAGGCAGTTTAAGTATAGCATTTGATTTGCCTTCCGTTAAAATGTTATATAAAAATCTTAAAAAAAGCACCTCACTACTTTTTTATGACGTACTTGGAAATATATTTGAAAAAACCAAGAATTACTCTATGGCGGTAAAAGCTTATGATCACGCAGCAAATTCAACAGGAAGAGAAGAACTATATTATACAAAAATCGGTGATATTAATATAAAAAATGAAGAAATTCAAACAGCAAGAAATTCATATATGAAAGCTCTGGAAGCAAATCCATATAATAAAGACTTGCTTTTAAAACTCGCAACTCTAACACAAATATATTTTGAAGAAGATATTAATACCTCAATTGACTGCTATTCAAAACTGCTGGAGCAAGGTGAAGACAGACCGGAAATATATTATGAACTGGGGCATCTTTATTTAAAAAAAGAAGATTTTATAAATTCAATAAATGCATTTAAGCTGGCTATTGAACGGGATTGTGAAAATCCGTTTTATCATAATGCATTGGCATATGCTCTTGTAAGAGCTGAACAATATGATGATGCTTGTGAACATTATAAATTTGCAATTGATAAAAATCCCGACCCCGAATGGACTTCAATAGTTTGTCAAGCATTAGCTTCGCTTTATCATAAAGTCTATGATGATATTGATTCCGCACTTGATATGCTTAAAACTGCAATAATGCTCGATAGAAATAATGATGAAGCTTTTCAGGAATTAGGTGATATTTATATTGAATGTGAAGATATTGACAGTGCCATAAAATCATATTGCGAATCAATAAAAATAAATCCGAAAAATGCCTCTGTATATAATAAATGTGCAATGGCATTATGGCAAAAAGATTATTTAGAGGAAGCAATAATTGCATATCATAAAGCTATAGGAATAAATCCTGATTATTATAATGCCTATAACAACTTAGGAGTTATATACTTAGACGGGATTTGCAACTTAAAAGAAGCTAAAAAATTATTTGAAACCGCATTATCAATAAAACCTGATTATGTAATGGCTCATTTTAATTTGGGAAGAGCTTACGAAAAATCAGGTAAAAAAATTGAAGCGGCAAAATACTATCAAAAAGCTCTTGAATTAAACGATATTGAAGCCGAAATGGATTCCGAAGAAATTCGTAACAAATTATATTCTTTATTTGAGGTTTAATTACTTATACTGAGTAAAATAAAAAATTTACATTAATGTTTGAATATAATAAAATATATCATCACTATATTCGTTATATTTAATTTTTCGCTTTTTTAGTTCCTGTTTCATAAAATCGATATCAGGCGAAATTGAAAACGAATGAAACCTTCCTGTAAAATAAAAATTGGCTTTATCTGTTTCTTTATTAAGTATGTCTAAGAAAATATTATTTATTTTATCTTGTTGTTCTATATTTAATATTGGTAAAAATTCAAATTGATATTCTTTATTTATATTAAAGTAATGATTATAAAACCTTAAAAGAACATAAGTTTCGGATGAAGTTATAACCATTTCTTCTGATTTATAATTTTCTAAAACAGATTTGGCAAATTTCATTGCATTTATTCTTACATAACTTCCGTAATAACTATATTTATTATTATCAAAATCATAGTTTAGATTGAATATATTATTAAAATTTAAAAGATAAAATATAAAAACAGCTATCAATATTGATTTTACGGTTAGTAATAATTTAACAGGAATTTTCTCAATATTTGTAATGTTAACAGGAACTTCAATCAGCTTAGAAACCGCAAGTATAATCATCGGGCATAAATATAAACAATGTCTGTCAAACATTGGATAAACTTTTAAACAAGCTGCCGTAAACATAAGTATTATAATACTTATATACAATAAACCATATTTTTGTTTATCAATAAAAAATGAAATTAAACCTGCCAGAAAAACATATTTTATATAGTATTTATCATCATATATATTAAAAATATATCGGAATAACTTATTAATCAATTGTGAAATATCTTGGAATGTAAAATTTAATAATCCGACTTCACTAACTGTATAGTAGTTTAACGCATATTTATATAAATCTAAATCTATTAAATATAAATATAATAAAGTAAGTATTATACCCAAAAATATCCACAAACATTTAAAATTGAATTTCTTTTCTTCAAAGCTTTTCACTAAAATAATTGAGGGAATTATAAACATCGAAGTAAATGAAAATAAAACAAGAAAAACAGAAATTAATGTATATAAAACAGTCTTTTTTACCGTTAATTCTTTAAATGTAATATATTTATAACTTAAAAGAAGTAATACAGATATTAAAACATCCGAAGAGTAAGGTCTAAACTCGGCGCTATAATGTATCAGCCAATAATTTACAGAGAACAAAAGCAACCCTGTTAAAATGGCAATTTTATTTTTTAAAGTATTTTTTATTAATACGAAAAATGCGAATAAAGACAATATTCCCGAAATTAATGAAACTATTCTGAAAGTATAAAATGAGAATCCGAAAAGTTTTAAAATTCCCATATGTAATACCATCCATAAAGGAGGAATTTTACAAAAACAATTAACCGCTTTAAATAAATCGGAAAAATTCATTTCATAAAATCTCATTCCGGATAAACACTCATCAAATTCAAACGGGATTGCTTGCAAATATAATTTAATTCTTAAAAATATCCCTATTCCCAAAATTAAAATAATTAAAAATTTATAAATATAATTATTTAATTTGCTAATAATCATAATGTTCTTTTTTATTTAAATATTCTCTTATAACATTTAAAGAAGATTGAATAATTCTGGTAATTCTGGAAGATGAAAGACCTACTTGTTCTGCTATTTCTTTAACTTGCATATTACGGTAGAACCTGTATTCAATAATAATCCTTTCTTTTTGAGGGAGTTTAGCAATTGCTTCCCTAATAACTCTTCCCAATTCGGAAATTTCAGCTTTTTCATCGGGAAGTGCAGAAGGATCTTTAATAAAATCAAACGGAGAATCATTATCTGATGCAGCGGCAGCTAAACTATCTATTGATAAAATGGTTTCGTAGATAGCTTCACGAACTTTACCCGGAGTAATTGAATTTTCCTCATCATTTTCTTCTCCTGAGACATCTTCTTCGTCTTTATCAACATTTGCATGTTTTAATGAATACCATTTATATCTGTTTCTTAATTCATTTCTTATAGCCCATCTGACAGCAGTAGCAATATACGCATTATTATACCTTGCAAGTTGTTCTTCGGTTTTATCCTTTATCATTACCTGTATGGCAATAATACCGATACTTACAAGCTCATCATAATCCACCATATGCGATGGAATTCTTTTATGTTCTACCTTTGCTACCTTTTCGATTATTTCAATATAATCTTGAATCTTTGCCTGCATACTTTTTTTCTGTTATCTTTTCTTATATATTACTACCTTTTTGAGTATTTCGCAAATTGTATACAAAAATCAAAATCTCCGCAACAGCTTTATATAATTCGGGAGGAATAGTAGCATTAATCTCGACCATTCTGAATATAGCTCTGGCTACAGGCGGATTTTCAATAACAGGAATTGAATGCTGTCTTGCTATTTCAATAATTTTTTTTGCAAACAGTTCAGTACCTTTTGCAAGTAATACGGGAGATTCCATTTGCTGTGCATCATACTTTAATGCGCAAGCGATATGTGTGGGATTAGATACAACAAAGTCCGCATCAGGTACAGCATCCATCATTTTTTGCTGAAGCATCTGCTGTCTTCTTTGTCTTAAAGCAGCTTTTACATGAGGATCACCTTCAGAGTTTTTATATTCATCTTTTACTTCTTTAAAAGACATTTTTTGATCCTGTAAAAATTTCCATCTGACCATTCCGTAATCGGCAGCAGCTATTATTAAAAATGCAATACCTGCTTTTATAACGAAATCTATAATTAAAGATCCGAATTCATTTAATATTGCAAAACTGTTTTCTATTGCAACAAGCCCTATTATTGTTTCAAGATGCGAATTATAAACCATCCAGCCTATAATTCCCAATATAACTACTTTAACAATATTTTTTACAAGCTCAAACAAAGTTTTAGGAGACATAATATTTTTAAAATATTTTGAAGGGTTTAATTTATCCAGTTTGGGTTCTAATGGTTTTGTTGTTACCAAAGGTCCTACCTGAATAAAATCCCCTACAATAGCTATAAAAGCAGCTACTATTAATATAGGGCCTATAATTAACATTGTAGGAACAAGAATTGAAACTGCAAGATGAGTGTAACCTATATCTTCCAAGTGTTTATCAGGTATCTTATCATATAAATATACAAACAATATTGATATTTGATCCCAAATAAAAGGCGACAATTTTAAAATTACAATAAACATAACAAGAAGCGCTAAAGCGGTGGAAAAATCTTTAGATTTAACAACCTGTCCTTCTTTTCTTGCTCTTTGAAGCTTTTGCTGGCTGGCTTCAAATTGTTTATTCTCGTCACCCATTTATTTTAACCGATTTTAATATTCCACCATTGACACAACTTCAACACCTTCGGGCAATTTTTTTCTTCCCTCAAGTTCCTTCAGCTCAACTATAAATGCAGCCGCTTTTACATCGGCACCTGCTTTTTTTAATAATTTACAAGCAGCGGCAACCGTACCGCCCGTTGCCAATAAATCATCAATAACTATTACTTTTTTGCCTTGCTCTACGGCATCTTTGTGTATTTCTAATTTATCTGTGCCGTATTCAAGTGCATATTCTTCACTAATTGTCTCTGCAGGAAGTTTTCCGGGTTTCCTTATCAATATACAACCTGCATTTATGTTGTATGCCAGTGCGCTTCCGAATATAAATCCTCTTGATTCTACGACGGCTACATAATCAATTCCTTTGTTCCTGAATTTATCGGAAAGAAAATCTATCATTGCTTTTAGGGCTTCTTTATCTTTTACTGCAGTTGTTATATCTCTAAATATTATTCCTTTTACGGGAAAATCATTTATATTTCTGATTTTTTCTTTTACCATTTCAACCGTATTCATTATTTACTCCTTCTTAACTCCTATTTTTATTTTACACTAAACTCGTTTTTTTGTAATTTCATCAAGCATTTCCTTTAATAATTTCGTAGGAAGCCCGACTATATTATTATATTCGCCTTTAATTTCTTTAATAAATCCGATAGGCAGTTCTTGAATACCGTATGAACCTGCCTTATCATATGGCTTTTTTGCTTTTATATAGTTTATTATATCTTCATCAGACAGATTATTAAATGAAACTTCGCTGGTTTGTGATTTAATAATTTTTTTATTTTTTTCAACATCTATTATGCATACACCTGTTACAACTTTATGCGTTTTACCGCTCAATTTGCTCAGCATTTTATGAGCATCATCAAAATCTTTAGGTTTCCCTAAAACCTCATTTTCAAGTATAACGACAGTATCAGCACTTATTATAATTTCCGAATTATGATATTTTTCCTTAACTGATAATCCTTTTTTTTCTGCTATACCTTCAATTAAACTATAAGAAAAATTTTGCCCGAATATATTTTCATCAAAATCGGGGGAAACAGCCTCAAAATTTATCCCCATTTCTTTTAATAAAGCTGACCTTCTTGGTGATGTCGAAGCAAGTATTATTTTATTCATGCTTTACCTTTATTTAAATACGAAAAAAGACTAACTATATTTTAAATAAAAGTCAGTCTTTTTGTAAAACTTGTTTTATGTTTATTTACAATTTATCTTTTTCTTGCGCGAGGCGGATTAAATGTAAGTCGCAAATAAACTACTGATTTTGAAGTAACATCACTGCATATATTTTTTAATTTACTGTTCATTTCCATCATACTTCTTTGCATCATCGCATAATCATTCATTGCTGATAACATTTTTTGAGAATCAACTAATTTTGTAGTTTCAGGATTATCCATCTTAAGTTTAGAATATTTCCTAACTAATTCTCTGTCGATTTTATCTTTTGCTCCAATAGCCATTAATAAACCTTCCCCGTTTATATATTTTCCCCGTTGTATATTTATATAAAAAAAATTTTTTAATGGAAATTGCTTTTTTAAATTAAAATATTACGGTTTGTTAACATATTTTTTAAAAACCTATAAGACTGGGAAGTTCTGTATATTCAAGGTTTTGAGCTTCTGATACACCTTTATTTGTAAGTTTTCCACGGTATGTGTTAACCCCGTATGCGAGAGAGGAATCTTTTTTGATGGCATCTTCAAGCCCATAATTTGCAATATTTAATATATATTTAATTGTTTCATTAGTTAAAGCTATAGTTGAAGTTCTTGCAACACTGCCCGGAATATTAGCAACACTATAATGAATTACTCCATATTTTTCAAAAGAAGGATTATCTATAAAGGTTATTCTGTCTATTGTTTCTACTATCCCTCCCTGGTCAATGGAAACATCCACAATTACCGAGCCTTTCTTCATACTTTTTACCATTTCTTCCGTAATTATGGAAGGTGCTTTATGACCCGGAATTAATACAGCACCTATCAATGCATCCGCATCCTTAATTAATTTTTTTAAAATTGTTTCATTCGAGACATATGTTTTAACTTTAGAACCAAACATATTATCTACTTTTCTTAATTTATCAGTATTGACATCAACTATACTGACATCAGCACCAAGCCCGACTGCTATTTTAACGGCATTGATACCTACAGTTCCAGCCCCGACTATAAGTACTTTACCTGCAGGCACTCCGGCTATTCCTCCAAGCAGTATTCCTGCTCCGCCATTTCTGTTTTCGAGCAGATTAGCTGCTATTTGAACTGCCATTTTTCCTGCAACTTCACTCATAGGAATTAATAAAGGAAGTGTTCCGTCACTTTTTTGTATTGTTTCATATGCTATTGATGTAACTTTTCTTTCCAATAATTCATGTGTTAAATTTTTTTCTACTGCAAGGTGCAAATATGTAAATAATATCTGATTTTTCTTCAACAATTTATACTCTGAAGGCTGAGGTTCTTTAACTTTAACTATAATTTCAGAATTATTGTAAATATCTGAAGCATTATCATATATTACAGCCCCAGAATTTTTATATTCTTCATTAGAAAATCCGCTTCCAATACCTGCATTTTTTTCAATAAAGACTGCATGTCCGTATTTTACAAGCTGTTTAACCCCATCCGGAGTAATTCCAACCCTGTCTTCTTTAATTTTAAGTTCTTTCGGAACTCCGATTTTCATATTATTCCTCTATTTCTTTAAGTGCCTCATCTATTTCAGCTATAATCATCTTTGCTGCTATAACAGGGTCTTGTGCATGCGTAATAGGTCTTCCTATAATCATATAATCAGCACCGGCTTTTATTGCATCAGAAGGTGAAACAATCCTTATTTGATCGTTCACTATAGCCCAAGTAGGTCTAACCGCAGGACAAACCACCAAAAAATCATTTCCTAATTCTTTTTTTATCTGCTTAGCATCAGTATCAGGTGCAACAACTCCGTGAATTCCCGACTCTTTTGCTATTTTTGCCAGTTTTAGTACATATGCGGATATATTCATATCTACACCCAGTTCATTTGTTAAAGTCTTCTGTCCGAAACTGGATAACAGAGTAACTGCAAGTATCATCGGAGGTTCCATATTATTTTTCTTGGCATAATCATTACAAGCTTCCAAAGTATTAATCATCATTTTAGAACCGCCTGTTGCACTTATATTAAAAAAATCAACACCCCTTTTTAAAAGATTAATACTTGTTTGAGCAATAGTATTGGGTATATCTTGAAATTTACCGTCGAAATAAACTTTTCCGCCATGTTCTTTTATTACTTCAACAGACTTAAATCCGCATGCCGTAAATAATTGCAAACCCACTTTAAAATATCCGACATAATCTTTCAATAAGTCTACATATTTTATAACTTCTTCTATTGAATCAAAATCAAGTGCAAGAATTATTCTGTCTTTTGCTAAAATAGGTTTTCTTTGTTCCATTTTTATCTCAAAATAAAATTTTCCAGTAAATAATAACACTATTGATTTAAGTTATCAATAGTTTTATTACTTATTTTTACTTTATTATCGGAAAAAAATTAGTACCCTCTTGAGGCAACGATATCCAATAATTCAGCTTCCGCATTCATTGCAAAGTCATGAGCATCACATTCGCTCATACCTTCTTTTATTTTATTTTGATAAACAGTTTCATATAAATCATCACATGCTTCAAGCAATGCAGGATTATTTATTGCGAGTGCAACAGCTTCATCAACACTTTTTGATATGTCTCCGGCTTTAGTACTTCTAACTTGTGAACGACCCAAAACTCCAAGATCCTGAACAACTGACCTTGCATGTTCTTCAGCCTCGGGTGTACGAATTACTTCTTTATTTTGTTTTGGACGATTATTTTCCTGACTATATCCGAAATTATGAATATTATTTATTTCTGTCATTTTTCTCTCCGTGTTTATTTCTTTCGCAATATGTTTTAAACCTCAGTACAAAAATTTTTTGCTAGTCTTTTTAAAAATATATACTATTTTTTTATTTTTAATTTTTTATTATACCCCAAATATACTTATTTTACAACATTTTAGCAGTTTAAAATTCGTTTTTACATTTCTTAATATTTTATATATTCTATACCTATTATTTATGCAAATAACATAAAATTCAAAGAATATTATGTATTTGAATGATTGAATAATTTTATAAATTAAGTCACAATTACATTATGAAAAAGATTATCTGCTTATTTTCAATATACTTAATATTTTCATCATCAGGAGTCTGCAGAAATACTGAAAATCCTAATGATTTTATGGAACTTGGAAAATACAAAGAAACTTTTGAAATAAATGAAAGTAATGACAAAATACAAACAATAGAGAATGATGAAGAATTTGAGGCGGAAGCAATAACCGATATTGCAAAAAGATATGAACAAAATGCAGTTGAACTAAAGCTTGATGACACAGATGAAGACAGCCTTAGCGATATAAACAGTGAAAGACTATTTAAATTAAGAGTTAACGAAACACAGTACAAAATAGAAAAAAATATAAAAAATGAAAATATGATATGGGACGGTTCAAAAGCTTTTTCGCAAGCATTTTATAACAATTCAAGACATATGGCGCCTATTCCTTCCGTTATTAATTCACAAAATATAGAAGCTAAAGTATCACCGTCATTATCTGCAAAACTCGGACAAACATATCTTTTCGACTCGTTTGACAGTTCAGTATTGTTTGTAAGAAGCAATGAATCTACATATAATACAGGTTCCGTAATATCCTACAAAGGTGACAGCATAAACATTGCAGCAGGTTCTTTTTCCTCATCATACAATAATGCAGCATCGGGAGGTGCAATAATTAAATCAAATCCGCTGTTATTTTCAAAAGGAGGAAGCCTTTCACTCGGCAGTGCTATATTTTCAAACGAAGGACAAGAATTTGATAAAACAACGGGGGGACTTTTTACCGAATATAAATACAAACGGTTAAAACTTAATACCCAGGTAGGGCATAGCAGATATTCAAACTCCACTGCTCCGGAAACAAGTTTATATTTTATTCCCGAATTAAGACTCAGCGATTCTTTATATGTAAAAACAAGATTTATAAGAAATGTCACTTTAAATACAATGCAGGATGAAATGGCATTAACATATAAACCAAAAAACAATAAAAATAATCTTGAATTTGAAATTAATGCATCTAACCAATATGACCAAAATTCAACAATAAAACAAAGATTAAAACTTTCAACATCTTTTAGAATTTAATTTTAATTTGTGACATAATAATGTTATGAATGACAAAATTATAATAAGAAAAGCAAATCAACATAATTTAAAAAATGTCAGTTTGGAGCTGCCGAAAAACGAACTGATAGTATTTACGGGTATTTCAGGTTCGGGTAAAAGTTCATTAGCCTTTGATACTATTTTTGCGGAAGGACAAAGACGATATGTGGAAAGTCTTTCAAACTATGCAAGACAATTTTTAGGTCAGCTTGATAAACCTGATGTTGAAAGTATTGAAGGATTATCACCTGCGATTTCAATCGACCAGAAATCAACCAGCAACAACCCCCGTTCAACAGTAGGGACAGTTACTGAAATATATGATTATTTAAGATTACTTTTTGCAAGAATAGGTACACCCCACTGTCCCGAGTGCGGATGTGAAATTGTACCTCAATCCATTGATGAAATTGTTGATAAAATATATCAACTGCCGGAAGGTACTAAAATCCAACTGCTTGCTCCTGTTGTCAGAGGGAAAAAAGGCGAATTTATTAATCTTTTTGAAGAACTTAAACAAGAAGGCTTTGTAAGGGTCAGAGCAGACGGAGAAATTTATAATCTTGACGAAGATGAAATTGAATTAAATAAAACTCAAAAACATACAATTGAAGTTGTTGTAGATAGGCTTGTTATTAAAGAAAGTGCAAAATCAAGATTAACCGATAGCGCCCAAATTGCATTACAAAAAGCAGACGGACTTTTACTGGTGGATGTGGTAGGCGGCAAAGAAATGATTTTCAGTGAAAAACTGGCATGCCCGAATTGTAATTTAAGTTTTGAGGAACTTGCCCCGAGAATATTCAGCTTTAATAACCCATACGGAGCTTGTCCTGCTTGTTCGGGGCTTGGCGCACATTATGAAATGGATCCCGATTTATTAATACCCGACAAATCAAAATCACTAAAGCAGGGGGCAATTTATCCTTGGGCGAAGACCGGAAATCCTTATTATCTTGATGTTTTAAAATCAGTTTGCGAACATTTCGGAATTGATATGGATATGCCGTTTGATAATCTTTCCATCGACCAGCAGAATATTATTCTTTTCGGAAGCGGAAGAGAATTAATTAAAATGCGCTATAAAGAATTTGGCGGTACGAGATATATTACCCAAACAAGACCGTTTATGGGTGTAATACCCTATTTTATGCATAAATATGAGGAGTCTAATTCTGATGAAGTAAGGGATTATATTCAGGAATATATGTCGCAAATTCCATGCAGTGTGTGTAAAGGCGCAAGATTAAAACCGTTTTCGCTTGCTGTTACAATAATGGGTAAAAATATTTATGAAGTTTGCCTTATGTCGATTAAAGAATGTTATAAATTCTTTTCCGATTTATATCTTGAACTTGATGATTATAAACTCCAAATTGCGAAACAAATTCTTGAAGAAATTCAAGCAAGACTTAAATTTATGCTGGATGTAGGATTAAGTTACCTGAATCTTGCAAGAATGTCAGGAACACTCTCAGGCGGCGAGGCGCAGAGAATTAGACTGGCGACTCAAATAGGTAGCGGATTATCGGGAGTTTTATATGTACTGGATGAACCCTCTATCGGGCTTCATCAATATAATAATGATATGCTGATTAAAACTCTTTTAAGATTAAGAAATCTTGGAAACACATTAATTGTAGTAGAGCACGACGAAGATACAATAAGAAGTGCAGACCACATTGTAGATATCGGACTTTATGCAGGGGTTAAAGGCGGAAAAATTATAGCTCAAGGCAGTCTTGAAGATATTATAAAATCTAAAAAATCACTGACGGGACAATACTTAAGCGGCGAAAGGTTTATCCCTATACCTAAAAAAAGACGGGAAGGCAACGGAAAATATTTAGTTGTTAAAAATGCACATAAGAACAACTTGAAAAATATTGACGTAACTATTCCGCTAGGAAAGGTAGTTGTATTGACAGGAATTTCAGGAAGCGGAAAATCAACATTAATGAATGATATAATTTATCAATATTCAATTCATAAATTAAATAAAAACAAACCCAAACCGCAGGGAGTAGATTTTATTGAAGGATTTGAAAATATAGATAAAGTTATTTGTATTGACCAATCGCCTATAGGAAGAACTCCCAGATCAAATCCTGCAACATATACAGATGTTTTTACTCATATAAGAGAACTTTTTGCAAAAACTCCGGAAGCAAAAATGAGAGGTTATACTGCAGGCAGATTCAGCTTTAACGTAAAAGGAGGAAGATGTGAAGCCTGCAAAGGCGACGGTGTTACAAAAATAGAAATGAACTTTTTATCCGATGTTTATGTAAAATGTAATGTTTGCAAAGGTCAAAGGTACAACAGAGAAACTCTTGAAGTTCGATACGGAGGCAAAAATATTTCTGAAGTTCTTGATATGACAATAGCTGAAGCTTTAGAGTTTTTTGAAAATATCCCAAAAATCAAATCAAGACTTCAAACACTGAATGATGTCGGTTTAGGTTATATGAAGCTGGGTCAGAGTTCTACAACACTATCCGGCGGTGAAGCTCAAAGAATTAAACTGGCAAGCGAGCTTAATAAACGGGCAACAGGCAAAACTCTTTATCTTCTGGATGAACCTACTGTCGGGCTTCATTGGTATGATTTGGATAAACTTATTAAAATAATTAATAAACTGGCTGATAGCGGAAATACAATTTTAATTATTGAACATAATATGGATTTAATTAAAACAGCCGACCATATCATTGATTTAGGGCCACAAGGCGGAGATGAAGGCGGTCGTATTATAGCAGAAGGTACTCCTGAAGAAGTGGCGGAAAACAAAAAATCTTTTACCGGTATGTATTTAAAGAAAATTTTTAACCAAAAAAATTAAGGAGTTTGTAATAAATTACAAACTCCTTTTTATATTATATGTTATTTTATTATTTAACTATGCCTTTAATACCTGTTATTTCAACAGCAGGAGTTTTAGAGGGTGCTTTTTTAGCATTATGTTTATCAATAATATTACCGATAAGTCCGCCGATTAAACGACCTGCTAATGCACCTGCAGCAACAACTGCAACGGGAAGCCCGATTTTTATCAAATTAGCAATTGGCATTGAAACAACTTTATCGTTTACCGATGCTTTTAGAGATTCAACTTTAACTTTATTTCCCATAAATAAGAAATAATCTTTTGCTTTTGAAGCTACATAAATACCGCCGGGCAATGCACCAACAGCTGTCCCGATTTTTTTGCCTCTGTTTCGTGCGGTATGCATTTGATTATTAACTGCTGAAATTTTCATAAATTTACCTTTATATTACTTTCTGCCCTTATTAAATCATGTAAATATATTTTTTTGCCAGATAAATATTATAATATTAAAATTTTGTAATAAAAAGAACGAGTTTAAAATTAAACTCGTTCTTTAATACAAATTTATTTTTGAATATCTTTTACACTTAATGCAATTCTATGTTCTTGAGGAGTGAATTTTTTGATTAAAACTTCAACTTCATCTCCAACATTATAAATGTTAAACGGATTTGCATTAGCAGGCTCCATTTCGGCAGAAGGCAATAATGCTTCAACACCGGGGTAAATATTAATAAATGCACCGAAAGAAGTTACTTTATTAACTGTTCCTTTTATAACCTGACCTTCTTTAAATTCATTTTCTATTGATTCCCAAGGATTTTCACCCATTCTCTTTAAGCTCAAGCTGATTCTTTTCATATCAGTATCAATTTTTAAGATTTTAACTTCGAGCTCTTGACCTAAAGAAATAACATCTGAAGGGTGTTTAATTCTCTGCCAAGAAATTTCAGAGATAGGAAGAAGTCCGTCAACACCGTTAATATCAATAAATCCGCCAAAATCAGCTATTCTTACAACTTTACCTTTTACGACAGAACCCACTTCAAGGTTTGCAATTATTTCATCAACAACTTGTTCTCTTTGTTCTGCTACTGCTTGTCTTTGAGATAAAATTAATTTATTTCTTTTTGCATCAGCTTCCAAAACTTTTACTTCTATATCCTGACCTACTAAACCGTCAAAAGGAGCGCCTGTTCTTAATTGACTTGCAGGTACAAATCCTCTTAAATCAGATACTTCAACAATTACACCGCCTCTTACCACTAAAACAACTTTTGCCGTAATTGTTTCATTATTATATTTAACATTTTGAAGTTCCTGCCAAGCTTTTGCACAAGATAATTTTCTTAATGAAAGCATAATTCTGTCATTTTCATCGTCGCCTTCATCCTTTAATATGTAAAATTCTTTTACATCATTTATTGCAATGTAATCAGAATAATTTCTGTCATCAATTTGGTTGTTTGTAATTTCTTTATTAGGAAGAAAAGCTTCCGTTTTAGCTCCTATATCAACCAAAAAGCCGTCATTTTCCTGTTTAATTACTATACCTTTTACTACATCTGCTACTGAAAATTTGTAATTGTAGCTTTCTTCAAGCAATCTGACGAATTCGTCTTGTTCATTCACTGTGTTTGTCATTTCTTATTTATCCTTTCTTATATTTTTTCTAATTCCGTAATAACTTGTTTTATTATGTTTTCAGGAGTTGAAGCACCTGCCGTAACCCCGATATTTTCAACATTTTTTATAATATCTTTATATTCTTTCAAATCATCGGCTGTTTCTATATGAATTGTTTTAGTAATGGCAGATAAAATTTCAGCCAGATGCGTTGTATTTGCGCTTTTTTTACTGCCTACAACAACCATTAAATCCGATGTTTTTGCGAGTTCTTTTGCTTCCCTTTGACGCATTGATGTTGATTTACATATTGTATTAAAAACTTTAATTTCACTTGCTATAGGAAGAAGCGCATTTACAATTTCCTGCAGCAATTCAGGTTTTTGTGTTGTTTGAATTACAACCCCTGCTTTTTTATGTTCTTTTATTTTCTCTGTTATTGCATTTAATGCATTTATATCAGGAATAACATATACATTATCCGAATACATTTCTGCATTTGCTTTTATAGCAATAACTTCAGGATGTTCAGGCTTGCCTAAAATTAAAACAAGAAAATCCTCTTGTGCAAGCTGTACTGCTTTTTGTTGAACTTTTTTTACGTCAAGGCAGGTTAAATCTACAACTTCAAACCCTTTATCCGAAATTTCTTTAATTTTTTGAGGCGCCATACCGTGACTGCGAACAATACAAATACCTGTTTCATTTTCGCTAAGTTCATCAACGGTTCTTATACCTAATTCTTCAAGTTCTTTAATAACATGCGAATTATGTATAAGCTCGCCTAATACCCATACCTTTTTAGATGCATTTTCAATTTTTATTTTTTTAGTTGTTTCGACCGCTCTTTTAACTCCGTAGCAAAAACCTGCACCTTGAGCTAATTTTATATTTTTTTTCAGTGTCCTAAACTTCCATTCTTTAGACTAGCAGAGGTTTTCCTCTACAGTACCTTTTTTATATCATGAACATTTTTTATTTGCAATGTTGTTTTTTTTCCCCCCCCCCCACACACACTGAAAAAATTTTTCTAAAACTGAAAATATAAAAATTCCGAAACTTTATTAATTGATAACACCGAAACTATTAATAATACTAATGTAACAACAAAGAATATTTTATTTGGCTTAAATTTTTCAGCCCATTCCATAGAGTTTTTACAGAAGAATACCAGTATTATACAAGCAAGCACCATAAAGAAGCTCAACTTAATGCTGCCGTTTTCAAATGTAAATCTTAATTTATTAACAACAACAGGAATAAATCCGTTTAAACCCAACATGGATTTTAATATATCAAATGCTCTATGAATTGAAGAAGCTCTAAAAAATACCCACGTAAAATTAATAAAGAAAAAGGTTATAGCAATAGCTGTATATCTGTTTATATTAATATTAAATTTTTTCCAAAACCTGTGAACGCAAGCAGCTAAACCGTGAAGAACTCCCCACATAATAAAAGTCCAATTTGCTCCGTGCCATATACCGCCTATTAAAAATGTAAGGAACAGATTTCTGTATGTTTTAAATTCGCCCAGTCTGTTGCCGCCCAGCGGAATATAAATATAATTTTTCAAAAATCTTGATAAAGTCATATGCCACTTCCGCCAAAAATCTTGAATATTTTCAGATTTATACGGAGAATTAAAGTTAACGGGCAGTTTTATATTAAATAACAAAGCAATACCTAAAGCCATATCGCAATATCCGGAAAAATCAAAATACAATTGGAATGTATATGCAAAACTGCCGAACCAGGCTTCAAAAAAATCTAATGTAGGTATTATATCAAACATACTGCCGACAAAGTCAGATAAATTATCGGCGATAATTACTTTTTTAAATAAACCGATTGCAATCAAAAACAGTCCGACAGAAATATTTTTATGATTTATTACTTTTTTTCTGATATTTGCAAATTGAGGCATCATTTCACTGTGATGCAATATGGGGCCTGCAATCAGATGAGGGAAAAAGGTTACAAACAATGCATAATTTAAAAAATCATACTCTTGTACTTCTTTTCTGTACGCATCAACCAGATAAGCAATTTGAGTAAAGGTAAAAAAGCTTATACCTAAAGGCAGAGCAATTTTCAAGGTATCAAAACCGCTGTGAAAAACCGCATTTATATTATTTATAAGAAAGTCAAAATACTTATAATAACATAATAACCCTACATTTCCGATTATTCCTATTGTTAAAACCAGTTTTCTGTTTATTTTTAAATTAGAAGGATGAGATAAAGTATAACCTACCGTGTAATTAAAAATCATGGAAAGTATTATTAAGGTCAGGTATTTATAATTCCAATATCCGTAAAATATTAAAGATGCAGCAACCATCCACCCCGTAGCTAATGCAATAAGCCTTTTTTTATTTAAAAAGAAATAAACAAAAAATGTTATAGGCAAAAATATAAATAAAAATTCTAACGAATTAAAAAGCATTAATCAACCCACTCCCTTATCTGTTTCATTATTTCAGGATTTTTAGTTATATAATCATTCAAATTTTGCTTATCTGACAAGATATATTTATCAACATTATCTTTTGTAATGAATATAGTGCTGTTATTGGGTTTTATAAAAAAGCTCTGTGCAAAAAGACTGCCGAAGTATTCCGTAGCATGTACAGCATCCCTAAAATATTTCATGTTAACGGATACAGGCTCGGTATTATATTCATTTATAAGGGATAAGTCATAATAGTTAAAATACTGAGCAAGGAGCTTTTTAAAATCATAAAATTCATCCGTTAAACCGTGAATATTTATATTAAGCAGGTCATAAATGTGCATGGGAGTTATAAAATAAACAACTTCTACATTTTTTGACTTAGCAAAATCACTGAATTCAACCAATTCTTCAAAAGCTTCTTTATTTAAGGAATAATCTGAATAGTAATCCCTGTCATATTTTTTTATTGTTTCCTTAAAATAATGTTCAGCTCTTGGATTTTCAACAATACTAATTTCCGTATTATTATTTTGAACAGATTTATGTTTTATATTTTCAAAAAATGTTTTTATACTGTATTGAAGAGTATCAAAGGATAATATTAACGGAATGATTTCTTTTTTTGTAAGCTTCTTATCTGTAACTCTTTCTATATTTATTGCCGTAGTATAATAATTAGAACTGAATGAAAAGAAATCCAAACCAAAATATATTTTTTCTATTTCAGGATGAAGAAGAATACTGTTTTCAGCCATAATGATACTTTCTTGAAGGCTTGAAGCACTTAATCCCATAGAAATTATGTTTTTTCCCGAAATTTTTGAATAATACGGAATATTTAGCCACCACTGCGTTTTTGAACTGCCCACAAAAACAATATCAATTTTATCTTTATTTAACTTTAATTGAGGGATTTTTGTCATTCTTTCCTGCCTTGAAATGCAGGGTTTATTGTAATTAATACCCGTCTTTTTTATGAACTTAAATATATCAAAAGGATCAATTATATAATTAAATAAAACCGTAAATATAGTAACAAATAATAAAATAAGTATTATGCTGGTATTAAACTTTTTCATTTACCCTCTACCCGAAATGCAAAATCCTGATTTTTTAAAATACTCATTTAAGACTTTTTCATCTTGTTTTAGAATATCTTGAATATTTACCCCCGTCAATATATGCCAGAAATATCGGAGTTTATTTCTAACCTCGTTGCGGTGTTTCGCTTTGTAACACCTTCTGCTTATAATGAAAATTTACTCGAAAATTTTGTTATGAGAAAAACATTTTGCCTAATCTTTTTTATAAATACATTTCCGTTAGAAAGTAGATAATAAGGTTCTTCATCAAATACAAAATCTGCAACAATTTCATTTTTATAATTTATATATCCGTATTTGCCGTCTTTTTTTGCTGCAAACTTATCATCGGTTAATCCGGATAATGATTTCCCCTTTATCATTTATCACACCGAATTTGCCGTTGTTTTCTATTGTATATAAAATTTCTTTTGCTTTTTTTTCTTCAGATTCTGTCATAAAGTATGATAATTTTTTGATTTGAGTATATTCTTGTTTTATTAACTCATTTTTATTTTGATTTTCTACCTTATTTGTTTCAATTTTTTCCGGGTTAACATTTGTCTTGTTTTTATTATTTCTTACATAGTAGTAAATAATACTTCCGATTAATATCAATAAAAAAGGCATTGCAATAAAATTTGTAATAACAGATAAAGGAATACATACGCAAAATATCATCTGAGAAATACAAAACAGAATATAGCATATAACTTTTAAAAATAAATTATTGAAAAATCTTTTGGATTGAACTTTTTCCGTAAATAAAAAATCTAAAGGTAGCATAGTTAATGCTCCGCAGGGAATTATAAAAAATAACAAAAAAACAACCTAATAATACTAATAAGGTTTATCCTAACAAGAATGATGCAAAATACTTTGCATGTAAGAAGTTAATACATAATGTAACTGATAAAACACTTATTAAACCTGATATAATTGAAAATCGAAAATATAAACTTTTTTCTAAATTAAACATAATATAAATATCCTGTTGATTTTATATTATTAGTTAACCATTCAACTAATTTTTTTTCTAAATTGTTTAAACCGTATTTATTTAAAATTTCATCCAAATTAGAACTGACTTTTCCCCATAAAATCCCGACCGTATAAATCAGTTTAGAATTATTATCCTGACCTTTAAAATATAATTCAATATCTTTATCCATAAAAACCCTTTTTATTCAGGATACAAAATAAAAGTTAAATGTTCAACCATATTATTTTTATTTACACTTTTTCTTAAAAAAAGTATAATTAAGTAAATTATTACAAATAAACAGGGGTAAAGAAATATGACATTAATTATTATCGGTATTATTATTGCTATTGTTTTAATATGGTTAATTTCCGCATACAATAAAGGGATTATCCTTAGGAATTATGTTAAAGAAGCATTCTCCACAATGGATGTTTATTTGAAAAAACGTTGGGATTTAATTCCGAATTTAATAGAAACCGTTAAAGGATATGCCCAGCACGAAAAAGAAGTTTTTAATCAGGTTACTGAACTTAGAAGTGCAAATTACGGCGGTTTAAATAATAACCAAAAAATTGATATTAACCAAAAACTTGATATAGGTATTGCAAAATTACTTGCCGTAGCTGAAAATTATCCCGATTTAAAAGCTAATGAAAGTTTTAATAATTTAATGGGTGAACTATCTTCTATTGAAAACGAAATTGCAAATTCAAGAAAATACTATAACGGAACTGTTAGAGAACTAAATACATACACGGAAGTATTTCCTTCTAACATTGTTTGCGGAATTTTCGGTATAAAACAGGAAAAACTGTTTGAAATTAATGAAACAGAAAGACAAAACGTAAAGGTTCAATTTTAATGAAAAAGTTTATATTAATTTTAACGGCATTTGTAATTAATTTTATTTTAATAAATTTAGCAAATGCCGAAAATTTTGTTATTAATAACTACTCCGTAAAAATGGATGTAAAAGAAAATAGAACTATTGATATATTTGAAGAAATAAATGTATTTTTTACGGCTAATTCACACGGAATTTATAGAACTATTCCTCTAAAAAATAAAATCAAAAGAGAAAACGGCACAAAAAATACGGAATTTGCCAAAATTACAAATGTATCAGCTTCACAGCTTGTATCAAAAAAAGTAGAAAATAACAGATTAAATATAAAAATGGGCGACCCGTTTTATTATGCTCCCGAAAATCAAACATATACCCTGCAATACAACTATGATATGGGAAGGGACAGAGTAAAGAATGCCGATGAATTTTATTTCAATATTATAGGTACAGAATGGGATACAACCATTTCAAAAGTATATTTTTCAATAACTCTTCCAAAAGGATTTGATTCATCAAAAGTCGGATTTTCAATGGGGCAAAACGGGATTTCAGGTTATAATCCCGATGATTTAAAATTTAAAATTACCGGTAATACAATAAAAGGTTATACAACAAGATTTCTTAACCCACATGAAGGATTGACCGTAAGAATAGAATTACCTGAAAATTATTTTACAAAACAGGCAGGAATTGAAGATTATATAATTTTAACGGCTATATTATTAACCATATTTCCTGTTATATTATGGGCATTATACGGAAAAGATGACCCCGTAACACCTGTTGTTACTTTTAATCCGCCGGATAATAAAAACAGTGCCGAAATAGAAGTTGAATATAAGGGAATTTCTACAAACAAAGGTATTACATCATTAATCTTCTACCTTGCAAGCAAAGGATATTTGGAAATAGAAGATAACGATATAGGATACACAATAAAAAAAATAAAAGAATATGACGGCAAAAAATCAATTGAAAAAGCATTAATGGATGCACTCTTTAAAGAGGAAAGTACAACTGTTTCACAAATAGAGCTTGAAACAAGTACACGATACAAATTATATTGTAATAAAATTCAAAGCAGTTTAAATAAAATCAGAAATTATATATTTGAAAAAAATTCCTGCAGTTTTCAAAAGCTGGCGATTATTTTTATTTCAATTATCGGACTTGGTTTATTGTTTTTATATACACTCGGCGATTATTCATTTAAATTATTTACGGACGGATTTGCATTTTTAATAATATTTCCTGTAATTGCAATAATTATATTTAGTATTTCCTTAGTAAGTAATCAGCAAAAAAATATGGGATTTGTAACAATATGGTCATTAGGTTTTGGCGGAATTCCCTCTGTGATGTTATTTACATCCGCAGAAAATATTGAGGGGAATTATCCTGTATTATTAACAGAATTAGCCTGCATTATAGTTAGTATAATCTGTCTTATTAATATGCCCAAAAGAAACACAAAAGGAAGAATGCTCCTTGGGGAAATTTTAGGATTTAAAAAGTTTTTGGAAGTATCAGAAAAACCGAGGCTTATTGCACTAATAAATGAAAATCCCAATTATGTAAGTGAAGTTTTACCCTTTGCATATATATTAGATGTAGCGGATAACCTGATAGACTGCATAGAAAATTATGAAGAATATAAACCATACTGGTACAAAGGAAGATTTAACAGAGAACATTTTCATAATATAGCAAGCAGTGTTAATACTGCTTCCTCACCTCCAAGTCCGCCTTCAACAAGTCATCACGGAAGTCACGGACATTCAGGCGGAGGACACTCGGGCGGCGGCCATGGCGGTGGGGGCGGAGGCTCTTGGTAAAAGCATTTTATAATAAAAAATGAGAGAGGTTTTTCCTCTCTTTTTTTGAGTTATACTAATATTTAGAAAAAAGGCACTGAATATGTATAATCCGAAATCAACAAAAGCAGAAGAATTTATTAATAACGAAGAAATTTTAAAAACAATTAAATATGCACAAGAAAATGCGGAAAATAAAGATTTAATAAAAAAAATTATTGAAAAAGCAAAAGAAAAGAAAGGTTTAAGCCACAAAGACGCAATAATATTACTTACTTGCAAGGATGAAGAGCTTAACGGGGAAATATTTAAACTCGCAAAAGATATAAAAGAAGAATATTACGGAAACAGAATTGTACTTTTTGCGCCCTTATATTTGTCTAATTACTGTGTAAACGGCTGTACATACTGCCCATATCACGCAAAAAATAAGCATATCCCACGAAAAAAGATGACGCAGGAGGAAATAAGAAATGAGGTCATTGCACTTCAGGATATGGGACATAAACGTTTAGCAATAGAATCAGGGGAAGACCCCGTTAATAATCCTATTGAATATATTCTTGAGTCAATAAAAACAATTTATTCAATAAAACACAAAAATGGTGCAATCCGCAGAGTTAATGTAAATATAGCAGCAACAACCGTTGAAAACTATAAAAAGCTTCACGATGCCGGAATAGGCACATATATATTATTTCAAGAAACTTACAACAAGGAAAGCTATGAAAAACTGCACCCCACAGGCCCTAAACATAACTATGCCTACCATACGGAAGCCATGGATAGAGCAATGCAGGCAGGCATTGATGATGTAGGTTTAGGGGTGCTATTCGGACTGGAAAACTATTTATATGAATTTACGGGGCTTTTAATGCATGCAGAACACTTAGAAGCCGTATACGGAGTTGGTCCTCATACTATAAGTGTACCAAGAATTAGAAGAGCAGATGATATTGACCCTAATACCTTTTCTAATGCAATAGATGATGAAACATTTAAAAAACTTGTTGCCGTGATAAGAATAGCAGTACCATATACAGGCATGATAGTATCCACGCGCGAAAATAAAGAATGCAGAAAAGCCGTTTTGGAGCTTGGAATATCTCAAATATCGGGTGGTTCAAAAACCAGTGTAGGCGGATATTATAAACCCGAGAAAGAAGATGAAGACTCAAGCCAATTTGAAGTTAACGATAACAGGACTCTTGATGAAGTAGTTAATTGGCTTATGGAGCTTAACTATCTTCCGAGCTTCTGCACGGCATGTTACGGTTCAGGCAGAACGGGCGACAGATTTATGAGTATTTGCAAAAATCTTCAAATTCATAATTTCTGCCTGCCTAACGCAATAATGACTTTGAAAGAATACTTAGTTGATTATGCTTCCGAAACCACTAAACAAACGGGCGAAAAACTTATCCTGAATGAACTTGAAAAAATAAACGATGAAGAGCGTAAACAACTTGTAATATCAAACCTTGATAAAATAGTTAAAGGTGAACGCAATTTTAAATTTTAGTTTAACATTTGATTTTAGGTGCATTTATTTATACAATAAACTTATAAAATGATTGGAGTATAAATGGACGAAAATAAAATAATCGTTACCATATCAGGTAAAGACGGAATAGGAATTGTCGCAGAAATAGCATCTGTTCTTGCAAAATATGAAGTAAACATTGAAGATATCCGCCAGACAATTATGCAGGGATGTTTTATGATGTTTTTACTTGCTGATATAAGTAAATCAAAATACTCATTTAAAGAAATAAAAGACTCTCTGACCCAAGCAGGCACAAAACTGGGAATGGAAATTTGGGTTCAGAAAAAAGAAATTTTTGATAAAATGCACACTATTTAAGGGCTTATAAATGACTTTTTTTAACGAAAAATCAATTATTGAAACAATAAATATGATAAAGGTTCACAATTTAGACATAAGAACCGTAACACTTGCTTTGAGTCTTAGAGATTGCTGCAGTGAAGATGTTAAAGAAGCCGGCGATAAAATTTATAATAAAATTATAAAGTATGCAAAAAATCTTGATAAATATGCATCTGAATTGGAAGAAGAATATTCAATCCCGATAATAAACCGCAGAATTGCCGTAACTCCAATTTCTTTAATTGGAGAATCCTGCAAAAATTATGATTATGTATACCTTGCAAAAGTATTAGACAAAGCGGCACAAGAGGTTAAAGTTAATTTTATAGGCGGATTTTCCGCACTCGTTGAAAAGGGATGTACAAAAGGCGATACAGCACTTATAGAGAGTATCCCCGAAGCTTTAAAAGAAACTCAAAGAGTATGCTCATCAATAAATCTTGCGACAACAAAAGCAGGAATAAATATGAATGCCGTAAAAAAAATGGGCGGAATAATAAAAGAAACCGCAAGATTAACAGCTGAAAATGATGGAATAGGCGCCGCAAAACTTGTATGTTTTTGTAACTCGGTAGGCGATAATCCCTTTATGGCAGGCGCATACCACGGATACGGGGAAAGCGAATGCGCTCTTAATATCGGAGTATCAGGCCCCGGTGTTGTAAGAGCGGCAGTAGAAAATCTGCCTAAAGATGCCGATTTTGGCACACTTGCAAATAAAATTAAACAAACAGCCTTTAAAATAACCTCAACAGGGGAACTCATCGGGCGCAGAATGGCTGAAAAAATGAATATTCCATTCGGTATAATAGACCTTTCACTCGCCCCGACCCCTGCTATAGGCGACTCTGTTGCAGGCATATTTCAAGCTATGGGATTGGAACACGCAGGCGCTCACGGTACAACCGCAGCCCTCGCTATGCTTAATGACGCAGTTAAAAAAGGCGGTATTATGGCAAGCTCTTATGTGGGAGGTTTATCAGGTGCTTTTATACCCGTCAGTGAAGATGCAGGCATGATAGAAGCAGCTTCAAAAGGTGTACTTACTTTTGATAAACTGGAAGCTATGACCTGCGTATGCTCAGTCGGACTTGACATGATTGCAATCCCCGGTGATACCCCGGAAAGCACAATTTCAGGAATTATAGCTGATGAGGCTGCAATTGGAATGATTAACAAAAAGACAACGGCAGTCAGAATTATTCCCGTTCAGAATAAAAATGTAGGGGATAAAGCCGTATACGGAGGATTATTGGGTGAAGCCCCAATCATGCCCGTAAGTAAATTATCCTCTGAAACATTTATAAATCGAGGAGGAAGAATCCCGGCGCCAATTCATAGTCTAAATAACTAAGGAGCAGACTTTGCAAATTATCGGTTTCAGAAAAATCAGAAAATATTATTTATTGTACAAAATGTATAATAGAGGCATAACAAGGGAAAATCTGGGTGAATACCCAAAGGCTTTAAATTTTCTTTTTTATGCACTTTCGCTCAAAAGCAGCTCTTTAAAAACATATAAAGCAATAGCAAGAGTTTATGCAAAAAATAAAAACTACTTAAATGCATTGGATTATTATTCAAAAGCAATAGAAAAATTTCCTGATAATGCGGAAATATATGCACTTAAAGCGGATATACACAGAAAAATAAAACAATTTGATATGGCAATCAAACACTACGATGCCGCAATTGAGCACGATTATTCAAATAACGAATATTATATAAAACGAGCATACTTAAAATATTATATTGATGATGTTCAAGGTGCAATAAATGACATAACGGCAGCAATTTCCCATGATAATAAATCAGATTTTTTATACTCGCAAAGAGCTTTTTTTAAATTTCATAAAAAGATGTATTCTTCTGCGGTAAATGATTACACGAATGCAATTAATATAAATCCTAAAAAAAATCATTATTATTACATGCGAGGAGCATCTGAAAATTTAGCAGGTCAAAAAGATAAAGCTGAAAAGGATTTTGACCTTTTTAATAAATATTTACAAAACTAAATAGCAAAAATATTAATATTTAGTTTTAAAACAAACAGTTAAATTTTTGTTTTATTCAGGAGGCACAATGCAAATTTCAAAAATTAACAGTATTAATACATCGTTTCAAGGACAAAGCGAAATTAAGAAAAAAACAAATTTAAACAAACAGCCTGCCCAAAAGCCGATTGAAATAACTGCAAATGATGTTGAAAGACCATTTACTATAGTAACAGAAGGTAAAGCAGGATATATAGTTCAAACAAATAATGATGCAGCTTGCAGAGTATATTATGCAGACCCTGATGAAAAAGTAACAAAAGATATAAAGAAAACCCACAAATATATAGTTGAATGGGAAGAAAGAACCCAGCCCGTTACAATGGAAGCCATTCAAAAAGCCAAAACAGTTGAAGAACTTAACGGATTACTTATTGCTTCAAAACCTCACCGCAGTTTGTATCATGCAAGAAAGAATTTTTATGAAAGACTTTTAGAACCTGTTGAGCTTGCTAAAGATAGAAACACATATGCCCTAAAGTGGCGAATGAAAGATTATCAGGAAAATCCGACACCTGAAAATAAACAAAAAGTCGAAGAATTAAAAGCTTCATTAGATCCAAATGGTGAATTAATTACTAAATATAATGAATTATTTAGTAAAACTTGCGAAAATTCTACTATATACAGCGATGATAAAAGACTTGAGAGAGCAATAAAAACAAGAATCGCAGAATTAACAGAAGAATAAATAAACACGATATTATATAAATAAAAGACCCCTTTTGGGGGTCTTTTATGCTTTATTTTAAGTTATCCTTAAAGAATTTTTCAATTTTGTCAAAAGGAATTATATCCGTTTTATCATATAAATCTGTATGAGAAGCATTTGGAATAATCATTAATTTTTTATTGTCACCTTTTAATTTTTTGAAAGCATCCTCGCTAAAGTAACGGCTGTGAGCTTTTTCTCCGTGGATTAAAAGGACTGCACTTCTTATTTCATTAGAGAAAGCTAAAATCGGCTGATTGATAAAAGACATACAACCTGTTACGTTCCAACCGTCATTAGAGTTTAAAGAACGTTTATGATAACCTCTTTTAGTTTTATAGTAATCATAATAGTCTTTAACAAAATAAGGTGCATCATCAGGCAGAGGATCAACAACCCCACCGCCTCGTTTGTATTTACCCGATTTATAATCTTCAATTCTTTGAGCATTTAAAGATTTTTTCATTTCATATCTTGCATTTTCATCGGTTTTATCAAAATAACCGTAAGTATTAACTCTGGACATATCATACATAGTGGAAGCAACAGTTGCTTTTATTCTTGTATCAAGGGCAGCAGCATTTATTGCCATACCGCCCCAACCGCAAATACCGATTATCCCGATTTTTTCAGGGTCAACATTATCTTGAACGGACAAGAAATCAACAGCGGCTTGAAAATCCTCCGTATTTATATCAGGTGATGCCATATATCTCGGTTCACCGCCTGATTCACCAGTAAATGAAGGGTCAAAAGCTATTGTTAAAAATCCTCTTTTTGCCATTTCCTGAGCATATAATCCTGATGATTGTTCTTTAACTGCGCCAAAAGGTCCTGACACAGCAATCGCAGGAAGTTTCCCCGGATATTTTTTCGGAATGTACATATCTGCAGCAAGAGTTATCCCATATCGATTGTGAAAGGTAACTTTTTTATGATTTACTTCGTCACTTTTTGCAAAAACTTTATCCCACTTCTGCTCTAATTTTAAATCTTTAGCCTGTGTCATATTTTGAACTCCTATCATTAAAAATAAGCCTAAACAAAATAATAAAATTTTCTTAATCATTTTCTGCCTCAATTTTTTTTATTAATTTTGCAGGATTCCCTGCCGCAATTGTATTACTCTCTACATTTTTTGTAACAACACTTCCTGCTCCTATTATAGCACCATCTTTAATTTCTACACCGGGTAAAATTGTACAATCAGACCCAATCCAGACATTATTACCTATTTTTACGGAGGAAGGTGTTAAATTCGCTCTTATTTTCGGATTAATTTCATGATTTAATGTCGCAATAGTAACATTATGCCCGATTAAAACATTATTACCTATCTCAATTCCGCCTTGATCTTGAAATCTGCAGCATGAATTTATAAATACATTTTTCCCGATTTTTATATTTTTTCCGCAATCAGTATAAAACGGAGGAAAGAGCCTGAAAGTTTTATCAATTTTATTTCCCGTTAACTCAGTCATAAGAGCAATTATTTCTTTTTCCGTATGGTATTTACTATTTATTTCCATTGTTATTTTAATTGCTTCTTGGCTTAATTTATGAAACATCGCAAACAATTCAGAATTTTCATCTACATATGTTTTTTGTGCCATAAGTTTTCTAAATTTATCAATATCCATAATTTTTCCTTTTTTTCTATATTAATACCAATTAAATTCAAGTTGCAAGGATAATAGTAAAATAAAATGTATCAAAAAGTAAAAATATTTATAATATTATTTTTTTATGATAGAATAAAATCGCCCAAATGAGCACGGGGGGGGGGATTTGAAGACCCCAAAACATCCCTGTAACTTAAGAGGTGACAACAAATGCAGGGTAAAAAAATTTTTAAAACCAATCAAACTAATGAATTAATAGAATATTTATGTAATGAAATAATGAGCGAAGACGAAAAAAAGCTGATGAAGCTGGTATTTTGTCATGACCCGTCGCAGGAAGATTTGGATAATATTTTAAAGGGATGGAACATAGAAGAAAAAGGCATAAACAAAGCTCTGTTACTTGCATATTTTATGAAACAACATCCGAATTTGAAACTTACTACCGATTACGAATTTAAAATAAAAAGTTTACTGTTAAATTACAGATGCAAAAATATACAAACAATTACACACTACCTTAAAATTGGCAAAGAATTAAACAGAAACGGAATAATACCTGTCATATTAAAAGGCGGAGCAATGAAATTCTTAAGACCGGAATTTCCAAGAGAAATGGGCGATATAGATATTCTTGTAAAAGAAACTGAATGGATAAAATCTGCAGAAATTGCAAAACAACTGGGTTATTGGTATAAAAAACCCGATATTCATTCAATAGATATCCATGAAAGTAAAACAACTTCCGAATACGGAATACTTGATATACACAGATTTATCTACATGGAAACGGGTAAAGAAAAAAATTGGATTAAAGATTTATATAAAAGAGCAGAACTTAAAGATGTATTTAAAGTAAAAACTTTAGTACCCTCTTATGAAGATTTAATGTTCATAACTTTGACTAATTTAGCAAGAAATCTTTCAAATAAAACAAGTCAGGCAGGAATATTATTTTCACTCTTTGATTGCAAATTTTTCCTTGAAAATAAACCTGATTTCAATTGGCAAATTGTAATTGATAATGCTAAAAAGACCGGCACGGAATTACAATTAAAATTTGCAATTAAATTTATTACACATATTTCTGAAGATGTAATTCCCGAAGAAATAAGAAACAACAGTTTTTTTAATAACGGATTTGATGATTATGCCGGAATGGTAATATTTAAACGATTTTATTATATGCCCCTTCAACAAGAAGCAAGAGATTTAAAATTAAATGAAGTAATAAAAAACCCATCTTCGTGGATAAAATATGTTAATGTTAAAATAAAATATAAATCAATTAAGTTTGTTGAAAAAAATCCAAAACTTATAAATATATTATTTAACCATATAAAAAATATTAATTTTTCACAGATAAAAACACCTAAAAAGGAGAATACAGAATGCCTAACTATCAATTAAATGAAAGTAAAATGTTTGCGGATATTACTGATGGTATTGCTATTATTATTAATTCCGAAACAGGAATATACTATGGATTTAACGGATTTAGCACCTGTGTTTATGAAAATTTAATAAATGGAGCATCATCTGAAGATATTTTAGCGAAAATCAAAACATTAAACGGTGTTACTACTGATATAGAAGAAAAATATAATGAATTTATACAAGCTATGTTAAGCAAGGAATTAATAACTGAAGCACCTGCTTCTTTTGCAGAAGTTAATATAGATAATGAAATAGCTATGGCTGATAATTTCGTATTGGATTTGCAAGAATATAATGATGCTCAAGAATTATTACTTGCAGACCCTATTCATGAAGTAAAAGAAGAAACCGGCTGGACTCCCGAAAAAGATTCTATAGGATATTCCAAAGAACAAACAAAAGAACGTGAAACAAAATCAGAATAAGTAACTGTTAAATAAAAAAGGTACCTATGTTTAATTTTTTCAGAAAAGAAAGAAAAATAAACAAACTTGATGACGGGAATTATCTTTTCGCAGGAGCAATGAAAAGCATTGATAGTACTGACATAAAATCAGCTTCCGGAGCTAATATCGGTAATTGGGTAATAGGCGAATATGTTCCTTTAACAATTAAACATTCTTCTTATGCCTTTTTTAATGAATTTTTAACAGGTACTACTTCTCAAGAAGAAATTAACGAAAAATATTCACATTTAATTATAATTGCAACTAACTGGTTTGCAAGTTATATGAAAACTGTTAATCACGCAAAACTTGTAAAATGGATTAAAAAAATAAAAATTCCCATAACCTTGCTCGGACTTGGAGCAGAAGCACCTCTTAATAAATTTGACCAAAAAAGATATTTAAGCCAACTGCCCAAAGATTTGATTAAATTTTACAGGACAATATCTGAAATGTCTCCTTCTATTTCAGTGCGAGGAGAAATAACTCAAGAGCTGCTCAATCTTGCAGGAATTAAAAACACACGTATTACAGGTTGCCCTTCTTGGTTCGTTAACGGAGAAAATAATCCTGAAATAATTAAAAAAGATTATAATGAGGACTTTAAAATTTGCTTTGGTACGGATTTTTCATCTACCTTCCAAAACACATATAACGAAATGTTTAAAAAGCTTCTTTTTGAAAAAAATTCGCAATTTATAATTCAAAGCGAATTCAAACTCCTTGATTTTATTAAGCAAATACCCCCCCCCGATGCATATTTGATTTAGCAGATTTTCAAGATGTTTTAGATAGCATGAAGCTTGACGGACAATATTTTTCAAATGATTATAATAAATATATTTATTTTAACAACATCAAAACTTGGGAAAATTATATAAAGAGCATAGATTTTTCAATTAATATGAGAATTCATGGCACTATAATTGCTCTTAAAAACGGAACCCCTGCCGTTATCATACCACATGGTTCAAGAACAAAAGAAATGGCTGACTTATTTAAAATACCTCAACTTCCTTTTGAAAAATTTATTCAGGATGATTACAATATAAAAAGGATTTATGAAGAAGCTGATTTTGACCCGATGAATAAAGCATACCCCAAATTATTGGAAAATTACAGAGAATTTTTAAAAGAACATAATATAATATGCTCTGAAAAAAATGCCTGATTTTTGATGTTATAAAAAAACATTATTCCCGAATAAATTATCTTATTTTTCATAACGTTTTTTCAAAAAAGCAGTTGAAGGTTTTTCAACAAAATGATAAATCAAAATTCCAGCTATTATATAACTCAAAAATATTATTGCTAAATACAATACAGGATGTGCAATAATAAGATCTTTATATTTTATATTCACAATATTTTGAAACAAATCTCTTAAGGCTTCATGCGATATCATTATAGAATAGGCATATTTACCTAAGAACACGGAAAAATTGTTATCCAACAATTTAGAGAAAAACCCCTTTTTGATTAGCAAAAGCGAAAATAAAACACAAAACAACAAGACAAGTATAAGATAATTAGAATAACTCATACTTCTAAATAAAACATTTTGTATTATAAATACAATTAAATATCCTTCAAGAGCTGTTATTAATAATGTTTGGAATAAAGTAATATTTTTTATTTTAATTAACTTATCATTATATATATTCCACAGAAAATATCCTATACCCATGCAGGATAAAGCCCTTAATATACCATTATTTAAGAATACTTGATAATTATGAACAGTTGCAATAGAGGGACTATGAATTAAATAAGCCAAACAAAATATTACAGCTAAGGCAAGTAATATATTAAAATGCTCTTTTTTTAAATTTTTATATGAATAAAAGAACAAACAAGATACCCAAACCATGCTTGATATAAACCAGGTAGCACCTATAGTGTTAAAATTAAGAGTGATTCCTATATTTTGCAAACAAAATATACCCCAAATTGTTTCATAATTTGGAATTTTGATTACAGACATCCAGCAAAGAATATATTTTATAGCCCAAACAAATAATATTACAGGCATTAATCTGATAAATTTATGTTTTATAAATGTATAAAAATCTTGTTTAAAATTTGTTGTATAAAAAAGAAAAAATCCGCTTATTACAAAAAACAATTCAACTGCAATATGTGAAAAGCCAATACGATTTACTATATAATTAAAAATCGGAATATTAAAATCAGAAAAAACAGGTTTTGTATGAGTAAGAGCTATTGCCAATATAAAAAGAAATCTAAAAATATCAATATTTTTAAAATACCCCCCCCCGACATGTATATACTTTAGAGTATTTTCTTCTTTTATGGCATACATTATCTACTTCCTCCTAAAATTTATTAATTTAAAATAATCATAATATAAATATTTTATTGTTTCATTTATTTTTTTATAAGTGCAGACTTTTTCGGTATTGTATCGGCAATTATTGTTACAAGATTTTTCTCCAGCTAAATGCTTGACTAATAGTTACTATCAAATTTATCATATTATTATAGAACAGGAGAGATAGTTATGACAAAATCAAAAGTTTATTTTACTAAAGAAATTACCCCTCAAAGCTTGATTAAAATTTATGATAAATTAGGAGTAACGTTAAAAAATAAAGTTGCCGTAAAATTATCAACAGGAGAACCCGGCGGTCATAACTTTTTAAAACCTTCTTTAATAAAAGACCTTGTTAACAAAGTCAACGGTACTATTGTGGAATGCTGTACTGCATATGAAGGCAAAAGAATGGATCCTAAAGAACATTGGAAGGTTATGGAAGACCACGGATTTAAAGCAATTGCGCCTTGTGACATTATGGATGAAACAAATGATATGCCTCTTATAGTAAATAACGGATTTCATTTAAAAGAAAATTATGTTGGAGAACACTTAAAAAACTATTCGACAATACTCGTTTTATCACATTTTAAAGGTCATCTTATGGCAGGTTTTGGCGGAGCACTCAAAAATATCAGTATAGGAATAGCTTCGACAGCAGGAAAAACGAATATTCATACCGCTGGTGTTACAACCCAAGCATCTAAATTATTTGATAATTTACCCAAGCAAGATGACTTTTTAGAGTCAATGGCAGACGCAAGTAAATCTGTTATCGAGTTTATGGGTAAAGAAAATATGGTTTATATTAACATTGCAAACAGATTATCCGTTGATTGTGACTGCGACTCACATCCTGCCGAGCCTGAAATGGATGACATCGGAATTTTTGCTTCTTTAGACCCTGTTGCCATTGATCAAGCCTGCTATGACGCAGTAATAAATTCTCCCGATGAAGGGAAAAAAGCTTTGATTGAAAGAATGAATTCAAGACACGGTATACATACTGTTGAAGCTGCATACACTCTCGGACTCGGAAACAGAGATTACGAAATTATTTCTATCGATTAATCGTTTACAAAATCTAATGAATATAATTATTTAGTAATTTTTTCTTGGAATTTTACTTTTTAAATATATGTTAGTAAGTAAGATTCCACATAATTATAATGTCCGAACAAAAGTTTATGATACACTAGAGAACTTGAATAAATAATAAAAAGCCGATAGCTCCAACACTATCGGCTTTTTTATAAAATTACTTTGAGAAATTTATTACTTGATAAAATCTTTAATGACATTTACAAGATTTTCTGATGAAATGCCGTTTTCTTTCAATAGTTCATCAGCATCAAAATCCGTATGGAATGCTTTAGATATACCGTAATTTAAAACTTTCATATCGCTGTTTCCATAGAACGATGCAATGTTTTGTCCGTAGCCAGACATCAATTCGCCATCTTCTATTGTGATAACAAGTTGATGTTTTTCTTTTAATTCATTTAGCAGTTCTTCATCTAAGCCTGTTAAAAACCTCGGATTTATAACCGTAATATCAAGTCCTGTTTCATCTTTAACTTTTTGTGCGGTTTTCATAGCTAACGGCATTAAGACACCAACGGCGAATAATGCTGCTTTAGACCCTTTTTTCTCAACTTTATTCTTATTGTATTTTGAATAATCGGTTGTGTCTTTAACTCCTGTTTCAGGCAGATTTGCAGGTACTCTTATTCCAACAGGGTGTTCTTTTTGCGTGGTTGCAAATTTGAACATTTGAAAATATTCTTCTTTAGTTGTCGGTGCTAAATAGATAAGGTTCGGAATATGAGCAAACATTTGAATATCGCATAAGCCGATATGAGTATTGGAATTTAGCCCATACACCCCCGGCTGCAACACAAGCATAGTTGCAGGAGCATCATTTAAGCATAAGTCATGAGATATTTGGTCGTATGTCCTTTGAAAGAATGGTGCAAATGTACTAAAGACAACTGTTGCGCCATTTTTTGCAATTCCTGTGCTCATTGCAACCATATTTTCTTCTGCAATTCCGACATCAATAAATTGACCTCTTTCTACATATTCTTCCCTTACTCCTTTTACCATTCCAAGTCCCATAGGAGTAGCTGCGTTTAAAACTATTGCCTTTGGGTTTGTATCAAGTAATTCTTTTATGCTGTCAAATACGGGATCATCAGCCTCTTGCATCTTAAACTTAGGGCTTCCGTCTTCTACGTTAAACGGGCCGCCTGCGTGCCACGATTCTCTGTCTTTTTCGGCATAAGGTAAACCCTTTCCTTTTATTGTATGGATATGCAATACTATCGGGTGATCAATATCTTTTACACTTTTGAATAAATCAACAAGGCTTTTTATATCATGACCGTCATCTAAATATTTGTAGTCCAAGCCAAAGGATTTGAAAATATTATTTGTGGATTGACCTTCGGTTTGCCTTAATTCCTTTAATGTTTTATACATACCGCCGTGGTTTTCTGCGATACTTTGGTCATTGTCGTTTAGGATAATAATTAAGTTTTTATTATATTCTCCGGCATAGTCTAAGCCCTCGAGCGCCTCGCCGCCTGATAGAGAGCCATCTCCGATAATTGCGATTATATTGCCGTTTGCGTGTTGTAAATCCCTTCCTTTAGCAAGACCCAAAGCTAAAGAAACAGAGGTTGAAGTGTGTCCTACGGTGAAAATATCGTGTTCACTCTCAAGTGGGTTAGTGTATCCTGTTACATCCCCAAAATGTTCACTATTTAAAAATGCCTCTTTTCTGCCCGTTAAGATTTTATGAGGATAACACTGATGTGAAACATCAAACACTATTTTATCTTTAGGAGAATCAAAAACATAATGAAGTGCAACCGTCATTTCAACCATTCCCAAATTCGGGCCGTTATGACCTCCTGCTTTACTGATTTTATTTATCAGGGCCGCTCTTGTTTCATCTGCTAAAACTTTCAAATCTTCAATATTTAATTTTTTAATATCTTGTGGACTATTGATATTTTCTAAATACATAACTATCCTTTCTTTTTTACTTTTTCATATACGGGCTTATAATGGAGCCTAAAATTTTTTCACAGAATTTTTCTGTACGTTCTTTATAGCTGTATTCTCCGCCTGAAATATCCCAGCACAGCATTTGACCGTAAAGAAGGTCTGTTAAGGTTTGAGTTAGCATTTCTACGGGAGTATCTTTTTTTAACTCGCCCTTTTGAATTGCATTATTAAGCAAACCGCTAAGCGCAGCGATATCCGCTGATAACTTCGTTTTCCCGTCAGGGAAAATATCAGGGTCAACTGAATTTCTAACCCACTCTTGACACAATTTCAGGCTGCTATTTTCGATATATTGCGCAAAACTTGTCATATAGACTGTAAGACGTTTCTCTATTTCTGCATTATGTGTCAAAGCCTCATCATAAAGTTTTTGGAACATATAGTCACTTAAGGCAAAAACAATATCTTCCTTGCGTTTAAAATAGGTATAAAATGTTCCGTTTGATACACCAGAGGCTTTTGTAATTTCCTCAATAGACGTATTTATTAATCCTTTTTTACATATTATATTTTTTGCCGTTTCAATAAGCTTCTTTTTTGTTTCCATAGCGGCAAGCTGTCTTTTTGTCACAATTAATACCTCAAGCACTACCTCTTTACTTTTACAATTTTTATTGTATCATATTCATTGAATGAAAGTCAATGAATATTATTCATTATTTTGTATATAATTGTGAGGTAACTATGGAAGAAATAAGAATTGATGTCAGAAATCAAGAACCTGAAAGAATCGAAGAAGCAAGAAGAAGCTCTGATTTATGTTTTAGAATAAATCAAACAAACCCAACGACTGGTGAATGTAAAGAACTTATTGACGAACTTTTTAATCACACTTTAGGGGAAAATACGGTTATTCATCCTCCGATTTTTACGATTCTCGCAGATAAAGTTAAAATCGGCAAAAATGTTGTTATATTGAACGGTTTTCAATGTATGTCAGCCGGCGGACTTACTATTGAAGATAACACAATGATTTCTCTAAATTGTACAATAGCAACAAATAACCACGATATGTATGAAAGGCATATTATTACCTGCAAACCCGTTCATATCAAGAAAAACGTGTGGATTGGAGTTAATGTAACAATTCTTCCGGGTGTTACAATCGGAGAAAATGCAGTAGTTGGCGCTGGTGCGGTAGTAACTAAAGATGTACCGGATAACGCAGTTGTTGTCGGAAACCCTGCAAGGGTGATTAAATATTTGGATAAAGAAAAATTCAAATCTTAAATATAAATGTAAATAAATTTTAAAATTACATTCAAAATCTGAAAAATTTGAAATAATTAAATTGTGTTATTTAGTTAAACAAAAAAGGGGATGTTATGGTACAAGATAAATTTACTGATGAAATGCCCGAAGTTACGTTAATTCCAAAGCCGAGAAGAATTAATATAAATTGTACACAACAAATTCGAGCTTATGGGCTTTTTGATACTGTTACAGGTACACAGGTAAAAGACTTTGTAAAATGCAAGGGTGAAAAAATTGAATTTGATAACTTAGATCCGAATATGCACTATGATGTCGGAGTTATAGAAAATATGGGCAATGAAAAACCTCAATTTGCAATAATATGGAGTGCGCAAATGCGCGACATGACAGAAGAAATATTAAAAAATTCCAACGATTTACCTGTAATATATCCTTGTGTCTATAAAATAAGATATAAAAACAATAATTCAAACGGTGTTTATGATATAGTAGATGATAACGGAGAAACTGTAGGTCAAGTCACAAAATTATCACCGCAAGGCGATAAGCCTGAATTTGTGATGATTTACACTTGCAGAATGAAAGATGACACGGTAAAATAATTACTTTAAGATATAGGTTATAAATGAAGCAATATTTAATAAATAAAAATTCAGATGAGTTATTACTGTTTTTTACCGGCTGGGGCTGTGATGAATATGAATTTGAGCATCTTGAATCCAAATGCGATGTGTTGCTTTTGTATGATTACTCGGATTTAAATTTTAATTTTGATTTTTCCAAGTACAAAAAAATCAATTTAATTGCGTTTTCGGCAGGTGTTTTTGTTGCATCAATTTTCAATTTTATCCGTTTCAAGATACATAATATTGATAAAAAAATAGCAATAGCAGGAAATCCTTATTTATTTGACGAGCACTTAGGACTTTCAAAAAAAATACAAGAACTGCTTTATAACGTAAATGAAAACAATGCGGATGAATTTGCAAGAAATTATTTAATAAAAACAGATGAAGAATGGGAAAAATTCCACCATTCAAAAAGAACAATCGAAAGCTGTAAAAAAGAATTAAACAGTTTAAAAGAACTTTATAAAACAAATAAACAAAATATTATAGATATATATAATGAGGCAATATTTGGCGAAGACGACCCTATTTTCAATGTATCCTCTCAAAAAGAATTCTATCAAAACAGATTGCATTGTATAAAAAATGCACGTCATAGTATATTTTTTAAAATAAAAAATTACGAACAAATATTTGATTTTAATTTTTCCGATTATTTATGATTTTAATATCATAAGTCGGGCAAAATTTATATCACGATTCTAAATTATTGTAATCAGGCTCTAATTATTTTTAAGAGTTTGTTTTATACAAATAACAATTTTTTGTATGGCCATTTATTATTCCTATTGCTTGAAGATAGGAATATATTATTGTAGTTCCGACAAAAGTCATTCCTCTTTTTTTTAAATCTTTTGAAATTTTATCCGATATTGGGCTTGAAGTTCTGATATCACAGCTTTCATAAATGATTTTATTATCCGAAAAAGCCCAAATATATTTATCAAAACTGCCGAATTCTTTTTGTATCTGCTTAAATATAATACTGTTTTTTATACTTGCTTTTATTTTTAATTTATTTCTTATAATCTCTTGATTATTAAGCAGAGTTTTGATTTTTTCTTCGTCATATTTAATTATTTTATCAATATCAAAGTTATCGTAGGCTTTGCGAAAATTTTCTCTTTTATTTAAAATACATTCCCAAGAAAGCCCTGCTTGAAAACTTTCTAAGATTAATAATTCATATAAAAGTTTATCATTATGACAAGGTTTTGACCATTCTTCATCGTGATATTTGACATACAAAGGTTTTTTTAAATTAACCCAAAAACATCTGTTCTTTTGCGTATGTAAATTATCTCTATTCATTAATTGAACTCGCCTATTTAAAGCTTATTTACCTTTGACAGTGATGTCCTTCTTCGTGATGATGGCAGTGATGATGGTCGCTTCCTTCCCCTCCGCAAGAGTTTTTGCCTGATTCAAGAGTATTTGACATATATTTTTCTAATATCTCTCTAATTGGTAATTCAGGACACCCTGCAACAACTTCAATGCCGTTTTGTGCAAATGACATCATAGGTCTTGCGCCCATTCCTCCTGCTAAGACTTTGCTCACACCTTGAGAAGCTATCCAATTTGCACTTTGGCAAGAAATACCTTCATTAGGTACTTTTTCTTCAATATTTAATATTTTTTTTGAGGCAGGGTCTACTTCTGCTATCGTAAATGAATCACAATGCCCAAAATGAGCGCATAATTTGCCATTACTTGTCGGAATACATAGTTTCATAATTTTATCTCCTTTTAATTTTTCAGTATTTGTCTGTAATAAAATAGCGCTTTCTAATGCTTCAGTTTCAGTGATATTATGATTTTTTGCGTAATCACGCAGTATATTTAAAATATCTTCGTTTATTCTTCTTGTAAACGGCACTTTTTTAAGACAGGTCTTTTTTCTGCCTGACATTTCACGTTTACCACCCCATTTTGAATTACAACATTTCATAATTAAACTATCGCAAAACATCTTGATTATGTCAATACTTTTTCAAGTTGCATTTTAAATTAATTTATGATAGTTTTTAAAAAAAAGGAGGATAGCTATGCAAATTCATCAAATCAGAAATGCAACAATTATTGTAACCTACAACAATAAAAGATTTTTAATTGACCCGTGGTTAATGCCAAAAGAATACATGCCGGGTTTCGATGTAGGTTTAAACTCTGATGTAAGGCAGCCAAGAGTTGAACTACCGCTTCCTATTGAAAAAATTGTTGATGTTGATGCGGTTATTTTAACTCACTACCATCCTGATCACTGGGATGATTTTGCAGCAAAAGCAATTAATAAAAACCTGCCTTTCTTTGTACAGTCAGAAATTGACAAAGACATCATAGAAAATTTAGGTTTTAAAGATGTAAGAGTTATAAGTGAAAACGGTACTGAGTTTGAAGGGATAAAATTATATAAAACTAACTGTCAGCACGGAAAAAGAGAAACAGTTAAACCCTTATGTCTAAAAGCAGGTTTGCCGTATGACTCTATGGGAATAGTATTTAAATCTGAAAATGAAAAAACTCTGTACGTTGCAGGCGATACCATTTGGTGCGAAGAAGTAAAAGCTGCTCTTGATAAGCACAATCCCGATGTAATTGTTACAAATTCTTGCGGTGCTACTGTTATAAACGGTGAAAGATTAATTATGAATTTAGATGATATGAAAGAAATTTCATCATACTGTAAAAATTCAAAAATTATAGCAAGCCATATGGATACGGTAAGCCACTTAACTGTTACAAGAGATGATATTAAAAATCTGAAATTAGATAATGTTTTAGTGCCTGATGATAATGAAATTGTGACATTTGTTAAACAGAGAGGTGATGTTATGGAGCAAAATAAATTTTCAAATGAAATGCCTAAAGTTACGTTAGTTCCTAAACCAAGAAGAATTGCAATAGATTGTACACTTCTGCAGCGAGCTTATGCACTTTTTGATACTAAAACAGGTACACAAGTAAAAGACTTTGTAAAATGCAAGGGTGAAAAAATTGAATTTGATAACTTAGATCCGAATATGCACTATGATGTCGGAGTTATAGAAGATATGGGCGATGAAAAACCACAATTTTCAATAATATGGAATAACTCTATGCGTGATACTACTGATGAGATATTAAAAAATTCTAATGACTTACCTATCATATATCCTCCTGCCTATCGAATAAAATACAATGACAACAATTCAAACGGTGTTTATGACATAGTAGATGATGGTGGTGAAACAGTCGGACAAGTCGTAAAATTATCACCTCAAGGCGAAAAACCTTATATTCGTTATGTTTTATCTTTCAGAATGAAAGATGATACGATAAAATAATTACTTTATGTTATAGGTTAAATTAAAAAACCAAACAATGAGGTTATTTTTATGTTATATATAAACTATGGCATTGAATAAACGGGAAAAACAATTTTTTAATTTTATCATCGGATTTTTAATTTTAATCGGATTTTATTTTTTAAGTTTTTATATATTAAAACTTTTGCACATTGCTTTTCCACCTGCGATTTTAGGCTTAATTCTATTTTCTTTTGCTCTTATTGAAGGGATTATAAAAGAAAGTTGGATTAAAGATGCTTGCGAGTTTTTAATAAATAATATGGCAATGTTTCTTGTTCCTTTTATTGGCGGTCTTATTGTTTATAAATCTTTATTGATGAAAAATTGGCTTGTTATTTTGGTGGTAATTTTTATCTCAACGACTGTAATTATTGCAGTTACAGGTTTGTTTGTAGAATGGGGAATAAAGCTTTTAAGACTTAATAAAATGAAAACAGTTAATAAAAATAAGGAATTAAATTATGATTAATCCTTTTGGCTTGATAATTACTGTTTTATACTTTAAACTTGGTCAATTCTTTAAGAGAATTAAATTCATAGGGAAGTTTCCGCCTATTGTTATTGCAGGTATTTTATTAATAATTACTTTAAAAATATTTAAAATTGATTTTGATAGATATAATGAAAGTGCTTGCTACTTAACACTTTGCTTAATTCCTGCAACAATTGCACTCGGATATCCTATATATAAGAATTTAGAACTTTTGAAAAAGTATAAAAGAATAATATATAGTGCCTTTTTTGTAGCAACAGTTACTGCAATTTCAGCTACTTATATCATAGCAAAATTCTGTCATAGCGAATTAAATATAATTGAATCTATGCTTCCTAAATCTACAACAGCCCCTATTGCAATAGAAATATCAAAAATGGCAGACGGAATTCCCGAATTAACTGCCTGTGTAGTTGTTTTAACAGGAGTATTCGGAGCAATGTTCGGACATAAAATATTAAAATTGATAAAAGTAAAAAGTGATATTGCTATAGGATTGTCAATAGGTGCGGCAAGCCATGTTATAGGTACCGCAAAATGCGTTGAAACAAAACACGAAAAACAAATAGCAATGGCATCTGTGGCTCTTGTTATTATAGGAATTTTAACAACAATAACAGTTCCTTTATTTTTGCATATTATAGGTGCTAAATAATCAAAAAAACCGTTATTAACAGTATATAAAACAATTAAAATTGCAGTTAATCATGAATTTTATATGCTTTTAATAAAGTTTCGCCAAATGATAAATTATCGGGATTGTGCGAGCCAAATCCTTTATCAATAGCACGAATTTTTGTCATATCATCTTCATCAAGCGAAAAATCAAATACTTCAAAGTTTTCTTTAATATGAGTAATTGATGTTGATTTCGGGATAGGAATAATACCTTCTTCAATGTGCCACCTTAGAATAACTTGGGAAACCGATTTATTATATTTTTTTGCAGTTGATTTTAAAACTTCGTTTTCAAAAAGTTCTCTGTTTCCATGTCCTAAAGGATACCAAGCCTGCATTTTAATATCATAAGGCGACATAAATTCTCTTAATTTTTTTTGTTGAAACAAAGGATTGCATTCCATCTGATTTATTACGGGTTTGATTTTCATTTCGGGAAGTAATTTTTCTAAAAATCCTATTGTATGATTACTTATTCCGATTGATTTTATCTTTCCTTCCCCAACTGCTTCTTCTAATGCCTTCCAAGCGCCTTTTGTATCAAAATAAGGTTGGTGGAGCAAATATAAATCAATATAATCAACATTAAGGTTTTTTAGTGATGTATATAAGTCATTATTCATAGCACAAACACCATAAATCCAACTCGGAAGCATTGGAACACCACTTCCGAGTATTGTGTCTGTTTTGT
>CANQJT010000006.1 GCA_947624325.1 Candidatus Gastranaerophilales bacterium
GGCAGATTGAAATCTAACTGAATAGTAGCACACTGCCAAGTTCTGCCTATTGCATCTTTAACTTTAAAGTCTATTTTTGGCCCGTAGAATGCACCGTCGCCTTCGTTGATTTCGTATTTCATTCCTCGTTTATCCATGGCTTCTTTTAAGCCTGCTTCAGCAAGCTCCCAGTTTTTAAGGTCGCCAACGTAACTTTCGGGGCGAGTTGATAACTCTACTTCAAATGTCATATTAAAGATTTTCATTGTATCTGCTACAAAATCAATAATTGAATTGATTTCATCAACAAGCTGTTCGGGGGTGCAGAAGATATGTGCATCATCCTGCGTAAAACCTTGAACCCTTGTTAAACCCGATAATGCGCCTGATTTTTCTTTTCTGTAAACAGTACCTAATTCCGCCATTCTTAATGGGAGCGAGCGGTATGAATGTCTGTTTGATTGATATATCAATATATGGAACGGGCAGTTCATCGGTTTTACTATGTATTGATCGTCTTCTTCATTTTCCTTTTGTATAAAGAACATATTTTCTTTGTAGTGGTCAATATGTCCCGATAATTCCCAGAGTTTTGATTTTGCAATTTGAGGGGAATGTACTATAACGTAGCCTCTTTTTCTGTGTTCCGTTCTCCAGTAGTTTTCAATTTCTTCACGAACAACGGCTAAGTTAGGATGCCATAAAACAAGCCCTCCGCCGATTTCTTCTCTTACACTGAACAAATCAAGCTGTGCGCCCAGTTTTCTGTGGTCGCGTTTTTGTGCTTCCTCCAAGAAATTTAAGTATTGCTCTAAATCTTCTTTTGTCCAAAATGCTGTTGCATATATTCTTTGGAGCATTTTATTTTTTTCGTTTCCTCTCCAATATGCACCTGCGACTTTTAGTAATTTTATTGCATTACCTTTAATATAACTTGTATTCGGAACATGAGGCCCCGAGCATAAGTCGTTAAATAATACATTTCCGTCTTTATCTTTTGTTAAATATAATGTAGGATTATCGTTTCTGTGTTCTTCCAATAATTCGGCTTTATATATTTCGCCTTGTGATTTAAATTCATCTATTTGTTTTTGAACATCGGGGATTTCAAATCTTTCAAATGTCAGATTTTGTTTAAGAATATTCTTCATTTCAGCTTCAATATTTGCTAAATCTTCATCAGTAAAAGAATGATTATCCAAATCAAAATCATAATAAAATCCGTTATCAACAGCCGGCCCTATTGCAAGTTTTGCAGTCGGGAACAGCTTTTGTACAGCCTGTGCCATTATATGTGATGCAGAGTGCCTTAATATATGCAGTGTTTCATTATTCTTTTCCATTTTCGTCCCTCTTAAATTGTCCTTAATTAATTTATATCACTCATAAAACAATATATCAACAAACGGAATTTTTATATATTTATGATGAATTACAATCTCTGTTTCAAAGAACCTGTTCCACGGGAAAAAATATTCTATATGTACATTTTTAAGGTTGAATTTTTTAAGTAAAAAGTCCTCAAAACTTTTCATTTCTTCTTTTAGTTTGTTATTTGTAAGATTTTCGGTATTTTCTCTGATTTTTTCTCTAACATTTGCCTGATAAGCCCAATCATCAAGAAATCTTGTTATTTGTAAAATACGAAATATTTTGGGATCAGGATGTTTTGCTCCGAAATAGGTTAAGGCTGATGCTATTGCACTGCCGAGAGTATTCCCCGTGGTATTCCAAGCCGAATACCCGTAAAACTCTTTTAAATTATCATTTTCAAACAGCGCTTTTACAAAATTATTGTCACTTCCGTTTGCATTCGTTATGTCTGCTATAAAATAAGGTTTATTCGGCAGTTTTAATTCACCTGAAAATAAGGGAACTTTAACATTCATTACAAGTTCGCCCTGTTCATCTTTAAAATTATTAACGAGCAAAATTAAATCGGCATTTTTTTCATCGGAAACTATTGCACCTGCTAACTCTATTTGTGATTTGACTGAGTCAGCCACACTAATATCTTCATATTTTGAGATTTCGTTTATGCTTTCAGGATTTATATACTTTGGAGCAATCTTTAAGTTTTTATGTTTGTTTACTGCTCTTGATAACAATGTTAAAGGAATTTCATCCGCACCCGTTTTAATAAATACATTTTGACACCCCGATGAAAGCTCTTTCAGTTCATTTGCTTCTTTTATATTTAATCCGTATTCACTGCAATCATCTTTTGAAAATACAAGTGTTTCAAATATTCCTTGTTTTGCCAGCTCTATATAATATTTATTGATTTCGAAATTTCTTTTCCTTGTCAAAAGATAATCATTAATTATATTTTCAGGAATATCCGTTTGAGCATTTCCTGTTTTATGAAGTTCATAGGAATATTTAAAAATTTTTGTTCCGTAATCAGCCCAATACTCTTTTTCTTCTTCATTTATATTATTATTTGAAATCCGCATTATACTTGAAAATGCATATATTTTTGCTTTTTTCTTTTTTAAAATGCCAATAAGTTCATCAATTCTTGTTTTTATCTGTTCAAAAGTATCAGTACTTCTTCTTGATGGTATCAAACCGCCATATGCTATTGTATCCAAAGACAATATTACAATTTCAGCATTATTATTACCAAGCCATTTTAATAGTCCTTGAATATCAGCATTTTTTGTCAAATTCCCCAGCAGTTTTTTATCGGGAATATGTAAAGATATTCCTTTTTCAAGTTCCGCAATTTGTTTGGGAAGCTGATTGCATACAGGTCTGTCATCTATTGGTATTAATAATATTTTCTTCACTGTTTTTCCTCTAAGTTTTTTAAAATATCATCAGTTAATGATAAAAGTTCTTTTTGGTATGATTCAGGCTTTAATATTTTACAATTCTCACCATATTTTAATAATCTTTTTAACAAAACATCCTTATCTTCATCAGTATTTGAAATAGTTCTTGAACTTTCGGTAAAATCAACCAGTTTTTCTGACGGTTTTAATTTATATAATGAGGCTAATTTACCGTATATTTCAAAAGTTACTGAAGTATTTTTACTTACATTTGTGCTTTTTTGCGGCATTTGTTCTACTGAAGTTATTGTATCTATTAATATTCTTTTATTTCTTTCCTGTTTTTTACAATAACCGATTACATATATATTATTGTTTTTCTCAATAATCTCTTTTAATTCAAGTATTACTTCTTCTTCTTTATTTTGTTTATTTTTATATTTAATTTTTACCAGTAAATTATCATTTAACAATTTATTAAATGTTTCCACTAAATTTTCTTTTATATTATCCGTAAATTTAGGTTGTTTTATAAAAAAACTTTCAATTAAATTTATATTTTCAAAATTACTTAAAAACTTATTTATTTTAATTATTGCAGATTTTAATGCATCTTCATCGGAAGTATTATGTAAAACTCTATAATTATTTAATATATATAAAAGTAATTTTTTTTCATCTTCCTTTAGTTCTATATTTATCAAAGCATTTTCAAGTTCATATTTGTTCTTTATCTTATTTACTTTTAAACCTGCGATTTCAAGTGTATTAAAATATTTAATGAAAGCTTCATTTGTATAAACATTTTCAAACTTAGAATTATTTTTCAATAGATTAATAATTTCACTTTTACCGAAATTGTTATTTAATAAAATTTTTAACACTTCAAGTATTCTTAAACCGGTATCAAAATTTTTTTCTGACTTTAACATTATTCATACAGCTTTCTAATACTTTTAACTTTGTTAATAAGTTTTTCTTTAAAGAAATCAGGTGAGATTATTTTAAAATCACCGCAGAATTGTAATAATCTTTGAATAAACCAAAATTCATTATTAACATTTGCTTTTACAATAATATAATCAGGAGTTTTTTCTAAAATTGTCTCATAATCTTTTAATTGAAAATCAAGCATTGATAAACCGCACAGCTTATATGTAACATCATAAAGATTATCTTCAATATTAAATTTTTCGGTTGATACATAATTTATTTTTTTGATTTTTTCAATATTTAATAAATTATTCATCTTATATTTAAAAATATAACACCATAAGTATATTTTCCCGTTTTCATATTTTATTTTATGAGGAACAATATCAAGATTTTCTTCTCCGTTTTTTGTAGAGAGATAATTAATCTGAATTTTTTTACCCGTTAATTTATTGCTTGACAGCTCCCATAATAAGTTTTTATTAATTGCGGATAAAGGTTTTGTTTCATTTACCAGATTTATATAATCTGAATTATTTGTTAAAGAAAATATTTTTTCATATAGTCTGTTTAAGACCAGAATATCTTTCCAATATAAATCTTCTGAGAATTTTTCACGAAGTTTTATAAATGTTTCCGTTTCCGATTTTGAAAGATTTAAATTGAAAGGATGTGACTTTAATTCATATTTAAAATTATTCTTTTTTGACGGTCTTTGTATTTCACAGCCTGCTGATTTAAGAGTATTTATTGTTAATCTTACCGTATCTTTAGATAATGACTTATTGGTAATTTTATTATTTTTTAAATGCTCTATTAATTCGTCAACCGATCTGCTCTTTTCAATCAGCAATTTTAAAATAAAAAGAGTTCTGAATCCTGTTAAGCTTATCCACGGATTTTTTTCTTCTTTAACTAATTGATGCCGAATTTCCATAATATAATTTTAATTTAAAACAAAATTATGTATAAATACTTTACAAATGTTATTACTTAATAAGAAGCTTTGTTATAATAAATTTGGAGGTAAAAATGGTTAAAGAATGGAATGAGTATTTTTTAGAGATAGCAAAAACATGCGCTTCCCGTTCAAATTGCCTCAGAGCGCAAGTTGGAGCTGTTATAGTCGGTGAAGATAAAAAAATTAAAGCTACAGGATATAACGGAACACCTTCTAAAGTTATATCTTGTTATGAACTGGGAAAATGTTATCGTATTGAAAATAATATTCCTTCAGGTACAATGTATGAAACCTGCAGAAGTATTCATGCAGAACAGAATGCTATTATTCAAGCAGGTCAAGACAGATGTCAAGGCGCTGTAATGTATATATACGGGCATAATTTTATTTGTATTCTCTGCAAAAGATTTATAGTACAGGCAGGGATAAAAGAAGTTTATCTTCGCAAGGACGATACTTCTCCCATTGAACATATTTTTGTTGAAGATATTAAAAAAGAACTTTCTTCTCCCGTATATTCTTGTTAGTTTACTTTGCTGTTAAAAGCGGTTCATTATCATCTTCAAAAGTAAATTCTATAAGGTCAGCATCATTTTGAGGAAATTCTACAATATTATTTATTGTTTCCTTAGTTTCCTTTGCAAAAGATTTATTTAAGTAATTATACCCCATATAAAAAGACCCTAAAATTATTGCAAACACCATAAAACCCAATACAATACCGGCCCGTTTATAAACATTGTCAAATGAATCTTTTGTTTCTTCTTTCAGTTTATTTATAATATTTTTTGAAAAATTAATGTTTAGATTATCTTTATACATAGCGATTGACTGCCTTATATTATTCTTTAATCCGTAAGCAGTCGCAAGTTCAGCTCTTGCAGGTTTTGATTTTAATAGATATTTCCTGAATTTTATACTGTCATCATAACAAAGTTCATCATCTATATAAGGAGAAATATTTTGGTAAAAAACCTCATATTCTCTTATATTAAACACTTTATTTGCCTCAATACGGTTAAATTCGTTAATCATTTTTTCATATTCAAAATGAAGATTATCCATAATATTTTTCATTTCTAAATACTTTTGATAACAGTCAGAGCAAAACATAAAATGATTTTCCACAAATAATTTGTCTTTTTCTTCAAGTTTATTTTCTATGTACATTGACAGTAACGAAATTACTTTTTTACAAATCGGGTTATCCACTATAAAACTCCTTTATTAAGTCAGATAAGGTTTAAGACATTCCTGCAGTTTATTCCTTGCCCGGGAAATTCTTGATTTAACCGTGCCGACATTGGTATTTGTAATTTTAGCGATTTCTTCATAACTGAGTCCTTGAAGTTCTCTTAGGATAATTACAAGCCTGAAATGTTCGGGCAGTTTTGATATCATTTCTCTTATAACATCAGAAAGCTCTCTGCCTAATGTTTTTTCATCAGGCTTTAGTGTGTTATCGCATATATTTAAAATACTGTTGTCATTGTTTTCATCATTAAGCCAATAAGAGTCTATTGAAACAGAATCAGGAATTCGTTGTTTCTTACGCAATTCATCATAAAAAAGATTGGATATAATCTGCCCAAGCCAAGATTTGAATAATCTTGGATTTTTAAGACTTTTAATATTTTTTGAAACCCGAAATAAAGCTTCTTGAGTTAAATCAGAAAGACTTTCTTTTTCCGCACCAAGATAGCAAAAAGATGCAAAAACATTTTTCTGCTCTCGTTTAATTAATTCTTCAAGCGCATCGTAATCATCTTCCTGGGCGCTGCAGATTAAATCGTACAAGTTCATATCTTTATATTTTCTTTTAGACATTCCTTTCAAAATATCCCTTGTATTTAAACTGTTTTCACAATTAATAAATAATCAAAACCACCGATATAATCTATGACCTGTCAGGATAGTCATATAGGTATACATGTGAGTAATATGAAAAGAAGTAATTTTTTAAATTTTTTTGTTATAATTAATTGTAGTTATTAAATGGTGAAATTATGAAAATTATTATTCAGGCAGGCGGAAAAGGTACAAGACTTGAAGGTTTAACAAGAAATAAACCTAAATGTCTGGTGAGTATTAATAATCTGCCGATGATTTTTCATACTTTCGAAAAATTTAAAAATTCTATGTTTACAATAATATCCGATTATAAAACGGAGGTTCTTGAAAAATATCTTGCATGTTTTGCATCTGACTATAACTATAAAATTATTAAAGCCGAAAAAAAAGGAACTATATCAGGTATAAAACAAGCTGTCAGAGATTTTTCATCTGATGAACCGTTTATGATATTGTGGTGTGACTTGATTTTATCAGATGAATTCCCCCCCCCACAAGAATTTAAGGGAAATTATATAGGCATTTCAAAAGATTTTGAATGCAGATGGTCTTTTATAAACAATAAATTTATTAAGGAAACCTCAAAAGAAAACGGAGTAGCCGGTTTATTTATTTTTGAAAATAAAAAATGCCTTGATAATATTCCCGAGGAGGGTGCTTTTGTTGATTGGCTGCAAACTCAGAATATTGAATTTAAAAGGCTTAATTTATATGGTACAAAAGAAATAGGTACACTGCTTTCGTATTCCGATAATAATGAAAATAACAAAAAATGCAGACCGTTTAATTCTCTTGAATTTGACGGTGATATTGTTATCAAAAGAGGTATAACTGAACAAGGCAGAAAAATTGCTTCTGATGAAATAAACTGGTATAAGCATGTTAAAAATCTCAATTATAAAAATATTCCCGAAATATATGAATATGAACCTTTAAAGATGAAAAAGGTCAACGGCAGAAATATTTGGGAATATGACTGTCTTATAACTTCACAAAAAAAAGAAATACTAAAACAAGTAATTAATTCACTAAAGGAACTGCATAATTTAGAGGGCAGAAAGCCGGTTAATATTCAGGATGTCGAGGATAATTATATTAATAAAACTTTTGACAGATTAAAAAAAGTTGAAAAATTAATTCCTTTTGCTGATAAACAGTTTATAAAAATAAACGGACAGTATTATAAAAATGTTTTCTACAATAAAGATGAATTAAAAGATGAAATTAAAAAATTATATCCCGAATATTTTTGTTTAATACATGGTGATTGTACCTTTTCAAATATAATGTTTGATACATTTAATATGAAATGTATATTAATAGACCCCCGAGGCTATTTCGGCGAAACAAAACTCTATGGAGATGCTGATTATGATTGGGCAAAATTGTATTATTCGCTTAAAGGTGAGTATGATCAGTTTAACAGAAAGAAGTTTACTCTTGATATAAGAGAAAAAGAAGTAGAATTTGCCATAAAACCAAATAATTGGGCAGATATGGAGGAATACTTTTTTGAATGTCTGCCTGAAATTAATAAAAGAAAAATAAAACTTTTGCACGCAATAATATGGCTGTCCTTGACAACATATGCCTGGGAGGATTATGATTCAATCTGCGGAGCTTTTTATAACGGTATTGTAAAATTAGGCGAGGTTCTATAAATGGAATTATCAACTTTGCCTAAAACTTGGATATTAGATATTGACGGTACTATTGTAAAACATAACGGTTATCTAATTGACGGAGAAGATACTCTATTAGAAGGAGTTAAGGAATTTTTCTCCGGTTTAAATCCTGAGGATAAAATTATACTTCTCACTGCCAGAGGTAAAGAATATTTGAAAAACTTACAAATTTTTCTTGAAAAAAATAAAATTCGATACGACTTTTTGTTAACAGATATTCCAATCGGAGAAAGAATTTTAATTAACGATAAAAAACCAAGCGGATTACAGACTGCGTTTTGCATTAATAAAAACCGAGATGAAAAATTACATATTGATTATGAAATTAAGGATACATTATAATGATTTTCTTTAAATATATTTCAAATACAGAAATACGTTCTTACACTTTTTTGGGGCTTAACATATATTTTAAACAAAAAAAATATCCTGAAAAAAAAATATTTTTTAATGGTCTTATTAAAATAATAAAAAGATTTAACAACAGGACAATCACAAGTGCTAAGTATATAAAGCTATTTAATAAGACAATTTATAAAAAATTCAATACTTGTGATATTGACGTAGCATATTTATTTAATATACCTATAAAAATTACAAATTTAAAGGATTTTTACAAAAAACAAATTAATAAAACCATCAGTAAGGAGTATGACGATATATATGTTTTTTCATACAACAGCGGAGAAATATATGTTTTTTTAACATATTTTATAGACGCTTATTTAAAAATCAATAAAAGCAAAAATCCTATAATTATTACAAGATATAAGTATCACAACGATTTAATTGAGATGATTTATCCGAAAATTCCGCATGTATATTTGAAAAATGCTCCTCGGCTAAAGAACCACTCTTTTGTTATAGGGCATCAGAGATTTTTTCAAATTTATGGTAGTGATTTTGAGTATGGAGAAATTAAGGAAAATAGAGTCAGTGAAAATCCTATACCATATTTTAATTTATGTAAAAATCACTTAAATATTCCTGATGATATGCTTTCTGTAAATCCTATAAAGATTACGGAAAAAATGGAAAACAGTATGACGGAAAAAATATCAAAAATAAATCTCAACATGGATAATTTTATATTTATTTCTCCGGAAGCAAAATCTTATAAAATGCTTCCGCAAAAATTTTGGGATGAAATAATAGGATATTATAAAAATAAAGGGATAGACATATTTTTAAATATTAATGACCATAAGTTTAAAAGATTTGATAAATATTGTAAATCTATTGATTTAACATTTCCTGAAGCTTTTGCGTTAGCAAAGAAAGCTAAAAAAATTATAACTTTAAGAAGCGGGTTATCGGAAATTCTTATGCAAACAGGTGTTGAACATTATATTATAAATACTAACGAATTTGGATATAAAACATTAAGGGTTGATAAACATTTACCGCTTTTTAATATAAACACAAATCATGAATACTTAATTCCCGAGACTCAAACACAAGAGGAAATGGATAGAGTCAAGGAAATAATTTTGAATGATAAAATAGAAATTGGGCAATAATTAAATAAAAAATAAATAAAAGGCTTGACTCTAAATTATGCTTTAGATAAACTATAAATTGTTGATAAGGTCCCATCGTCTAGAGGCCTAGGACACATCCCTTTCACGGATGCGACAGGGGTTCAAATCCCCTTGGGACTACCATTTTTTGAGCCTTTAATGGCTCTTTTTTTATTGGAATATAATAATAATTTGAACCGATAATTGCAAGTCTTTTTGGTTTTTAATGGGACTCTGCTTAGATCGTAAAGCTATTAATAGAATTAAAGATTATTATCATAATAAATTAAGTATTAATAGTAAAATTGATATTGAATTTGTTGATGGAAAGATAAGTGGAGCTGATGCTAATACAACAGGAATAAATGGTTCATCATCAAAAATTTAAATATTAATTAAGTACACTTGAAGCATTTGAAAAATATTTAACTCAATTATTACAAAATAGAATAACTGAACCAACAGCTATTATAGATTCTTTAAGAGAGTTTGTTCAACCATTAAGAATGGAAAGAGAAATTCTCAACAACTGTACTGATGATAGTAAAATAGGACAATTTGTAAGAAATTTAAAAGCTAATGGTAGTGTTGAAAGTTATAAAGTCCGTGATTAATTTATCATCCCTTAATATCAACCTTTGTTAAATTGGCATTACTTCTATCCCAGAATTAATGTTTTGATATTTGATAAGTTTATTTTTATAAGTTTATAAAATTGTAGATTTATAAAAGTAAATTTGTATATTTTTATTTTAAAATTGTTCTAATAAATATACCCAGAGTACTTATATTAGTACAAAACTAAAATAATATGGTGGACTTAAAAATGGTTAACTCCAATTCCATAAGATGATGTTTGATGATTTGCTCCATAACCATAGGAAGAAGAACTACCACGACTACTATATGAATTATTATAAAAATAAGGATCACTGTTCCTGATTGTCCTGTATAAGGATTTGTATTATCTACGGTAGAATAGTTATTATATAACATTTTATCCAAATAAAATAAGGTTTGATTTTAAGGTAAATACATAAATTTACGCAAAATCAACGCACTTTTTAGCCATTATTTACGCAAAACCGCAGGACTTTTTACACAAAACTACACAAAATCCACACAACTTCCTTTTTAATTTATATATTTTTATAATTTTATTTTATTTCTATTGCTTTAAAACCTAAGTAAATAAAACCAGCTATTGATAAAGTTACAAGTATAACAAAAATCATAATTTTTCTAACTCCTTTATATTTTTAAACAATAATTGTAGCTTATTCATACAATTATATATTATAAAAATCATAAATAAAATAAAAATAAAACCAACAGATATAAAACAATAATTTAATATTGTTTTGTTTTCGATACAAATTAAACCAATGACACCACCAATTAATAAAGCAAGTATATTGATATATGTGTTTCTTAAAGTATATAAACTTTGTATTTGTAATTTTATCTCTTCCATAAATTTATTATATCACAATTTAATTAAACATTTTATATTTTATTAAAAGTGCATTCCAGAAGCTATTGCAGCACCCCAAACAAAACCAAAAGCAATTATTATATTTATTTTATATAGTTCCAATCCTCTAGTTTTACTAAATAAACACATTATATAAAAGAATAGCCACCAACCTATTATATAACTTAATTCTACTCCATTTTCAGTAAAGCATGTAATTTGAAATATTAATCCAATATAACTTAAAACTTGGTCTTGCATATATGTTTTAATATCATTCATAATAACCTAACTCAATTCATAAATATAATTATCTTTTCTACGGATAAATTTAATATCATAGCCAATAGCTTGTAATAAGTTTTCTATTTCAACAAAAGAAATTGTATGCCGTTTTAATTTTCCTCTTATATTTTCATAATTATAAGTGTTATTCAAAAATCGTTGATTATGAATTAATACAATTTTTCTTAATGAAATTCCATTATCTTTTAAAAATTGTAAAAAGAACCATTCAAAATTACTATCAGTAGTCATATTTAATCCTTATGTAACAGTTTCTTAATAAATTACAGTTATTTGTTAATATTTTAAATTAAGAGGCATTATATAAATATAACAGTTATTTACTGTAATTTATTTCAAAATCTTAATATAAATTGAATTAAAAGTAAATACATTAATTAAATGGAAGGGGCAAATTATGAACTTAACATTAAACAAACAAAAACTATTATTTTTATTTGTAGCTTTAGAACTTGTCTTTAAATATAGTAAAGACTTTAAAGAATAGAAGCGCTTTAACCTAATAAATATCAAAGATTAATTTGAATAGCAAAAGTGTTACAAGAGGGAGCAAGCAGATATGCTCCAAACAATTGGCGGTTAATTCCGCAAGAGGAGCATATTAACCACGCATTATGCAGACTTATGATGGCTTATGCCACACAATGCAGTCCTAATTTAGAAGATAAAGAAGAAAAAAAATGAAACCGAAAGTTAATAAAAGTTCATGAAGGGATGTAAAAATTAAATGTTTGGATTAATGACAATAAAGGAATTTTCAAAAGAAATAGGAAAAAGTGAAAGCACAATAAGAACATGGAAAAGACGAGGGGAACTTCCCCCTTTTCTTTTCTTAAAGATAGGCGGTGATATTTTTATCAAAATAGAAAAGTTCAAAGAGCTTGTTCAAAATAATACATCAGGTATTTTAAAAGAGATATGAGTGTAAGTAAAAGAAAAAATAAATGGTATTGCAGATTTCAGATAAATGGTGAACGACATCATTATTTATGTGATGGAGCAATGAGCAAGCAACAAGCCGAGCAAATCGAAGCATCATTAAAATTTAAGATAATGCAGCAGCAAAATGGTGTTCTTCCGAAAGAAGCTGAAAAATTAAAGTTAAGTACATTATATGAAGAATATACTAAGTATGCTCAATTAAATAAAAAAACTTGGAAAATAGATGTAAAAAGACTAGATATAATAAAACAATTTTGGAAAAATATTAAATATGCTGAGGATATAAAGCCTAATCATATAGAAGAATTAAAAAAGGCTTTATTAGCAAGAAATTTAACAAAAACAACTGTAAATCGCTATTTAGAAATATTATCAAAAATGTTTAATGTGGGTATTGATAATGATTGGTTAATAAAAAACCCTATTAAAAAGAAAACAAAATTTCCAATTAAAAATTACCAAATTAGATATTTAAGAGATGATGAAGAACAACAATTATATAAATATAGTTCACAAGTTTTAAGAGATATAATTTTTGTAGATTTGAATACAGGTTTACGGGAAGCAAATATTCGATTGTTACAAGGTAAAAATATTAACTTAGAATTTAAAATATTTGAATTAACAGAAAATAAAAGTAATAAGCATTTAAAAATACCTATGAATACTAAAATGTATAATTTCTTCAAAGATAAAGTATATGAACCGGATGAGTATATTTTTATTAATCCAAGAACTAATAAACCTTATACATATACAGGATTAAATGATGAATGGACTAGAACAAAAAAATTAGCAAAAATAGAAAACTTTAGATTTCACGATTTAAGGCATACTTTTGGTACAAGGTTAGCTAAGAAAGGTGTACCTGTAAATATTATAAAAGAGTTATTAGGACATTCTGATATAAGCACTACAATGAGATATTTACATTTTGCACAAGAGCAATTAGTGAATGCAGTAGAACAATTATAATTTAATTCACAGACTTAGTATTTAATTCAAAATCAAAAATGGACACAGAGTGGACACAAGAGAAAGTCAAAACCGGTGAAATTGGTATAAATAAAGAGAAAAAGAAACTGTCGAAGATGGGACTCTGCTTAGACCGTTGGCGAGTATGTGAAATACGAGCCTTACGGGATAAGTATGCGTAGCTGTACCCTATTGTTTGCGAATATTTTTGAGCAAACAATACGGTGAGAGTCCTCTCTTTAAAAAACCTTACAGAAAAAGAAACTGTCGAAGATGGGACTCGAACCCACAAGGCTTGCACCACATGAACCTGAATCATGCGCGTCTACCAATTTCGCCACTTCGACATAGTTTCCAAGTATTCAATTGTCAGATTAACTCAACCGTCTGTGGCTCATGGTTTTCTCTTCGTTCAAACCCCTCTCCTCGAACGATTATCAATCGTTCTCGTCGGCAGAGTGCCACTTCGACATAGTTTCCAAGTATTCAATTGTCAGATTAACTCAACCGTCTGTGGCTCATGGTTTTCACTTCGTTCAAACCCCTCTCCTCGAAAGGTACACTGTACCTTCCTCGTCGGCAGAGTGCCACTTCGACATAAAATAATTTTATCACAAAATAATTTTTAAAATATTACCCTTTAACCAAATATTCCCCGTCTTTAATGCGAACCGCAAAACCGGTTCATTATTTGGAAGGTTACATTCGCTCGGCTCGGAGGCTTCAACTATGGGCGAAATATCTGCTGTAACATCTTGCGCTATTGTTTTATGAACTTTACATCCCACCGCAAACCCTATTAAACAAATAATTACAAAAAATAAAAAAATTTCTTCATCAAAAACTCCTAATCTTAAGTGCTTAATCATTATACCACTTTTACCCTCTTTTTTCCCCTCCCAAGGCACATTTGGGTAAAAACAGGAATGTAACAAAATATTCACAAATGTGTTTAAAATATTTTAAAAACGGGAATAGTATAATTAAGTTAAATTGTAACCATTTTTATATAAATTAAATACGAATATAATATATAAATTTTATAAAACACTAAGAATATTTCTTAAAACTGCATAAAAATTGCAGCATAGATATTTTTGCCCCTAAAAAATGCGGTTAAAATTAAATTTTTTAACCCAAAGATAGTTACGACGCCCCAAAAGACGCCAATATTATGGTGAAAAAACAGAAAGGACTTTTATTATGGAACAAAATAAATTTTTAAATGACTACCCTGAACAAGTTATTCTAATCCCTAACCCGAGAGAAATTGAAATACAAGGTGCCTGTGCCCGAAGAGCATACGGACTTTTTGACTCCCAAACAGGTACACAAGTCACGGAGTTTAAAAAAGATACAGAAGGTAAAGTTGAATTTAAAGGCTTAGAACCAAACAGACACTATGACGTCGGTATTATTGAAGGCAAAGGAAATGAAAAACCTCAATTTGCTATTGCTTGGACTTGCGAAATGAAAGACGATACAGACGAAATATTAAAAAATTCCGATAATTTACCTGTTATATATCCTTGTCGCTATTTGATAAAAGATAAAGAAAACAGTTCCAAAAATACTTTTGATTTAGTTGATGATAATGGCGAAACTGTCGGGCAAGTTATAAATTTATCTCAGCAAGGAGATAAACCAAGATTTAATATGGTTTGTACTTTCAAAATGAAAGACGACACACAAAAATAACAAACTTGTATATGTCAGATAAAAAGCACCCCTCCTAAGGGTGCTTTTTGTTATAAGGAAAAAACATTTTATTTATTAGCTTGCAGCGATAATATAAACTCTCGTAAACTTTTTCTGATGGAATCTGCAGTTTCCATTTGGAATTTTTCTTCTTGCAGCAGCATATATTCTTCCGGATACGTAAGGTAAGCGACTTCTACTAAAGTAGAAACAGGGTCGGTTGCTCTATCAAGCACCAAACTTTTGTAGTTTAAACCGTCATCTTTTAATTTTAAATCATTAACAAGGTTATTTTTTATAGTGAGTGCTACATTTTTAGCATTGTAATTATAATAATATGTGCCAGTACCGTGTTTAATATAAGGGTCTTCGCCTTGCGGAAGCGAGTTATTATGTATGCTGATTGAAATTAGAGCATCATTTTGCTTTGCCAAATCAACTCTTTTATATAAATCAACAAAAACATCAGTATTTCTTGAATAAGAAACAATTGCTCCTTCTTCTTTTTGTAATAAATCAATTAATTTAAGAGCTATAGCAAGATTAAATTTCTTTTCGGGGATTTTTGTAGGCCCCATTGCTCCCGTATCTTTTCCGCCATGACCTGCGTCTATGAATATTCTTAAACCCTCGAGCGGTTTATCGGGATTTTTTATAAAAGGCATTTTTGCAGTCTTGAAAACAAAATCACCTTTTGCATAAATGCCGTCATAACCCAAAATTGTATTTTTAGAATTATAAGTATATTCAAGATTGCGTTTTTCTGCTTCCGGGCCGCCATATACACCATATAAAGTTAATTTTAAAGTTTTGTCGTTTTGTTTAATAGTGTATAAAACAGGATACGATATTGCAAATTTAGTGTAATCATAAAGATTATCATAAGATTTCTCGGGAGCTGAAATTACAATAGGCATTCTGCAATCTGTTAAAGTCGGAGTAGAAATAAGGTTTTTATTAATCCAAAATTCGGTTTCGCCCGTTTCTTCTATTTTATAATAATCCCCCTGCTTGCCTGATAAATAAAGAACTATGCCTTTAGGTAAATCAATAACACGGTTGGATTTTGCGCTTGCTCTTTCTCTTACCGGTGCATAATCTTTTATTGTTTTGGCAGTCCAAATTGTATGAGGCTCTTTTGCAATAAAGGGCTGTACTTCCTCTTTAGGTTCTTCCATTCTCGTTATATTTATTACTTTTGTTTTTTTAGCACCGTTTTTTTGGGTTTCCGTAACTGTTATTTTATTATCTCCCATTTCTAATGGAATTGAATGCACAAAGAAATCTTTCCAAATCTTTACTTTTTGAGAATTAATATGAACGGTTGATTCAGGGTTCACCGTTCCGTAAATATGTGTAGAATCAGAATAAACAGTAGATGATTTATTTGACGGTTCAACTATTTCAAGTGCGAAAGTTTGTGAAGCAAAAGTAAAAATCAAAGTTAAAATTAATAAAATCTTTTTCATAACAGATTTATTATGAATTAAACTTAAACTTTTTGTCAAATAAATTGTCCGAGTTTTTTATTTAAAAGTTTTTTGATACTTGATTATATTAGCTAATCCTTCTTCTAAAGATGTTTTTGCTTCATACAAAAATTCATTTTTTATTTTTGTACAATCACCTATACAGTGTTTAAAAACTTCCTGTTCAACACGTTTAGTATTAAGTTTATACTTTGTGTTAAAAAGCTCATTGTACTTATCCCAAAACTGTAACGGATTGCCCTTATCAAAATCTAACGGCTTATTTAACAATTTATATATTGTTTTTGCAATTTCCATTGCAGAATATGCCTGAGATGTTGCCAAATTAAATATTTCAGCACAATATTTTTTCTCACTTATCATCATTAAATATAAGTAATTCATTAAATCTTCAACGTATATATAATCACGTTTAACATCGGAAGTATTAAATATAACAGGCTTTTTACCCCCCCCCAAGGCACATTTTATCAAATAGCTTGTAAAAGGCGGATATTTTCTTTTAAAATCCTGATGAGGTCCAAAAACGTTAAAAAACCTGCATATTATTATATCCATGTCGTAGTTTTGAGCATAGCATTTGCAGATCTGTTCACTACAGTATTTTGTTGCAGCATAAATTAAGTTAGGATAAACCACATCAGTTTCTTTATGTATTTCATCTATCGGATTATTTTCATATACAGCAGAAGTCGAAGCGAATATTATTTTTTTTACATTAGATTTTCTGCATGAATTAAGAACATTTACCGTACCTGTTGTATTTACGTCAAAAGCTTTTTGCGGATTTGCTTCACATTCCGGAAGCGCTGAAATTCCTGCCAGATGGAATACAACATCTATGTCTTTCAGATATTTTTCAAAAGAATTTTCTCTTACATCAGCAAGTATAAAATTATTTTTTAATATTAAATTGTCTTCAAAGTTATCCCGATATCCATATTCCAAATTGTCTAAAATTTTTACATTTACTCCTTTGGTCAATAAAAACTTAGCTAATTCAGAACCTATAAAACCGGCACCTCCTGTTATAAGTACATTTAAAGTCATAATTTCACTCCTATAATTACAAATATTCTTTAATTAAATTATTTCTGGGCAACGTTATAGCAATTGCGGAAGGATATGGGTTAGTAGGGGCAAAATCATTAATAACTACTCTTGCAGAGTGATTTAACCCCATAAGTATTGAATAGGGTTTTATTCCGTTTGTTAAGAGAATTTTTTCCAAATCCTTCCTGTATTCTTCACTTCTTGATGTTGTTATAATTATTTGTCCTCCCTTTTCTTGAAGTTTTCGTATCTGTTCTATATTTTCTGGTATAATTTCTTCATTATTTGACCAATTCTTACTGCCGTATTTACCGCAATTTTTCAACAATATGCCATCTACATCTACAAAATATGTGCGATAATTCTTTTGAACTTCATTCCATTCAATAAGTGTTCCCCAATCTTCATAACCTTCTGCGTATATTGCCGTAAAAATATACTTTTTTGTACTCAAAAGATACGAAATAACATGAGAAATATATATTTCACCTGAAATGTTTTTATCTAAAAGTTCTTTATAACCTTTTTTAAATATTTCAACGTTATTAAAAGAATACAGCCCAAGACAAATAAAATTGGAAACAACTCTTTTTTCTATAATATCTTCAATAATATTTTGTTCATTTACTATTATAAAACTTTTACCCGGAATATTGCTTACTTCGGTATGTTTATGCAAATCATAGCAAGCTATGGAATTTTCTAAGTTTGCCGGTAAATTAACATTAACATAATTATCAGCATCCTTAACGGCAAAAGCTCCTTCAACTTTCATTTTTGTCAAAGTTAAATATACTGTTTCCGAAGCACTTGATGTAAAATCGTCAAGCAGACATATTTCAATTTTTTTATTGTTTTTAAAGACTTGGCTTAGAATAAGTCCTGCTTCATATTCTTTATTATGCGGTTCAACTATTGTTATGATAATTCTGTCAAAAACATCCGTGTTTATGCCTTTTATGGCTTTTTCTATCATAAGTTCCCCGTCAGGATGGGTTAACATCCATTTAGGCTTCATATTCGGAAAACGGTTTGATTTGCCTGCACAAGGTACAATTAATGTATTCATTATAACCATCCGTCCTTTCTTTTTAGTTTTTTTGTTAAAATTTCTACTGCTTTGTTTAAATACAATAATGTACTTGTATCTTTTGTATAAGGATAAATTCTTATAACATTTAACAAAAGCAGATGATATATTGTCTTTAATTTTTCTTTTCCGTCTTTAATTTTTAAAACTTCTTCAATTAAAGCCTCCCTGGCTACTTCTAAACGCATAGCTCTGACGGGCAAAATATCTTTATCTCTAAATGCCCATTTAAGTTCTAAATCTTGCAGCAGTTTTGCAATATCTATCTGCCAGGAATTATAAAAAGAATCAAGAAAATCAATTAAATATAGTTTTTTATCTTTTGTGATTAAAATATTTTCTAAAGTTAAATCTCCATGGCAAGCAGATTTATATACATTTGTCCAATCAAAACTCTCAAGTATATTAAATGCTTCCGAAAGTTGATTTTCATTATTTAATTTTTCTTTTAAGCCGGCTATTTTTTTATTAAATATCTTAGCTGATTTTACATCTCGCTTTGAATTTTCCCAATATAAAGACTTAAATAAACAACATATTAAATCTGCAATTTCAACTATACTTATGTCATTTGTATATTCGGCAAGGGTTTTCCCCTGAATAAATTCCATATTAAAATAAAATATGCCGTTATCATATCCGCTTTTTATAATTTTTGGGGTTAAAACATTATATCCGGTGTTTTGTGTATGTTTGTTTGAAAGAAAGAGTGTATGTGAGGGGGGGGGAATAACTATTTTGTTTTTTGAATTGTTTTCTTAATCGCAAATTATACTCAAGAGAGCCGGAAGTTTTTGAAACAAATATATGTCCATCATCATTTATCAGTTCAAGTTTGCAGCCAGAATGTCCGTTTAGTTTATATTTTATTTTATTTTGTTCTCTTGTTTGCACTTCCATTAAGATTTATCCGATTTATCAAATAGTTTATTTATAATTTTAATTTTTAAAACCTTCAATTTCAGCATTAGATATATAATCCGGTGTCGCAGCATTCAGCTTGTTGAAATTTTTACAATATTCCTGAAATTATATTAACATAAATAAAACTGCAAAAATACAATTAGGCATGATTATTTAAACCACTTTACAAAGCGAAACTTGATTAAGTTAATTAAAGTTATATTTTTTTACTCGTTCTTTTAAAAGCGGCAAATATTTTTCTATTGCGTAATCATTATCAACGGAAAGATAGTTTGGATAAAAAGGTTTGTTAAAACGTGGTATAGCGCCATCTGCCTTACCTTTTTTTAATCTCAACATAAATTCTTCATAAGATTTTGTCCAATAGTGATTTATTCTAATCTCATCTATACAAACCGGGGTATTAAAAGGACCTCTTGTTAGAGGAAGTCCTTTTGAATTAACAGCCGTTGCTCCGAATGCCGCAGCAACACTGTGTGGATTTTCAAAGACCACAACAATTAAAGGATTAACTATCGACTTAATGTGCTTATTATCACTGACATTATAATCACACTTTTTGTAAATTTCGGTTACAAGGCCGTTTTGTTTATTATAATAACCGCCATAGCCGAACATTAACCAATTAATTCCTATTACATCAGGCTTTTTGTTTATTTTCTTTTCAAGATTATTTAAAAATTCTGTTATAGTATTATATTTAACAGGTACAATAAATTCATCACAATCAATAATAGCTATATATTCACAGTCGAACCTATGCTTTTTAATGCAATTTTTATAAGAAGCAATCTGTTTTTTTCTGCCGGGGAAAAACGTATATTCTACCAGTCCGGATTTAATATAAGGATTTAAAATTTCTTTTAAATTATCATTGCTTTCGTTATCGTAAATATAAAATTTTTCAACTCCGACAAGTTTATGAAATTCAATCCATTCAACTATATAAGGTGCTTCGTTCTTTGCAATTGCACAAATCGCTAACTTGTATGGGGGGGGGAATTAATTTTATTTCTTTTAAATAATTAATGCAGGCATAAAAAACCATTGCATAAATTTGTTTAACAAATGTATAAGGTAAATATATAAAATTAATCATAATAACTTTATATAAACGTTTAGCTATTTTAAAAGGTTTTTTATACGATTCTTCCGTGAATGTAAATTTTATGCCTAAAATTTTTATTCTCATTTCACAAGTGTACCACGTGAGCATAAAAAACACAAATTTAATATGGTTTGGACTTTCAAAATAAAGGACAATACAAAAGAATAACAGTCTTAGCACACATAATCCGGTGTCTCATTCTTCGCTTGCTCGCTTTGTGACACCACTTTGCGGTTTATCGTAAATTTTGTTCAGATAAACTAATATAAAAAAATCGGGCAAATATTTGCCCGATTTATATTTTTTTAAAATTTATTTGTTATAAGGTTTTAAAGATTCAGTAAATATTGCTTTTACTGTTTCTTTATTGCCGTCAACAGGTGCAATAGCTAATAAGCCCGATAATGACGGAGTTTCAAAAGTTAAATTAACAAGTTTATCTATATCGGCTTCAGAAAATCCTTCATCTGAAAGTTTTTTCTTAATACCTACAGAATACAACCATTCTTCAACTTTTTTGGAAGCAAATTCCGCTTCATCTGGTGTTCCTTTTAATTCAGGTATTATTGTATGGAATAATGTCGCTATTGTTTTTGCTTTTGCAGGGTAGATATACTTAATTACCGCAGGTAATATCATTGCAAGCCCTAATCCGTGAGATAATTTCGGTTTAACACCGCTCAAGGGGTGTTCAAGTGCGTGTGTAAAGTGTAACAAACCGTTATCAAAACTTACACCGCCCAGTATTGATGCATAAAGCAAGAAATATCTTGCCTCTTTGTCATTAGGATTAGTGTTAATCCTCGGCAGATATTTTCCTACAAGTTCAATACATTCTTTTGCAGTTGATACCGATAAAGGTGAAGCTACCTTTGATGTTGCCGCTTCAACCGAGTGATTAACCGCATCTATTGATACATATATTGTTTGCTCGGGTGATAAATTCATCATCAAAGCAGGGTCATCTATTGAGTATGAAGGATATATACAATCATATGCAATAGCAGGTTTATATTGTGTTTCAGGAATAGTAACAACGGCAAATCTGTTTGTTTCCGTGCCTGTTCCGTGTGTAAGGTTTATTGCCACAATCGGAACGGCTTTTTCAGGAATGAACTTAAATTCCATAATATCTCTTGCGCTTACTCCGCTATTAGCAAGCATAATTGCCGCAGTTTTAGCAGCATCAATAGGAGAGCCTCCGCCTATACCCATAACAGCTTTTGCGCCAAAATCCCTGCCGAGTTTTGCGGCAGCATCAACAGCATCCGCTGTCGGGTTCGGTGTTACTTCCGCATAATTTATATATGTTATTGCGTTATTCTTAAATGCTTTTTCTATTACATCCCAAGCACCTGAAGACTTATAAGCATTTCGACCTGAAACCACAAGCACTTTATCAAGTCCCTTTGATTTCATATCTTTTGCTATATCTTCCATTTTATTGATAGCGCCAAAACCAAAATAAACATTAGGTTTTACACGCAGCTCAACTACGGAATTGATATCAACATCACTTCTCCACATATTATGTCTCCTTTCTTGAATATCCGATTATACTACATTTTTTTATTAAAATAAATATACCGATTTTATGATATATTCTTGATAATAAAAAAAATATTATTTAAAATATTTTTAAAGGTTAAAAATATGCACTATAAAAGCTGTCAATGGATAAACAGAGGAATAGAATTCAGAACGGATGAAATCCGCCTTTGCTGTTACGGATATTTGCAGGGCAGAGAAACCGAATATCAAACAACTTTATTTTCTGATTATCATGGCGGAAAAATCGATTGGGATAAATTCTTTGAAATAAAACATCAATTAAAGCAAATGCATAAAGAAGGCAAATACTTGGATGCCTGCAAAGACTGTATTTATTTGCATGAAAGCGATTGGGATGATGATGATTACATAAATCATTTTACATTCAACCATTGGACAAAGTGTAATTGCGCTTGCACATACTGTTACACGAATAATGACAAAAAAGCTTACAATCAATATAAAGAATATAAAATTTATCCGATAATAAAAGATATGTTTAAAAAAGGGATAATAAAAAAATTAGAGAGTTCCTGTTTGTGTTTTGGGGGCGGTGAACCCACTATTTTAGATGATTTTGATAAACTTATTGATATCTTTTTAAAGAACGGAAGCAAAAATATCAGAATTAATACTTCGGGAATAAAATATTCCAAAAGCATTGAAAAAGCACTTAAACTTGGGGCTATGAGTATTGTAATATCAACTGATGCAGGCTGCCGTGAAACATATGAAAAAATAAAACAGGTAAAGTGCTATGATAAAGTCTGGGATAATATAAGAAAATATATAAAGTATCAGAAAGAGCCTAATCTTGTAAAAGTCAAATTTATTTTAATCCCAAAAGTAAATGACAGTTACGAAGAAATAAACAAATGGTTTGATGAAGTTATTAAAAACGGAGTTAAAGCTGTAAGTTTGAGTGTTGAGCAGGACTGGTTTAACACTAATCAGCCGAATTTTCCCCAAGACATATATGAAAAGATTTCATACATGGAGCAAAAAGCAAAAGAATTAAATCTGGATATGGAAATTTATTGTGAGGCACTCGCTGTTCTAAGAGATTATAAAAAAAACCCTTCTTAAAATAAGAAGGGGATGAGCACTAAGAATAAGCAATCAGAAGAGTTGAGGATTTACTCTCTTATAATAAATTATTTTTCTTGTATCTTCATTACACTTAATGACTATATTTAATAGTTATACTTTTGTATAAATAAACTTAACATTTGTAATATTTTTTATTTTTAAAACTCAATAAAAATAAGCTTTTTGGCTGTCTGCTTCTTTCATCTTCAATTTTAATTTATGAAATTGTACAGTTCTTGTTTATGTTTGATAAAATAAAAACTATAAGGGTTAAAAGAGAAAGTATAACATGACTGCGGATAATAATTATAAAGAAATTCTGGAAGAAGTTGTTAATAAATTGGATAAAATTGATACCGTAAAAGAAGTTGATGTTCTTAATATAAAAGAAGCGGTTGAAGAGCTCGGAAATTTAATGACTGATTCACAGGTCAAATTAAATTTTCAGGAAATAAAAGATAAGCTTGAATCTATTTCACTGCAAATGGATAATTGTAATGAATCTTTGTTAAAAGACATTTATACAGATATTAATAAATTAAAAGAATCATCAACATCCGTAAATCAATATATAGAAAATCTGCAAAATATGCAAAATTTGGCACTTACAAGTGCGGAATTTGAAGAATATCAAAAACAGCAATTGGATTTAGCTCTTAAAACAAATGAAAATATATTTAATGAATTAACCACAATAAAAGAAAATTCCAATAATGAAAATTCTGCAGCCAATATAAAACAAATAGAAACAAATTTGGAAAATTTACATAAAAATTTAACAGGTTATATAGAAACCATTACAACAAAATTAGATAATGCCCCGAATTTAGATGAAATCGGTGCAATCATGTCAGATCTTAACGGCATAAGCCAAAAAAACATTAAAGAAACTAATTCATTAATTAAAAAATTACAATTAAAATTTGAAAATTTTCAAAATAAAGAATTTCAAAATCAACTTTCAAAAATTTCCGAAATATACGACAGTATTACAATTATTAATGCCTGGATAGAAAAAGTCGGATTTCTCAATAAATCCATTGAAAACGTATATTCAAGATTAGGTGCAAATATTGATTTTGATGATGTTTCGGATAAAGTTGATATAATTTATGAAAATATCACCGCTTTGAATAATTGGACATCAAAAATTGATTCCGTTGATGAATCTGTTATTGAAATCCAATCTAAAATCAGTGCTTTAAGTGATTATATGTCAACTTCAGGCAATATTTCAGAACTTCTTTCCGGCTTAAAACAAAAATTTGATTCCGCTTTTAATCAGGATATTGATTTTGAAGATATTACAAATAAGATAGATATTGTTTACGAAAACTTATCTTCAATAAATACTTGGGCTAATAAAGTTGATGAAATTAAAGAAAATATTTCCAACATAAATAATGTTTTAGATGAAGATATGATTTCTTCTAAGATTGATATTATTTATGAAAATATAACTCTGTTAAATAAATGGATTAATAAAATAGATGATATTTCAAAACAAAGCGAAGAGCTTGATAATAAGTTAAATGAAGCTAATTCCGAATTAAACGAAAAAATAGATAAAATAACTCAAACTTTAACAACCGCATCTGAAACTTTAGTTAATGTTCCCGATATTAAAGATAAACTTGAGGAAATATCAACTGCTTTAAACTCAATTACACATTCAACTACTAATGATAATGATTCATATATTTATTCATTACTGGATATTGAATCTGATTTCTTAAAATTACATAAATTTTTAGATGATAATACAAAAAATACTTCGCAAAATATAAATGCTTTAAAAGACAGATTTGAAGAACTTAATGATGATATCTCAAGCATAAGTGTAAGAACTAATAAATTAATACTTTCAGCCGATGATGCAAATAAAGAATTTAAAACTCATCTGGAAACATTTAAAAGCACCATTGATTTGTTAAACAAACAAAGAGAAAGTTTTAATCCGGAGTTAAAATTTAATTTATTGGGTACAAGGTTAACCGAACTTGTTAAATTAATGAAAAATAACCTTGAATCAAATAAAAATATTAATACTGCATTTATTTATCTTGCAGAATGGATTGATGCAACAGGCAAAACTTTAAACAATATTTCGGATGATTTAGAACAATTAAAATCACAACAAAATAATAATATTGAATCTATTACAAAGAACGATTTGAAAGATATTTTAAATGATAATACTAAATTAAATGATGATATTTCAGAAATCAAAAGCCTGTTAACAGGTATAATTGTTCAATTAAATACAGCTTTAACTCCTGATATTGATTCATTGAACGAAAGAATTGATAAGCTGGAAGAAGAAAATAATAATCGATTTAAAGCACTTGAAGATATGCTTCAAAATCAAGTATCACAGCAGGAAAAACAAATCAATTCTTTAGAAGCTAAAATTGATAATATGACTTCTAAATTTAATAAATTAATAGAAGCAATGTCAGAAGACAATAAAAGTTATGAAATAAAAGATATATTGAATTATATAGCATCACAGACATCATCAATGAACGAGGCTATGCAAAACCAACAAAATACGAATTCGATTATAGATACGGTAGCAGAAAAGCTTACAAGTTTTGATGAGAATATTAATAAAATAGTTTCATATATTGAAGAAGAATAAAAATGAACTATTTTGAACGGGCAAAAAAATTCAGAGCAAAAAAAAGGCTCGGACAGAATTTTCTTATTGATGAAGATTGTATCCAAACAATATTGGATGTTTCTGACATATCAAAAAATGATACTGTTGTTGAAATAGGGCCGGGGCTTGGCTTTGTAACTGAACAGCTGGTAAAATATGCAAAAAAAGTTTATGCCGTTGAACTTGATGAAGATATGATTAATGAAATATCCAAAATCAATGCGGATAATCTTGAAATTATTCATAATGATATTTTAAAAACTGATTTATCCGAGTTTGGCGAAAATTTAAAAGTTGTAGCTAATATTCCTTATTATATAACTTCGCCGATTTTAGCACATTTGTTAGGCGAGGTCGATGATTTGGATAATAAAAACAGAAAATCAATTTCGCAAATTGTTTTAATGGTTCAGTATGAAGTAGCAAAAAGACTCGGCGCAAACGAAAAATCACCGTCCAAAGAATTCGGGTTATTATCAATTCTGGCACAGTTTTGGGCGGATATTGAATTTATAAGAAAAGTAAGTTCAAGGGCATTTTTCCCTGCACCAAAAGTAAATTCGGCAATTGTAAAAATCATCGTTAAAAATGAACCTTTATTAAAACTTACAAATTATAATTTTTTTAGAAAAGTTATAAAAGCCTGCTTTGCGACAAGAAGAAAAAATATAAAAAACTCACTTGTTAATGCAGGTTTTAGTAAAAATGCAGTTGAAAAAACTCTTAATGACCTTAATATTAATGAAAACCTCCGTGGTGAAGTGCTTTCAATTAAACAAATGGGGGATTTAAGCGAAAAATTGAAAGAAAATCTATGAAAACCATAAAAATAAAAACTCCCGCAAAAATTAATTTAACTCTTGAAGTTTTAAATAAACGTCCTGACGGATTTCATAACATTCAATCAATTATGCAAACAATTAATTTATATGATTATTTAACCTTTGAACTTGAAGAAAAAGATGGAATTAAAATAAATTTAAGCGGTAATTCTGATGAAATTCCTTATGATGAAAGGAATTTAATATATAAATGTGCATTAAAATTTTTTGAAAAATTGCAGATTAAAAATGCTCATTTAAATGTGTTTATTGAAAAAAATATTCCCGTTTCGGCAGGTCTGGCAGGTGGAAGCACAAATGGAGCCGGCACTTTTTATGCTTTAAATAAACTGTATAATAATATGCTCAATCAAAATGAATTAGAAAAATTATGCGCTCAAATGGGGTCAGATTTAAATTTCTGCCTGAATGGCGGCTGCATGCTATGTACTTCAAGAGGCGAAATAACTGAAAAATTACCGTTTTATGAACAGGATGTTTCCTTAATAAAACCCAAAAATCTGGGAATAAGCGCAAAAGAAGCATATACTAAATTTTCAATGCTCAAGGATAAAACAAATCCTGATAATACAAATAAATTAAAAAAACTTTTAGAGAAGGGGAAATTTGATAAATCACTTATATACAACAGCTTGGAAAAAGCACTGTTAAACGATTATAAAGAATTAAAAGAAATAAAAACTAATGTTAAAAATTCTCTTATGTCAGGGAGCGGATCAACGTTTTTCGTATTAAATGATAAAATTGAAGGGAATTTTGACGCAAATAAATATCAAATTTTTGAAGGTTTAAAAACAATACCGCAAGGAGTTAGGGAAGTATAATGGAAAATATAATCATAACCGAAAAAAGCAATCCCGATACGGTAAATATAGATATATCATCGTCGCTTGAAATAGCGCAGATGATAAATAACGAAGATTTAAAAGTTGCGCAGAAAATAAAAGAAAACTTAAACTCTATAGCGCAGGCGATAGATTTAATTAGCAAAAACTTTTTAAAAGACGGAAAATTATTTTATTTTGGTGCAGGCACAAGCGGAAGATTAGGTGTCTTAGATGCATCAGAGTGTCCTCCTACCTTTAACAGCCCTTATAATATGGTGCAAGGAATAATCGCAGGAGGAGATAGAGCCTTAAGGTATGCAATCGAAGGAGCTGAAGATTCAACAGAACTGGCAAAAGAAGATTTTACAAAATGCTCGATTACAGAAAATGATACTGTTTGTTCAATATCCGCAAGCGGAAATGCAAATTATGTAATAGAGATTTTAAGGCTTGCTAAAGAAAATAACACTAAGACTATTGCAGTTACATGCAACCCGAAAGCAAAAATGAGTGAATATGCAGACATAGTAATATGTATAGAAACAGGGGCTGAAGCAATAACAGGTTCAACAAGGATGAAAGCCGGAACTGCGCAAAAAATGGTATTAAATATGCTCACAACAGGTGCTATGGTTAAAATCGGCAAAACTTATAAAAATCTTATGATTGATGTTAAACCGACTAACACAAAATTAAAGGATAGAGCAGTAAGGATAACTTCTCAAATCGCTGAAACCGATTATGAAACAGCAAAAAATCTGCTTGAAAAAAACAACTATAAAATTAAAGAAACCATTTTACAGCTTAAATATAATATCCCGTTTGATGAAGCACAAAAAATTTTAAATGCCGAAAACGGAATAATCAGAAGAGTGTTTGAAAAAAATAATTGAAGTGCTAAATTTAAAGAAAAAAGGGATAATTTATGCCGAAAAGTATTTTGTTTGTTATTGATGAACTTGAGTTAAAGTATTTTGAATTTAATGATTTAGTTACTAATTTTTGGTTTATAAAAGAATTCTTAAAGAGGGATTATAAAGTATCCGTTGCAGTAAAAGGCAGTTTATTTATTGAAAATGCACAAGCTTGGGTTTTATCGCATAATTCATTTTTAAAAGATGAAAACATATTTTATGAAAAAGAACGGGTAAAAAATAAAGTCAATGATTTTGATATAGTATTCTTTAGACCGGATCCCCCCGTTGATATTGAATATATTAATGCCTGCTATGTATTTGACTATGTAGATAGAAGAAAGACATTACTAATAAATGACCCGTCCGAAATAAAAAACTTTAACGAGAAACTGCACGTAAATTATTTTCCCGAATTTGCACCCGAAAATATAGTAACGGCTTCACCCGAGTTAATTTTGAAATTTGCGGAAAAAAATCATGAAACAATCCTGAAACCCTTAAACAGATGTTTTGGAAGCGGAGTTTATTATTTAAACAGCGAAGATAAAAATCTTTTAACAATAATAAACTCAATGACACAAGAAGGCAAAACTCCCGTAATGGTTCAAAAATATATTCCCGAAGCAAAATTCGGAGATAAAAGAGTTTTAATTATCGGCAGAACCGTAATGGATGAATGCATACAAAAATTACCCGGCGACCATAATTTTAAATTTTCCATCCACAATGATAAATACTTCCAAGATTCATATTTAACTCAAAACGAAAAATTAATGGCTGAAAAAATAGCAAGTCAATTATCTGAAAGAGGATTATATTTAATCGGACTTGATGTTATAAATGAAAAAGTAATAGAAATAAATGTAACAAGCCCTTGCTATTTTATAAGAGAAATTAATCAGCATTACGGCATACATTTTGAAGAAAAAATAATGGCACATTTAGAAAAATTAATTTCTAATCGTTATGCACAAGAAAGGTTATATGCTGTTAACCGATAACAAAACCAACATTCCATTAACTATAAAAGAACTGAGTGAAGTATTTTTCTCGGGATGTAAAAATGAAACATCAATAGGTGTTGAATCCGAAAAACTTCTTGTTTATACGAATTCAAAAAAAGCCGTAAAATATGAAGATGTAGTAAAAATATTAAATTCTTTTGATGAAAATAAATGGCAGAAAATATATGAGGAAGGTCATTTAACAGCCTTGAAGGGTGATATCGGGATGATAACACTTGAACCCGGGAGCCAGATAGAAATAAGCCTGAAACCATATAAAACTCTTGATGAAATAGCGGCTAAACTTAATGAATTCTATACGGAACTTAAAAATTATGCCCAAAATATCGGGGCGGAAGTATTAGATATCGGTATTCAGCCCGTATCAACTTTTGATAATATAAAAATAATTCCAAAAAAACGATATGAGTATATGACAAAATACTTGCCCACAAAGGGATTAAGTCCTTTTATTATGATGCGAGAAACAGCAGGTATTCAGGCAAATTTTGATTATAAAAACGAAGAAGATGCAATCAGAAAACTTTCTTTAGCATTAAAAATGAGTCCTATAATAAGCGCAGTATATTCTAATTCACCCGTTAGAGGCGGAAAATTAACCGATTATAAATCTTTTAGAGCAAATGCTTGGCTGAATGTTGATGAACAAAGGTGCGGACTTGTAAACAAAAAACTTTTTGATAAAAATTTAAATTTTACATTTAATGATTATACTCAAACTCTTCTTGATGTACCGATGATTTTTATTGAACGAAACGAAAATTACTTTGGAGCGGATATTACTTTTAGAGAATTTATGAAAAACGGGTTTGAAGGATTAACAGCGCAAATGAGCGATTGGTTAACACATATCAGTTTATATTTTCCTGACGTAAGGCTGAAAAGCTATGTTGAAATCCGTAACCATGATGCACAAAATAAGGAAATGACATTTTCCGTTCCGGCATTTTGGAAAGGGATTATATATAACTCAAATGCAATGAGTGAAATTGAAAAAATCTTATCAGACTTTACATATGAAGACTTTATGCAATTAAGACAAGACACCCCGAAAACGGGAATAAATGCCAAATTGAACAATTATATAATTGCCGATTTAGCAAAGGAATTTTTTGAAATTTCAGCTTCAAGCCTAAAAGAAAACAAACTTAATGAAGAAAAATACCTTGAATGTGTATTTGAATACTTAGATAAAGGCATAACTCCTGCAGATAATATAATTAACCAATTTCCGTGCTATTAGTCTGTTACTTTTCATGGTTTTAAAATTTAAAATTATGAAATGCAAATTGATTATTTTGAAGTTTTAAGAAAAAATTTAAAAAGATATAGAAATGAAAAAGGCTATACTCAAGAGAAATTAAGCCTTGAATCAGATATTTCAGCTGATTATATTTCTGAAATAGAACGAAGGAAAAAAACTCCAAGTTTAAAAAGATTTATTAAAATTGCCGATGTGTTGAAAGTTCCTGTTAATAAGTTTTTTGAATAAATAAATATATAATTAATTAATATCCACAACACTTACACCGTCACCGCCTTCGGCATTTTCTCCCGGGCGGAATTTGGCAACATACGGTGAATTCATCAGGTAGTCCCGTATTACCTGCTTTAATGCACCCGTCCCATGCCCGTGGATAATATAAACAGGCGATAAATTAACCAAACTTGCCTTATCAAGGTAAGCTTCAATCTCATCAAGCGCTTCCTCACAGCGATATCCCCTTAAATCCAAAGTCTGCGAAATTGATCTTCTTTCTATAGAAAAATCCTTTTTGAATATACCTTTTGCTTTTGCCTCATGCTTAATCAAATTTTTATTTAAAACAGCGAGTTTGTTTTGTTTAACCTTTGTTTTTAGTTGTCCCATTTGAATTTGGACATTTTTATTTTTATCCGGCAGAGCAAGAATTGTAACCTCTTGATTTAAATCCGTAATCATAACCTTATCGCCAATTTTTGCGGTTTCCCAATCAATAGGAGTATATTTTTCTGCAATTTCATCTTCATCCGTGCGAAACCCCGAGCGCATTGCCGTTTCTATTCCTGCAAGACGATGAAAACTCCTTCGTGCTATTTTTTCGGATTTTTCCTCACGCATTTGTTTTAAGATATCTTTAATTTCTTCTCTTGCCTCATCAAGCGAGGTTTCGTATTTCTTTTTATAAATATGGATATTTTTCTTTTTTTCTTTTTTAATTTCGTTCAATTTATCATTTAAACTCTGTTCAAGCCGTTTTACATTTTCTTCTTTTTCTTCAATAATTCGTTTTGAATCGGATAATTCCTGCTGAGTTTTTTGCAGTTCCTCTAAAACCTTTGCTGTATTATCTTTTTCATTAAAATATGTTTCTCTTGCATTTGATATTATTTCTTCTTTTAAACCGAGATTTTGCCCGATTGATATTGCATTACTTGCCCCCGGAATTCCTATTAAAAGTTTATACGTCGGCTGAAGTGTATTAATATTAAATTCAACCGAAGCATTTATGAAGCCTGATTTTAAATATGCAAGCGACTTAAGTTCTCCGTAATGGGTTGTTGCAACAACAAATGAGCCTTTCTTTTGCAGATACTCCAATATCGCCTGAGCAAGCGAAGCTCCCTCTTTAGGGTCAGTACCTGCCGATATTTCATCAGGCAGAATAAGACTTTCACTATCGGCATGGTTGATTATATTTACAATGTTGGTCATATGTGCCGAAAATGTTGAAAGATTTTGTACTATGCTCTGCTCATCACCGATATCGGCAAAAACCTTTTTAAACGGGTATATTTCAGCCTCATAGCAAGGGATGTGCAGTCCTGCCTTTGTCATTAACACACATAATCCCACAGTCTTTAAAACGACCGTTTTTCCGCCCGTGTTAGACCCCGTGATTATCATACAATTTTTATTTTCATCAATATAAAAATCATTTTCAACAATATCAGTTTTTGATTTTATTAAAACGGGATTTTTCATCATTTTTAAGTTAATAACTTTTTTATCCGATATTTTAGCGCTTGTCCCGTCAAAAGACATAGAATATTTAGCCTTTGCAAAAATGAAATCAAGTTCGATTAACTGCAGATTGGAATTTTTAATTTCATCAGCATATTGCCCGATTTCATTAGAGAGAATTTTTAATATTTTTTCCGTTTCAATTCGGATTTGTGCTTCAATTTCCCTTATTTTATTATTTAATCCGACCAAAATTTCAGGCTCAATAAAATATGTCTGATTACTTGCTGATACATCATGAACAATCCCCGAAATTTTATTTTTACACTCCGCTTTAACCTGAAAAACAGTTCTGCCGTCTCTTTGGGTATATACCGTATCTTGAAGATTTGAAGTAAAATCACTGTTCTGCATTAAAGTTGATACGCAGGCACGAACATTTTGGTTAGTATCCCTTAAAGTTTGATATAAACTTTTTAACTCGCTTGTTGCATCTTCTTTAACCGTATATGAAGGAGTAAATGTATTAAATATCTTATCTTCAAACTCTTTATCAGCATATAATGTGTTTTTTAACTGCGAAAGTTCAGGATAATCTTTATAAAAATCATCAAGAAAATTACGTATTAATCTTGACGTTCTTAATGTACGGGCAACGTTTACAATTTCTTCTTCACTTAAGCGAAGCTTCTTTTTGGCATCATCTAAAGTTTTATCAATATCATAAATATTTTCTAAAGGAATATTTAATCCCTTTGAAAGGATATTTTTTGCTTGAGTTGTTAATAATAACTGATTAATAATTGTATTAACATCATCATAAATTTTGGCATTAAGACACCTTTGCGCACCGAGATTACTTACGGCATATTCGCTTAAATAGCCTAATACTTTATCAAATTCTAAAACTTGTTCTGTTGATTTACTCATAAAGTAATTATAAACAAAAAAAGAAGGATAAGAAAAAATCCTATCCTTCTTTTTAATATAAATTAATTGACTATTTTTTAGCTAAAACTTTACCGTCAACAATTTCTTTGAATTTTTTACCTGCAGTAAATACGGGAGCTGTTTTAGCAGCGATTTTAATTTTAGCACCTGTTTGAGGGTTACGACCTGTTCTAGCTGCTCTTTTTCTGGCTTCCCAAGTTCCGAAACCTACTAAAGTTACTTTTTTACCTTTAGCTACTGTTTTTTCGATAGTTGACATTAAACTATTTAAAATTTCTGCTGCATCTTTTTGAGTAACTTTTGCTTTTTTTGATACTTCTTGTACGAGTTCTTCTTTATTCATGGTATAAACCCCTTTCCATTAAATATAACATCCTTATTATATCTATTTTTTTCAAACTGTCAATAGTTATGTTTCAATACAGTCATATTTTTGAGCGATGGGGTTATTTATTTTTCATCGTTGGAAAGGCAATGACATCTCTAATGGTTGTAGAGTTCGTTAACAGCATAACGAGCCTATCTATGCCCATTCCCATACCGCCTGTCGGAGGCATACCGTATTCTAAAGCATTTATAAAATCTTCATCAATATCACAAGCTTCTTCATCGCCTTGTGCCTTTGCTAATGCCTGTGCTTCAAACCTTTCCCTCTGGTCAACGGGATCAGTTAATTCCGAAAACGCATTCGCTAATTCCCAGCCGTTAACTTTAGACTCAAAACGTTCCGTTAAACGAGGATTATTTCTGTGAACTTTTGCTAACGGAGAAATTTCTCTCGGATAATCAGTTATATGTACAGGTTGAATTATATATGGTTCAACTTTATCTTCAAATACAGCTTCAACGATTTTACCCCAGTTCATATTTTCTTCAAGTTCAATGCCGAGTTCTTTTGCTGCTTTTTCAGCTTCCTCTGCTGTTGTAAATTGCGCAAAATCAACACCCGTAGCTTCTTTTATACTGCCTATCATGGTTTTTCTGTCCCACGGAGGAGTTAAATCTATTTCATTTTCGCCGTACTTAATTTTTGTTGTTCCTAAAACTTCTTTTGCAACAAATGCGACCATGTTCTCTGTCAGGGTCATCATGTCGTTATAATCAGAATATGCTTCATAAAGCTCTATTGTAGTAAACTCCGGATTATGAAGTGAATCTATTCCTTCATTTCTGAAACAACGGTTTATTTCAAAGATTTTTTCGCTTAATCCGCCTACCATAAGTCTTTTTAAATGGAGCTCGGGTGCTATTCTCATATACATAGGAATATCAAGCGCATTATGGTGCGTTTCAAACGGTTTTGCATTTGCACCGCCTGCTTGTGAGTGAAGCATAGGTGTTTCAACTTCCAAAAATCCTCTTGATGTTAAATATTCTCTTATTTTTTGGATTATTAACCCTCTTTTTCTGAAAGTTTCTTTAACTTCAGGGTTCATAATCATATCAACATATCTTTGGCGGTAACGGGTTTCAACATCCGTTAAACCATGAAATTTTTCGGGCAGAGGTTTTAAGGATTTTGTTAATATTTCTAAATCTACCGTTTTTAAACTTAACTCGCCTCTCGGGGTTCTTCTTATATCGCCCGTAAAACCTACTATATCACCGATATCTATCATTTTTATAAGTTTTATTTTTTCCTCTGATATATTTTGTTTGTGTGAAAAAATTTGGATTTTGCCTGTATCATCCATTAAATCAATAAACATGCCCGTATTTCTGACTGCCATAACTCTGCCTGCAACACTGTAGCGGTCTTGGGTTTCTTCTCCAGCAGGTAAATCTTTGTATTTTTCCTGTAATTCTTTTGCGCTTGCCGTTTTAACAAATTTATACGGATAAGGATTTATTCCTCGTTCTCTTAATTCTTCTACCTTATGCAATCTGCCTTGTCTGATTGTATCTATTGATGATGTTGTTTCTTTAACATTAGTATCCTGCATATTACTCTCCAAATTATTCTTTTGGTTAAATTTTAACATTAACATTTTTTTATGTCATTAGAAAATTGTAGGGGTAAAAGCAAAACGGAAAAGCCTGATGTTTCCTTTTTAAATTTTCAGCCGAAAACTATTATTAAATTTTCATGCAATAATTAGTTTATGAATATTTTAATCCCCGAAGAATTAGCAATAAAAAAGCCTAAAAGTGAACTTTTAAAAATCATAAACAATAAAAAGTTTAATGACCGTGTGCTTTTTGAAGTAAATTCCGATTTTCATAACATTAAAGTCGTTGAAAATGAAATTGGGCGGTTTTTGCACTATAAAGACACTTATCAGGCAGGGTTTATTGATACGGAGTTTTACAAAGGCAATCTGCCTTATATTAATTACTTTTTAATTTCATACCTGTTAAACCCGAAAACCGAAAAAATTCTGGTAATAGGTATGGGTTCAGGTAAGCTTATTAATGATATAGAGTTTCTTTTTGACAATTTAAAAACCATTGATGTCGTTGATTTAGAAGAAAATATTGCCGATATTGCCGTAAATTATTTTGATTTTAAGCCGTCTGATAAATTTAATTTTATATTGCAAGACGGGATAACCTATCTTCTTAACTGCCATAAAAAGTACGATTTAATTATAGTTGATGTCGCAAATAATGACGGCATTGATTTAAGATTTTTAAGTGAAGATTATTTTTCAGCCGTAAAAAAATGTTTGAAAAAAAGCGGAATATTTGTTTCAAATATGTGTGCAAGCCCCGATTTTGAAAATCCTAAAAACTTATTTTTCAAAAAATATTTCCCGATATATAAAAGATTTTTCAATAATAATATGGTTTTTAAAGGCAATTATTCCGATGAAGTTTACTATAAAGCATTTTTTAATATAGATGAGAGAGTTATCGATATTACAAATGTAATAATCTTTTCATCGGATGATAAATTAAAGTTAAACAAATCAAACATAGAAAAATTCAAAAGTTTAAATATTGATATTTCATTATATTTGAGCCCGGTTTGAGGCATAGGGTGCATAGCACCTTCAAAGTTTGGACTAACTTATTATATTTGAACCCAACTTGGGGCATAGCCCCTTCAAAGTTTTAACTAAGTTTTTATATTTGAGCCCAATTTTAAATCGGCTCTGCCGACGCACAACCCCCTGCAACCTCGCTTTAAAAACCTTCGGTTTTTCCGCTCGGTCGGTGGGGCATAGCCCCTTCAAAGCTTGGTCTAACTTATTATATTCAAGCCCAATTTTAAACCCGCTCTGCGGGCGCAAAAAAAAAGGAACTTTTTAGGGTTCCTCTGAAATCTTTTTCAATTTCCTCGTGTGTTAGTAAAGGTAGTAAGTAAGGTAAGTATGAATATTAAATATTGGTTTTTCTTTTTAGGCTCTCTTAATATCTTGTGTTTATCATCTACATATATATAAAGTATATATCTTTTCAATAATTGCCTTTTTTTATTCCCGTTTTTTTTAAAAAAATTAAAAACCCTTGCAATGCAAGGGTTTTAGTAGTTCATAAAACTTAATATTTATAAATTAAACGGCAGATTTTACCTTATCCTGCTTATTTTTATAAAATTTTCTTCTGCGCATTAAATCAACAAAAGCTTCTAACCTCGTTATATATCCTGCCCTGCCTGACTGTTCATCCATTATTAATGTTAATATCGGTATCTCACAATCTTCTCGCATTGATGGAAATATATTCTGCGACATAATCTCGGGCATGCAGGTAAACGGGCTTATATGAATTATTCCGTCAGTCCCATGCTCATTAGCATATGCTACATCACTAACTGATTCTAATGCATCACCGCCAATATCTCGCATTAAATACGGTTTCGCCATTCTAAATGCTCTCTCTAAATGAGTTTCACCCTTTTTAAACCATTTCGGAATAATTGCATCTTTTAAAAATCCCGATACGGTAAGGCTTCTTCTTGTTTGAACACCCATTTTCCCCAATTCTTTTTCTATATTCTGGTTGGAAAACGGGTCTTGCACCATAAATATTTCGCCTGTTATATCTACTTTTACAACCTCTCTTTTTTCATCTATCGGAGTTTTTTTTATTTCTGCGGATGCCTCTTTTTCCGCTTGTTTTAACTCTTTTACATTATTTGCATCCAAAATAAGCGATAATGCCCTGTTATAGTTTTTTTCGGCGGTGCCAAATGTTAACTCTCTTGCACGATAGTATGAAAAAAGATTTTCAATCCTGTCTAATACAAACATCTTTCTTACGGCAATATTTATTGATTTAATAAGTACTATCGGATTTTTTTCTCCCGTTAATTCGGTTAAAAACCTGTACATGCCTTTAAATCCGTCATATAACTGCAATTCAATATATTTAGATTCATATCCCAAATCTTTTAAAACATTCCTTATACTTTGACCGTATTCGCCAAGACGGCAAATTCCGGGTGATGATATCATTGCAACATAATCAACATCCTTCTCAAGCGCCTGCATAAAATTTCCCAATATAAGTTTATACGGCAGACAAATTGAATCAGGACTGTATTTCGTACCGAGTTCTAATGTTTTTTTACTTGAATACGGCGGTACGAAGGGTTCTACTCCCAATTTTTTAAGCGCAGATGCCCATGCTATATACACATTACCCATATGAGGAAATGCGACTTTTATCTTTTTTTTCTCTTTCATTTTATACTTTTAGCATGTATCCGCCATTTTCTGCATTATGGAGGATATCTTCATTTAATTTACTTCTTAAATTTTTAATATATTTATATACATAATCTCTTGGCAATTCAAGGATTTTTGCCAAATCTTTTGCATATACTATTGTATTTTTATTTTCAAGAAAATGATCAAATACCATTTGTTCACGTTCCGTTAAAGATTTTTTAAATGAATAATTAATATTTTGTTCTTTTTCTTTCTTTATAGGTTTTTCTTCTTTTTTCTTTACCGAAGTTGTCTCGGGTGTTTTCTTTTCTTCTTTTTTAACGGAAGGTTTTACTTCTTTCTTTTCTGTTATTTCTTTTTCTTTATTAAAAGACCTTAATGCAATTGTCTGTATTTTCTCGGTTTTAGGTATATATTTATCCGTAGACATTGAATTTAAAGATCTGAACATAACACTGTCTACCAAACTGTCATCGTGTTTTTCTTCTTGAATTACTTTTCCTAACCTTGCTGCGTATTCTTCTAATGTAATACGTTCTAATGAGCTTCTCCATTTGCGGATTTCTTCTTTGCTCAAATATTCAGGCATACCATTAATCTCCTTGACTCTGATTCATAAACTGATGCGGATTAAATATTTCAAAGACTTTTTAAATTATTTTTTAATCTATATGTCAATGTATCTATTAATCTGTTCTCTACATTACAAATCTATCACAAATTTTAAGTAAAATCTTAAAATATAAAGTAATTTAAATAAAGTTTTACAAATCTAAATTGTACACTTTATTATGAGAAGAAATGTCCTCTTTTGGAATTTAAAGTTATATTATCAAATGAATATAATCTGGCAGGTCGTTTTGAACCGACTTTTGTATATTCGTTTAATTCCTTTAAAATAGCACCAGTTAAAACTTTTTTACGGAAGTTTCTTTTATCAAGCTTCATATCAAGAATAAGTTCATATGATTTTTGAAGTTCCGTCAAAGTAAATTTTTCAGGCAGAAGCTGGAATGCTATCGGACAAAATTCCAATCTTTCTCTCATTCTTTTTATTGAATATTCTATAATTTCTTTATGGTCGTATGCCAATGTAGGAAGATTATATACTTCATGCCACTGAACTTCCGTAATCCCCTGTGAATTATCAACAGATAATTTAATATCATCGCTTCTTATTAATGCAAAATATGCACAGGTAATAACCCTTGAACCGGGGTATCTTAAAGGATCGCCGAAAGTATATAATTGTTCAAGATAAATATTATCTACGTTTGTTTTTTCTTTTAATATCCTTAAAGCAGCGGCATCAAGGTTTTCGGATAATCTGATAAATCCTCCCGGGATTGCCCATCTCCCTTTAAACGGTTCGTTTGCACGTTTTACCAATAGTACTTGCAGTTTATTATTTTTAATTGTAAATATTACTACGTCGGTTGTGATTTCGTGTGTTTTAATTTCTTGAAAAGTGCTCATATAACTATATTCCCTGGGTTGATAAATATTCCTCTAATATTGCTTGATGCTGATATCTAAAATCTTCATTACTTATATAATTTATATCTTTCAAAGCATTTTTATAATCAGCAATTACAGGGTCAGGAGATGATTTTAAACTGTGATAATTTTTTATTATTGAAGAAACAAATCTTCTTGTTTCGGTAAAAGGGGGAACTCCGTTGTATTTTTTAACATTTCCGGGGCCTGCATTATATGCGGCAAGTGCAAGTTCCATTGAACCGAACATCTTATACATCATTTTATAGTATGAAATGCCTGCTTTTATATTGTCTTGTATGTGATAAGGATTATAACCTAATTTTTTGGCTGTTGAAGGCATTAATTGAAATACCCCTACAGCACCGTATCTGCTTCTTTTTTCATGACAAAATCCGGATTCCGCTTTAGCTATGCTTAAAGCTATCGCAGGATCTACTCCCATTTCATTTGCATGCTTTACAATTAATCCCTTTACTGTTGTTGTATTAACAGCACCTTCTGCCATTGCATCTATAGGAAAACTCATCATTGTAAAAAGAGTTAAAATTGTTGTAATTATTACTTTTCCAGCCATGTAAACCCTCAATGTTTATTTACCACGGTTTTGAAGTTGTTATTACAATTTTATTACGTAAAAATTAAAATTCAACCGTTTAGGTATACATATCCCCTAATACTTATAATTTAAATAAAAATTAGAATTAATCCAAAAGTTCATCAAGCAATTTTGCATCTGAAGCGGTTTTTTTGGTATCAAATACGATATTTCTTTTCATGTATGTTCTTAAAGCCTCACGAATTAACTCGCTTCTTGTTCTCTGTTCATTTTGAGCCATTTCGTCTATTTGATTTAAAAATTTTTCAGGGATGGATAATAACACTTTTGCCATAACATTTCCTTATTAATTATTTCATATATATATTATATACTATTATTAATATATAGTCTATAATTAAAAAAACGGGAGAAAATTATGAATAATTTAAGAAGTAAATATAAATTAATTGATATTTTTTGTGAACTGGCTGAAATACCTTCGCCCTCTTTAAAAGAAGATAAAGTAATTAATAAGATATTGGAAATTTTTAAAGAAAATAATATCCATGCCCAAAAAGACGGCTACGGGAATATAAAAGCTAAAATAGAAGCAACCGATTCATCAAAAAAACCTTTGCTCTTAAGCGCACATATGGATGTTGTAGGAGATGATTCACCCGTTAATATAAAACTAAACGGGAATATCATTGAAACTGATAAAACAAGAACATTAGGTGCAGACGATAAAGCAGGTGTTGCTGCGGCTATTATGCTCGCAATTGAATTATCTCAAAATAAAGAACTTAAACATGGCGGTTTGGAAATTATTTTTACCCGTGATGAAGAACAAAATATGACGGGCATTCATAATGTAAAAACCGATGAAATTGAAGCTGAACATATTCTTGTATTGGATGCCGATAAAGTCGGGCAGGTACAAATTGCAGGTGCAAGCTATACAAAATTAACAGTTACGGTAAATGCACTAAAAGGCGGTCATTCCGGTATTGATATTGATGATAAAACAAGACTTAATGCCGCAAAATTAATAGCGGAACTTGTTAATGAAATTCCTCAAGGTGTTTATAAAAAAGATGATTTCGGAGTTGTAACTTCAATTAACCTTGGTGTAATTATCGGGGGCGGTATTGAAACAGCAATAAATAACATTAAAAATTCTGATTTGCCAAACGGTAAATATCTTGACTGTATTATTGAAAAAGCTGTTACAAATGTAATTAACACAAAAGCAGGGGCTGCTTATTCAATCAGAAGTTCAAGCAGAGAATTTGAAAATAATTTAATTTCCGACATTAAAGAAATTGTAAATAACTTCAACAAAAAATATGAAGGACTTGCCAAAGCAGAAGTTCAAACAGCTCAGCATCTTCCTCCGTTTGAAAAAAGCGATGATGAAACTTTAATAAATATTGCTAAAATTGCAGGGAAAAATTTAAATCTTGATTTGGATATTTCATCTTTCCATGCAGGTGCAGAAACCCATATCTATGCAAATAATAAAAATAAATACGGTAAAACACTTAAACCCGTCTTAATAGGAACTGCAGATGTTTATAATATGCACTCTTCTGATGAACAGATGGATTACACATCTTACCTTAAAGGTTATGAATTTCTTAAAGAATTCTTTATACAATTTAATAATAATTAATACATGTACTTGAAATATTATTTTCTTCTTACTATTATAATAAACAAGACTTACCCACCACCAAAGTCACAATATCAAAAAAGGAAAAAAGAATGGCTATAAACTTAAAAAACAAAGCCGAAATAGTTAAAAAATTCGGTAAAAATGAACAAGATACAGGCAATGTAGAAACCCAAATTGCACTGTTAACAGAAAAAATAACAGAATTAACAGAACATCTTAAAAATAATCAAAAAGATTTCCAAGGTCGCAGAGGGCTTTTAATGATGGTTGGTAAAAGAAAAAGACTTTTATCATACTTAAAAGACAGAAATCTTGATGATTACAGAAAGATTATTAAAAAATTAAACATAAGAGAAACAAAATAGTTAAATTTTAAAAAAATGTTAAAGACCGCAATATTTGCGGCCTTTTTATTTGACCATGATATTTTTTGAAGGTACAATTACATAAAACGGTTAGAAGAAATCATGAAAGAGAGATAAAATGAGTTCAAAAAAATATTTATTTACTTCTGAATCGGTAACGGAAGGACATCCCGACAAAGTATGCGACCAAATTTCAGACGCAATTTTGGATGAATTCCTTACAAAAGATTCAAAATCAAGAGTAGCGGCAGAAACCTCCGTTACAACAGGCATGGTTCTTGTATCTGGCGAAATAACTTCTTCATGCTATGTTGATATTCCGCAAGTTGTAAGGACAACAATAGAAAATATCGGATATACAGGTAAATCATCGGGCGGATTTGACAGCAAAACCTGTGCTGTTATAACAAGTATTGATGAGCAATCAACTGATATAGCAGGCGGTGTTAATAAAGCATTTGAAACAAGAGATAATAATGCTGCAGTTTCATCCGATGAAACAAATAATATTGGTGCAGGAGATCAGGGAATTATGTTCGGTTTTGCCTGCAACGAAACACCTGAACTTATGCCTTTGCCTATAAGCCTTGCGCATAAACTTTCATATAGACTTGCTCAAGTCAGAAAACAAGGTATTTTATCTTATTTAAGACCTGACGGTAAATCTCAGGTTACAGTTGAATACGAAAATGATAAACCCGTAAGAATTGATACAGTTGTTATTTCAACTCAGCATGATGAAACAATAAACGGAATTACCGATAATGCTCAAATTCAGGAAATTATAAGAAAAGATGTAATTGAACATGTTATTAATTATGTATTTTCACATGAAGAATTAAAACCTGATAATTCAACAAAATATTTAATAAATCCTTCGGGCAGATTTGTAATAGGCGGCCCTCAAGGTGATGCAGGTTTAACGGGCAGAAAAATTATAGTAGATACATATGGCGGTTACTCAAGACATGGCGGCGGAGCTTTCTCGGGCAAAGATCCAACCAAAGTAGACAGAAGTGCAGCTTATGCGGCAAGATATGTAGCTAAAAATATTGTAGCTGCAGGTTTGGCTGATAAATGCGAAATCGAACTTGCTTATGCAATCGGTGTTGCTCAACCTGTTTCTATCTACGTTGAAACCTTTGGAACAGGCAAAATCTCTGATGATGATATTATGATGCTTATTCAAAAGAACTTTGATTTAAGACCGATTGCTATTATTAATCAGTTTGATTTGAGAAATCTTCCTAAGAAAAACGGAGGTAAGTTCTATCAAAAACTCGCTGCATACGGACACTTGGGAAGAACTGATTTTGATGTTCCTTGGGAACACACAGATAAAGCTCAACTGCTTAAAGAACAAGCTTCTTCTTTAGCTGTTGGTGTGTAAATTAAATCTTAATATTAAAAGACTAACAGAAAAAATCTGTTAGTCTTTTTTTAGAAATTTTTTTACAAAATTAATTTCTTCTTCCTTGGAATTTAATTTCCCGTTTAGCTTTTCTTTCAAGATACTTTCAAATAATTTATTAAAATACGGTGAAGGAATAAAACCTATTTCTTTTAAATCATCACCCGTTATAAGCACTTCAATATCTTTTAATGCTTTAAGAAATTTAATAACGGCAGGATTTCCCGAAATAACATAATACGAAGCAATGGAAAGATTATTTAACTTATTAAACATTTTATAAATCTGAAAATTATCTTTTACTTTAGCATCCTTATTTAAAAGTTCCCGTACTTCCGTTATTACTTTTCTTTCAGATGATGTAATATTTAATCTTTTTATTGCATAATCAGAATTGACAATAAGTGCAGTTATATAAATAAACCATATTTCATTTTCATTAAATAAATCAAACTCTTTTAATGAAAAAAGTCGTTCCTCTTTAAAATTTAAAATAGGTTTATCGGAAATTAATTTGTAAGCTTTTGTGCTTATAATTAAATCATATAAATTCTCTTTTTTAATATTGAAATATTGATGTAATTCATTCTTTATCCGTTCTAAAGGCATTTTATCATTTATATTATTAAGATATTCTTTCATTAGATTTTCAGTATTTTGTTCAAGTTCAAAATTAAATCTGACCTTAAATTTTAAAGCCCTAATTATTCTTGAAGGGTCATCAATGAAACTTTTATCATGAAGAATTCTTATTTTTTTATTTAATATATCCTGATACCCGCCGCAATAATCTATAAGTGAAAATTTATTATCACCCGTCAATTTTAGAGCAAGTGTATTTATTGTAAAATCTCGTCTTTTAACATCATTTTCAAGCGAACAGCCGAAATTATACCCCTGCGGTAAAACTCCCGAATTAATGTATTTTTCTTCCCTTGTAGATGCAAAATCAATAATACTTCCGTTAGAAAATTGAACTTTTGCGGTCTTTAATTTTTCTTGAATATTTATAATTTTACAATTATAATCTCTCTCAAGAATTACACTGAAATCAACTGCATTACCTTCCACCGCAATATCAATATCTTTAATTTTATTCTCTAAAATTAAATCTCTTACAACTCCGCCGATAAGAAAAATTTTAAAGTCTGATTTTTCGGCTGCATTGACGGCAGTCTCAACAGCTAATTTATAATTTTCATTTGCAGATAAATTAAATTCATTACCTAAAAAAACAACCATACTACCTCAAAAGCCAAACTATATTTTATCATTTAGCCTTTAATTTGTAAATTGTCCGAGAAAATTTCGCAATAAGGAACATGAGCGAAATTTTTGAGTGGCATTTATAAAAGGTAAGCAACTTTACGGTTGCGATGAGCAAGCGGAAGGTTGCGACACTAGATTAAATTATTTAAGGAATTCCGAAAATACCAAACTGTCTTTTTTATAATTGTAATTACCTATTGTACTTCCGGAAGTATTAATTTGCTTATTCATGTTTTGTTTGGCATTTCTTCTTTTTTCAAGGGTCTTTGTAATACCTATATTTAGTTTAGCAATACCTATACCTAAAACAAGACCTGAATATAAATAACCTGCGACTTGTGCAATTCCTGCTTTTCTTACTAAAGATTTAACTGCAGGTTCGGCATTTTTGTATAATTCTTTAAACGGAATAGCCTTACCGTCTTTAATAATTTCTTTTGCATTCGGAAGAAGTATTTCATCAAAAGATTTAACGGATGCTTTAGTCAGCCAATTCCAAGCATATTTTATACCTTTTTTAGCACCGTCTTGAACAACAGGGTTATTAATTATTTCTTTACCGCCCAAACCTCTTGCAGCAAGTTTTGAAATAACTCCGCCCAATATCAGCCAGTTTGTAAAGCCTAATGTATCTTTAATAAAAGATTCTCTAAGTTCATTGCTGTCCCTTGATGCTAAAAATCTTGAACCTATTGTAAGTCCGTATAAAAATTTAAATTGGTTTAATGTAGGAATCATGCTGTTAAATTGAACATTAGCAGGAAGTTCGGATAATTTTCCTCCTATACTTGATATAGCAGCGATAGGAAATCCTATTCCTAATATGGTTTTTAAAGTTTTAAATGCCTTTGAATTACTTGCCTTTTTATCCTTAACTCCTACAAAACCGTCTTGTCCCGTACGTTTTTTAGTTAAATATCTGTTTAGAGGCTGTACTGACATACATAAAGCAGCACAAATTCCCAGCCCTAATGCAGTGCTGAGATTTTTATTATGCGACAATTTTTTTGCAAATTCCGGTATCTTATCTATTGATTTTGTTTTAAATGCATTAGATAAAACTACCGCATTATCAACTAATTCTGTTAAATTTGAAGTAATTACATTTTTAGTATCACCTGCTGAATTTTTTATTACATTTAAATTAAATGTTGTTTGTGCACCCGTGTCTTTAACAATATTATTTATAATAACAGATTTAAGCCTATTAACCTCTTTAGCCATATATTTTCTATCCGAACCTTTAAGTTTGGATAATACAGCAGATTTATTAGCTAATTCAACAAGCTTTTCGGTTATTTCGGAACTTACATTTTCAGAAATCCCTTTAAATTCCGTACCGTTTAATCCTTTAATATTCTTTAAAAATTCAGCAAAAAATTTATCTGCTTGCCCTTGGCTGTTCTGCCAAATGTCAGATAAATTCATTATTGTTTTATTATTAGCAAAGATTTTTTGTGCAGTTACACCGTTAACTTTATTGAAATTTTTTGAAATAAGAGTACTTGCACCAAAACCTATTAATCCGACACAAGCATGTATAAAACAACTTATCCCTTCACGAAACATTGCTTCAATACCTGCCTGCTTACCTCTGTTTTTCATTTCAATAGCTGTTCTTGGAATAACCATAGAAAATAAATCAACTCCGCAAGCACCAAGTGCTGGTTTTTGATTTATTCCGCGCAAAACACCAAGCACACCTGTTAAAACAGGTCCCTTAAACGATTGGTTTTTATTTTTCCCTTTTATATTTACTGAATTACTGCTCGGCTGTGTTATTCTATCTATCATATTTTTTGTCTTTTCCTTAAATTTTAAGGCATACCAAAAAATTTTTTGCTACTTTTTTTAATTATTTTTACAAATATTTAACCGTAAAATATTTTATCAAATTATATTATTTTTGTAACAAATTAAAAAATATTCTTTACAAAAAAATAAAAAAAATTAAAGTTTAATTAAATTATGCCGATAAATAAAATACAATTATATGAGGTACTATGTCCGAAAATATTATTAAAAAACCATTTGGATTAAATGTAGCTATCCCCCAAAAGACAGTACAAGAAATCCAAAAAATAGCTAAACAAGAACTGGAAGAAATTACAGTTAATCCTTTTATAAATTATTTTGAGGAAAACGATAAAGTATTTTCGGGTAAAGTTGCTGACGAAATTGATAAATACCGAGCTCAAATGTATTCGGTAAACCAATTAATGAATAAACATCAACCTCGGTCAACATTTAATATTAACATATAGATTAACCAAATTAACTTAAGCATTCCGATAACATTATCGGAATTTTGGTGCAGTGCACCTTCAAACTTGGTCTAACTTATTATATTTGAGCCAAACTTGAGGCAAAGCCTCTTTAAAATTAGACTATTCTATTTATATTTGAACTCAACTTTAAACCGGCTATGCCGGGGTGCAGCGGCACCTTTATAGTTGGTCTAACTTATTATATTTGAGCCAAACTTGAGGCAAAGCCTCTTTAAAACTAGACTATACTATTTATATTTGAACTCAACTTTAAACCGGCTATGCCGGGGTGCAGCGGCACCTTTATAGTTAGTCTAACTTATTATATTTGAGCCAAACTTGAGGCAAAGCCTCTTTAAAACTAGACTATACTATTTATATTTGAACTCAACTTTAAACCGGCTATGCCGGTCAGGTTGTTGCTCACTCGGGCTCGTTCGCTATCGCTCAACTCCGCCCTGCGCAAAAACCATAAAAAAAAGGTCGCATCAGCGACCACAGTCTTGTTATGGAGAAAAGGAGTGAAGGAAAATAAGTAATAAAGAAATTGACTATATTATATTAATTCCCAAAATAAAGTATATATAACATATATACTTTTTATATATTAATATATCTTTACAAAAAAAGAACCGTCCAAAACGGTTCTTAATCTTAGTTTTAATACTTTTAAACTATTTAGAAGATTTTGCTGTATCAACAATTATAGAAAATGCATCCGGCTCGTTTACAGCTAAATCTGCTAGCATTTTTCTGTTAATTGAAACATTTGATGTTTTTAACGCATTTATAAATCTTGAATAGCTTATACCATGTTGTCTTACTGCTGCATTAATTCTTACAATCCACAAACGACGCATATTTCTTTTTAAATGACGTCTGTCTCTGTATTGATATTTAAGTTTTTTCATTACTGCAGTATTAGCAACTTTAAATATTCTGCTTCTTGCACCTTTAAAACTCTTTGCTAACTTTAATATTTTCTTATGTCTTTTTCTAAGGACATTTCCACGTTTTATTCTCATTTTTTAATTTCCTTTCTTCTTCTTAAATAACATTAATTACACTTCGCATAAGGAAGTTCTTTTAAAACAAGTTTCTTATGTGTAGCAGAAACTTCAATCATAGAAGAAAGTTTTCTTTTTCTTGAAGCACTTTTGTGTTGAAGCAAGTGTCCTTTGCCTGCTTTTCTTCTTAAGATTTTTCCGCCAGCGGTAATTTTATATCTTTTTGCACCGCTGCGGTGTGTTTTCATTTTAGGCATAGTTTTTCTCCTTTTTTATTGACTTATAAAACGGTTAATTATGCGACATGCCTCCGCATTCTTAAACCTTGTATATCTATTTTAAAATAAACAAAATTGTATGCAAGTAAATATTTAATTATGGAGCTAAAATAGTAACAATATTTCTGCCATCCATAGCAGGTTTGCGTTCAATTGTCATTTTTTCACCTTCAAGATCGGTCAAAAATCTGTTGGCAAGGTCATATGCCAAATGATTATGCTGCATCTCTCGGCCTCTTAACATTACTACAATTTTTACTTTATTTCCGTTAGCAAGGAATTTCTTTATACTGTTAATTTTAACATTATAATCATGAACATCTATTTTATATCTGACTTTTACTTCTTTTACATCAACAACATGTTGTTTTTTTCTTGATTCTTTAGCTCTTTTTTCGATTTCGTATTTATATTTACCGTAATCTAAAATTTTAGCAACCGGAGGTTCTTGGTTAGGCGAAACTATAACTAAATCCAACCCTTTATCTTCTGCCATTATCAGGGCTTTTGTTGTTGCTACTACCCCGTAATTATTTCCTTCATCATCTATTAATCTTACTTCTTTTGCTCTAATATTACCGTTTAAAAGTGAATTGGGCTGGTTATCTCTACTAATTGTCTTATCCTCCTATTTTCTGTCAGAAACATTGTATCAAATATAATTTAACTTTGCAAATAAAAAGCATACAGCAATGCTGTATGCTTTTTACAATTTCTTTTTTTATTATGCATAAAATGAATTATACCAATCACTTTTCATTGAATTTAAAGTTGAATTATTTGTAATGGATGATATTGCCTGATAATTTCCATAATCTAATTTTGCATCCAATAAAGCAGAAAAATCAACATTTCCTGTTCCCAACTGATTAATATATTCATCCAAGTTCAAATCAGCCATATATAAGAAAGATGCAAATTCACCGGCATTTATATAATCAGCATTTTCATCAAGATTTAAATTAGCAAACAAATCATCATATAATGCATTAAATTGTGTTTCCGGTTCTTTCGGAATTTCTTCTCCGCCCGATGCCATTTTGATAAATTCCGATTTATTCATAACTTTATCATTATCTTCATCGTATTTATCCAAATATTCTTGTGCAAAGTTTTTTAAATCTTTTGAATATGTTTTAGCATTAAAATCAAACATTTCAAACTCATCTACAGGTTTTTCCTCTATGAATTTTTCGTAATTTTCTTCACTGTTAGTCCATTCATCAAATTCATCAATTTTAGATTTTTCGGGTTCTTCTTTTTCTGCTTGTGCTAGTTCCTCATACAAATCAGGAAGAATTATACTGTTACCGCTATAGATTATACTGGGGTTTTCTATATCATTTTCTTCAACAACTCGATTTACCATATCCTGTATATCTTTGTTAGAGGTTAATCCGTATTGCTCCTTAACAATATTCCACAAGCAATCACCCTTTTGTATTTCATATGATTTAGGTTCAGCTTTTGTGAAAACAGATTCTGAATCATTATTAGTTTTCGGTTTATAATCATCTTTAGATTGAGATAAACCATCAATATACTTCAAATCACTTTGTAGTCTTAAACTCATAATAACCTCATATTCTTTTACATTCGTATAGTAATTGTATATATACAGTATATAAAAATTTTTTTAGTAAAAAATTGCTTAAAAAAATATCTAAATTAATTTATTATGGAAATAAATAGGATTTAATTGTTAACAAAAGTTAACAATTAAAAAATTTACAAAAAAAAGTATTGATTATAATTATTTTTTATATAAAATAATTAAGAAGCCGTAGAAAGCCGGGAAGCCAGAGGGGCAAAAAACCAAGGGGCCAAAAGAAGGACCAAAAGAAGGGTAAATGCGAAGGGGCAAATGCAACTGAGGTGAAAGTGACTGAGGCGAAAGCGAACGAGCCAAGTGTAAATGAGGCAAAAGCAAGTAAGCACCCCACCCCCTTGAGATAATACAAGTAAGCCAAAATCAAAAAAGCTTTTAAAAAACCACCCGACCGAGGATTAACATATATTATAAGTCAATTTATGGATTGGTTATTTATATTTATTCTTGCAAATTTACGGTTAAACGTAAATTTTTTACGTTATTAAGGTCGATAAAAAAATAAGGAGCAAAAAATGTCAACAAAAGCCTTTAAGCAAGAAAAAATTGAAGCAATGAAAGAAAATTTTTCAAAGGCTAAGGTTGCCGTTGTTACCGAATATAGAGGCTTTACGGTTGAAGAAATAACAAATCTTCGCCGCAATCTGCAAAAAGAAAACAGCGACTATATGGTAACAAAAAACACTTTAGCAAAAGTTGCATCAAAAGGAACTCAATTTGAAGTTCTTGCAGACACATTAAAGGGCCCTGTTGCTATTGCGTTTGGTTTCCATGATGAAGTTGCACCTGCAAAAATTGTAACTAAATTTATTAAAGAAGTTAAAAAAGGTGAAATAATAGGTGCTGCATTAGATGGTAAATTATTAAGCGCAAAAGAAACAGAAGTTCTTGCAAATCTTCCTTCAAAAGAAGAACTTTATGCAAAAATGCTTGGCAGCATAAATTCACCTGCTACAGGTATTGTCGGTGCTGTTAACGCAGTTATGAGCAGTTTAGTAAGAGCAATGGATCAAGTTGCTAAACAAAAAACTGCATAAAATTTCGTAGGACAACTAGTCCGATAAGTATTACAAAAAAAATAAATAAAAGGAGAAATAAAATGAGCGTAGAATCAATTTTAGAATCAATTGAAAAATTAACATTAATCGAAGCAGCTGAATTAGTTAAAGCAATGGAAGAAAAATTCGGTGTATCAGCAGCAGCTCCCGTAGCAGTTGCAGCAGCTCCGGCAGCTGCAGGTGCAGCTCCTGCAGCAGAAGAAGCTTCTGAAGTAACAGTTGTATTAGCATCAGCAGGTGCAAACAAAATCGCTGTTCTTAAAGAAGTTAGAGCTATCACAGGTCTTGGCTTAAAAGAAGCTAAAGATTTAGTTGACGGCGCACCAAAACCTTTAAAAGAAGGTGTTAAAAAAGAAGATGCTGAAGCTATGAAAAAACAACTTGAAGCAGCAGGCGCTACAGTAGAACTTAAATAGCGCCCGCAGAGCGGGTTTCAAGTTGGGCTCAAATATAATAAGTTAGAGTAACTTTAAAGCTGCCACTACAGCCGAGCCCGAGGGAGCAGCAACCCGACCGAGCGCAAAAAACCAAGATCCGCAGAGCGGAGTTATTGTTTGAAAAAAGAGATTGCAAATGCAATCTCTTTTTTATTACCGTTAAGACCTAGTCCTTTAAATATTTTCTAATTATTCTTTTAAGTAATATTCAAAATCGTTCCGTTATTTAATACTTAATTCGGTACTAAGTTATAACGGAGAAGAAACATGAAAAAAATCTATTTTTTATTTTTATCATTTGTTTGCTTAAGCTGTTTATCAGTATTTGCAGACAGTCCCTGCGACAATGAAATGCCGCAAAAAGCAAAATCTAATTGCTCACCTTGTCAAAAACAGTATAAATACTATACTTATGCGCCTGTTAAAACACAGCCTTGCCAAAAGCCTTGTGAAAAAATGTACAATCCACCGCCTACACCTTGTTTTGACACCTGTTCTTCAAGTTTTTTATGCACTAAAAGAGACATGAACTCATTATTCAGATGTATGAATTTAAGTGAAACTCAAATATGCAATGCTCAAAAAATCCAAAATAAATATGAACAAGAAGTTTTAAGCTTAAATGAAAGAATTAAATGTGAAAATGAAAAATATTATGAATTAAAAAACAATTGTTCAAAAAACAGTGAACTAAGAAAACAAAAAAGATTAATTAAAAAATTAGAGAAAAAAAGAAAAGAAATTTGCAAATGTTATGAAAAGCAATTTGAGGTTACACTTTCAAGCATGCAAAGAAAAGCTTACAGAAAAGCAAAAAAATAAAATATTTGATAATCGAATTACGGCGCACATATAATATGTGCGCTTATTTGTTAAAAATAATCCAAACAAACGGTTTACTTTGAAAAAAAAATAATTAATATATAATTACGGGTAATTATAAATATAAGGAGTCATAACAATGACGATATTAAACGGACAATCATTATTGGCAAGTGCAATGGCAGGATTAACCAATACTTATTCAACATTAATGAGTGCACACAGTTCCTCCGGTAAAGGTTTAACCTTAGAAGATTTATCTAATGTTTCATCAAATACATTAATGAGTTTAGGGTCTAATTATTCCTTTTTACAGTATTTAACGACTAATTTCGCATCTTTGGATAAAGACGGAGATGGCGAAATAACAAGTAATGACCTTAATAATATTATGAACACCATGCAGTCTAAAGGTTTAACTTATAATGAAATTCAATCTCTTTGCACAACAGGTAATGGGGATACTTCGTTATTATCAACGGTTTTAACATATTTCAACAAAATAGATGCCAACGGTGACGGAAGAGTTACCAGTGATGAAATAACAAAATTCAGTTATGATTGCCAAAGGTATGATGTAGAAGCAAAATATAAATCTTTTAAAGCATCTTCTGCAAGTTTATATTACAGTGAAGGAGTTGAAGATGATACCTCAAGTGTATTAGACAGTCTTCAACCTAATATAACATCAAAATCAAACTCATAGATTTATAATAAAAATAAAAAGATGGGTTAGCAATGTTTAACCCATCTTTTTATTTTTGTTAAATTCTTTTATAATCAAATATTTAAGATTATTATAATATATATGATAAAAAGGTTTATAATATTCATTTTAATCTATATTTTATCGGTTATTAATATACAAAGTTATAGCCTAATTTCCCGTGCCGAAGATTTAATTCCTCCGCCCGTGCAGGAACCCCAACAAATAATTAATCCGCTTAAAATAAACAGTATAAATTTTGATAATTCTGATTCCATAATATTTTTGGGAACTTCTGGTTTAAATCAAGAAGATAATATCAAGATTACAAAACAAGTACTTAGTGAACCAAACAGGATATTTTTTGATATTGAAAATGCAATTATTACATTTCAGAATTCTTCATTTGAACTAAAAAACAGCAGATTAACTCAGTTAAAAATTGCACAAAATTCAACCAATCCGAATGTTGTAAGAATTGTAATCTGGAATGCACAAAATTATGATGCATCAAAAATTAAAATTTTAAGAATAAAAAATAATATTATTATAAAACTTAGCAACGAAACTCCTATTCAACCGTATTTAAGTCAAATATATAAAGAAACCAAAGGAAGTGCGGTTGAATATAATGATAAAGCAGTTGTAATACCTGAAGAGAAAGCAATTGCGCAAGATGAGATATTTAACAGAGTACAAGAAGCTTTTAAAGCAGATGACAGCCAGCTTGTAAGACCGAATATAGAACAAAAACAAGCAAAATTAAAATCAAGATTTTTTCTTGAACAAGCAGAGTCCAAAGGCGGTAATTTATTTTTATCAGGTATCGGTGTTGTAAATACCGAAAAGCCTTTTATATTAACTGAACCTTCCAGAATTGTTTTTGATTTGCCTAATACTATTGTCAAACAAGAACTTAGAGATAAAGAAATTAAACTTAATGATACAGATATAGCGAAAATCGGACAATTTGAACCTTCAAAAGCAAGAATTGTTATTAATACTAATAATATCCAAAAATATATTCCTATTTATTCGTCAAATCTTCAAACATTAATTATTGCCGGTAATTTATCTTATTTACAAATTTTAGATTCACTTTCGGAACTCACATATTTTAAAGAACAGAATGTAAACAGTTCTACTGATGTTATAAATATAATGTTTTCTAATCCTATTACATACTCAATACAAAGAGCACAAAACAAGTTAAATATCATTATTTATAATTTAACAAACTTTGACCCGGCATCGTTTAATTCCGTAGCAATAACAAATAAGACAGGATTTGAAGCAAAGCAATTAAATCCGAATACATACAAAATATCACTTCCCGTTAATTCAAATACACTTGCAGATTGCTATGAAACATTAAACGCAACTCAATTAAGGATTGTTCTTACTCATCTTGAACCAACGGCTATAACGAGTCAAAATACACTTCCGATTATACCTCCGGTTAGAGAACAAACTCAACCAAGCAAAACACAAGTTGATAAAGACAGTCCGTTTGCGGATTTAATGGAACGGTCTAAAAATAAACAGGCAAGACAGCCTGTTAAAAAGAAAAATCCGAAGAAAAAAATGCCTTCCGTTGCCAAAATAAAAAACAAGGTAATTATTATAGACCCCGGTCATGGCGGTAATGATACAGGCGCAATGCGAGGAAAAATCTTAGAAAAAAATATCACTCTTGAAATAGCGCTTAAAGTAAGAAATATCTTACAAGAATACGGATTTAATAAAGTAATAATGACAAGAAGCGGTGATACAACAATATCGCTTGCAGACAGAGTTTTAACCGCAAATTCAAAAAATGCCGATATTTATGTAAGTATTCATATAAATGCCAGTGTAAAAAGCGAAATAAAAGGAGTTGAAACCCACTATTTCACTGATAGGGGATTAGAAGTAGCTAAGGTTATTCATAAAAAATTAATGGAAAATATTGATGCAGAAGACAGAGGCTTGTTTAAGTCCAAATTTTATGTTATAAATCACACAGAAGCACCTGCCGTACTACTGGAATTAGGATTTATTTCTAATGAACAGGAAAGAAATTCTTTAATATCCGAAAAAAGACAAAAAGAGTCTGCGCAGGCTATTGCGGAAGGAATTATTAATTATTTACTGGAGCATAAAAATGACTAACAAACCGATAGGTGTATTTGATTCAGGGGTAGGAGGACTTAGTGTTTTCTCCGAGCTTTATAAACTTTTGCCCGATGAAAATTATATCTATTTCGGTGATACAATTAATCTGCCATATGGAAGCAAAACTAAAGAAGAACTTATTAAAATAACGGATAATATTTTTGATTTTTTTAAAAGCCAAAATATAAAAGCTGTTGTAATGGCTTGTAATACCACATCAGCTGCAGCTTATGAGACATTAAAAGACAAATATAATTTTAAAATATACCCCATTGTTCAAACTGTTTCAAAGGAAATAGCAGTTAAAAATTATAAAAGAGTAGGTGTGTTTGCAACTCAAGCTACAATAAATTCTCATGCTTATAAAAAAGAAATCCAAAAATATAATCCGAATTGCGAGGTATATGAACATGCATGCCCGAAATGGGTTAATATTGTTGAAAATGAACTTCAAAACGACCCTGAAAGCATTAATAATATTAAAATTCAACTTAATCTAATGCTTAAAAACGATATTGAAAAAATTATCTTAGGATGTACTCACTATCCTTATTTAATAAGTATTTTAAAACAATATGCTCCTGAAGAGTTATTTATTAATCCTGCTAAAGACTTTGCGAGGAACATAGTTTCCGATTTAAAGGCAAATAACCTTATTTCCGGAAAGAAAGATTATGAACCGATATTTTATGTAAGTTCTAATCCAAATCAATTTATAAGTGCATCAAAGCTTTTTTATAATGTAGAGCAAGCTCGGGAAATCGATATTTCAAAATCTTTAATAAAATAATAAATTTTGTAAAAATAGAAATCCGATTATTAAAAAAGAGGATTTGATTTATAAAAAAATATCATTAAATAAATAATATGAGAAAGATATTATTTAGTTTACTGAGTTTAATATGTATAAGTATATTACCTTGTTTTTCGCAGGTAATAGAAGGAAATGTAAGTATGTCCGACAGAGTTCCGACAGAATTTTTTGGGGACTGGCGAGTAGACTCCGTATGTACAAAATCAACCAATACACACTATTTTGATGCAACAAGTATGGATATATGGACACTGTCAAGGCAAGGCGACGTTATAACATTAATGAATCCGCTATCTGGTGCAAAAGCAGAAATAACGGTAAATGATGTTAAAGGTAAAACAGTCAAATTTGAAAAAAGAACTAATTATCCTGATGAAGAATCGCTTGAAACACCTATTTTGACAATAAACGGCGATAATTTTACGGGAGTTGACAGAATCAGCATAAAAACATTTAAAGACGGGAAACTTATTAAAGAAGATTACGTCGAATATCAAGTAAAAGGCACAAAAATATCAGGTTCCCCCGTTTCGGGGATTTTAGGAATATAATTAGTAAGGGTGAGGGAAGATGACAGATAAAAAAATATTAAATTATGACGTGGTAATTTTAGGCTCCGGGCCTGCAGGGTTTTCATCTGCCATATATTCCGCAAGAGGAAATCTAAAAACTGCAATTTTAGACATAAATATGTTCGGCGGTCAGCCTTCAAATTATCTTGAAATAGAAAATTATCCCGGGTTTCCTGTTATAAGCGGATTTGAGCTTATGCAAAAATTTGAAGAACATGCGGATAAATTCGGCATAGATAAATATCCTATGGCGGAAATATTAAAAATTAATTTAATATCTGAGATAAAAGAAATTGAAACGGCAGATACCATTTTTAAAGCTAAAGCAATTATAATAGCAACCGGAGCTCAGGCAAAAAAATTGAACATAAAAGGAGAATCAGAATTTATTGGCAGAGGTGTAAGCTACTGTGCAGTTTGTGACGGAGCTTTTTATAAAGATAAAATCCTTGCTGTTGTAGGCGGAGGAAACTCTGCTTTAGAAGAGGCAATGTATCTGACTAAGTTTGCAAAAAAAGTTTATATAATACACAGAAGAGAAACCTTTAGAGCCGATAAAATTATTTGTCAAAGAACCTGCACAAACAAAAAAATTGAATTTATTATGTGTGCTCAGCCGATTGAAATAACAGGTAATAAATGTGTTGAAAAATTAATTTTAAAAGATTTAAAAAATAATAAAAATATAGACTTATGTCTTGACGGAGTTTTCCCGTATATCGGATGTACTCCGAATATTGATAAATTTATCGGTCAGATTAAACAAAATGCCGACGGATATATTGAAACGGATATAAATATGCAGACATCTGTTGAAGGAGTTTTTGCGGCAGGTGATGTTAGAAATACCCCTTTAAGACAAGTTATAACAGCCGCTTCAGATGGAGCCGTTGCAGCAAACAGTGCCGCAAGATACATTGAAATATTAACTCAAGTTACGGCATAAATTGTCCGAACAAAAATCTTTCATTTCTAATAGCAAATTACACTCGAACAATTTTTTTGATTATGTTATTATACTTATATGAGTTTTAATAACATTAATAAAATTCTTATTATAAGGTTGGGAGCAATAGGCGATGTAGTTCACACTACAAGTCTTTTTCGGGCAATAAAAAAATTTAACCCGAATATTGAAATACATTATCTTACAAATAAATTAACAGAACCAATATTAATTTCAGACCCCGATTTAAATAAGGTAATTCCGGTAAAAGAAAAATTACGGCTATTTTCAGACTATACAAAAGAACTTGCCAAAACATTAAAAAAAGAACAATATGATTTGGCAATAAACCTTCAGCCGTCTTTAAAAATCAAATTATTATTATTTTTTGCAGGCATAAAAAAACAGCTTATTTATAAAAAAACATTTAAGCTTCATGCCGTAAAAAACTTCTGGCAGACGGGACTTAAGGTATTTCCGGAGTTGAAGGAAGAAAAAGAACTAAAATTATATATACCATCTGATGCATCTGCCAAAGCAAAAGAAAAAACGAAAAATTTAAAACATCCCATTATTATAATTAATGCAGGCGGTGTATTTTCTAAAAGGCAGGGAAGAACTTATCCGACAGACAAATGGCTTGAACTCGGAAAAAAAATTATTGATAAAATCGGCGGTACAATAATTTTAACGGGAGTAAATGAAGATAAAGAAATTCTTTTAGATTTAAATCAAATTCCCGGCTCCGTTAACCTTATAGGTGAACTTCCGCTTATTGATTCCTGTGCGGTAATATCTCAAGCAGATTTAATGCTTTCAGGGGACTCTGGTCCGCTTCACATAGCAACTGCTTTAGGGGTAAAATCCATAGGTTTATATGGTTCCATGCCTGTAAACAGAACCGGATGCTGGTGTAACGGAATAAATATCGTTTCTTCTAAGAAATGTGTACCTTGCAACAGAAGAAAATGCAAATATTTAAAAAAATCCAAAAAACTTTTTGCTCCTTGTATGGAAGAGATTTCTACAGAAACAATTATTAATACAATTGTAAAGATTTTAACGGGGGCAAAAAATGAAATTTAAAAGTAACACCCCTATATCAGATATTATTTTTGCCGCAATATTTTTTATATTATTATTTATTCCTATGCTTAAAATTGACCAATCAATAAATGCACCCGAAGAAAATAAAACCCTCGCTTCTTTTAAACCTTTAATTAACAGCAATAAGACAATAAATTATACTTTCGGCTTAGATTTTAATTCTTGGTTCAGTGACAGATTTTTCTTAAGAAAAAAAATGATAGCTATGTATAATTACCTTCATTATGTTTTTTTCAAAAAAAATGATCAAGGTATATTTGACAAAGATAATGGTTGCTTTTATTTTGATTTTGAATTTAATCATTTTTTCTTTGCTCATATTTATAAAGAATTTGAAAATTTATTTAAATTAAACGACTTTTGTAAAGAAAACAATATTAATTTGTATATTATAATGACACCCCAAAGACCTGATATCTATCCGATTAAAAATAATCCGATATATAAAAATTACTCTAACAAAAAATTTATCAAATATATAAAATCAGTTGCTATAGATAAAAACCTTAAAATAATTTTCCCTTATGAAGAGATTAAAAAAGCATCAAAAAAACAAATTATGTATTATAAAATAGATTATCATTGGACAGACGATGCGGCATTTATTGCTTATAAAGAAATTATGAAATTAATTAAAAAAGATTACCCTTTTGTAAAAATATTAAATGAAAATGATTTCGATTATTTTTATGATACAAAATTAAGAATAAACTATAATCAATTAAAAGAATACGGCACTGTATTTAATCCTGTAGGAGTGTCAAAAAAAGATTTAAAAAACTTCAACAATGTTAAGTACAAATACTATAAACATAAAAATATTGATAAATTACAAGATACATACATTGATGAAATGTATAAACGATTAAATTACTATTACTATCCTGAAGGAGCAGACTTAAGAGCAGCTCTTGTCGGCCCCAGTACGATTGAAGCTTTAAGTCATTCAATTCCGTTTACCTTTAAAAATGTATTAAAAGTTCGAACGAATGCTGTTAAAGGTATAAATGATTATAAATTAATGAAACATTATAAAAAAATAATAATGGATTATAAGCCTGAAATATTAATTTTATGTGTTCCATACCAATCATTATATACATTTGAAGAATATTTTGCGGAGGAGTAATTATGCTATTTTCATCAATGACATTTATATATATTTTCCTCCCGATTGTACTTATTTTGTATTTTTCTTCAAATAAAAAATATCATAATATGATACTGCTTATATCCAGCATAATTTTTTATGCATTGGGAGCATTAAAATATATACCTCTATTGTTCGGAATAATTTTTATAAATTATATAGGTGCATTAGCAATACAAAAATATGAAAAGTATAAAAAACTAATGTTGTTATTAACAATAACAATAAATCTGAGTTCTTTAATATATTTTAAATATTTTAATTTCATAATAGATAATATTAATCATATTTTAAAATCAGATATAAGCTTTCCTGAAATAATACTGCCTATTGGAATTTCATTTTATACATTTCAGGCAATGTCATATATCATCGATGTATACAGAGGTGAAGTTAAAGCACAAAAGAACTTATATAATATTGCATTATATATATGTTTATTTCCTCAGCTTGTTGCAGGTCCTATTATAAAATATCATGACATATCGGATCAAATAAAATCAAGGGAAATTAATCCCGATAATATTGTATTAGGTATTAAAAGATTTATAATAGGGCTCTCTAAAAAGATGCTTATTGCAAACTTTTTAGGAATAACAGCAACTAAAGTATTTTCACAAGATCCATATACAGTCAGTCATTTTCAGGCATGGATAGGCGGAATATGTTACGGTTTTCAAATATATTTTGATTTTTCGGGATATTCGGATATGGCAATCGGCTTGGGATTAATTTTCGGTTTTAAATTTATGGAAAACTTTAATTATCCTTATATTTCAAGGTCGATGTCCGATTTTTGGCGCAGATGGAATATTTCATTATGTTCCTGGTTTAAATCATATGTATATATACCATTAGGCGGAAGCAGACTCGGTAAATTGAAAACTATCCGCAATTTATTAGTTGTATTCTTTTTAACCGGTCTATGGCACGGTACTAATTGGATTTTTATTATTTGGGGGTTATGGAACGGTTTATTTGTTATTCTGGAAAAAATTATTAATCTTAAAAAAATCGAAGAAAAATATACTCAGTGGTGGGTTAAATTACTTCAACACTGCTATTTTTTACTAATTATAATCATTGCCACGGTTATTTTCCGCTCTAACGGACATGATATTGATTACACAATCTCATATATTAAAAATATGTTCGGTTTAATACAAACAGATACAAGTGCAATGGTATTTTCAACATATTATTACCTTGGTACAAAGGAAATAGTTATTTTAATAATTGCAACTTTATGTTCAACTCCATTATTTAAAAATATTACAAATGTGAAAAATAAAGTCTTAAGAATATTTGCAAATTTATGGATTTTAATATTGTTTATCCTGTCAACAATTTCAATAGCAGCAACAACTTATAATCCGTTTATTTATTTTAGATTTTAACAAAATAATATAATCTAGTGTCGCACTTTACCGCAGACTCTTTAAAACTGGGGCGGACAGTGGGATTCGAACCCACGCATAATGGAACCACAATCCATGGTCTTAACCGCTTGACGATGCCCGCCATTTGTATAAGCAATATAAAACAAACATACCTTTTTTTCAACTTTTTTATTCTTAAAAAAGAGCCTGTTATTCAGGCTCTTTTTTTTATGAATACAAGAATTAGTATCTTTCAAGGTATAAATCAAGCTCATAAGGAGATACTGAAGTCCTAAATCCGTCCCATTCAATTAGTTTAGATGACATAAATTCTTTAAATATATGTTCGCCTAATGCGGATTTTACAATAGCACTCTTCTTCATCAGCATTAATGCATCATATAAACTACCCGGTAAAGTTTCAATTTTAGCACGTTTTCTTTCTCTGTCATCCATTTTAAATATATTTTTATCAATATCTAACGGTGGTTTTGTTTTCTTTTGAACACCGTCTAATATAGCTTCCAATATTACCGCCAAAGCCAAATAAGGATTACAAGAAGGATCAGGTGAACGAAGTTCAACCCTGGTTGCATTTCCTCTTTTTGCAGGCACTCTTATTAAGGCTGAACGATTTGCTAATGACCAGGCAAGATATACGGGAGCTTCATACCCCGGCACCAGTCTTTTATAACTGTTTACCGTCGGATTTGTTATAGCTGTAAAACTCCTTACATGATCCAGCAATCCGCCTATTGCATATAAAGCGGTTTCAGATAATTGATGAGCTCTTTTGGCATCATAGAATGTATTTTTTCCGTTTTTAAATAACGATAAATTACAGTGCATACCTGAGCCGTTTATTCCAAATATCGGCTTTGGCATAAATGTAGCATGCGAGCCGTTTAAATTTGCTATTGCTTTAACTGCATATCTGAAAGTTATTATATTATCAGCACTTGTAAGTGCATCTGCGTATTTAAAATCAATTTCATGTTGACCGGCTGCTACTTCATGGTGGCTTGCTTCTACTTCAAACCCCATTGAACTGATTGTACGAACAATTTGTTTTCTTAAATTTTCACCCATATCATCAGGAGCAACATCATAATATCCTGCCCTGTCATGCGTTTCCATTGTAGGTCTGCCGTTTGCATCTCGTTTAAACAAGAAGAATTCGGCTTCAGGTCCTACATTCATTTCATAGCCTAAATCTTTTGCTTTTTTCATCACCCTTTTTAAATTTGCTCTCGGGCATCCTTCAAACGGTGTCCCGTCAGGGTTATGTATATCACATATTATCCTTGCAACATTTGTCCCGGTTGTTTTATCTTCTCTGAACGGAAGCAGTGTAAATGTCGATAAATCCGGATAAAAATACATATCTGATGTTTCTATGTTCCTAAATCCTTTTATTGATGAACCATCCAGCATTGTTTCATTATTTAAAATTTTATCTATTTGAGAACTTGGTAAAGACATATTCTTTACTTGTCCGTTTATATCGCAGAATTGAAGTTTTATAAATTCAACTTTTTTTTCTTTGATAATTTTTTTAATTTCTTCTTCGGTATATTTTGGTTTTGTACTCATGCTCCGACCTTTCTTTTTAACTTCCGATTTTTATTATAATTTTTTTTGGATAAAATAACAAGCAATTTTTTAAGTTTAAGAAAAAATGCACTAAAAAAATGACAAATATGTCATTTTTTTAGTGCAAATCGTCTTATTTTTAATACATTTTTCATTAACTTAACACTTTTAACAAAAATTGCACATTTTTAATTAATTGTATGAATTAAAAATATTTCATCAAATTTTTTTTCATTATATTTAATTTTTTTTGAATTCAATATATTTTCAATTTCTTCTATATCACTGCATCTAAAGTATGTTTCATTATTTCTTGAATATATCCAAAAATTTATATTTATATTTTCATCGATGAATTTAGCAGAAACTTTACTTGTTTCTTTAAAATCTATATTGCCATATGAACGAATATCAATGGGATTAGTATATTTAAAATATTTTTTATAATATTTTACGGCATATAAAAGCCCCTCACAGGCTAATATTTTTTCACCGTCCTTATAATTTTTTAAAAGTTCATGCGAACATTCTTTTACTTTTTCTCTCAACTCTTTACTTCTTGACCTGTCATACTGCAGTTTATAATCGACCATAGCATTAAAAGGTATATTATAAAACGGAATTTTTACTCCTAAAATAAAAATCATTAATATAGTTAGAATTACATTAGTTATAAAATTTATACCTTTAATTTTAGTTTTTATCGGAGAAATATCAAAATTCTTAGCTAACAGCATTATATAAATCGGAATAAAATATAGCATTAATCTTCCGGTAAACGGGTATATTTTCAATACGGAAGCACTAAATGCAAAGACATAGATTAAACTTACCAAAATTGCTTTTTCTTTGTTATCTTTATATAAAATTCCGCATCCTAAAACCAATAAACCTATTAAAAATATAACATTTTTAAAATTAAAGTCATAAATAAAATACATACAATTATTTTGCAGATAATAATATAAGAAATTATTATAAAAAACTATACAGCCGTTTTGGTCAAAATCACACCAGAAATTCCGCATAAAATGAAATACTTGTAAATCATAAAAACATAAAGCTAACCCTGATAAAATAACACCTGATAATATAATTAATGCCTTAGGATTTAACTTCCTTCCCGATATCATTTTAGTTATTACTATTGCCGGTATTATGAACATAGATGGAAATGAAAATAATACAAGAATAATTGATGCTATAGTGTAAATCAATGTCTTTTTTATGGAAATATTACTTATATCCAACCATTTATATAAAATCAAAAGCATTATACAAATAACTACATCGGAAGAATATTGTTTAAATTCGGCGCTGTAATATACAAGACCGATACTAACGGAAAATATAAACATACCGGCAATTATACCGATTTTATTTTTAATAACATCTTTTAAAAGAATATAAAATAAAAATAATGAAGATATTCCGGATACAACAGGTAATAATCTAAAAGAATATTCATTAAACCCAAACAATTTAACTATCACAAACGTTCCCAAAAGAAATAAAGGAGGGGATTTTTGGTTTGCTTCCAACGGTAAAAACATTCCCCAAATATCTCTATCTATAAAGGATAAACTAAGCATTATTTCATCAAGCCAAAATGGCAATTTTGCAAAGTATAATTTAAACCTTAAATAAATTCCTATTAAAATAATTAAGGTGATAATTATAAAATAAACTAAATTAATTATCTTTTTTTTATTATTCATTTAGTTTCCTTTTAATTAATCTAATGTATAAATCAGATACATTCCCTCAAAAAAGTTAATTTTATAATCTTTTTTAAGATTTTCAATTATATAATCACTATCGCTGTCTCTGAAATAACATTCGTAATCTCTGCCCCAGAACCATAATTTATAAAAATCCTCATTCTTTTTAATAAACTTCTTTGAGGTTTTATTAACTTTAACAGTCCAATCTTTATCATATTCACTAAATGCAATATTTTTTTTATAATTATAATATTTTTTATAATATTTTGTATAAAATATAAATTCTTCAGAAGCTAAAATTTTATCTTCAAGTTTAAAATTATCAAGTACAAAAAGAGTATATTCTTTTGCTTTGGATCTGCTTTCCAAAGAACGAACTCTATCAGTAGGTTTTCTGAAATCAATCATACTTTCGTAAGACACAGTTAAAAACGGAATATTTACTTTTAAAATCGAAAATATAATTATTAATAAAAATATTCTATATATAAATTTATATTTAGGTAATAAATCACTTAAATCAAATAATTTAACAATCATTATTATAGATACCGGTAAAAAATATAGTGCTAATCGTTCTGAAAAAGGATATATTTTTAATAAAGAAAAAATTAAAGATAAACAAATTAAAATTATTAATTGAAAAAATCTGTATTTGTTCTCTTTTAGAACCAATAAAAAACCGATAATTATTATGGGAGTTATTTGAAAAATAAAATAATGGTGATAATTATACAACAGGTATTTTATTGTTACTAAAAACATTTGAATAAAAGATTTTTCGCTAAACCAATATTCTTTCATAAAATGACAAACGTTCACATCAAAGAAATATAACCAGAGTCCGGAAAATATAACTCCGCCCAAAATAAAGAAAGTTTTATTTGTAATTTTCTTTTCTTCAATATATTTGGCAAGAACAATTGAAACTATTATAAACATTGAAGGAAACGATAAAAACACAAATACAACGGATAGCAGTGTATACAATATTATTTTTAAATTTGAAATATTTTTAAAACTGATAAATCGATAACTGTATATTAATAAAATAGAAATCAGAACATCAGTTGAATAAGGTTTAAATTCCGCACAATAAAAAATAAGAGGGATAGAAAATGCATAAAGAAAAATACCAAAAACTGCACCGATTTTATCCTTAACAAATTCTTTTAATAAAAAATAAAATCCAAACATAGACAAAATTCCGGATATGTATGGAACAAATCTAAAAGCATATTCATTAAACCCGAATATTTTAACACTTATAAAAACAAGGCATAAAAATAACGGCGGAGCTTTTTGATTTGCCTCTAACGGGAAAAACATTCCCCCAATATCCCTATCTATAAAAGATAAACTCAGCATCATTTCGTCTAACCAAAAAGGCGCTTTATATAAATTTAATCGTGTTCTGAAATAAATACCCAAAATAAAAATTACTGTAATTACAGTGAAAAAAAGTATATTTCCAAAATTCTTATTCTTACTAATTTTACAAATATTATTAAACATACTTATATTATATTATAAGCATATTTAAAATTGAAAAATTTTAGTAATTTTAAACTTTTGACATTAAAATATTAAGCAAGATAATAATAATATGAACAAAATAATAATATCTCAAATTAACACTATCGCAGGGGACATATCATTTAATAAAGAAAAGATTCTTGAATGCATAAAAAAGGCAAAGAATCAAAAAGCCGATTTAATAATTTTTCCCGAGCTTGCTTTAATAGGATATCCGTTCGGCGATATATTTATAAGGCATAAATCAATTATTGAAAGAGAACTGAAAGCTTTAAATGATATTGCCAAAAATACCGAAAACATTACAGCTCTGGTTGGTTTTGCGGAGCCTACAAAAGATGCCAACAAGAAACCTTTTTATAATTCTGTTGCAGTAATACAAAACGGAAAAATTATTGATACGGTAAGAAAAAGATTACTGCCAAACTATTCGGAATTTAATGACTACAGATATTTTGAGCCCTCTGACAAAGTATCAAAAATTTTGGAATTAAACGGTGAAAAATTTGGGATTTTGGTTTGTGAAGATAGTTTTAATGATAAATCATTTTTTAAAGATAAATGTATATATAAAATTGATCCTGTTAAAGAATTAATGGAACAAAAGCCTCAAACATTAATAAATTGTTCATGTTCCCCCTCAAGATGCGGTAAAGAATATATTAAAAACGGATTATTTTCATCTATCGCAAAAAAATACAAAGTAAATTATATATATGTAAATCAAGCAGGATATGCGGATAATCTTTGTTTTGACGGAGCATCAAGAATATATAATACAAATGGTGAATTAACATTAAGAGCAAAATCTTTTGAAGAAGATTTTGTAATAACAGACAATTTCCAAGGAGAAATAAATCCGCTGCCGGAAGGCTCGGATAAAAAATTTGAATTGATTGATTTGAAATCTGATTATGAAAAGGATTTAGACAGGACATATAAAAGTATAATTTTCGGTATCAGAGAATATTTTAGAAAGAACGGATTTAAAAAAGCGGTTTTAGGTCTGTCGGGAGGGCTGGATTCTTCTATCTGTGCAGTACTTCTTTCTGATGCACTCGGCAAAGAAAATGTATGGGGAATATCTATGCCAAGCAGAATAACCTCTAAAGAAAGCAAAAATGATGCAAAACTATTAGCGGAAAATCTCGGAATAAACTTTTTTGAAATTCCTTTAGCTGATGCTATTGACCCTTTAAAATCAATGTTAAATACTGCTTTTACAAATATAGAAACCGAAAAGTTTGAAAAATCAACAACAATAGAGAACTTACAGGCACGATTAAGAGCGACTCTTTTATGGAGTATATCAAATGAGCATAAACAAATGCTCCCTATTGCAACAAGTGATAAATCAGAGGCTTATATAGGTTATGCCACGGTTAACGGAGATATGTCAGGCGGATTTGCACCTATTGCGGATGTAACTAAAACAAAACTATTTGCTCTCGGAGATTTTTTAAATAAAAATCGAGCACACAAAAATGCAATTCCGCAGGCAATTTTAGAAAAGCCTCCGGGAGCTGAATTAAAAATTAATCCTAAAACAGGTAAAACAGTTTGTGCCGAAGAAGAAAACATGCCTTATGAATTCTTGGACGAAATTATTTGGAATGTTGAAACAAAAGGTTATGGTTTTGACGAATTAATAAAGCATGAATTTTATTATGAAAAAAATAATAATCTTTCAATTGAACAAAAAAAAGAATGGATTAATAAATTTTATTGGAAATCCAAGTGTGCTGTCTACAAATGGCATATTATTCCGCCATCGGTTGTTGTTGATGTAAAATCAATTAACTCTGTCGAATACCGCCAGCCGATTATTTCAAAAGTTAATTAATACTATTTAATTGCAAAGCATAATATAAGCCATAATGAAATTCTTTAAATGTAATATTTTTCTCTTTTAATTTTTGTTTAAAAAAATCTTTTGCATATATTTTTTCTTTATCATCATAGCTGTTTTCAAATGTTATCCAATATTTATAATTTAATGATTGGTTATTAAAAAAATCCGTAAAACTCTTTTCCCATTGTTCTTTGGAATTAATGTAAATTTCAACTTCCCAATCCACAGTTTTATTAAATTTGTACATTTTTTTATAAAAATTAAATGAATCATAATATATATAGTTAAATAAAAATTTATCATTATCAGAACAGTTATTAAAAATATCAACGGTTACATTTTTAATATTATTTCTTTCGTCAACAGACATATTTATAATTTTATAATAATTGAATTTTTCATCAAATTTTATTTCAAAAATACAAAATAAAATTATAAAAAGTAAAAAGACTTTAAGTACATTAAAAATTATCAAAGGTATTTTTTTTATAAATACAGGATTATCAGCAGATTTAATAATAAACATTATAAATAAAGGAATTAAATATAATATTATTCTTCCTGTTAAAGGATATATTTTCAAATATGAAGCAGCTGATATAACAGCTATAAGAATTATATAAAATATTGTATTTCTTTTTTCAATAATTAAATATAATAATCCTAATAAAATTAACAAAAATGTTAATTTAATATAATAAGGCTGTAATACCCCCCCCCGGTTGTATCACAAATAAATAAAAATCTTTAAACGTTGCATATAAAGAAGTTGCCGATGGTTTAATAAAACCGGTTTGCCAATCATTTTCCAATATTTCTGTTACTCTTAAATCTTTATATACTAAATATAGATATAGACTTGAAGTGAAACTTCCTAAAAATATCATTACACCCGGAAATGTTATTTTCTTTTCTTCAATAAATTTTGCAATCATCATAGAAGGAATTATTAATATTGAAGGAAATGAAAATAATATAATTATATTTGAAATTATCAGATATACTATTACCTTAGCCCATATTGATTTAAATGGCTGTATATTTTTTAAACTCATATATTTATAACTAAATAGTAATAATATACAAATTAAAACATCCGAAGAATAAGGTTTAAATTCTGCAGAATAATAAATGAGTACAGGATTAACAGCAAATAAAAATAAACCTGTTAATAAAACCAACTTACTTTTTATATAATCATTTAATAAAAAATAAAAAGCAAATAATGATAGAATTCCGGATAATAAAGGAATTAATCTTAAACTATATTCATTATAGCCGAAGATTTTTTGCACTATTAAAACTAATGAACAAAACAAAGGCGGAGCTTTTTGATTATCAACTAAGACATGAAAAAAATTTAAAAATTTTTCATCAATAAAACTTTGACTTAAAACTATTTCATCTATCCAAAAGGGTATTTTAAATAAATATATTTTAAGTCTTAAAAAAATTCCAAGAACTACAATAAGAATAACAAATATATAAAAAATAATATTAAATTTTTTCATTTACTTTTTCTTGTTCAAATTTTTCAAGTTTTAATGCGACTTGTTTTCTGTTGCTTTGATATCCGTACATAAAGTAAATTACAATTCCAAGTACCAGCCACAATGGGAATAACATGGCAGAAGTTTTAACTTCTCTTAAAGCAACAAACATAAGTCCAGAGCAGAATAAAACACCTATAATAGGGAAAATCGGGCAGCATGGGACTTTAAATGAACGAGGTCTATCGGGTTCTGTTTTTCTCAATATTAAAATTCCTATACAAACTATTACAAAAGATGAAAAAGTACCAAAAATAGCGAGTTCTGCCGCAACCTGCATATTAATAAACAATGTACCGATTAAAATTAATATTGTTGAAAGTATTGTAATGACCCAAGGTGTTTTAAATTTAGGGTGAACTTTTTTCATAACAGACGGTAAAAACCCGTCACGAGCCATAGCATACAAAATTCTTGTAGTACCGAATTGAAGCACTAAAAGAACCGAAGTAAGTCCTGCCAAAGCTCCGATTGCAATAGCACCTGCGAACCAATCCTGTCCCACAAAGCTCATAGCGGCAGCTATAGGAGCTTTTAAATCAATCTGCCCCATAGGCATCATGCCTGTTAATACGACAGTTACAAGCCCGTATATAATTGAGCATATAACAAGTGAACCTATTAAGCCGATAGGCAGGTTTTTCTGCGGATCTTTAGTTTCTTCTGCGGCTGTTGATATTGCATCAAAGCCGATATAAGCATAGAATATTGCAAATGCACCCATTAAAATACCTTTAATGCCTGAAGGTGCAAAAGGAGTCCAATTTTCAGGTCTTACATAGAATGCTCCTACACCTATAAATAGGGCAATAACAGCCACTTTAACAAATACCATTATTTTAGCAAAGTTAGCGGATTCTTGAATACCTTTAAATAATATCCCTGCAATAACAAGTATAATAAACATGGCAGGCAGATTAACACAAATAGGAATACCCAGGAAATGGGGTATTACAGCATCAGGGTTGGCTGTAATTGCGCTTTGATAATCATTTACAAGCCAAACTGGCGGATTTTTTATACATTCAGGCAGGAAAGGAAATCCTTCCAAAAGTTTTATAAGATAACCCGTCCAGCTGGATGCAACTGCAATTGTACCGATTGCATATTCAAGCATTAATACCCAGCCCATCATCCATGCAGGAAACTCACCCATTGTAGCAAATGTATATATATAAGCACTTCCTGATACAGGTATCATAGAAGCGAATTCAGCATAACATAGTGCAGGAAAGATACATGCAACAGTAACCAGCAATATGGAAATAACCAAAGCAGGGCCTGCTCCGACACGTTCTGCCGTTCCTATAACAGCTGAGCCAATCATAACAAATATCCCAGCACCTATAATTGCACTGATACCGAGTATTATTAAATCAAAAGCATTTAGACTCTTTTTTAATCCGCATTTAGCCGATTCTTCCAAAAACTCATCGGGATTTTTTCTCCTGAGCAAATTGCATACAAAGTTTTCCAGTAAATTTTTTGCGGGTTTTTGCATTTATTTGTTTCCTTTTTATACTATACATTGCACGGTTGTTTTTTCAACAAAGGGAAGCCGAGCTCCTGTCTTTGTTCAACATATAATTTTGCAACCATTGCAGCCATTCTTCTAACTCTATTTATATAATTAATTCTTTCATCACGGCTTATAACACCTCTTGCATCCAGAAGATTAAATGTATGAGAGCATTTCAATACATAGTCATAAGCAGGTAGCACTATTTTAGCCTCTACGCAAGATTCAACTTCCGCTTGAAATAAATCAAACATTTTAAATAATCTTTCTGCACTTGAGTATTCAAAATTATATTTTGATTGTTCAATTTCATTTTGCAGGTATATTTCGCCGTATTTTAATTCTTTATTCCACATAACATCATAAACGGAATCAACATTTTGTAAGTACATAGCAATACGTTCAAGCCCGTATGTAATTTCAAGGGCAACAGGTTTTATTTCAAGCCCTCCGACCTGCTGGAAATATGTAAACTGAGTTATTTCCATGCCGTCAAGCCAAACTTCCCAGCCGACACCTGCAGCACCTAATGTGGGTGATTCCCAGTTATCTTCAACAAATCTTACATCATGCTTGGATAAATCTATTCCCATAGCCTCTAAGCTCTTTAAATAAAGCTCTTGAGAGTTTTCGGGCGAAGGTTTTAATATAACCTGATATTGAAAATAATGACCGAGCCTATTGGGATTTTCGCCGTATCTTGCATCGGTCGGTCTGCGGCATGGTTCTACCATTGCGGTATTCCAAGGTTCAGGCCCAAGTGAACGCAAAAATGTTGCAGGGTTCATTGTGCTTGCACCCTTTTCTATATCATACGGCTGTTGTATTATACAACCGTAATCACTCCAAAACTTCGATAAATTCAATATTAATTCTTGAAACGTTAAACCCACAATTTTTTTTCCTTTTTATCTGGCTATAATATTTTATATCAAACATACAAAAATTTAAATTTAATAATTGTGTTTTTTACACTTTATAAAAATAAAACTTAATAATTTTAATCAGATTTACTTCACAATAGAATTAAGTTTATTATAAAATATAAACATGAAAGTTTGCTGGGAATTATTTAATTCAATAGAAATGGGTACCGACGGCAGTGTATATGTATGCTGTGAACAGAGAGTTTCTAAATTTTCGTTAGGTAACATATTTAGAGACAAGTTTGAAGATATATGGAACTGTGAGAAATTAATTAAAATGCGTGAAGCTGCCCTCCAAGGTAAGTATCCCTATTGTAATCATGGGATATGCGAAAAACTGTCACGGGGGGGGGGAAGGAAAAGAAATGAGTTATTTACCAACGTTCTGCCGTCTTATAAACCTGTAATGTCTTCTTTCCCTACGCATGTAGCATTACCCATTGCTCGTGATTGCAACGCAAAATGTATTTTTTGCAGAGATAAAATTATTACTTCCGAAAAGGAACAAATTAAATCATTCAACAACAAGTTTAATAATATCTATCTGCCTATTATGAAAAATGTCAATATTTTTACAGTAAATGATATGGGCGATGCGTTTGGTTCAAAATTTTCAAGACAAGTTATAGAGAATACTATAAAAAGATATCCTCAAATAAAATTTAAGATAATGACAAATGGAATTTGCGCCAGTGAAAAATTTATAAAAAAACTTGATTTGGAAAACAGAATAATTGAATTAGCTATTTCCATTAATGCGACTACAGCTAAAACACATTATAAAATTTTTAGGGTTCGGGGATGGAAGCTATTATTAAAAAATCTTGAATATCTTTCGCAGTTAAACAAAATTGGGGAAATACCTTATTTACATTTTAAATTTGTTGTTTGCAGTAAAAATTGGAAAGAAATGGCGAAATTCGTAAAATTTGCTTCAAAATATGGTGCAAATGCAGATTTTTGGGAAGTTAGAAATTATTATGCAGTAAAAAACAAATACGAAGATCTTGCAGTACATAATGAAACTCATAAGGATTTTGATGCTTTTGTAAAATTACTTGCAAATCCGATTTTTGATGAAAAGCATGTTACTCTTTCACCTTTATTGATGAAATTAAGAAAGAAAGCTATTTCGGAAAAAGAAGCATAATCTACAAAAAGTCTTTGGCTAAAACATTTTAAAATTAAATAAAAAAAAGAACCGCTTCATTAGAAACGGTTCTTTTATCTGTTTTATTCTGAAAATTATAATTTAGAAGCAACCATTAATGTTGTTTCAGCTAATCTTGTAGAATAACCGCATTCGTTATCGTACCAAGAAATAATCTTAACCATATTTCCGCCCATAACTCTTGTTAATTGTGCGTCAACAGTTGAAGATTGATGTGTTCCGATATAGTCTGAAGATACTAACGGTTCTTCGCTGTAGCATAATACATGACCATCTGCACCTGCTTTTAATGCTGCATTAACTTCTTCAACGGTTACATCTCTTTCAACTTCAAATACAACATCTACTAAAGATACATCCGGAGTAGGAACTCTCATAGCGAAACCGTCTAATTTTCCTTTTAATTCAGGAATAACTAATGCAACAGCTTTAGCAGCACCTGTTTTTGTAGGAACAATATTTAAAGCACCTGCTCTTGCACGACGAGGATCTTTATGACCTGCGTCTAAAATTCTTTGGTCGCCTGTGTATGAGTGAACTGTTGTCATTAAACCTTTAACAATACCAAATTTTTCTTTAATAACTTTAGCTACGGGAGCTAAGCAGTTTGTTGTGCAAGATGCCATTGATATTACATTGTGTTTACTAGGGTCATACATATTATCGTTTACACCAAGAACGATTGTAATATCTTCATTTGTAGCCGGAGCTGAAATAATAACTTTTTTAGCACCTGCTGTAATGTGAGCTTTTGCTTTTTCGCCGTCTGTAAAGAAACCTGTTGATTCAACAACAACTTCAACTCCTAATTCTTTCCAAGGAAGTTGAGCCGGGTCTTTTTCAGCATAGAATTTAATTTTTTTACCGTTAACGATAATGCCTTCATCGTAAGCTTCAACACTGCCTTCAAATCTGCCCATTACAGAGTCATATTTTAATAATCTTGCAGCATCTTCTGCTTTTAAGCCGGGGTCATTTATAGCAACATAATTAATTTTATCAAAGATACCTTCTTTGATTGCTGCTCTTAAAGTGTTTCTTCCGATTCTTCCGAATCCGTTAATTGCAACATTTACCATAGTTTTTCTATCTCCTTTTCAATCTACCATGATTATCTGTTCATGAGTTATTTATAAATTAAACATAAAGTTTAATCAAGTAAATTTTTCTGATATAATTCATCATGAAATCAGATAAAAACAGGTCATCATGACAACTAAATTTTCAACAAAAACACCTAAAAGCTTTAATATATGGCGAAAAACCTTTCAGTATATTGCCTGCAATACCGTTATTATCAATATGATTAAATCAAAATATAAAGTACTAAAAGCTGAGGGGATTGAAAATATTGATAAATCAAAAAAATATATTATAGCAAGCAATCACGTAACAGGATTTGACCCATTTTTTATCGCAAATCAATATAAATTAACCATTGCATATATGGCAAAAAAACAATTATTTGAAACCTTCTGGTCAATGGTTTTAATGGATTGGTGCGGAGCTTTTGCCGTTGACAGAGATAAAGTAGACGTATCCACAATAAAAACAGCTCTATCCATTAAAAAAACAAATTGGCATCTGGGTTTATTTCCGCAAGGTACAAGAAGCAATACGGGAAAACTTGAAAATATAACTAAAGGCTTTGCTTCCATAGCAAAGAAAATGGATGCAGATATACTTCCTATTGCAATAATAGTAAAAGATAATCCTAACGGAAAAAAAACAATGCAGTTAAAAGCAGGCAAACCTATCTCATGCAGCAAAAGCGTTGAAGAAATTGTTGACGAATGGGCGAATTCCGTATGTACTATGGGCGGATTTGAATATGTTCAATCATAAATAAGAAAGAGTTTACGAATGGGACAAAAAGACGAAAAAAAGAAAAACTATACAAAAAGAGAAGTTTCTGATTTTACCGAAGGTAAATACAAATTTCAGCTTTTTGGCAGGTGGCTTGTACCTAATACTCTTCTGCCTCTGTTTTATAAAATAGAATATATCGGAAGAGAAAATATCCCATCTGACAGAAATTTTATTATTGCACCCAATCATATTTCATATCTTGACCCGTTTGTAGTCGGGGAAGCCGTAAAAAAACCCATCGCTTTTATGGGGAAAAAAGAACTGTTTGAAAATAAAACTCTTGCTTTTTTATTAGACGGACTCGCTTGTTTTGCAGTTAACCGTGAAAAACTTGAAGTTTCCACAATTAAAACGGCAATAAATGTTTTCAAAACAAACCGCTGGATGCTCGGTATTTTTCCGCAAGGCGGAATAAGACGCAACAAAAAAATTGAAAAAATAAACAAAGGTTTTGCCGTAATTGCAAAACAAATGAAAACCGATATTCTGCCTATAGGTATTACCGGCAGTGAAGAATATAATTGGATTCCGTTTAAAGGTAAAATTAAGGTTATAATAGGTGAACCCATCTCTTTTAATCAAGAATACGATGACATTATTGATGAATGGGGACAGAAAGTTGCTAAACTTATTAATTATGAATATATTAAAGATTCCCAAAACTCTGCCGCTTCTGAAGTAAAAACCCCGATTAATCTGTCATAGCTAATTTATTTATAAAATCTTCTTTATTATAATCCGGTATTTTATAATATAAATTATATTTGCACTCTCTTAGAGTTTCTTTTAATTCGTATTCGGTTATATTTGAAAATATAATAAGTTTAATTCCGTAATAATTTTCGTCGCTTCTTAAGTACCTTATAAATCGGAGTATTTCTTCTGAAATATTTGTTATACAGCATATAATAATATCAGTTTCATTTTTTTGAATATAATCATATGAAGAATTAATATTATTAAATTCAACCAGGTAATCAAAGAAATCAGATAAATCATTTTTTATAAAGTTTAAATTATTATTTCCGTCATTTAAAATTATTACTTTTTTATTTTTTAAATTTAATTTTTTATCTTCAATAGAAATATTTTTTATTTCAAATAAAGAATTATAATTATCAATGACGGTATTTCTAACAAGTTCTAAAGGATTAATTATTAAACATATTTCACCTGTTGAGAGGGTTGTAAATCCGCTGATATTTTTAATTTTTAATATGGGAGGAACTAATTTTTTATTAAAAATTTCCTGATCGCCGATTAATTTATCTACAATATATGCAGCTTGTCTGTCTTGATTTTCAATTATAATAACAGTGAAAAAATTACTGTCTGTATAAATAAATTTATCTTCACTTAATATTTCAGACAAATAATAAACCGGAACACTATGTTCATTAAATAAAATACAATTTATTCCGTTCTTTTTAAATATATCTTCTTTTTTTATTTGTTTAACATATTTCACTGAAGCTACAGGAATTGCATATTTTTGATTATTGACAATTAAAATAAATGATTTTAATGTTGACATTGAAATAGGCAGTTTGATTGTAACCCTGCAGCCTTTATTTAATTCGGAATCAATAGATAATTCGCCGTTTAAATTTGTGATTTTTGTTTTTACAACATCAAGTCCTATGCCTCTGCCTGATATTTCACTTATTGACTCTCTGGTTGAAAATCCCGGTAAAAACAATATTTTCATAAGCTGTTCTTGCGGAATATTTTCTGCTTCTTCTTTTGTTAATAAACCTTTTTTTATCGCCGTGGATTTTATTTTTTCATAATTAATTCCGTAACCGTCATCTTCTATAGTTATTATTACATTATTTTCTGATTGTTTTGCCGTTAATTTTACAAGTCCCGTCTCTTTTTTATTATTTTGTATTCTTACATTAGGTTCTTCAATTCCATGTGATACCGCATTCCTTAATATATGAATTAAAGGCATTTTAATTTCTTCAATAATTTTCTTATCAACCGTAGTATCACTGCCGTTTATTATAAAATCAACTTTTTTATTATTATCCTTTGCTATATCTCTCATCATGCGAGGAAATGAATGAAATATAGCAGCCAGAGGTAATACTCTGATTGTTTTTGCTATTGATTCTATTTCCATTACCGTTTGATGAAGTTTGTTATCATCTTCTGAAATAATATTATACAAATTATTAAAATCTATATTTAACCCCGTAACCATTTCGGTGGTATCCATAAAAAAATTCTGAGTCTTCTTATAGAAAGCATTAGTGCTTTCATTGGTTTCGGATAAGAAAAACCCTCTTTTTTCCAAATATTTTAAATAATTTATTATTTTTTTACTTACACTGCCGAGTTTTGATATCTTTAAATTAATATCTGAAAGTCTTAATAAATGTTCCCTCGTTTTTATTCCGTTTATTAAAAGTTCACCTGTTTGTCCGATTAAATTATCAATTTTTTCAGAGTCTACTCTTAGAACTTTTATTTCTTCCATATCAAAAGATTTGATATTTTTTTTCAAGTTATCATATTCACCAAGTGAAACCAAAGCAGTATCTTCATTATTTTCTATATTTTTTATTGGTTTATTTACTTCTTCAATTGCAGTATTATACATATCTTCTACTAAATTTAACCTTTGGAGCAATAAATCCGTTTTATTTTGATTTACTTCTTTTTCATTTGCAAGACCTCTTTTAATAAATGCAATACACTGCAATATAACAAGATAACAATCATTATCAAAAGGAAGATTATCCTTTTCAATCATGTTTAAAATTTGAATAATTTTAGTATAAACACTTTCTAAAATATTCCCCGATACCGCAGGATATACCGTTTGAAGATTATTTATTATATCTTTAATAATTTCTTTTTCATTTTTTATTCTTTGCAGATTTGATAATATGAAATCAAATTCTTTCTTGTATTCATTATTTTCATTTTTTGTATTTTTTTCTTCAGAATTTTCGGTCTTTAATTTATCTTTTTGAAGTTTATTAAAATTATTCTGTTTATTAATGTTTGTATTAATATTTAATACTTTGAATAAATTATAAATTAAGTTTCTTAAATTTAATATTTTCGATTTTAAATCACTGAAAGAAAAATTATCATTATTATTTGTATATTCAGAAACATATTTTAATTCTTTAATAATTTCATCATAATTAGTTTTTGAAAAAATTTCTTCTAATTTTGAAATATTATCATTAATAACAGGAATTATTTCATCAATTGAATAGTCACTTTCCATTTCAAGAACAAACATAAGTTCAAGAATAATTGCATTAATATCAACAGTTTTAGATATAAGAAAATTATCTTTAACATCCAGCTCTTTTTTTTCGGGCATCATTCTGTTGTAGGTAATAAAATTATCAAGTTTATTAATAAAAACCGTAACATTTTTATCATTGTATTCAGATTTATTAGCAACTGATTTATGAATAATTTCAAGAAGGAAATCACATACATTATAGATTTCTTCAAACATTTCAAGATTAATTACAACATCATCTTGCTCCCAAAAAGAAAGAATATCTTCCAATTTATGAGCAATATCCTGAATATTATTAAACCCTATCATTCTGGATGCACCTTTAAGAGAATGTGCAAGGCGAAAAAGTTTTTTTAAGGGTGTTTTATCATTAGGATTTTTCTCAAGCAATAAAAAATTATCGTTAAGCTCTTGAATAATTTCTTCACTTTCCGAATTATAAATTTTAAAAATTTCATCCATTTCTTCAGGATTATATTGCATCTTATACCTTATTAATTAGAAATATTATCTTTAATATTAGTCGATATTTCAGAGAATGCCCTTATATTTTCAATATTTTCTTCAAGAGTATTAAGGGTTTCAGTAATACCTTTCTGCATATTTTCTATAACTTCCAGAACATCATTTGTAATAACTTGCTGATCTATTGAAGATGTAAGTATATCATTTAAGTCATTACCCAGTTCATTTATTTTATTGGTAATACCTGAAATATTTTCACTTATATCATAGGCAAGTTTAACACCTGTTTCAATTTCTTTAGCCCCGTCTTCGGTAGCCATAACGGTTGAAGATGTTGTTTGTTCAATTTCACCTACTAAAGAAGTAATCCTGTTTGTAGCCTGTTTGGATTCATCTGCAAGTTTCCTGATTTCACCTGCAACAACAGCAAATCCTTTACCGTATTCTCCTGCTCTTGCAGCTTCCACTGCCGCATTTAAAGCAAGCATATTTGTCTGTTCGGAAATATTTTCAACTATATTTACCGTAGAACCTATTTGCTTTATGTAATCGGTTAATTCAATAATTAATTCGGCAATAATTTGTACTTTATGTTTTAAAGTCTGCATGGAGGTTATGTTATCTGATATTAATTTTATTTCATCTTCTGATTCTTCTCTTGTTATTTGAACTTTTGATGACAAATTTTGAGTTTTTTCTTTAGTTTTAATAGCATTATTTTTAAACTGCTTTGTTGTTTGTACAACATTATTTAACATCTCCGTATATTTATGAGTTAATTGTCTTTCTTTTTCACTTAAATTTAAAACTTTTACGGATATCTTTTGAAATTCTTTTAATTCATTATCTATTAATTTATCAATTGATTTTAAAAGCTCATTTTTAGAAATTTGATATTGAGCGAAATATGCAAATAATGCCGCAATTGTTGAAAGCACCATTACTGTCTTATTCTCAACAAATATTACTATAGCAACTATAATTATGGTCGCTATCCCTAAAATAATTGTATCCTTTATATTTTTTTTCGCTAATCTGTTAATCAGTCCTATATTGTTACCTGCCATATTTTACTCCTTCATATAAGATTAATTATAGTCTATATTTTGGATTTAATAATCATTAATTTATAGTATAATCATTATAAAGGTTAATATGAAAATGAACAACAATTATGAAATTTCAATATCTTCACCTGTAAATAGCTTGCAAGATTATTATCTTATTTTTCAAATTAATGATAAAAAATATGCAATTAATATTAAGAATATTATTGAGGTTATAAAATTAGAACAAATTCATATTCCCGAAAATACCCCATTGGGAATTATAGGTTATATTAATTATAATAATAAGTCACTCAATGTTATCGACTTATACTCTCTTCTGGGATTTGAAATCCCAAAACTGTCAGTAAATAATCAATTAATAATTATTTCTTTTGAAGATGAATTTTTTACAATTAATACAGATAAAATCTTTACCGTAAAATATATTCCCAATTCGGATTTAGAACCTTTTCCTTATGAATCAGATTATTCATTGGTGAAAGAGATTTATAATAATCAAGATGACTCTGTTCATATCATTAACATTGCAAATTTAAAAAAATTAATTGAACTTAACAAATCAAAAGCAATTTATAAAAATTATTCTGATTTACTTCCCACTGATGAAAAATCACTTAAAATATTGCAAGTCAGAGCTGATTTAAATAACAAACATAATAATTCTTTTTCATTCCCTATACACTATAACTCAACAAATCAATATATATTATTTAAACTGGGTGAACACAATTATTACCTTGATTTAAAATATGTAAAAGAATTTGTGTCTTTAAAAAGATTAAATATAACAAAACTTCCCTATACAAAAGAATTTATCAAAGGATTGATTAATATAAAAGGCGATTTCCTTGTTGTAATTGATTTAAAAAATTTCTTAAATGATGAAAAAACAGAAATCAAAGAAGGAAGCAAAATCATAATAACTCAAGGTAAAAATTTCAATATCGCATTTTTAGTTGATGAAATAAAATATATAAAAAATTTAAAAGATATTCCAAATTTAAATTATAACTATAATAACGAATACATATCATACGAATTTACCGAAGAAAACGAATTATACAGCATAATAAATTATGAAAAAATCATAAATGATGAAAAAATTTATATAAATCAAAGTTAATTTTTTGAAGCTGCTTTAAGTCTTGCCATAGCTCTTGCAATAGCAGCATTAGCTATTTTGACGTCTCTTGGAGTTTGAGCGGAGGATAAACTTGCTTCAGCTCGTTCTTTTGCCAGTTTAGCTCTTTGAGCATCAATATCGGAACTTATTTCAGCCGCTTCCGTTAAAATAATTGCTTCATTCTGTTTAAATTGAAAAGCACCTCCGATAATTGAAAATATAATTTTATTTCCATCTTTTAATACTTCGGCAGTATCAACATCAAGAGCTGCCATAAACGGTATATGATCAGGTAATATACCGAAACTTCCGTTCACACCTTGTGCCGTTATGGAGTCAACATCATTTTCAAAAACAATTTTCTCGGGAGTAATTATTTTTAAATGTATTTTTTTATCGCTCATAATATTACCCGTTAAACTTTTTCAGCATTTTTTAAGACATCATCAATAGTTCCGGCCATGTAGAAAGCTTGTTCGGGAATATTATCATATTTTCCTTCAATAATACCTTTAAACCCTTGAATTGTATCTTCAAGTTTAACATATCTTCCTTCTATACCGGAGAATTGTTCAGCAACAAAGAACGGTTGAGATAAAAACTTTTGAATTTTCCTTGCCCTGTTTACTGTTTCTTTATCTTCTTCAGATAACTCATCCATACCTAAGATAGCAATAATATCTTGAAGTTCTTGATATTTTTGAAGAATTTCAAGCACTTTTCTTGCGGTATTATAGTGTTCTTCACCAATTATAAGCGGATCTAAAACTTTACTGTTAGAAGCTAACGGGTCAACGGCAGGATAAATACCGAGTGACGCAATTTGTCTAGAAAGTACCGTTGAAGCATCCAAATGTGAAAATGTAGTGGCAGGTGCAGGGTCAGTTAAGTCATCAGCAGGTACATAAATAGCCTGAACCGATGTAATAGAACCGTCTTTCGTAGAGGTAATTCTTTCCTGAAGTTCGCCCATTTCATTTGCCAGTGTAGGCTGATAACCAACTGCCGACGGCATTCTGCCAAGTAATGCAGAAACCTCTGAGCCTGCCTGGACAAATCTGAATATGTTATCAATAAATAATAAAACATCTTGTTTAGAATAATCTCTAAAATATTCCGCAGCAGTAAGAGCGGATAAACCTACTCTCATTCTTGCTCCCGGAGGTTCATTCATCTGCCCGTATATAAGTGCAACTTTATCTATAACCCCTGATTCTTTCATTTCATTCCAAAGGTCATTACCTTCACGGGTTCTTTCACCTACACCGCCAAAAACAGATACACCTGAGTGTTCTGAAGCAATATTATGAATTAATTCCATAATTAAAACAGTTTTACCGACACCTGCACCTCCAAACAGCCCTATTTTTCCGCCCTTTTGGTATGGCTGTAAAAGGTCTATCGCTTTTATACCGGTTTCTAATATTTCTATATCAGTATTTTGATCGGTTAAAGAAGGTGAACTTCTGTGAATAGGAAGATATGTATCAGCTTCAATTGCTCCTGCATTATCAACAGGCTCGCCCAAAACATTTAAAATCCTGCCCAAAATATTTTTACCTACGGGAATTTTTATAGGTTCTGATGTATTTATAACTTTCATCCCTCTTTTAATTCCGTCGGTTGACGACATAGCAACGGTTCTTACTCTGTTTTCACCTAAATGCTGCTGTACTTCAGCTACAATTTTGGTTCCGTTGTCATTTAGAATTTCAACCGAATCATTTATCTCGGGCAGTACTCCTGACGGAAATTCCACATCTATTACAGGCCCGATAACTTGTGTAATATTTCCTTCTTTTTCGGCAGTAATTGTCATAATTCACCTTTTTCCATAATCTGATAAATTTATTATACAATTAATTTGAATAAAAAAAAACTCTCAAATTTGAGAGTTTTTTATTTTCGTTCTTTCCCGTAATTTATTTATTCATATCAACACAATAATCGATTAATTTGCCTTCTGTATTAAATTGATAATCTTTACTAAATCTATGTTCATACCTTGGATTTTGAACTATATTTTCCATAACAAATGACAAAGTATTACTGTTTGGGTCAAATCCATATCTTTTATCAATATTAACAAAACATCCGGGCCATCTATATGTAAAACTCTTATATTCAAAATTAATTCCTTCGGTAATATATTTAACATTATCGGGTTTATTTACATCCCAGCTGAAACTTCTGTCTGCGGATTTCTTTATTTTACTCTTTTTTACATTTTCACTAAGAGTATATAAAACTAAATCTTTTTTTGTTTTTCCGAGCGGGATACCATATTTATAAACTTTTTCAGCTTCATATCCATCTTTAAAACTGCCTTTAAATCCTTTATATACTTTAAATCCGTTTTCACTATCCAAAATTATGTTTTTTTCACCGTTTACCGCTGTAACTTCTATAACGGATTCGGCATAGCCTTTTGAATTATTTTTAAATATTACATCTATTTGATTATTATTTTTATCAGTCCAAGAATATATTTGATGATTATCCTCTTCAGTTTGTGTTATTTTCTCAGATTGATTTTTTATAGCTGATTGACAATATTCAAAAAATTCTTGTGTCTGCTTTAGAACATCATATCCTTCTTTTTGTAGTTTTACTGCATCATTTTTAGCTGTTTTTGTACAGTACTTTTTTAACTCTTCAGCACGGTTTAATACATCCTTATCAAATTTTGGTTCGTTTGAATAAGGTTTTTCAGTTTGAAATAAACCGTTAAAGGAAACTTTTTTACCGGAATTCATTCTAAAAGATTGCACTTTTTGTTGACTAAAAGTATTAATTGCAGAAATTTTCATTTTTACCTCGCTTTTTAATTAAAAACATGTATATCAAACCCTCTCAAAAATAAATTTGCTAATAATTTTTATAAATTTTTATATTCTGAAAAAATACAAAGAACTCCCAAAAATTGGGAGTTCTTTTGAAATATATTTGAAAAGTATTAACGTTTTGAGAATTGAAATCTTTTTCTTGCTCTCTTGCGTCCGTATTTTTTACGTTCTTTAACTCTTGCATCACGAGTTAATAAACCTTCAGCTTTTAATACTGATTTATATTCTTCATTATATTTTAATAAAGCTCTTGAAATACCGTGTTTAATAGCACCTGCTTGAGATGTAACACCGCCGCCGACAGTTTTAACTCTTACATCAAATTTTTCCTGATTATCGGTTAAAGCAAGCGGTTTATAAACCATCATTTCTAAAGCTGCACGATTTCCAAAGTAATCAGCAAAAGTTTTACCGTTAACAAAAACTCTGCCTTTACCTTTTACAAGTTTAACAACTGCAATAGCAGTTTTTCTTCTTCCGGTTGCCATAATTTCTTTATCTGCCATTATTTAGCCTCCGTTTCATTATAAACTACAGGTTTTTGAGCAGCATGAGGATGCTCGGAGCCTGCATATACTTTTAATTTATTGAATTGTTCCTGTCCTAAAGTATTGTGCGGTAACATACCTTTGATTGCTTTTTCAATAACTTTAGTAGAATCTTTTTCCATTAATTCTTTAAAAGATGCTGATTTTAAACCACCGGGATAACCTGTGTGGTGATAATAAATCTTACCTGTTTCTTTTTTACCTGTTACTGTAATTTTATCCGCATTAATAATAATTACAAAATCACCTGTATCAACGTTAGGTGTGTATTGCGGTTTGTTCTTACCTCTTAAAATGTTTGCAGCTAATACTGCTAATCTGCCTAAAGTTTGACCTTCGGCATCAAGCAAATACCATTTCCTTTCTACTTCAAGAGGTTTAGCTGAATATGTTTTCATAAGCTTTCTCCATTTATATTATTATATATTACTTCTACTAATGTTAAGCCCTCAGGGCTTATGGTCGAACCTGCTTTTGTTTTATCCTTCGAATCTAAGATATCTTTAAGTGTTTCAGGGGCTAAAGATTTTCTTTGAATCATCAGGAGAGTTCCGACGATCGATCTGATCATATTGTACAAAAACCTGTCTGCAATAAAGTCAATGTATATAAATTCGCCGTCTTTTACGGCATGCGCTTTATACATTTTGCATATTTTAGCCGGATTAGCTGTTTTTACTTTCTTAAATGAAGTAAAATCATGCTCACCTACCAGATATGAAAGTGCTTTATTCATACTTTCAACATCCAAAGGATATTTGACTAATAAACAATTTTCGTCCCACGCACTTCGTTGAGTTCTGTTCACAATCGTATATCTGTAATGTCTTGCTTTAGCACTCTTTTGTGCGTGAAACGGCTTTTCTACTTTTATTAATTCTTTTACACTGATTGTTTTAGGTAAAATCCCGTTTAAAGAATTAACGAACTTACTCGGATTTAGTTCAAACTCAGTATCAAAGTGGGCGGTCTGCCCTTTAGCATGAACACCGGCATCGGTTCTGCCTGAGAAAATTGTTTTGGTTTTTGTTTTTGTCAACGTACTGATTGCTTTTTCCACTTCCGTTTGTATTGTTTTAACGGATTTATTCGTGTTAGGCATGTTTTGCGGCTGCTTTTGGCTGCCCTGATAGTCTGTACCTATATACTCAATTGTTATTAAGTATCTTTGCATTATACTAACTGGATTAATGCCATTTCTACGCCGTCGCCGCGTCTTGGCGGTAAGTGAAATATTCTTGTATATCCGCCGTTTCTGCTTTCATATTGTTTGCCGATTTCAGAAAATAATTTCTTTAAAACAGTTTGAGGTATTAACTTTTTACCTTCTTGAAGGCTGTCAAATATTTCACCTGTTTTGCTGTCGACAAATTTTGATGTTTCAACATCAAATATGAACTTAGCAGCCTGTCTTCTTGCATGTAAATCGCCTCTTTTTGCGAGAGTTATTATTTCTTCGGCATAAGGTTTAAGTGCTTTTGCTTTTGAAATAGTTGTTTTGATTTCGCCATGTAAGAACAGTTCTGTTGCTAAAGATCTCAACAAGGCATTTCTTTGGTCTTGCGGTCTTGAGAGTCTGTTTCTTGTGCATTGGTGTCTCATTTTTATTTATCCTTTTAATTAAACTTCCTCAAGTTCAACACCTTCTGGGTTCGGTTGAAGTTCCAAACCTACTTGGTGTAATTTTTCTATTACTTCATCGGAAGATTTTTTACCGAAATTTTTAATATTCAATAAATCATGTTCCGATTTTTTAAGCAGTTCAGCTAAAGAATTGATACTTGCTCTTTTTAAGCAGTTATATGCTCTTACGGACAATTCCAAATCTTCAATTGAAATACTTGGTGCTTGTGCTTCCTCTTCAACTTCTTCTACTACCTGATGGCTTGGAAGAACAGCCGGCTGACCTGTTATTGAAGCTATTTGCATAAAGTGTTCAATTAATAAGTTAGCTGCCTGACTTAAAGCACTTGATACATCAATACTTCCGTTTGACCAGATTTCAAGTGTTAATTTATCATAGTCAACTACGTCGCCTACACGAGTATTTTCTACATTGTAGCTTACTCTCTTTATAGGCATGAATGATGCATCTATAGGTAATAAATCTATAGGAATATTACCTTTATTTTCTTTTAATACATCAACGGTTCTGTATCCTTTACCTGTTTCAACGGTAATATCTGCAGAAATGCTTCCGCCTTCCGAGATAGTACATATTAACCAGTCAGGATTTACAACCTTAACACCTGCAGGCAATTGAAGGTCGCTTGCAAGTACCGGTCCGGGTCTATCAACATCCAATCTTAAATGTTGAGGATTTTTATCCTCTGTTTTTACCGTTAAACCTTTTAAGTTTAACATGATGTCGATTGCATCTTCAACAATTCCGGGGATTGAAGTATATTCGTGAGTAATACCTTCAATTCTGATTGATGTAACAGCAGCACCTTCCAATGATGATAATAATACTCTTCTTAAAGCATTACCGATTGTTGTACCAAAACCTTTTTCCAACGGTTCTACTACGAATTTACCGTACTGTGAACCATCTGAAGATGTTGTTGTATTTATACATTTAATTTTTAATTCCATTGTATTTTATCTCCTACAATTATTTAGAATAATACTCGATTACAAGCTGTTCTTTTATTTCAGGGTCTAGTTCTTCACGTTCGGGGATTCTGTCAAAAGTAACCTTCATGGCATCTTTATCTATAGTAATCCACTGAGGTGCTAATGCTAAATCAATTGATTCAGCAACTGATTTAATAAAATCAGCACTGCTTGATTTAAATGTTATAACTTCACCCGGCTTTACGGTATAAGAAGGAATATCTACTCTTTTACCGTTTACAAGAACATGCCCGTGATTAACAATTTGTCTTGCTTGTTTTCTTGAAATAGCATATCCTGTTCTGAAAATAATGTTATCAAGTCTTGATTCCAATAATTGTAAAAGAACCGTACCTGTAACACCTTTATTTCTGCTTGCTTCGTTGTAATATCTAACGAATTGTTTTTCGCTTAATAAGTATGTTAAGCGGATTTTTTGCTTTTCATTTAAGTGAATAGCATATTCTGAAAGCTTCTTTCTTGCGGCACCATGCTGACCGGAAGCGTTTTGTCTTAAGGACGAAACCAGCTTTCTGTTTGATAAATCCGTAACTCCGTAGTTACGAAATAATTTATTTGATGGTCCTGTATACTTAGCCAATTTATGACTCCTTACTTTTCTTGTTATACTCTACGTTTTTTTGGAGGACGGCAGCCGTTATGAGGAATAGGTGTAACGTCCTTAATTAATGTGATTTCGAGTCCTGCAGCTTGAATAGCTCTTATAGCTGTTTCTCTGCCTGACCCGGGTCCTTTGATATAAACTTCAACTTTTTTCATACCTTGGTCTATTGATTGTTTTGCAACTTTTTCTGCTGCAGATTGTGCTGCAAACGGTGTACCTTTTCTTGCGCCTTTAAATCCGCATCCGCCTGCTGATGCCCAAGCAATAGCATTACCTTGAGTATCCGTTGAAGTTACGATTGTATTATTAAAGGTTGATTGTATATGTACAACACCTTGTAATACATTCTTTTTTTCTTTCTTTTTTGTTTTTACCGGTCTAGCCATTGTTTATATTACTCCTTAAATTGTTTTCTTGTTGGCGATTGGGCCTGATTTCTTACCACGTCTTGTTCTTGCATTTGTTTTTGTTCTTTGTCCTCTTGCAGGAAGTTTACGTCTGTGACGCATTCCTCTGTAAGAATTGATTTCACTCAATCTCTTGATGTTTACTGATTCTTCTCTTCTTAAATCACCTTCGATTGTGTAATGAGATAATTCATCTCTTAATTGTTTAATATTGTCATCTGTTAAATCGTCTGTTCTTAAGTCTTCAGAGATTCCGCATGCTGCCAATATTTTTGCACTTCTGGTTGGTCCTATTCCGTAGATATAGGTAAGTGCAACTACCATTCTCTTATTACGAGGTAAATCTACCCCGGCAAGTCTTGCCATAATTTCTCCTTTTGTTTATGTTTTTACTTTGATTGTTTTTGTTTTTTGGTTTCCGCTTGGATACGGGTTTGTTGCTCCCTCGGGCTCGTTCGGGTGCAGCGGCACCTTTAAAATTTGGTCTAACTTATTTATATTCGAGCCAAACTTTAAACCGGCTCTGCCGGCGCCCTACGGAAAATCAGCCTTGAAATTGCTTTTCGCTCGCTGCTGTCGTTGGCTTCGCTCCGTTGTCACCAACTTCGCTGTCCTGATTATTCGTCCTGCTCGCCCCTTCATTCCGCTTCGGAATTTCATTCCTGTCGCTCCATCGGGACTTCGCTTTGTTACGGGTTTCGCTTCGCTTCACCCTAGCGAAAATCGTCTTGAAATTGTTTCCCGCTCAAGCCTGTCGTTCGTTCGCCTTTGGCTGTCCTCACTTCGGCTTTCGCTACCCGGATTATCATCCGTCCGCAATTTCGCTCAGCCTTGTCTTTGTTTGTGTTTCGGGTTTTCGCAAATTATTGCTACTCTGCCTTTTCTTTTTATTACTTTGCATTTATCACAAAGCGGTTTTACTGATGCTCTAACTTTCATGACTTTTTCCTTTATTTTTATCTTCTGATTTTTTCTTGCGCTAAACTGCTTATTCTCTTTCTGACTTTATTGCAGTTCTACTTCAATCTGTATGTTATTCTGCCTCTTGTTAAATCATATGGAGTCATTTCTACTTTGACTTTGTCTCCGGGTAATATCTTAATAAAGTTTTTTCTTATTTTCCCTGAGATATGTGCTAAAATCTCATGCCCGTTCTCAAGCCCTACTCTAAACATAGCATTCGGCAGTGATTCCAATATCGTTCCTTCGAATTCTATTACGTCTTTTGACATATTTTCCTCATTTTTAAATTGTCAATAAAAATATCGTACATGTTAAATTTTTCAAATCAAGCCCTTTTTTCTTATACTGTTTTATTTTTTAGCTTTTTTATTTTATTTTATTCTTATTGTTTTTTTAATTTAAAGAAATACACACTGATTTTGCGATTATCTTAATCACCTATTTTCACTATTTTTTAAGTATTATGTAAATTTTTCTTAACATATTCAATGTTTTTTATCTTTATTTAAACAATTGATTATCGTTATTTATCTTTATAATTTGCATGTTATTATTTTAAATATGAAAAAATTATTTCACATTATTAAAATATTAATTTTTAATACACTTTTATTTGCTCTATTGATATGTATTTGTGACTTTTTTATATACGGTTATAATTATGTAAATTATAAATATTTATTTAAAAAATCGTGTTTTAAATACATGCTTAAAGCAAACTATTTAATAGATTTTAATACATATTTTGACGGTTCTGACAATGTTTATCAGGGTCGCAAACCTGACGGTTTAGAGTATACCAATAAACCTCCGATTGTAATTTTTGGATGTTCTTTTGTTCAGGGACAGTTCTTAAATTATTATCAAACCGTCAGTTATAAACTTGCAAATATTCTCAAAAGACCGGTTTACAACAGAGGTATTGCAGGCAAAGGAATTCAACATATGTACTGGCAATCCGTCAGCCAAAGTTTTTATAATGATGTTCCGCCTGCCGATGATGTAATTTATATATTTATTGATGACCATTACCGACGGTTATATCTTTTCTTTTTAGATATTCTTGATTTACATTTAAACGGTCATTTTTCCGTAAAAAATAATAATATTATTCCGGATAATGAAAAAAATTATTTGGGAAATCTTATAAAATCTTCCTACACTTTTAAATTATTAAACTCTAAATATGTTAATTTTTATATTAATAATCCTAAAAATGCAGAAAAAATAACAGATGATGTTTTAACATATTTTATTAAAACCAGAGAAAATCTTGAAAGTCACTGGCATAAAAAAATTAATTTTACTGTTATTATTTTTGATTCTTATATAAAATACGGTGACTTGCTTATAAAAAAATTAAAAGATAACAATTTCAAAGTTATTGAAATTAAAGAATTAACACAAGAAGACTTAACTCAAAAAGAATATGTTTCCGAAAAAACTAATCATCCGACTGAAAAATGCTGGGATTTACTTGCTCCCTTAATTGCAGAAAAATTAAATTTATAAATTAAATCTCTTATAAATTTCATTTATATTTTTCAGATAATCCAAAGTGTTAAAGCATTCTTTTATTTCTTCCGTTGAAAGATGCTTTAAAATTTCATTATCTTTTAAAAGATTATCTTCAAAACTGCCGTTATTATTAAAAGCATCAAGAGCATTTTTTTGAACAATTTTATATGCATCTTCTCGTAAAAGCCCTTTTTCGCAGAGTTTTAAAAGCACCTTTTGAGAAAAAACTATTCCTCCGAATAATTTTGTATTTTTAAGCATATTATCTTTATGTACAACAAGATTTTTTATGGTTTTATTAAGTCTTGTCAGCATATAATCAATAAGTATTGTAGAATCAGGGAAGATTATTCTTTCCGCACTTGAATGAGAAATATCTCTTTCATGCCAGAGTGCAATATTTTCCATTGCCGCAACAGAGTTTGAACGGACTATTCTGGCGAGTCCCGAAAGATTTTCGCCTGAAATCGGATTTTTCTTATGAGGCATGGCTGATGAACCTTTTTGAGCAGACGAAAAACCCTCTTCTGCTTCAAGAACTTCAGTTCTTTGAAGATGTCTTAATTCAACTGCAACCTGTTCTATTACGCATGCAATTAATGCTAAAGCCTGCTGGTATCTTGCATGGATATCACGGGCAATAATTTGGGTAGAAAATTTAGCAGGCTTTAACCCCAGATATTCACATGCCAATTTTTCTATTTCAGGATTAATATTGCTGTAAGTTCCTACAGGCCCTGAAATTTGACCGACATTGGCTTCTGTTAAAGCATTTTCAAAGTTTCTTTTATTTCTTTCAAATAAATCTATCCAACCGCAAAGTTTCACCCCGAAAGTCATCGGCTCAGCGTGAACCCCGTGTGACCTGCCTATACATATCGTTTCTTTATGTTCTTTTGCTTTTTCTTTTATTATTTCTACGAGTTCATCAATATCATTTAAAATTATTTTACCTGCATCTTTCATTTGAAGAGCTAATGCAGTATCTATGACATCCGAACTTGTCATCCCCATATGAATATAACGGGAATTTTCCCCGACATTTTCATTTACGTTAGTCAAAAAAGCAATTAAGTCATGATGAACTTCTTTTTCTATTTCATCAATTCTTTCAACATTAAAAGAAGCTTTACTTGTTATATCTTTTAAAACCTCATCAGATATAACCCCAAGCTTGTTATATGCTTTGCATACAGCTAGTTCGACTTCAAGATAATATTGAAATTTAGAGTTTAATTCCCAAATTTTTTTCATTTCTTCTCTTGAATATCTGTCAATCATAAAACTTCCTTTTTCAACTTTTTTATTTTACAATAAGTGCATAAAGAGTTCAAGGAAGGTATATTATGAATAAATTGCCCTTTTTCTATGATATTACTTTAAGAGACGGAAATCAGTCATTAAAAAAACCGTGGAATACTTACGAAAAGGAAATTATATTTAAACACCTTACGGAACTCGGAGTTCAAGGGGTAGAAGCAGGGTTTGCTGCCGCATCCGATATGGATTATGAAGCATGCTCCCATTTAGCATCTATAGCACCTGATAATATTGTTATTTCTGCACTTGCAAGATGCGTAGAAAACGATATTACAAAAGCTTATGAATCCATTAAATCCGCACCAAAAAAGAGAATTCATACTTTTATTGCCATGAGCCCATTTAATATGGAGTATGTTTTAAATAAAACCCCTGAACAAGTCAGAAAACAAGCAATAGAAGCGGTAAGTTTTGCTAAAAATATTATGGGAAATGACGGAGAAGTACAATTTTCCGTTGAGCATTTCGGAGATTGCCGTGAAAATATAGATTTTGTTATAGATACACTTCAAGAAATTGTTAAAGCCGGCGCAAATGTTATTAATCTGCCTAATACTGTTGAAAGAACAAGACCTAAAACCTTTATAGAACTGGTAGAGAAAGTATATAATGCACTTCCAAAAGACATTATAATATCCGTTCATAATCATAATGACCTTGGAATGGCAACAGCGGTAACAGTTGAAAGTTATTTTGCCGGTGCAGTACAATTAGAATGCGCACTAAACGGTTTAGGCGAAAGAGCCGGTAATACAAATCTGTACGAAGTTGCCGTAGCTCTTTATAATTCAGGGGTTGAAGTACCTTTAAATCTTTCCAAAATATATGAACTTGCTTTAACTATTTCTGATATGTCAAAAGTTAAAATATACGAAAAAGCACCATTGATAGGACCTGATGCTTTAGCGCACAGAAGCGGTATCCACCAAGACGGCGCAGTTAAAACAAAAGATATGCAAAAAGGAGCTTATAGACCTATTCATCCTTCATTAATAGGCAGAAAAGATGATGAAAAGCTGGGATTTACTTCCCAATCAGGAAAAACAGCCATATACGAAATTATTACGGAGGCAGGATATCCTATTACCCTTCAGGAAGCTCAAAGAATTGCTCCGTTTGCTAAAGAAACTGCGGAAAAAATCGGAGAACTTTCAACTAAAAATATTATCGATATTTACTTTAATCAGGTATTTAATGTTCAAGGTGCTTTCACTCTTTGCAGTATGGAAAAACTTCAAGATAATATAAGCCTGCATTTTAAATATAATGACAAAGAATATGATATTAAATTATCAGGTAACGGGCCTGTTGATGCCTGCATTAAAGCTATTCAAAAAGCAGGATTTAACTGTGAACTTTTACACTATGAACAGCAGGCATTAAATGAAGAAATTATGGGCTCCGGTGCAACTGCTATGAGTATTATGCATTTTAAAACTCCTAACGGTGATTCAATTATATCAAGAGGACTTGATGAAAGTACCGTAAAAGCCAATATTAAAGCTATTTTCAACGGGTTGAATATTATTGAAAACCTTTACTCAAAAACTAAGGGATAAAAAATGAAAAAACTTTTTATATCAATTTTAACTTTTATGGTATTTATGAATTTTACCATGCCTGTTTATGCATTTAGCGGACATTTCATAACAAATCAAAACATAATTGATATAATTCAAACCGAAAATATTGTTTCCCCCGATGTTGAAAAAAAACTCAAATCAGCTATTTCAAAGGTATACGGTGAAAAAAATACAAATGAAATATATGTCAATATATTAAAAATAATAAAAGAATCAAGAGATAAAAGAGACCCAAAATTAAAACAGGAAGACCTGACTCGTTCGGATGACTGGTATAAAGACGAAGTAATTTATATGTATTATGTGGATAGGTTCGGCACAAACAATGAAATGAAGCCTAACACATTTAAAGACTCAATTAAAATGCTCGGCTATTTAAAAGATTTAGGAATAACTACCATATATATGCTTCCGTTTGCGGAATCTCCCATGGGTGATGCAGGTTTTGATGTAAAAAACCCAAGAGATGTAAGAAAAGATTTAGGAGGAATGAATGAATTTATTCAGTTTATAACAGAAGCAAAACGGCAGGGGTTTAAAATAAAAGCTGATTTGGTATTAAACCATTTTTCCGAACAGCACGAATGGTTTAAAGAATTACAAAACGGGGATTTATCAAAACTTAATTATTTTGTTGTAACGGAACAGGAACCTGAAAGAATTGTATATAAAGATGAAAAACTCGGTTACGTTGCCGAGTACAAAGAACCTGACGGCAAAATTTCCAAAAGAAGACTGATTTTCCCTGATATTACTGATTCTCATTACAGAAAAGTCAATATACAAGGAAAAGATTACTTTTTTTATCATACATTTTATCCGTTTCAACTTGATATAAATTGGGAAAATCCTGAAGTTTTATACTATAACCTGGAAACGATATCATTTTGGGCAAATCTGGGGATTGATATATTTAGGATGGATGCCATTCCCTACTTAATAAAAGAAGAAGGAACAACAGGCGAAAATAACCCTAAAACTCATGAAATAATTAAAATACTAAGTACATTTTTACAAGAAACGGCACCTCGCTCTGTCATACAAGCGGAAGCATGCCAGCCTCCCAAAAAAATATTAAGTTATTTCGGCAATGACCGAAAAATTGATGTTGATATAGACGGCAAAACAAAAGAATTAACAAGAACAAACGAAGTTCAAATTGCATATCATTTCCCATATATGCCTGCAATATGGGCAACAATAGTATCCGGTGACAGTTCATATTTTTGGCAGACAAAAAAACAAACACCAGAAATCCCTGAAAGTGCAAGCTGGGCTGTTTTTCTAAGAGTTCATGATGAATTAACTCTTGAAATGGTAAACCAAAAAACAAGGGAATTAATATATGAAAATTTAGCCGATAAAGGTGCTGAATTTAGAAAAGGATACGGGGTAAGCGGAAGACTGGCAGATTTTCTTGATAATAATCCCGACAGAATTATAATGGCATTTGCCGTTTTACTTTCTATGAAAGGCATTCCGATAATATACTACGGCGATGAAATCGGTATAAGAAATAATTTTTCTTATGCGCAAAGGTGGGCAAAAATAAGAGAAAGAAAAAATAAAAAATCTCAAAAAGATGATATGCTCTCATATTTTGACAGCCGGGATATCCATAGAAACGCAATTAAAAGGGAAATCTTTTATAAAGCAACGGAGCCTTCCAATTCTTTTAAAAACAAAATTTATAAAAACGTTAAAAGATTAATTGAAGTAAGAAAAAACTACCCCACACTTTCAAGAGGCGATTTTGTTGAAGTTAAATCAAATAAAAATGAAGTTTTTTCATACCTGAGAACGGGCAAATCAGATAAAATATTAATAGTTAATAACCTTTCTGATGACAAAGTTTATGCGGAATTAGACAGCTCTTTATTTAACTTCTCATCAGACAGAACTTTTATTAAAATGCAGGAATTATTAACAAAACAAGAAAAAAAATTTGAAATAGATAATAAAAAATTAATTATAAAACTTCGTCCGTACGAAACTATGTGGTTAAGTTTTTACTAAACAAATTATGCTTGTAAAATCTTCTTGAGAATTATAAAATAAAATTACAGTTAGTTTTCAAGGGGTTGTAAATTATGACATATTGCGATGAACAAAAAAAATCACCGTTCTCAAATGAACAAGCTAAATCAGTTTTAAAAGAAGCTTTAAAAGTTTTAGGTAAAAAGCATCTGGCATTTATTTCACATGCAAACAGTTTTCCTGCTGAAACAGGTAAAAATACAGGGTTTGGAACAGTTAATTCAAATTCCGCAAAAAAATTAATAGACTTTTTATCTGGTGTATTCACTGATATTCAGCTCGGACCTGCAGGAAAAACTAAATTTATTGATGCATCTCCTTATACGGGTACAATTTTTTCAAATAACCCTTTATTTATTGATTTAGAACAATTAACAACAACCGAATGGCATAATATTCTTTCTATTGAAACTTATAATAAAATAACCGGAAATAATCCCAATAAAAATACAAACAGAACCGCATATTCTTATATATTTCAAGAACAGGAAACTGCTCTAAAAGAAGCTTGGGAAAACTTTAAAAATCTTAACTGCCCCGAATTAAAAGCAGAGTTTGAAAAATATAAAGAAAATAATAAATTCTGGCTTGAAAAAGACTCATTATATGAAGCTTTAACTATTGAACACGGCAATGATTACTGGCCTATGTGGAACAGCGAAGAAGATAAATCGCTTTATAATCCGCAAAATGAAGAACAAAAAGTTCAATATGCAAAAAGAATTGAAGAATTAAAACAAAAATATTCAGATGTTATAAATTATTATTCATTCTGCCAATTTATAATATCAATGCAAAATAATAAATCCAGAGAATATGCACAGTCTAAAGGTATGAAAATGATTGCCGATAGGCAAGTTGCGTTTTCTGACAGAGATAATTGGGCTTATCAATCACTATTTTTAAAAGGCTGGTGCTTGGGTTGTCCGCCGGATTATTTCTCGGAAGACGGTCAAATGTGGGGTTTCCCCGTTATGGATCCGGAAAAGTTGTTTAATCCTGACGGCTCACTCGGTGAAGGCGGAATTTTAATGAAAGAACTTTATAAAAAGATGTTCACCGAAAACCCCGGCGGTGTAAGAATTGACCATATGGTCGGTTTAATAGACCCTTGGGTTTATGTTTCAGGTAAAAAACCAAAAATAGAAGAAGGTGCAGGCAGGCTGTATTCATCACCCGAGCACCCGATTTTATCAAAATATGCAATAGCAACAACCGACGATTTAAACTATGAAGTTGAAGCGGATAAAGAAGAAAGAATTTTAAAACTTACACCGGAGCAGATTAGAAAATACGGCGCACTGGTTGAAAAAATCGTTATAAGTGCAGCAAAAGAAGTCGGCTTAGATAAAAACTCCATTGTCTGCGAAGACCTTGGAACTTTAACTTATCCCGTTGTTAATGTTATGAAAGAATATGACCTTCAGGGAATGAAGTTAATTCAGTTTGTAGTACCCGAAAACCCTGAACACCCCTACAGATGTAAAAATATTACTCCAAGAAGCTGGGCAATGGTTGGTACTCACGATAATGAACCTATTGCTATGTGGGCTGACCAAACGGTTAATACGGAAGCAGGCTATTTAAACGGTAAAAATCTCGCAGAAGACTTATGGATTGATGCAAATGATGAAGAGAAAGAACAAATTGCCGTAAGAATTTCAAAAGACGCACCATTTTTAACACAAACAAAATTTGTTGAGCTGTTTGCGTGCAAAGCGGAAAATATTCAAATATTCTTTACTGATTTCTTAGGGCTTTATGATGTATATAACCGCCCCGGGACATCAGGCGATCAAAACTGGTCTTTAAGAATTCCAGATAATTATGAAGAAATTTACTGCGAAAACTTAAAATCAGGAAAAGCATTAAATCTGCCTTTGATTTTAAAACTTGCAATCGAAGCAAGAGGACACGAATTTAGTTCATTACATCAAGATATAATTAAAAAGCTTGAAGAATTAATTTAAGGAGTTCAAATGCACGAGTTAAAGGTGGAATGTTCATTTTCGGCTGCGCATCATCTCTTGAATTACAACGGAGAATGCGAAAATCAGCACGGGCATAACTGGAAAACAGAAGCTTATTTTAGAGGTACGAAACTTGATAAATCTAACTTGCTCATAGATTTTAAAGTTTTAAAAAATGAACTTAATAATATTTTAGACACACTAGACCATAAAGATATTAATACACTTAAAGAATTTGAGGGAATAAGCCCTTCAAGCGAAATTATTTCAAAATATATTTATAAAAAACTTAAAGAAAAATTTCCTCAAACTTATAAGGTATCGGTCTGGGAAACAGAAAAGGCATGTGCAAGTTACTTTGAGGATTAAAAATGGGGATAATTCAAGCAATTATATTGGGGATAGTACAAGGTTTAAGCGAATTTCTTCCGATTTCAAGCTCGGCTCATCTTGTTATTGCATCTAACTTGTATAAAGTTTTTGTCGGAGATGACTTATCAAATAATTCACCTGAAGAAATCTTTCTTGATATTATGCTTCATTTAGGCACTTTAATTGCCGTTTTGATATTTTTCAGAAAAGATATTCTAAATATTTTTAAAGCAATTTTTAACGGGCTAAAGACAAAAGACTATAAAAATGAAGATTGTAAAATAGGACTTTATATTATACTTGGTACGATTGTAACAATTTTAATTGCGTTTCCTCTGCATCATGTTGCGGAAGATTTAGTATTTTCTCCCGTAAAGGTAGGAATATTACTTATTTTTACAGGGATATTTCTTTTATCAAGCGAATTTTATTCAAAGAAAATTGAAACAAAATCCGAAAACATGGATTTAAAGACATCAATAATAATAGCGGCAGCACAAGGCTTGGCTGCACTCCCCGGATTTTCAAGGTCAGGGCTTACTATAGCATCGGGATTATTCAGTAAAAAAACAAGATTTGCTGCAGCCAGATATTCATTTTTGTTAAGTATCCCTATTATTCTCGGAGCTTCAATGTTCTATCCTTTACTAAAGATTAATATTAAAGAGTTGGCACAATTTAACTGGACTGCTATAATAATAGGTACAGTAAGTTCTGCTTTAGTTGGATATATTTGTATTAAATATTTTTTAAAGTTTGTTTCGAAATATTCATTAGGATTTTTCGGATATTACTGTATTATCGCAGGGATTTTGACATCCGCATTTTTTATGTTTATTTCAATGGGGTTATAAGATAGATGAACAAAACAGTTGAGTATATTAATGAAAAAACAGGGAATTTCATACCTGAAATAGGTATAATACTGGGCTCAGGCTTAGGTGAATTTGCCGATGAACATAAAACCATATCAATTCCTTATAATGAAATCCCGAATTTTGAGGCTTCACACGTACAAGGACATAAAGGATTATTGGTTTTTGCTCAAATCCAAGGTAAAAATGTTGTTATGATGCAGGGAAGATATCATTTTTATGAAGGCTACTCTATGCAAACGGTAACTTTTCCCGTTAAAGTAATGAAAAAACTCGGAGTAAAAACGTTAATTATAACCAATGCGGCAGGAGCAGTTAACCCTGAATTTACCCCGGGAGATTTAATGTTTATATCTGACCATATAAATTTTATGGGGACAAATCCTCTAATAGGTAAAAATGATGATACTTTAGGAACTCGTTTCCCCGATATGAGCGAGATATACTCAAAAGAGTTAATAAAAAAAGCTGTACAAACAGCAGAAAAATTAAATATTAAATATCAAAAAGGAATATATGCGGCAACAACAGGGCCGAGTTATGAAACTCCGGCAGAAATTAATATGTACAAAATATTAGGAGCAAGTGCCGTCGGTATGTCTACTGCACCTGAAGCTATTGTTGCAAATTATGCAGGCATGAAAGTTCTTGGAATAAGCTGTCTTACCAATTATGCCGCAGGTGTTTCAAATACCCCTTTAAATCATCAGGAGGTCATTGAAACGGCAAATAAAGTTAAAGAAAACTTTAAAAATTTATTATTTGAACTTATTAAGGTAATCTAGAAAGAATTCTATGGAATCTAAATACTGTAAAAATCTTTGTTCTTGTATTAATTTCCACATAAAAGGTATTTTTTACTGTAATACTTTATGGGGCGGTGAAGGACACGAAAAAAATAATTATTATGATAAAAATTTTTTAGAAAAATTTCTTAATCAAAGAGAAATTCTTATAGAAAATATGAAAAAAGGTATTGTTCCTTCTCATTGTGATAATTGTGTTTATCTTGAAGCCGCAAATGATAAACCGATGGAAATAAATAACAAATTTAAACGAATTGAATGTTATCACTGGGTTCAATGTAACTGTGCCTGTTTTTATTGTTCTAACAGACAAAAGACAAAACTCAAAATTACAAATCCTTTATTTCATAAAGTTAAAGGTATTATAAATATTTATCCTTATATAAAAGAACTTAAAAAAAGAAATTTAATAGATGATGATGCCAGATTTTCAATAGTTGGCGGTGAATGTACATTATTAAAAGAATTCCCTGATATTATAAAATTTGTAATTAAAAATAATTATCCTATAGATATATTATCTAACGGTATTTTATACGAAAAATATATTTCAAAAGCCTTAAATGCCAATAAAAAATCATTTTTATCAATATCTTTAGATTCGGGGACAAGTGAAACTTTTAAAAAAATAAAAAGAGTTGATAAATTTAATAATGTTGTTAAAAATTTAAAAAAATATGTTAAAGAAACAAAAGAAAATTCAAATCAGGTAATGGTAAAATACATAATCTTAAAAGGCATAAATGACAATAAAGATGAAATAGATAAATTTTTTGATGTTTGTACAAATATAGGAATAACAAATTTCTTTCCTTCAATAGAATTTTGCAATTCCGTAAAACCCGGTAAAAATCCTGTAATTTCTGATAAAATTTGTGAATTATATGAATATATGAAAACAAAGGCAAAAGAAATAAACCCGAATAATACTGTTTCTACTTATGATTTTGTTGAACTAATGATAAAGAATAAATCATACATAATAAAATAGCTATATTAAGATTATATAAAGGCACTATAACTCTGTGCTAAACTTATATTATAGGGGATAAGAAGTACAGGAGAAAAATTATGATTCCGATTTTAGATTCAAAAAGACAATATGCAAAAATAGGCAAAGAAATTGAAAAAGAAGTTCTTGAAGTCTTGGCTTCAGGCTCATATATTTTAGGAAAGCACAATAAAGCTTTTCAAACGGAATTTGCAGACTTTGTAGGCACAAAGTATTCCGTAGGCTTAAACTCGGGAACTGACGCACTGCACTTAGCATTAAGAGCATTAAATATCGGCAGAGGCGATGAAGTTATAACAACAGCATTTACATTTGTAGCAACAGCAAGCGCAATAGGTCTTGCAGGTGCAACTCCCGTATTTGTTGATATTAACCCTGATACATTTAATATTGACGCAAATAAAATTGAAGCGGCTATTACTCCGAAAACAAAAGCTATCATTCCCGTTCATTTATACGGACAGCCTGCAGAAATGGATAAAATAATGGATATAGCAAAAAGACATAACTTAAAAGTTGTTGAAGATTGCTGTCAGGCTATCGGTGCGGAATTTAAAGGACAAAAAGTCGGTTCATTCGGCGATTTCGGATGTTTTAGTTTTTATCCGACAAAAAATTTAGGCGGTATGGGCGATGGCGGTATGATTACCTGCAATGATGAAAATCTTTATAACAGAGTTATCGCATTAAGAAACCATGGCGGTGCCATCAGATATTATCATGATGAATTAGGTGTAAACTCAAGACTTGACGAAATCCAAGCAGCTATCTTAAGAGTTAAAATGCCATATGTAAATGAATGGAACGCAAAAAGAAGAGAAAATGCTTACAGATATAATGAAATGTTCTCTAAATATCCTGAAATCTTAACTCCTAAAGAAGTTGAAAATTCTTACTGCGTATATCACCAATATACGATAAGAATTGAAAATCGAGATAAAGTTCATCAGCTTTTACAGGAAAACGGTATCGGCGCAATGATTTATTACCCCGTTCCATTGCATCTGCAAAAATTACATAAAGATTTAGGCTACAAAGAAGGCGACCTTCCGTTGACGGAAAAAGATACAAAACTTGTTATGTCGCTTCCTATGTTCCCTGAAATAACACCCGAAGAACAGCAAACAGTAGTTGATACCGTTGTTAAATGCTTAAATATGACTAAACAAGCAGTATAACAATTTAATCTATAAAAAAGACTGCCTTTAAAAAAGGCAGTCTTTTTGTATTTGCCTCGGGGGGGGGGGTAAAAGTGGTATAATTACTTTGTTTACAGATTGAAGTTGTTTTATGAGTGAAGATGAAATACATAAAATAATTGAATTTAATTTGACGGAGAGTTTGTATTACAGATTTGTAGTAATAACTTTTACAATTTGGCTTGCTATTGAAAGTATTTGTGCTTTTTTAGATTCAGGGGGATCTACATACGGTTATGCAGTTGCAGTTAACGGACTATTATGTTTAATTATTATGGTCTACCTTTCATTAATAATTTTGTGTGTAGATTTTATTTTCACAGAAAAAGTTAAAGCTAAAAAAATCAATTAACAATAAATTTTTAAAATTATTAAGTTGGATTTTGTTTGTATTTTATTATTTTTTAACTATTCCGATATTAATTATATTATTTAGATTTCTGATAATTTTCCTTATTTTATTGGCATTAAGTTTAATATATTATTTTAATAGAATAAAAAAGTTGAAAAATAGTTGCGAGAACAAGTAGTTTGGGTTAGCGCAGCGTAACCCAACAATAATAAATCAACAAAACCAAGAAGCACCTTTTAGAGGTGCTTCTTGTTATCTGATTTTTGCCAAGTTGTTAATTTTTTGCGTCGTCTTTCATTTTGAAAGTCGCCATCCAAATAAATCTCGGTTTATCTCCTGTAGGGGATAATTTTGCAACTTCTCCTACCTTATCGCCTTTATCATCTACTATATCAAAAATGTTATTGGAATTGTTTTTGTTATCTTTAATCAGGTAGCGTTCTGGATATTCTACGGGTAGGTTACCGGAATTCTTCAATATAGTGTCTGTGTCATCACGCATAGGGCGAGTATAAACAATAGCAAAATAAGGTTTATCATCTCCCAGACCTTCGATAGCTCCTACGTCATAGTGTCTGCTTGGGTCTAAACCGATAAATTCAACTTTACCATCAGTGCCTTTTTTAAACTCCGTAACTTGTGTGCCTGTCTCTGAATCAAATAGCCCGTAAGCACGATTGGCACAAGCACCTTGTATTCTAATTGTTCTCGGAGAAGGAATTAAAATAACCTGCTCAGGTGAATCATTTAAAAATTTATTTTCGTTCATAAAAAATGTCCTTTCTGTCAACTCTTTATAATTATTTCAAATAAATTTATTTATTATTGTTTATTACTCTATATTTTTCTCTTAAAATTGACCATGGTGAATGTAATTCTTCTACTTCGTATCCGTTATATAATGCTATTTCGTCACAAATTTCAAGTAATAATCTGTCTTTATTACAATTAAAATTAATATCTTCATTACTGCTTAATAAACTTGGATTAATTTTATAAACCGTTTCTAATATTTCTTTTAATGAAGGTTTGTAATTAAGAATCGGTATTGAATTTATGCCTGGAAGATTTTGTCCTATATGATATTCATATATTTTTAATGCTTCTAAATATTCATTTTTATGAACTTGAAAATCTTTAAATTTAAAATGAGCTATTGTGTTTCTTAAATTTAATAAATTTTCTTTTGCAGATATTAACTTTTCATATTTTAAGGGAACATTATAATAAAATTTATCTATAATTTCACTTTTTCTAAATTGTTCACAATATAGAAATATAAAAATTAAATCTGATAAATATAAAACATTATTTATTAAAGAAATAAATTTTTTTGAGTTTGAATTAATTTGAGGATTTTTTATAATTGAACTTATTTTATTAATATCTTTATTTTTATATCTTTCCAATCTTTTTTTATTTGTAAAAAAGTTATTAAATTGATTAATAATATCTTCTTTATAATATGGCAATAAAGAATTAATAAGACCGTTTTTGATATTTGTTTCAAGTCGCATAATTCTTATATAAAGTCTTGAAAATTGAAAATAATATTTATTAATATCATCCATTAAATAATTATAACATTAAAAAAGTGCATGTTTCCATGCACTTGCTTGCTTTTGTACCAGAGGAGTTTGTCTAGCAAACCTACGCCTCTCCTAATAAGGTATAGGTACATTAATATTATAAACTATATCCGGCATGGTTTCAATATTTTATGATTAACATGAAGATTTATTAAATTTTTGTCAAGTGATTATTAAGATTTATTTTGAATAATTTTAATTTATCCTGCCTTGCTTCCGGAGGGGGGGGGTAAAAGTGGTATAATGACTTTGTTTACAAGTTGAGGTTATTTTATGAACGATAAAAAATATAGAAAAAATGTTGGCTTATGCAAAACCAGACATTTTGCACAAAATTTAAAAATTTTGGCAAAAGTAGTCAAACCCAATCTACAAACTATTCTTTCCATTTTTATTCTTATTTTGATTTCAAATAATATATGTTTTGCGGGTGTTGTACCTAAATTTAATCCCAAAAATCCAAATCAAAAACCGGGATTGTATAGATTACAAGATATGAATCATTGTTATGATGGAGGAGTTGGAGGGCACTTTATTGATAATTCCAAAATAATATTTTTTACTCCAAATTATTCAAACTCACGACATATCGATATTTTAGATTTAAAAACATTTAAGTTCTCAAAATTACCGGAACTTAAAAAACACTTAATTGAAAAAGTTTGTGGTGTTAGAACTATTATATCCGATGGGGATAATCTTTATGTTTTAGCCGGGAAAATACTTACAAAAGAAGAGCAATATTTATTTAAATATAATCTTGCTTCCAAGAAGTGTGAAGATTTAGACTTTTATTTGGATAAAGATTGTTACCAAATATATAAACAAGGTGATGATATCAATTTATTTTGCACTTCTAATACAATGTATAAATATAATTTAAAGACTAAAAACATTTCAGATGCATACAGTTCAGATTCAATAGAATATAAGACGATAAAAGAAAAAGCAGAAAAACAAAATATTTCATATAAAAATATTCCTTTTATAGACAATATAAATTACAAAATGTTGAATGAGAAAGATGAGTTTAAGAAAAAAATAGTTGTTAAAAGAGATGAAGTTGATTATGGAGTAAGTGTTGAATCGGTTATACATACTAATAGGTATCCGAGTTGGTTTAGCCCGTTATATGAATATGATGTAGAAACTAAAGAATTAAAGCCTTTAAATGAATTTGTTCGTTCATATTTACCTAATTATATTAAAATTCCAAATAAAAATATGGTTTTGATAGTTGGTGGAAGTACTTCAATTTATCCAAGTTTTCATAATGCAGATCCAAAGGATGTCCCGTTAGTTAAAAGAATTAATGGACCAACTGACCCTTCAAACCGTGCATACATATATATTTATAAAAAAATTATAGGAGTAAATAATTATGATTTCAGAAAAATGCAAATAATTGTAAATTAATCAAAATTAATTACATTTTATTGTAATTAGTTATTCTTTTTTATTTTCATAAAAAATGCTGCAGGGATTAGAATGAATGCGAGCATTGCGACTATGGCGAAGGTATCAACATAAGCGAATAATGTGGATTGCGCAATCATTTGTTTATAAGCATAGGCATTTGCCTTATTTACGGCAAATGCAGAAGATGCTCCCTGAATAAATGTACTTGTCCAACCAGCCATTTTATTTTGAAATACCAAGTTAAAATTGGAAAGATTATCAACCAGATATCCCTGATGAATTTGAGAGTGCCTTGCAACAAGTGTTGATGACATTGAAACTATTACCGCAACACCTACGGTCTTACAAAAATTATGCAGACTGGCACCGTTTGCAAGCTGTTCCTTCGGTAAAGTCCCTAATGCTAATGCCGATATCGGAATAAAGGTTAAAATTACTCCGATACCTAATAAAACATTTGGTATTGATACATACAAAAATGAAACCGCCAAATTAACATTGGTATATACAAAAGTTGCAAGTCCTAAGAAGAAAAACCCTATTGCAATTAATATTCTGCTGTCATAAAGCTTCATTAATTTAGGAATAACGGCAAGCATAACTAAACAGGATATAACTCTGGGTGCCATTGTATATCCGCTTAAAAGTGCCGTATATCCTAATACATTCTGTAAAAACTGAGGCGCAAGATACATTGTTGTAAATACAACCATACTTACCGCCGTTGAAATTATAGTTCCGATTAAAAAATTTCTGTCTTTAAATAACCTTAAATTAATAAACGAATTTTTATTTTCAATTTCCCAAATAACAAGAAAAGACAATACAACAAGCGAAAATCCGCTAAGCCACGAAATCCACGCAGAATCAAACCAATTATACTGCTGACCTTTATCAAGAACTATCTGCATAGATAAAAGCCAGATAATTAATGCGCTCATTCCGATAAAATCAACATGTTTTTTCTCTTTTGAAGGCTCGGTATTTTCAATATTCTTACAAATAAGCATATATGAAACTATTCCGACAGGAATATTAACGGAATAAATGTAATGCCAGTTAAAGTTATCAACCAAAAATCCGCCGAAGGACGGCCCTAATATGGCGCAAACCATAACCGCCAGACCAAAAAGCGACATCGCAACACCTTTTTTATCTTCAGGAAATGCCGATAGTAGCACTGTTTGAGATATCGGTGTCATAGGGCCTCCGCCAATTCCCTGGATTAACCTTCCAATCACCATTATATTTAATGAGGGAGCAATCGTACAGATTAAAGCGCCCAAAGTAAATATAAAAATACAAACTTTTATAAGCTGTTTGCGTCCCAAAACATGCTCAAGCCATCCTGTAAGCATTATCATGCAGGCATTTGCAACCATATAAGAGGTTACTATCCATTTTGATTCGTCTGCTGTTGCCGCAAAATATCCTGATATATGAGGAATAGCCACATTTGTTGCCGTAGTTGCCAAGGCGGCAAATGATGTAGGCATTAATATTGATATTGCAATTAACCAAATCGGAACTTTATTATACTGCAACTCCTGAGCCATTTTATTTTACCTTTACGGTAGGAACTGCACTCATGCCGGGGATTATGTTATACCCCGAGATATCATCTGTAAACAAGATTTTAACGGGGATTCTTTGAACAATCTTAACGTAGCTTCCGACAGCATTTTCAGGCGGAAAAAGGCTTGCCTTAGCGCCAGATGCCATTTGCAGACTGTCTACCACACCGTTAAATTTCTTATTACCATAGGCATCAATTTTAATTTTTACTTTTTGCCCCTTTTTCATGTTAGCTATTTGAGTTTCTTTAAAATTAGCTACGACCCAAACATCATCCTGTGCTATGGCAAATAAAGGCTGTGCAATTTGAACGTAATTGCCTTCTTCAACTGTTCTATGTGTTACTTTGCCGTCTTGAACCGCATATATTTTAGTATAAGAAAGATTTAATTCATCCTGTTCAACTTCCGCTTCCAGTTTTTTAATTGAAGCAGTTATTTCGTCATATTTTGCTTTTGCACTGCTGTTGTTTGATTTTGCCTGAGTTAATTTTGTTTGGCTTGTTTCATAATCCTGAGTTGAAGCTATTCCTTTTGAGTGCATTTTAGAGTATCTGTCATATTCGTTTTGAGCAAATTCCAATTCCGATAATGTTTTAATAACATCGTTATCGGCACTTATAAGACTTGCTTTAGCCTCCTCAAGTTTAGCCTGCGACTGTTTTAATTTTGCCTCATAGTCTTTAGAATCAATCTCCAAAAGTAAATCGCCTTTTTTAACAATCTGATTATCTTCAACATTCAGCTTAATAACAGGCCCGAATACTCTTGGAGCAACAGTAACTATATGCCCTTCCACAAATGCATCATCGGTTGACTTATAAAATATGGAGTTTATTGAAATAATTATTCCCAATACCAATATGACAAGTGCGGTAATTGCAGGCACAATTACACGTTTTTTTTCGTAAATGTGTCTTTTATCTTCCTCGCTTATTAATGATTCGGTTATTTTGTGTTCCATTTTTTTTAATATAAAATATTCTTGTGCTTAAATTATAGCACAAGGAAATTCTTGGGAATATGAATATGAGAAAATTTTGTATAATACTATTTATTGTTTTTTCAATATGCCTGCCGTCTATAGCGAAAAAGGAAATTCCAAACGGCGAAAAAACTATAGAATATCTGAATATTAAATGGTGGGATAACTATAAAGATGAATATTTAAAAGATAATTTAATTACCGTTTATAAAAACAATTATGACCTAAAAAATACGGCATTGAAAATTCAGGAAAACGAAAAACTTGTAAAAATGCAATTTGCAAATGAACTGCCATTTATAGGCTTTTCGGGTGACTTAAACAGAGATTTACAAGCACCTCGCCAGCAGTTCGGAGATATGCAAATCCCTAAATATTCTCAATATAACTATCTTTTACCTTTAACGGCAGGTTATGAAGTAGATATTTGGGGATTAAACAGGTTCAAAACAAAAAGCATGGAACAACAGCTGGAAATGGTTAAGCAGGCGCAAAGAGCAACTTATATTTCTTTAACCTCCGATTTTGCTTCCGATTATTTTAATTTGATTAAGGCGGATAAATTATCTCAAATTCAAGAGGAGTTAATTAAAACTCAGGAAAAAATCCTTTCAATGACGCAGGATAAATATGAAACAGGTCTTTGCACAATTAACGAAGTGCTTGCGGAGGAAAAATATCTTACAAGTTTAAAAGAAGAAAAAAATAAACACGATTTAACAAAAAATCTGCTGAAAGAAAGTTTAAAAGTTTATCTTGCCAATAATGAAGATGAAATCAAGTATAACAGCTATGAAAAAGTAACAGTTTTAAACAATCTGCCAAAGGAATACTCTTCAGCCGTTATATCCAACAGACCTGATTTTAAGCAGCAGGAAGCAAACATCAAAAGAATAGGTTTTGACGTAAAAGCGGCAAAAAGAGAATTTTTGCCTAAGTTTACCATAATCGGTCAAGTCGGGTTAAATGCATATCATTTAAATGAACTGTTTCATGGAGCTTCGCAATTCTTAAATCTCGGGGTTCTTCCTTCAATGGATTTGTTTTCGGGCGGAAGAAAAATAGCTTTTTTAAAACTTAAAAAATTTCAGTATGAAGAAGCTTTAAACGATTATCAAAAAACAATTTTGGAAGGTGTAAAAGAAGTTAATTCGGGACTTTTGGAATATAAAACCGCAAACGATAATTATAATGAAAGTACAAACAGGTTAAAAACCCAAACAAAAATATATACTCTTGCAAAAGAAAAAAATGAAATCGGGGCTTCTGCCGATATTGATACCCTATACGCAAAAGAGGCATATTTATTAACTCAAAAAGAAGAAGTTTCAAATAAAATCAATTTAATAATATCAACGATAGGGTTGTATAAAGCGGCAGGCGGTGTTGATTTATATAAAGCTGAGGAAAATCTTTAACAGCCTAAAGATAAGCCTGCACAAATGTTTATGGACTGACCTGTTATAGTTTTTGCTTTATCGGATATTAAAAATTCGCATGCGGAAGCTATTTCGTCGGGGGTTACAAACCTTCGCTGGGGAATGGTTTCCATAATTTCGTCTTTTGAAAAATCATCTTCAAGGTTGTCATTATTGATTAATTCCGTATCAACCCACCCGGGATTAATTATATTAACGGTAATATCATCTTGAGCGAGTTCAAGTGCAAGCGACTTTGTTAATCCGATTAAAGCTGCCTTTGTCATAGAGTATATAGAAGCATTTGCTTCGCCCATAACACCTGAGATTGAGCCTATGTTAATTATCCTGCCCCATTTTTGCTTTTTCATATAAGGCACAACCCGTTTTATTAATTCATAAGGTGTTAAAGAGTTCAAAACCATTGAACTTACGGTTTCTATGGGTGACATTTTATCAATCGGATTATAAATATACATACCTGCATTATTTATTAAAATATCGAAATCCGTATTTAAGCCGGATATAAGCTTTTCTGCCCCATTCGTCAAAGATAAATCACAAGAATAATAACCCTTAAATCCGTATTGTTTAGAGAGCATTTCAAGTTTTTGTTCATCTCTTCCCGTTATAAAAACATTATAATCAGAAGCAAAATGCTTTGCGATTTCAAGACCTATACCTCTTGATGAGCCTGTAATTAATATATTTTTCTTATTCATCATCTACATTCGTTATAAAGCTTACAAGTGACATTATGAAAGATTTAATTAAATCTTCTCTTTCATTATCATTCAGAGTTTTAATAAATTCAATACAGGTATGAAGGTCATAATTTTCATCATACCATCTTAAATAACGGGGCGGAGCATTTTCGCTCATCTGCCTAATGGCATCATCAAACCTGTCGGAGTATTTATCCAAAATAATTTGAAGAAAATCCTGCGCAATAACATCAAGATACCGTGAATCAACCTTTTCCAAAAGCTGAAGCAAAGATTTTAATTCGGGATAATTATCATACCAACGGTTATACATAACTTAACCTGCAGGCCAATTAAACTTTCTGCCTGCCATAACATGAACATGAATATGGAAAACGGTCTGCCCTGCGCTCTCACCCGTATTTACAACCGTTCTATACTCTTTTATACCAAGTTTTGCTGTAATTTTAGGAATGGCAGAAAAAATATCCGCAAATGCTTCTTTTGAGTCTATATCATTTAACGAAGCATAGTGTTTTTTAGGAATAACCAGAAAATGAACAGGTGCTTGCGGATTTAAATCGTTAAATGCAACGACTTTTTCATCCTCGTAAATAAAATCGGAAGGGATTTCGCCGTTTGCGATTTTACAAAAAATACAATCAGACATAATTACCTCATAACCTTTTTTAATAATTTTATAACAAGGCAAAGCTTTAATGCAATTAATTAAATGTAAAAAATTTATGGGGCATTGCTGCCGGGTTTACAGATAACTATATATTTTTGCCAAAATTTTAAAATTTTGTCCAAAAGTGGTCAAACCTAAACTTCATACTGCGAGAACTAATTCGGACTTTTATATTTTCCCGAATGTATGTTTGATTAAAGTAAGAAAAGGATGTTTAACTCTTTCACAGAGCTGAAGAACTTCATTACCTGCTTCATCAACAATTTGAGCAGCACCATGTGCATTTATATATTTAAAAGTTCCGCCTGCTGTAACCGGTTTTACTTTTTTACCCATAGCTTTTCCGAGTTTATTTAAAATTGAATTAAGATTTTCTTCATTTATTTTACCGAAAGAATCAAAAGGTACACCGTTTTTTGTAATTACGTCAATAACTTTTGCATTTGTTTTTGGTCCGAGTAATTTTATTGATTTACCTGCATTATACCTTATTGCTCCAATTTGTGTTCCTAACATAAAATCTCCTTTTATATTTTACACTGTTAGTGTAAACCGGCTAAAAAATATATTTTGATTAGATAATTATAATTTTTAAGAAAAGTTTACAAAACGAGCGAGGGTGAAGCGAGAGCAAAACGAAGTTGAACGAGCGACAATCCCGAGCGGAAAGAAATTTCAAGAGAGCGAATTTTCGGACGGACGCAAGTCCGGTAAGCGAGGGTGAAGCGAGAGCAAAACGAAGTTGAACGAGCGACAATCCCGAGCGAAAAGAAATTTCAAGAGAGCGAAATTTCGGATTATATAAGTAAATAAAATTTGCAGATTGGGTTTGACTGTTTTTTCCAAGATAAAAAAATGTAGGGTAACACTTTGTTAATCTACCTACGAACTATTGCACACTTTTATAGTTCAGGCAAAAAATAAAAATATAACAAAATATTAACAAGTATGTTTAAAATATTTTAAAAACGGGAATATTAAAATTGAGTTAAATTATAACCATTTTCATATAAATTAAATACGAATATAATATATAAATTTTATAAAAAACTAAGAATATTTCTTAAAACTGCATAAAAATTGCAGCATAGATATTTTTGCTTCTAAAAAATGCGGTTAAAATTAAATTTTTTAACCCAAAGATAGTTACGACGCCCCAAAAGACGCCAACATTTTGGTGCAAAAAACAGAAAGGAATAAAATATGAAATACAGATATACAGCAAGTATAGTAAGAAAAGCAAGTGCTGAACCGGTAGAAGTATCGGTAATGGCTCGAAATCAAGCAGAAGCATTAGAAAATATTATAGCCTTACCTGAGTTTATGTATATTACAAGTTTGCCAATGCGTGATATAAATTAATAAAATAATTAAAAAAATAATAGAAAGGACTTTTATCATGGAACAAAATAAATCTTTAAATGAACAACAAGAACAAGTAGTTTTAACTCCTAACCCAAGAAAAATTGAAATTAGTAATGCCTGTGCCGAAAGAGCATACGGACTATTTGACTCTGAAACGGGTACACAAGTCACGGGGTTTAAAAAAGGCACAGATGGACAAGTTGAATTTGCTCACTTAGAACCAAGCAGACACTATGACGTAGGAGCCATAGAAAATCCAGGAGATGAAAAACCTCAATTTTCAATTGCGTGGACTAACAAAATGAAAGATGATACAGATACTATATTAAAAAATTCGCATAACTTACCTGTAGTATATCCACTACCCTATACAATAAAAAATAATGGCAACAATTCCAACAACATTTTTGATTTAGCAGATAATAGAGGTGAAACAGTCGGACAAGTTATGAATTTATCTCAGACAGGAGATAAACCTAAAATCCATTATATTTGGTCGTTAAAAGTAAAAGATGACACTCAAAAATAACAGGCATGGCATAAGTCATATAACAAAAGCACCCCATAAAGGTGCTTTTTGTTTTTACAAATTAAAAATTTGATATTTTTATAAGTAAAAAAGTTGCCAGATTACGTTCTGCAAACCCAACCTGCTTACTTTTACCCTCCCCCACGAAGCAAATCAAAGTATTTTATTGGATTATAAAAATTTAATGTAAATAAATTGTAAAATTACTATCAAAGCGGAAAAAATTTGAAATAATAATATAAAATTGGATTTAATCTAGTGTCGCACTCAGTCATCCTCACTTCGTTGCGGTGCTTCGCTTTGTAACACAACTTCGTGGCTTATCGTAAAATTTTGTTAGGACACTTGAAAAAACTAATTTTATTAAAGATAAAAAGTAACAGAAAGGACATATTATGAACGAAAATAAATCTTTAAATGAACAGCAAGAACAAGTTATTCTAATTCCTGACCCAAGACAAATTATAATAACTCCTGCCTGTGCTAATCGAGCATACGGACTTTTTGATTCTGAAACAGGCACACAAGTTAGTGAGTTTAGAAAAGGTACTACAGGTAAAGTTGAATTTGACAACTTAGACCCAAACAAGCACTATGATGTTGGAGCTATTGAAGGTATGGGAGATGAAAAACCCCAATTCGCAATTGCATGGATTTCAGCAATGAAAGACACCACAGACGAAATATTAAAAAATTCAGGCAACTTGCCTGTTATATATCCGGCTACATATACAATAAAAGATAATGGCAACAATTCCAACAACATTTTTGACTTGGTTGATGATAATGGCGATAAAGTAGGAGAAGTTGCAAAATTAGCACCAACCGGCGATAAACTGCAAATCAATTTTATATGCTCTTTCAAAATGAAAGACGACACAAAGGAATAAAAAACTTGGCACAAAACTGATAAGAAGCACCATTAAAGGGTGCTTCTTATTATATTTCTTATCCTTTGTAGTTTTGTTAAAATCCAACCGACATAATTTTATTTGATTATACTTCCGCCCCACTCAACGAGGGTAAAGCCTTTTCTTTCAATTGGTTTAAGAGTTTGAGATGATGGCTTATCTGACCTTTTTGCTTTTGATATTATTATTTGAACTCTGTTTATGCTCTCAGGTGTCGGCTCAAAATAAAGAGGGTATAGGTTTTGCACTTCTTCATTTTGAAGAAAATATATCTTATATTTTTTCCAATTTTTATCAAGTGCCGTTTTACTCCAGTAGCGGACAAACTCTTTTTTCTCCGCTTCATTGAATTTGAACTCATCTGCCTTAGCGTTTAAAAACGTTTCTATATCTTCTTTTTTAACAATAAAACCGTAATCTTTCTTTGGTATGGGCTTAGTTAACTCTATTCCGTCCCAGTATATATAAGGATATTCATTTTTTTCGCAAGCCTCTTTTGCGTATTCAAAGCCAAAGGTATCAGGCAGTTTAGAGCATTTTGTATATTTTGGCTGTAAATCTTTAATTATGCCGTTTTGTTCTGTTTGAACCCTCCAGCCCTTTTTATATTTGGGGATTGTAATATCATATTTTATTGTTTTATCAAGTTTTATGCTGACTTGCGTCGGCTTTTCGCTATAAAGGTATATTGCGGGCTTATGATTCATTGTTGGAACAGACATAATAATGACGATAGCAGATAAGATTAAAAAACTTAAAAAGCCCGTTAAAAATGTCATAAGTTTTTTTCTGTAATTAGTGACTTCTTCTTCCGTCGGAGTTAAATTTATTTCATTTTCATTTATATTATCTTCTGTCATATATTGCGTCCTTATATTTATTTGGCGGAATTACTTTATTATTAACTCCGTCAACCACTAATGTAATTCTGTCAACATTACGAGGTTTTTGGGGATTATAATATTCGTTGGGTTCTCTAAAACCGTTTACATCCACATCAATAAGACAGCTTGAATTTTCATGGTTTTCCAAATCAACCTTATTACACCCCTGCTCATATTTTGATACTATATAAGCTATTCCTCTGGCATCAACAACAAACGGTTTATCTTTATATTCGGTTAATTTATATTTTTTAATTTCACCCTTTTTAAACGTCTTATATTCATACTTATCGGATTTAATATTATAAACATCCTCAACATGCATTCTTGATATTATCATATTTGCAAATTCCTTTGCATTTTGAAAATCCTTAACTTTTTTACCCTCAACCTTATTTTCCAACTCAAGTACTTGGTTTAAATTACTCAATGCAATTATACGGTATCTTCTATATTCTATTGCGCATCCTTGTGAATTAGATATTCCATAAATAAATAAAGAAATTAAGTAAATTATAAGAAGATTTAACAAGAATAAAATTACTATAATAAGCAGTTTTAAACATTCTTTCAGCTTAAAGGGAAACTTGGGAAAAAGTGCATATTTAAAACATTTTCTGTTTTGTATCAGATATTTTAAAGATTCAAAACCCCTTATTATTAAAATTACAAGAAGTATAAATACTATCGATAATATCAAGTAATCCATTTTTTTACCTTTAATAATTAACTGAAATTATTATACCATTTTTACCCCCCCCCGAAGCAAATTCAAGTAAAAAACAAAAATGTAACAAAATATTAACATGCACGTTTAGAATTTTAAAAAAACGGGAATAATATTAATAAGGCAAGTTATGGACATTTGCTGATAAATAATTAATAACAAACATAATATAAATACGAATATAATATATAAATTTTATAAAAAAACTAAGAATATTTTACGAAACTGCATAAAAATTGCAGTGTAGATATTTTTGCCCCCAAAAAATGCGGTTAAAATCAATTTTTTTAACCACAATACAGTTACGACGCCACAAAAGACGCCAATATTATGGTGCAAAAAAAAACAGAAAGGACTTTTATTATGGAAAATGTAAAAATGTCAAATATCAATTACTATGATTCATCTTTCGTGAATGCTGAAGATGTTATGCTCAGCGAAGACAAAACCGTTATTACAATATTAAATACAAGCGAATTTTACAATTACACTCTATTTAATTCTAAAACAGGCATGCAAACGGAAAATTGGATGAGCGGTTCAAAAGGTACTGTGGTATTTTCGAATTTAGATCCGAAAATAGAATATGCCGTAAGGGTTCAAAGCCGTGAAGATATTCTGCCTATGCCGGTTGTTAAACCTGAAATTATTATCATTCCTACAATTCCGGTAGTGGATGCAGATATTATCATACCTGCAAAAAAACCGACTTTTAATCCGCAAAACGGCTGCGGAATGATTTCTATTAAAGCCGACTCTAATTACGGTTATGCAATTTTGAATGACAAAAATATGCCGTTAACTGATAAACAGCTTAAAGAATGGGGCATAAAAGTAACCAATAGCAAAGGGTTTTTAGTACCAAAAACGGATGACGGTTATTTCTTCACTACAAATACAATCATTAATTTTGAAGTACCTGCAGGCGGAGAATATAAAATGGGCGGTAAGAATTTATCCAAAAAATACACTTTTATAAACGGCCCTACGTTTATTACTCCCGGAGTTTATTATAATGCTTGGTACGGCTATGTTCCTCCTTATTTTGTAACTCAAAAAGGCAGTTACAATTTAATTATCATTCCTGCATGCAGATATTCAAATTACTCATTATACAATAAAGCAGGTCAGCATATATTAACACAAACCGATAAAGATTTAGATAGGGTCGTCACTTTTAAACATGTAAATCCATCTGACAGCGTTATTGTCGGAAGCCCTATCCCACTAAAAGAATAGTATTAAACAGAAAGGAGACTTATTATGAACAACAATAATTTAGATAATAATAATATATTTGATACTTCGTTTGTTAAGCCTGAAGACGTATTTGTAAGCGATGACAGAACTCAAATTTCAATAATTGAAACTACATCAATGCATGATTACTGTTTATACAATGCGGAAACTACAAAGCAGGCTACTCCTTGGGTTAACGGAAAAGAAGGTCACGTTACATTTTCGGACTTAGATCCCGATAAAAGATATTCAATCAGGGTAAGACAAGCAAATAAGGAATCAAAAAAAGAAATATATTATATTCATTCTTTACCTTTGGTTGATGATGATAAAAATAAAAAAGACAGTTAAAAATGAAAGGATAAAATTATGGAACAAAATAAATTTTTAAATGATTCACCTGAGCAAGTTGTAATATTCCCTAAACCAAGGATAATAAGAATAAATAATGCAGAATCAGAAAGAGCATACGGACTTTTTGACTCTGAAACAGGCACACAAGTCACGGGTTTTAAAAAAGGTATAGAAGGGCAAATTGAATTTGCAGGCTTAGACCCAAATAAACACTATGATGTGGGAGCGATTGAAAGTATGGGAGATAATAAACCTGAATTTGCAATTGCATGGATTTCAAGAATGAAAGACAACACAGATGATATTTTAAAAAATTCAGGCAACCTGCCTGTAGAATATCCAAAACCCTATGAAATAATAGATAACAATAATAAAAACAACATTTTTGATATAGTAGATGATAATGGCGAAACAGTAGGGCAAGTTATAAACTTATCTCAGACAGGCGATAAACCCAGATTTGTTTGGATTACGACTCTCAAAATGAAAGACAACTCAAAAGAATAACAACTTTGGCACAAGTCAGATAAAAAGCACCCAAATGAGGGTGCTTTTTGTTTTTATTAATTTACAATTTTGGGTATTTTATGAGTAATAGATTATACTCCGCTAATCCAACCTACTTGCTCCTTATTGTTTTAATAAATAAACTTTATTTGATAAAGAATGGTGCATAAATACTTCATTAATTCTTTCACCACCTATAGAATAAATATCCCCTTTGTCCGATTGAACTATATCTGAAAATCGTGTTGGTGTATGATAGTTTTTTGAAATAATTTCTTTTTTTTCTATATCAAATTCATATATATATTCATATAGACCCGGATGACAAAATTCAAAAAATAAAATATTTCCATTACTCTTTTCAAATAACCTACGAAAAGGTGTTTTATAATGATTATTACCAAAATTTATTATTTTTTGATATGTCTCACTTTTTACATCAAAATAGTATATAGATTTATGATCAAATATTACAATTATATTTTTATTCTTCAGAAAAATAGCTCTTACAAGTTGAGACATACTGTTTTTATCTTTTATTTTTTTGTATTCTATATTATTAAAATCATCACTTATTTTAATAATATTGTCTCCGGCATCAATTAGATAAAAATAATTATTTTTCTTTGTAACATAATATTGTTGTGGAGTGAGTCTTGTTAAGAACTTTTTCTCAAAATCATTATCATCAAACAACTTAACATATTTTTTAGAAATATTATTCTTTTTAATATTATATAAAATACTATTTTTAAATTTAAACATTTTAGGGATGATTAGAACTTCATTATTGTTAATTGGTAAAACATATGAATAACCATCAAAAGAAATCAATTCCATTTTAAAATCAAAAGAATTTTCTATAATATTTTTATTAGGATTATAAATTTCGATTTTTTGGTTATAATCATCAGCCGGTGAATTTGAAGAAGCGATTAAAACATTACCATTATTTAGTAAGTATAAAAATATGGGGTGATTAAAATAATCTAACCCCAAATTGGGTCCGTATATAGATTTTCCTGTTTTGGGATCAAATATTTCCGTTGTATTTAATGAATGATTATTTTCATCACCGCCGCCGGCAATAAAAATTCTGCCATCATCTAATACAACAGCTGAAGGTTGCTTTCTGGGCTGTAATAATTTGCCTATTTCTACAAAACCTTCTTTATTTGAAACATTATCTTGACCAAAAGCAAAATTTAAACTTGAAATATAAAAAATAGCAAGAAAACATATAACGATAGCAAGTAGATTAGGGTTGACTACTTTTGCCAAAATTTTATAATTTTGTACAAAATGTCCGATTTTCCATAAGCCGACATTATTTCTATATTTTTTATCGTTCATAAAACAACCTCAACTTATAAACAAAGTAATTATACCACTTTTACCCCCCCCCCGAAGCAATTTATCATGTTAATAAAACTTAATACATAACTTGACATATTGAAATCGTGCATGCCGGCATGCTATAATAAAATTAATGGGCTGGGCATATGCTCTCGGTCCACCACAAGCGAGGGTACTCCTCGCTTTTTAATTTGAGGAATTAAAGGTTTAAAGGTGAAAGAGCTTAGTATTTTTATTGATGAATCAGGTGATTTTGGCAATTATTGTGAAAATTCACCTTATTATATTGTAACTTTGGTTTTTCATAATCAAGAGAATAAGATTGTTGAAGATATAAATAAACTAAACACTGCTCTTGATGAATGTTCCTTAGGACAGCACACTATTCATTCGGGTCCTTTGATTAGAAGAGAAAAAAATTATATCAATATTGATATAAAAGAACGCTTTAAAATATTTAATAAATTATTTCATTTTACAAGAAATGTTAATATAAAATACAAAAATATAATTATTAATAAAAAATCAATTTTATCTCAATTGGATATGAGTAATCAAATATCAAAAAACTTATCTATATTTATAAAAGAAAATTTTAAATATTTTTCAAGTTATGAAAAGATTATAATTTATTATGATAACGGGCAATTTCAACTAGCTAATATATTAGTTGCTGTTTTTAGTTCTTGGTTTGCCGATAATTTTGAATATAAAGTTGTATGTCCTAACGATTATAAACTGTTCCAAACAGCAGATTTAATTTGTACACTATCATTGATTGAACATAAAATTAACTATAATAATTGTCTTACAAAATCTGAAAATATATTTTTTGGTTCAATTTCTAATTTAAAAAGAAATTATCTTAAACAATTAAAAAAGAAAAAATTTTAAAAAATTTAATATTAAGTAGGTTTGTTTAAATTCAACTACATACTACTTGATTAATTTTTTTATTATTGTTGGGTTATACTCCGCTAACCCAGCCTGCTTGCTATCTCCTTACTGTTTTAATAAATAAACTTTATTTGATAAAGAATGGTGCATAAATACTTCATTAATTCTTTCACCACCTATAGAATAAATATCCCCTTTGTCCGATTGAACTATATCTGAAAATCGTGTTGGTGTATGATAGTTTTTTGAAATAATTTCTTTTTTTTCTATATCAAATTCATATATATATTCATATAGACCCGGATGACAAAATTCAAAAAATAAAATATTTCCATTACTCTTTTCAAATAACCTACGAAAAGGTGTTTTATAATGATTATTACCAAAATTTATTATTTTTTGATATGTCTCACTTTTTACATCAAAATAGTATATAGATTTATGATCAAATATTACAATTATATTTTTATTCTTCAGAAAAATAGCTCTTACAAGTTGAGACATACTGTTTTTATCTTTTATTTTTTTGTATTCTATATTATTAAAATCATCACTTATTTTAATAATATTGTCTCCGGCATCAATTAGATAAAAATAATTATTTTTCTTTGTAACATAATATTGTTGTGGAGTGAGTCTTGTTAAGAACTTTTTCTCAAAATCATTATCATCAAACAACTTAACATATTTTTTAGAAATATTATTCTTTTTAATATTATATAAAATACTATTTTTAAATTTAAACATTTTAGGGATGATTAGAACTTCATTATTGTTAATTGGTAAAACATATGAATAACCATCAAAAGAAATCAATTCCATTTTAAAATCAAAAGAATTTTCTATAATATTTTTATTAGGATTATAAATTTCGATTTTTTGGTTATAATCATCAGCCGGTGAATTTGAAGAAGCGATTAAAACATTACCATTATTTAGTAAGTATAAAAATATGGGGTGATTAAAATAATCTAACCCCAAATTGGGTCCGTATATAGATTTTCCTGTTTTGGGATCAAATATTTCCGTTGTATTTAATGAATGATTATTTTCATCACCGCCGCCGGCAATAAAAATTCTGCCATCATCTAATACAACAGCTGAAGGTTGCTTTCTGGGCTGTAATAATTTGCCTATTTCTACAAAACCTTCTTTATTTGAAACATTATCTTGACCAAAAGCAAAATTTAAACTTGAAATATAAAAAATAGCAAGAAAACATATAACGATAGCAAGTAGATTAGGGTTGACTACTTTTGCCAAAATTTTATAATTTTGTACAAAATGTCCGATTTTCCATAAGCCGACATTATTTCTATATTTTTTATCGTTCATAAAACAACCTCAACTTATAAACAAAGTAATTATACCACTTTTACCCCCCCCCCGAAGCAATTTATCATGTTAATAAAACTTAATACATAACTTGACATATTGAAATCGTGCATGCCGGCATGCTATAATAAAATTAATGGGCTGGGCATATGCTCTCGGTCCACCACAAGCGAGGGTACTCCTCGCTTTTTAATTTGAGGAATTAAAGGTTTAAAGGTGAAAGAGCTTAGTATTTTTATTGATGAATCAGGTGATTTTGGCAATTATTGTGAAAATTCACCTTATTATATTGTAACTTTGGTTTTTCATAATCAAGAGAATAAGATTGTTGAAGATATAAATAAACTAAACACTGCTCTTGATGAATGTTCCTTAGGACAGCACACTATTCATTCGGGTCCTTTGATTAGAAGAGAAAAAAATTATATCAATATTGATATAAAAGAACGCTTTAAAATATTTAATAAATTATTTCATTTTACAAGAAATGTTAATATAAAATACAAAAATATAATTATTAATAAAAAATCAATTTTATCTCAATTGGATATGAGTAATCAAATATCAAAAAACTTATCTATATTTATAAAAGAAAATTTTAAATATTTTTCAAGTTATGAAAAGATTATAATTTATTATGATAACGGGCAATTTCAACTAGCTAATATATTAGTTGCTGTTTTTAGTTCTTGGTTTGCCGATAATTTTGAATATAAAGTTGTATGTCCTAACGATTATAAACTGTTCCAAACAGCAGATTTAATTTGTACACTATCATTGATTGAACATAAAATTAACTATAATAATTGTCTTACAAAATCTGAAAATATGTTTTTTGGTTCAAGCTCTAATTTAAAAAGAAATTATCTTAAACAATTAAAAAAGAAAAAATTTTAAAGTTTACAATATTATATAGTTATATTAAAACCAAACCTTAATTTGTAAATAAAGTAATTATACCATTTTTACCACCCCCCCCCGAAGCAAATTTAAGAATTTTATTTGTAAAAAAATCAATGTAAAAAAATTGTAAATTTACTAACAAACCCGAAAAAATTTGAAATAATTATATTAAATTCTTTAAACAAAAAAACTAATCTGAATAAGGATAGAAAAGTATAGAAAGGACAAATTATGAATGAAAATAAATTATTAAACGACTGCCCTGAACAAGTTATTTTAACTCCTAATCCAAGAAAAATTAGAATAGAAGGCACCTGTGCTCAAAGAGCATACGGGCTTTTTGACTCTGCAACAGGCACACAAGTCACGGGGTTTAAAAAAGGTACGGATGGACAAGTTGAATTTGACAACTTAGACCCAAATAAACACTATGACGTCGGAGCTATTGAAGGTATGGGAGATGACAAACCTGTATTTGCAATAAATTGGACTCAGCTTATGCGTGATGATACAGACAATATTTTAAATAATTCCGGTAACTTGCCTGTAGAATTTCCATGTAGGTACTACATAAAAAATAATGAGAATAATTCTAATAACATTTTTGACTTGGTTGATGATAATGGCGATAAGGTAGGAGAAGTTGCCAAATTATCTCCTACGGGTGATAAACCTGAATTTACATGGGTTTGTACTTTCAGAATGAAAGACGATACTCAAAAATAACAGACATAGAACAAGTCTAATAAAAAGCACTCCGATGGGGTGCTTTTTGTTTTGCAAATTTACAATTTTTTGTATTTTTTATGAGTAAAAGTTGTTTGGTGAGCCGAGCGTAACCCAACTTATTTGCTAACTTAGTTGCTTGCTATTATGGTGTTTCAATTAATTTTGACTATAATAATATCTATATGACTTTTTAGACTCTCTATTACTATGTCCGCCACC
>CANQJT010000007.1 GCA_947624325.1 Candidatus Gastranaerophilales bacterium
AACGGAAAAAACCAAAATAATCAAACTGTCTGTAATAATCAAACTGTCTGTGCTTTTCAGGCATAGCTTGATTTTTCACTTAAAAATTTTGGGTCCGTTTTGGGGTAGTAAAAGTCCGTTCTTGTCCAGTTTGATTTTTCCTGTTTCGGAAAATTTCCGACAGAAAAAATCCCGTAAAATTAGGGGTTTCAGGCATAAAAATCAAACTGTCTGTTATAATCGAAATGGGTGTGAAAATATACTTGCAGTTTGATTATTTTGAACAGTTAGTTTGATGTTGCTAAGACAAGATATGAACCGGACACATCTCTATATATTACCAATACAGTATTTTCAGCATTTCATGTTTACACTTTTTGCGCGGATAATTTTAAATCATAGCCTAAGCCTGTAAATATTTTATGCAAGATTTCAATGCTCGGAATCATTTTTCGAGAAAATATTTTATATAATGTAATCCTATGAATACCTATAATATTTGCAAATTCACATATAGTATATTTTGCCTCAATTAAAGGTTTGAGGTTATATATTAAATCATTCACATCTTTTGTTTGTGAATAGTCATCAAGTAAACTGTCTAACCACATTTGAGCATATTCACAATCATTTTTTAATTGTTCTTTTAAATTATCTTGATGTTTAGGAAAATTATTTAATAATGTTTGTTCTTTTTTATTCATTATTTTTTCCTTTCATTGTATTCTTGTAAATATTTTTCAGCTAATTCTATATCCTTACTTTGTTTTGATTTATTACCGCCTGTAAACAATAAAACTATGGTATTTTCTATCTCCGTATAATATATTCTTAAACCGTTAGAAAATTTAAGTTCATAAAGATATTCGGAAAGTCTTTTATTTTCACCATATAAACCTCTTTCAACTTTGGATAATCTTTTATCAACAACAAGCCTTAAACTCTTATCAAGAGATTTATACCATTCCAAAAATGGCACTTTATTATCAACAGTTTTGTAATAAATAATTTCTTTCATAATATTATTGTAGCATATAGGCTACAATAATTCAACTACTATACAAAATAATTAAAATATTTGCATAAATAACTGCTTAGTTAAAAATCACTATAAAACTTAATGTCAATAAAAATTTGTCTAATAAATCTACATAATATAAAAATAATAAATTAATTTTCTAGGAATTTTACAAACTCTAAATTAAAACTTTTATGTTTATAATTATAGTCTATTATCTTTACAATTATATTATTACCTTCTTTTAAATAATTATTTTGAGAAATCAAATTTATATTATTATAAGTAACAATATAACCTCTTATATCTTTATTATCAATTTTGCATAAATATCCATTTTTAAATTTATGTATAACTGTTGCAGTTATTTCTGTATTTTTAGGATAATTCTCTTCTAAAATTGTCATTTTAGACAAATTTGGATTTTCATTTGCCATTGTTTCTAAGGCTTTTTCAATATGTTCTAAATTATATATTTCAGAACAAAAATCTTGCTTTAGAAAAACAGTAGAATCTACAACAAAAGACTTTCTATAATTATTAAGATAATCATACATAGTTCTAACATTTTTATATGAATTTATTCTACTTAAATAATCGTCTTCTGTAAGCCTATTAGCTATTTCTACCATAACTTCATTATTTCTATATATCATATTTTCAGCACAAGCAGCCAGATACTGAATATTTGAAAGTAGATTTAAATGAAGAAATCCTGAAGAGGCTATAATAACATATGTTTCAGAATTTATTATATTATTTTCAGAAATAATTAAATTCCTTTTTATTAAGTATTTTAATTCTCTATCTATAATTTCAGCCTTATGTCCAATAGATTGAAGATTAGAAATAATTTCAGAAATTTTAACATATCCTTTTTGTCCAGAATGTCCAATTTCATTTCGTTTTGATTTAAGAAACAATAAAATATCTATTCTTACAAATGGATCAGGCAATTCATCGTTATTATCTGCGAAGAATAAATTAGTAAAATTTGAAAAATTTTCATTGTAATATTTCCTATTTTTTCTTATCAATGCATTTAATAATTTATAAGATGGAATACTATATTTTCCTTCAGTTATTTTAGTATTAAAAATATCTTCCGATTTAATATGTCCACTTTTACAAAAATCTTCAAAAAATTGAATAGCTTCTCTAATATTACCATTAGAAAGTTGATAGAAAATAGTTTTAGCCAACTTATTATTTCTTATCATAGTTAATATTGCTTTAAAATATTCTATTTGTTCTTTTTTTTGAATTGTAACCTGTATTCCATTAGATAATGAATACTGGTTTTGAGTATTAGTTGAAGAACGACTAATATAATTTAAACGTTCTTGAAGAACTTTTAATAAATCTGCTGGATCTATTCTAAAAGTTAAATCTTTAACAATTGTGTCAATTGGAGGTGTAGTTTTATATTTTTCATATGTTGTATTTCTCATTGGCATAAAAACAATACATTTAAATGTAGCTTTTAACCATTGAGAAACTTGAAACATTAATAATTGTTCATTTTCTGTTCTTTTATCACAATTATCCAAAACTATAATTGGTATTTGTAATTTTTTTTCAGATATATATTTAAATATTTTCTTTAACAATAAAGTTGTATCATTATTCTTTTTTGTTAATAGATTATATAATTCTTCATGTTTTTTATTAATATCATGATTTAAAAGCGCCCCTAAGCCATTTTCAAAATTATAAATCTCTTCATTAAATAGATCTTTTAATACGGATAACGATTGAAAATTTATATCTTTATAATAATCTTTTATTTTTTGCAATAATAAATTTTTAATCCAAATATAAATTTCATCTGGACTTACAGGTGCCTCATTCATATTTATAAATGTCCAAACAAATTGTTTAGCAGTTTCAGGATATTTTTTATTTAAAATTATTTCTTTAAAATATCTCACAAATGTTGATTTCCCACACCCAGCATTTCCAATTAGCAACATTAATGAATTAATGATTCTTTCTTTATTTAATGATGTTTCGTGTAACTTATTTACTAATTCTGTTGAAGTTGATGTATCTATAAGTGTTGAATTAATATCTAAATGGTAAGTCATTTTTTTTAATTCACTATATATTGGTTCAACATGTTGTTCTCTTTTTTCTGATTTTACGTACGCATTTGTTACAATGATTTTTTTATCTTCTTCTGTCTCTGGATCAAATACATGGCGGTTTTCAAAAATAAGAGTTCGCCCATAAGAATTCTCTTCTAATTCTTCATCTTGTACTTTTCCTAATTCTGATATTGGAGATTTAAAAATAGCTTTTCCTCTTATATCAGTTAAAAAATTTTTAATTTGTGTTTTCAATTCATTTTTTGAGCAAAATTTCATAAATTTTGCAAATTCATTATTTTCCGTAATAAAATTACTAAAAGGTATTTCCCCTATTGGTATATTATTATCACAGTAACCATACAAAGTCATATTACCGTTTGAACAAATTATTTTTTGACATATATTTTTTTTATGAGGAAATTGAGCATTGATTTCATTGGCATATAATCTCGCTTCTGCGAAACCGTCCTCCAAGTTTTCATTCGGAGCTTTAGCTTCAACTACCATTATTGGTATACCATCCATTACAATTAAATAATCAGGAACATAATTTTTAGAACTAATCCCTTTATTTATAGGATAAGCTTTTATTGTTTCTTTCGTATGTATATCAGAATCATTAAAGTCTAATCCTGTTGGATTTGTATATGTAAGAAATTTATAAATAAATTTTTGCTCAACATCACTTTCTGTATTTAAATCAGAAATATTACAATATAAATTTTCCATGAAAATAATTCTATACTCATTATTTTAAAAGGGCAAATTATTTATACATTTGTTAAATTATGATTGAATAAAGAAAAAATGAGAATAAAAAATTAAGATTAATTAGTAAAAATTTTAGCTTTAACTAACAAACCAGCATTCAATAAATGTTTTGTGATAAAATAGACAAAAAGGAAGTTGAAATGTTTAAATCAAAGAAAATATTAGTAGCTTTATCTTGTATTTTATTAATTGGTATTTTTACTGCATTATGGTTTGTTTTTGATATTAATTCTGAATTGGATTTGTTATTACATAAAGAAAAATATAGCTATAAGCTTAATATTGCAAGTCACATTATGCAAAATGATTATTATATTGGCACAAATTTTCCAAATACAAATTCTTTATACAAAACACTAAAAGAAATAGATAAAAAATATTCTAATAAAACTGATGAAAATAGTGTTAAAATAATTAGATTAAACAATTTAGCATTTGATAAATTTCATGATTTATTGTCTCTGAAAGAAAATAATAAATATTTTCTAAATGGTCAAGATTTTTTATTTTTACTTGATAACAATTCTGATTATGCACATAAATTATTACATATAGATACACAAAAGCCAACAATCGAAAATTTTCAAATATTACAAAATGAATTATTTACAAGAAAAGATGCTATAAGAGCAGTAAAAAATGATTTAAAACAACGAAAAATTGAAGCAAAAATAGAATTAGATGATATACAATTTCAAAATATCACACAAGAATTTTTAGGTGAAAATGACAGACCTGAATATGTAAAAGAGTTTCTTAAAGCAGCAAATGAAATAGGAACTAAAAATGCTGATTTGTTCAATGAAAATATAGCAAAAAATTGTACAATGGGCGACGTCAAACTGAGGGCTAACTGCTATATTGAAGAAACAAGAAAAAAAGATATATTATTTTACGATAAAATTGCACAAATAGATGGAACTTGGAAAAATAGATATACAGTTTTGGCTGTAGAAAAAAAGAAGGATGGAAATAAAATATTTCATCTTTATGAAGTATATCCGTTCAAAGAGGGTAACCGTTATTATTGGAATATTGAATATTACCCACCTGAAAGTCAGTATTTAAAAAGTTACCTAAAAATGTTAAATCTTTTATTGGATTTATAAGGAAAAATTATATATATGAAAAAATGAAAAAATTAATTTTTTATGGAAATATTTGTCCTTAGATAAATTTATTTCTTTACTTGAAAATGAAGCTTTTTATTTGCCATCATTAAAAAAACTGCAATTATCAATGGATCCTATGGAAGGTGCAACATCAAAAAGATTAATTAACTATACACTTAATGAAATGGATAAAAATAAAGAAAATTTTCCAGAAAAAGATTTCTCCGATTTAAAAAATTTTACTCATCAATTAGCTGATACTCCTCTTAATTATTCATACATTTTTTCTTTTTCATCCGCTTTTGACGAAAATTATGCTTTGTGGAATATATACCCAACAGATATTTTAGGAAATTTACAAAAAAATCAAGGTATTGGATTGAAAATCAATGAAAATTACTTTAAAAAAACATTTGAAAACAAAAATATTAAAATAAAAAATAATATTAAAAATTTTGGTATTGCAAAAGCGATATTAAAAGATGTTATTTATAAAACAAAAGATGAAATTGATACTTTAATTAATAGTAATGAAATAATCTCACATGAAGAATTTAAAAAAATATTTGAAGAAATTTTATTGATAAAAAATGATTTCTATGACTTTGCTAAAGAAAAAAGATATATAGTTTCTTTAGATTATGATGCAAAGGAAACAAAAAATTGTAGTTATTCTGATAGTATTTCTAATATTTGGGTATGTTTTGATATTCAAGAATTATTTAAGCCGGAAAATTGTAAAATTATTATTTCTCCATTTGCTCATACTTCCTTAACACAATACATTAAATACTTATTATTACAAAAAGAAATAAAAGATGTAGATAATATTGTGATAAATTCAAAAATAGCAACAACATGATAATTATAAATTATATTCCAAAATTTTAAATATCTAAAATCTCTATAATAATAGTATAGAATTAAAATTTTGTTCAATATATAATTTCGAGTCCGTTTTGGGGTAATAAGAGTCCGTTTTTGACCGATTTCAAAAAGAGCAAATCATCTTATTTCCGACCACAGAAATTGGCATTGTGTTTGTAACAGAGGCAAATGGACGATAAAAAACTTCTGACTCAAAACGGACTTTAAAATACATGGACACAGAGTGGACACAAGAAAAAGGGAAGCAGGTAAAATCCAATACTGATAAAGAAAGAGAAATCGGGATGACAGGATTCGAACCTGCGACCCCTTCGTCCCAAGCGAAGTGCGCTACCAAGCTGCGCTACATCCCGATATAATATTTAGTTTTTAATTTTTTCGGCTTGGAGCGCACTACGTGCTACCTCTCCTCAAAAGATACACTGTATCTTTTTCGTCGGCAGAGTCAAGCTGCGCTACATCCCGATTAGTTTGAAACGTAACAAATTATTGCTTCACACCTTCAAGTCGCTCACTATTTGCTTCGCAAAAGTCGTTCGCTATTTCGGTGTTATTTCGGCTTTTCGCTTCGCTCAAGCCTACGCAAAATTTGTCTGCGCTATATCCCGATATATTTAATTTTACACTATCATAGTTTATAGTCAAGTAATAATGCATACACATAAGTTTAAGCAATTTCTACACTTGCCGGAAATTTTTCAACCTCCAGCTTATATATTGCTTCTGTACCTAAGTCCTCAAACGCAACAACCTCACATTTTTTAACTTTTTCAGAGAGTAATGCCGCTATTCCTCCATAGGCGGTAAAATATTTTGCTTGTTTTTCTTTTATTATTCTTTCAACATCTTTATTTCTTCCGCCCTTACCGATAGTCGCCAATAGACCTCGTTTATAAAATTCTGCTGCGTATTTATCCATTCTGCCTGCTGTCGTAGGGCCTATCGAACCTATAATTTCACCGGGTTTATTCGGGCATGGGCCTGCATAAAATATTATGCCGTCTTTTATCTGGATGGGAAGTTCCTTTCCTCTTGAGAACATTTCAAACATTCTTTTATGCGCCATATCTCTTGCGACATATATTTCACCCGTTAATAAGAATTTCTCGCCCTGTTGTAATTTTCTAAGGCTTTCTGTATCATCTGTTTTAATTTCTTTTAATGCCTCGGCAGATGCTTCAATTTCTTTAAATTCGGGTTTTTGAGATATATAATTTATTATCCCGTCTTTTATTGTACATTTTGCAGTCCTGTCGGAGTGGCAATTCACTGTTATACCAACGGGCATACAAGCAATATGTGTAGAAAAGGTTTTTACTCTTACATCTAATACATAATTATTCCCGTATTTGCTTTTATATTTTGAGTTTACACAATCCTTTATTTTTTCGCCCAATTGATTTTCATCGGTCGTAAAATCATCACAAATAAATGCCTCTTTAGATAACAGCATTGCTTTATCTGAAGTTCCTCCTATCCCGATACCGATAAACATCGGTGGGCATGAGTTTTCCTCTGCCGTATAAATCAATTCCGCACACTTTTGTATAAGTTCATCCTCACCTATTGACGGCAATAACATTGATAATTGAGATTTATTCTCACTCCCTGCTCCTTTAATTAATACACTTATTTTAATCTCATCACCTTCAATATATTTTGTATAAATAATTACGGGGGTATTAGTATTGGTATTAGTTCTGTCAAATAGAGCATTTTTAACAACCGACTTTCTAAAAAAGTTATCCTTATAACATTTTTCAACTGCGTTATTAATGCAATCTTCTAAAAAAATGCCTTTTAACTTGACCTCTTGCCCGATTTGGACAAAAACAATGACCTGTCCGGTATCCTGACACAGCGGAAGTTTTTTCTCATACGCAGTTTGAGCATTTAAAAGAATGTTTCTTAAAATATCTTTACAAGGGTTTTGAGCCGTTTGATATGCACTGTAAATTTTGTCATACACCTTATTATTAAGGCAGATATTTGCATCAAAGCATAATTTATAAACCGCTTGTTCTATTAAATCTGTTGAAATTTCAATCATAATTTAATAATATAATTTTGTATAAAGAATGTAAAGTGTAAATGGATATTGGTTTATGCCCCATTTTTTAATAAATTCCGAAAATATTCAAAATAATTTCATTAATGTTTCAGATACTGACCTTTATAAGCACCTTGTAAAGGTTTTAAGAATTAGAAAAGGCGAAAAGGTTTTATTTCTAGATGAAAATGAAATTCAATATGAAACAACAGCTGATGAAATTTCGCAAAATTCTTTATTATGCAAAATAAATAAGCAGTATAAATCACAAAGAAAGCTTGATTTAAAACTATATATAGCGCAGGCGGTTTTAAATTCCGATGCGCAAATAAGCGCAATCCAAAAATCAACGGAAATAGGAGTAAAAGGCATAATTCCGTTATATACCGATAATTGTGCGGTTAAAGAATCCGTTATTAAAAATAAAATTGAAAAGTGGCAAAAGATTGTATATGAATCAGTAAAACAGTGCGAAAGAGCAGATATTCCGAGAGTATATGAATGTACAACCCTTGAAGATGTTATTAAAAACTTTGAACAAATAATTATATTTGCGGAGCACTCGGCACAATCGGATTTTATGAGTTATGTAAAAAATCATAAAATTGATAAAACAAAGGATATTCTGGTTATTATAGGCCCTGAGGGCGGATTTTCCGATAGAGAATTTAAAATGTTCCGGGATAGAAACCTGCCTTTAATTACTTTGGGAAATCTTATTTACAGGGCGGATACGGCATTAACGGCAGGGCTTATTTCTGTTATAATCGGTGTAAACTATGAATAGATTTGTAAAAATAATAGAAAACGATGAAATATTAAATAAAATAAAACCTTATCTAAAGGAGGTTCAAGCATACATTATAGGCGGATTTATAAGAGACGTTATAATGGGAAAGCATTCCGTAGACAGGGATTTAATTATATTAACAGAAGATATTGAACTATTTTCTAAAAATCTTGCCGATGAATTAAATGCTTATTTTATTGTTCTTGACGAAGAAAATAAAATATACAGGATAATGATGTCCGATAAAATCAATTATATTGATATAACTGAACCCATAAAAGGGGATATAAATAAAGATATCAACAGACGGGATTTAACAATAAATGCAATTGCTTATGATATAAATCATAAGAGCTTTTATGACCCTTTAAACGGAATTAAGGATATTACAAATAAAAAAATAAAAGGAATTTCCAAAGAAAATTTCATTGATGACCCTTTAAGACTTTTAAGAATATTCAGATTTTACTCAAAAACAGGGTTTGAGATTGATAAAAGTTTAATTCATCTTATAAAAGAACTGAGTAAAAAAATCCATGAGCCTGCAAAAGAGCGGATTACGACGGAATTACTTAAGATGTTTGAAGGTAAATACTGCGATGAAGCACTTATTAAATTGGAAGAAACCAATCTTTTGGAAGAACTTCTGCCAATTTATACCGAAGTAAAGAAAATACCGCCAAACTCGCACCATCACTTAGATTTAATTCATCACCTTATTGAAACGGTAAGACAAATTCAAATTTTATATGAAAATTCCACAGGGGAGGTAAAAGAATACTTAGATGAACCTTTTTTAGGCGGAGAAAAAAGAATTGCATTCCTTAAATTTGCAGGTTTTCTGCATGATATCGGCAAGCCCTCCTGCTGGACAATTGAAGAAGATACGGGCAGACATCGGTTTATAAAGCATGATGAAATCGGCTCTAAGCTTGTTATTCCTATTCTAAAGGATTTAAAATTTTCCAAAAAACAAACGGATTACATAAAAACACTTATAAAATATCATATATACCCATCTATGCTTGTAAGTGCTCCGGATGCTAACGATAAGGCATTTTTAAAGTTCTATCGCAAAATGGATGGGGTCGTAATTGATGTTATAATCCTTGCAATGGCGGACAGGCTATCTGCCAGAGGCGAAAAAGTAACCGAAAAAATGGTTGAAAATAATATAAATAACCTAACAAAGCTTTTAAACGACTACTTAGAGCAAAGAAAAAAAATAAAACCCATAGAAAAACTTCTTGACGGAACGGATATTATGGAGATATTACACATTGAACAAAGTCCTAAATTAGGCGAAATTATAAAAGCTTTAAATGAGGCGCAAATATCATCCGAAGTTAACAATAAAGAGGAAGCGGTTGATTTTATAATTAAAAATTTTAGTATTAAATCTTAATACGAAGTTAAAGGATTTTTGCAAAAAAAACAGGTTTTAAATATAATTTTAAATAAAAGAGGTAAAAATATGAATTCAGTTGTAATAGTAGGAAGAGCAGGGCAGGACCCTGAAGTTAAGTATTTTGAATCGGGAAAAGTTAAAACAACATTTTCTGTTGCTGTTTCAAGATGGGATTACAAAAGCAAAGCCGAAACAACGGATTGGTTTAATATAGAATTATGGGATAAATCTGCCGAGATAGCAGGTGAATATGTAAAAAAAGGCCGTCAGGTTTGTATTGACGGGCGCTTGGTTTCAAATAAATGGACGGGTACTGACGGCGAGCAAAAAGAAAGATTTGTAATCCGTGCAAATTCTATGAGATTGCTCGGAAGTAAAAACGAGAATTAATTTATGAATACATCTAATTATATTGCTGTTATCGCAGATGATTTAACGGGAGCTAATGATACAGCATTACAGTTTTTTTTGCAAGGTGCATCCACTCAGGTTTCTTTCGGGGAAGATATTACACTGGATGAATCTTTAAATACCGAAGTATTTGCGGTTTCTACGGAATCAAGAAATATTTCAAAAGACTCTGCGGTAGAAAAAGTTAAATATACAGCAGAAAACATAATTAAAAAATACGGATTTGAATATGTTTATAAAAAAATGGATTCTGTATTAAGAGGCAACATTGCAGATGAAATTACCACACTTATAAATACTCTTGAATATGATTGCGCCGTTATATTTCCTGCATTCCCAAATGAAGGCAGGACAACAATAGGCGGTTTTCATTTAGTTAAAGGAATTCCGCTTCAAAGAACGGAAGTTTCCCGTGATCCGGCTTTTCCTATAACAGAATCAAACATTGTAAACATATTAAAAAACCAATTACCTGAAAATCAAGTTAACTTAGTTGATTTAATAACCCTTGATACGATTATGAAAGGGGCAGGTCCTATCCTGACTAAATTAAATGAATTAATATCAAAAGGAAAAAAACTTATTGTTGCAGATGCTGTTTCGACGACGGATATGGAGCAGATTGCTTTAGCTATTTCCAAATGCAGTTATAATATACTTCCGTGCGGTTCAGCAGGCGGAGCACAGGCTTTAAGTAAAATATGGCATCCTGACAGTGATGAAAATGCATATCAGCATCCGGAAATTCCTTCACTGCCGAAATTAATTGTTTCAGGCAGTGCAACTGATTTAACCGCATCACAAATTAAAAAACTTCAAGATTTTGACGATTTTGACAATACATATTTTATTGCAATTAAGCCTGAAAATATTTTCTCTGATGATTTTGAGCAAATAGCCCAAAGAATAACGGATAATCTTGTAAAAGATAATATTGTTGTAGTTCACTCATCTTCATTAATTGAAAATACAGAGGAGTTAAACTCTCTGTTGATAGAGCATGAATTAACGAAGGAAATTTTTATATCCAAAATTTGTGACTATTTAGCAGGAATAACAAGAGCTGTATTAGCTGAAAAACAAGCAATACTTGTAACAGTTGGGGGTGAAACCTCATATAAATGTCTAAGAGCAATAGGAAGCAAAAATCTTCAGATTTTAGATACGGTTGCACCTGCTATTCCATTAGGAATTGACCACAAAGGCAGATTGATTGTCACCAAATCAGGCAACCTAGGGACTCCTAACACTTTAATTGATATAGTAAAATATTTTGAGCAGGATAAATAATGAAAAAAATAGCAATAACCCTTGGCGATCCTAACAGTATATCGCCTGAAATCTTAATTAAATCATTAAATTTTCTTGATTTACCTAAAGAAAATGTTATTCTTATTGCCAATAGAAATATATTTGATTATTACAGCGAAAAATATAATCTTTCTTTGGAAAAAGATTATGAAATTATGGAAATTCCATATAAAAAAGAGGATATAAAAATAGGCGAAGAAACAGAAGAATCGGGCGAGTTTTCCTTTTGTGCTTTAAAAACTGCTTGTGATTTAGCTTGTGAAAATAAAATAGATTCAATAGTTACAGGCCCTGTTTCAAAGAATGCATTAAATATGGCAGGACATCATTACAGCGGACAGACGGAAATTCTGGAACAGTATCTTGCAAATTCAAACCAGCAGGCGGAAATGCTTTTTATAGGGTCTAATTTTTCCGTTATGCTTTTAACAAGGCATGTTCCGTTAAAGGATGTTCCTTTTATTCTTTCAAAGGAAATGATTTTTAATAAAGTAAAAGTATTAAATACTGCATTTAATCTTCAACTTGGTATTTCAAATCCTAAATTTGCAATATGTGCATTAAATCCGCACGCAGGTGAAAAAGGAATTATAGGTGATGAAGAAATAAATATTATTATCCCTGCGGTTAAAGCACTGCAGTCAACAGGTATAAATATAGAAGGTCCGTTCCCGTCCGATACTTTATTCACAAAATGTTTGGATGAAAAATGCGATTATGATTGTTTTATAGCGCTATATCATGACCAAGGATTAATCCCCGTTAAGCTATTGGAACGAGATAACTGCGTAAATACAACAATAGGATTGAACATATTAAGAACTTCGCCTGCACATGGCACGGCATATGATATCGCCGGAAAAATGATTGCAAACACAGACAGTATGATAAGAGCAATAGAATTGGCAATAAAATAGGTAAATTATGGAAAAGAAAAAAACAATTTGCATATATTGTTCATCTAGCAATCATCTGCCGGAGAAATTTTATGAAATTTCCCGTCAATTAGGAGAAAAAATAGGCAGAAATAACTACAATATGGTTTATGGCGGAACGGTTGTCGGAATGATGGGTGTTATAGCCGATACTGCTTCTAAATTCGGTGCCGAAGTAACGGGAGTTATTCCTGAAAGGATTGAATCTTTCGGTTTAAAACATCCTTCTCTTGCTAAAGTAGTAGTTACAAAAGATATGAGAGAGCGAAAAGCAACAATGGAAAAGCTTGCTGATGCTTTTGTTGCCATGCCGGGCGGTTTCGGAACTTTTGAAGAAATATTTGAAATCCTTGTTGCTAAACAATTAGGCTATCATGATAAACCCGTTATCTTTATGAATTTTGATAATTATTATTCTAATCTTTTTAAAATGTTTGATACTATTTATCAAAACAAGTTTGCTAAAGAAGAAACAAAGACTTTATATCATATTTCCGATAATCTTGATGAAATGTTTGAATATTTAAAAACATATGAGCCTAAAGAATTTGTTTTAAAATGGTAGTTATTTCAAGAGTTCAAACAACTCTTTATTTTTATTTTCCTGACTTTTGTTCCAATCCACCGTGCATATTACTGAGGCAGATATAATTTGCTTTATCGGGTACTTTTGAATGCAGTCCCAAGAGGATTTTATAAGTTCTTGTTTATTAACGTTCTTTTTTAATTCAGCCATAAATTTATCTTTTTTTGTTTGGTCGATTTCAAGATTATTAATAACTTTCTGCATTTCGGTAAAATATCCGTCTAAAAACGCATCATAAAACATATTTTTATCGTTTTCGGTGTAATTATAAGCAAATACGGAGTTTGCCGTTAAAAGAAATATAATAAAAAAAATAAAACTTCTCATAAACTGTCCTTTTGAAGATATTATTACCCGCATTAAAAAATTTTTTATTCCCCTTATGAGTAAGTCATGGCGATAAAAAAGAGTTTTTATGATAAAATTTTTTTGTAGCTGTACAAAAAGAATGGAGATAAAAATGAAAGAACTTTCATCACTTCAAATCGAAAGATTAAAATATCAGCCGAAACTCCCAAGCTCATTAGCAGGCGGTATAAATAATCTTACAATGACGGAAGGAAATAAAACAGAATCCGTTAAAGACCAAGAACAGATTAAAGAATTATTTAAAAATACATACGGCAAACCCGTTGTAACTTTCAACACTTCAAATAATAAAGAAGTAAGCGAAAAAAGAAATATCGGTGTAATATTATCAGGCGGACAGGCACCCGGCGGACACAATGTCATTGCAGGGTTATATGATGCCTTAAAACAAGCAAACAGCGAAAATAAATTATACGGATTTTTAGGCGGTCCATCCGGCATTATTGACGGTAAATATATTGAATTTACCGATGAAAAAATCAACGCATACAGAAATACGGGCGGTTTCGATATTATAGGTTCGGGCAGAACAAAGCTTGAAACGGAAGAACAGTTTCAAAAAGCTTGGCAGGTTTGTAAGAACTTAAATATTACAGGTGTTGTAATAATTGGCGGAGATGACTCTAATACAAACGCAGCAATGTTAGCTGAATGGTTTGTAAACCATAATGCAGGTATTCAAGTAATAGGATGCCCAAAAACCATCGACGGCGACCTTAAAAACGACCAAATAGAAATCTCATTCGGATTTGATACCGCTACAAAAACATACGCAGAACTTGTAGGCAACATTTTAAGAGATGCAAACAGTGCTAAAAAATATTGGCACTTCATTAAATTAATGGGCAGAAGCGCAACCCACGTAGGGCTTGAAGTTGCACTTCAAACTCAGCCTAATATTACTTTAATTTCGGAAGAAGTTGAACAAAAGAAAATGTCATTAAAACAAATCGTTGATAATATGACTGAAATCGTTGCAAAAAGAGCTGAAATGGGTAAAAACTTCGGTATTGCTTTAATCCCTGAAGGCTTAATTGAATTTATACCGGAAATTAAATCAATGATTTCAAACTTAAATGATACCTTAGCTTCTCTTGAAAATGATTCAAACTACAAGAATGCAGAAGAAAATGCAAAGTTTGAAATCATAAAAGGTAAATTAAATTCAGACGACAGCGCAGTATTTTCTTCGCTTCCCACTATGATTAAACAGCAATTATTAATGGATAGAGACCCCCACGGCAATGTTCAGGTTTCTAAGATTGAAACAGAAAAGCTTTTAATTGAAATGGTAAGCGCAAGATTAAACGAAATGAAAAAGCAAGGCACATATAATGGTAAATTCTCGGCTCAATGCCATTTCTTCGGATATGAAGGCAGATGTGCGTTCCCGTCAAACTTTGATGCCGACTATTGCTACTCATTAGGTTATAATGCATTTGCTTTATTAAAATTCGGGTTAACAGGCTACTTATCATCAGTTAAAAACCTTTCCGCCAGCGCAAGTAAATGGGTTGCAGGCGGTGTTCCTTTAACAATGATGATGAATATGGAAAAACGTCACGGCGAATTTAAACCCGTTATTAAAAAAGCACTTGTTGAACTGAATGGCCCCGTATTTAAAGAACTTGAAAAAAACAGAACCTCTTGGGCTTATGAAGATAAATACATTTTCCCCGGTTCTATTCAATACTTTGGGCCCTCTGATGTTTGCGATATAACAACGGAAACACTTAAACTTGAAAACTCAGCTAAATTAACGGCAGTTTAAGTTAAAATTATTCACATAAAAATCCCTGCCATTGGCAGGGATTTTTTATTATGAATTATATTCCTATTGTCTTAAGTCCTTCAAATTCGCCGATAACTTTGCATTCAAAATCTTTACTTCCCACAGTCGCCATTTGAGCAAGCACAGCACCCAATATTGCCTCTAATTGTGAAACAGGAAGCATATTTACGGGAAGTTCTCTCATATTATATTTAATCCTTAAAGTATCCTGCAGGGCTTTACAATCTATAGGGGTTCTGTCTCTGTAAGCATAGCAATTCCCCATTATTTTTTTCATATTGTCGGTATCAAAGCGGAATATATCAATGCCTTTTGAACTTAACTCTTTAAAATATTCACTTCCTCTTGAAGAAAATCTGTTCGTCCAGTCTTCACGATTAATCATTTTTTTATCAAAGTTTACCAAATCATAGGTTCTGGAGTTGTATTTCCATTTGTGGCTGAGCATAACTTCATTTTCCGGAACGGAAACCATAATAACCGCATTTTGTTTCCCTGCAAAATTATCAAGGAAGTAATTAACATCACTCATTGCAAAAAGCTTATCAAGAGTAATTACATGCAAATTGCTATCTAAAACCGCAACGGCTGATTCAATTGTACTAAGCCCGCCAAGCGATATACCTATAAATGAAACTTTTGAATTTTTATCTTTTATAATATCCATAAATCAAATCTTTTATGATACTATTATAAATGAATTATATCGGAGAGTAAAATATGTTTACGGTAGATAAAGAAGAAATATTAACAGGTTTAGACAACTTATTAAAACCGTCAGTACTGGTAATTGGGGATATGGCAATTGATGAAATGGTATACGGCACAACTGACCGTATGAGCAGAGAAGCTCCTGTTCTTATCTTGCGCCACTATAATACAAAAATCATTTTAGGTGCAGCATCAAATGCCGCACATAACTTATCCTCGCTAAATGGAGGGAAAGTTAGTGTTATCGGTCTTTATGGCGATGATTATTATGCTCCGATACTTTTAAATGCTTTTAAAGAAGTGGGAATAAATACGGAATATATGGTTCAAGCACCTGAACGTGCCACAACCGTTAAATCACGAATATCAGGTTCTTGTTCTCAGTCCGTAACTCAGCAAATAGTCAGAATTGACCGTGAAACAATCGACCCTCTAACGGCAGAAACCGAAAATAAAGTTTTAGAACAAATTGAAAAAGCAATACCAAAACACGACGCAGTTATTTTATCCGATTACAATATCGGCATTCTTACTGATAAAGTTATAGCTAAAGCGATAGAGCTTTGCAAAAAGTATAATAAAATTATAGTTGTTGATTCTCAAAAGGATTTAAACAGGTTTGAAGGAGTAACTTCAATGACTCCAAACCAGCCCGATACCGAAAAGTTTGTCGGTTTCTTTATAAAAGATAAAGAATCGCTTGAAAAAGCAGGAAAAGAAATGCTTAATAAAACCAAAGCGGACTCTGTCCTTATTACACTCGGCGGTGACGGAATGGCTTTATTTGAAAAAGACGGAAGCTTTGAAAAAATTCCCGTCTTTAATAAAACGGATGTGTTTGATGTTACGGGCGCAGGTGATACCGTTGTTGCCACATACACTCTGGCTATGGCTTCCGGATTCAGCAAAAAAAATGCGGCAATATTAGGTAATCTTGCCGCAAGTATTGTTATAAGATACTTCGGATGTGCTACAACCACAATTGAAACATTAAAGTCCGTTATGAATAAAATGGATATGAAATTATTAAAAAATTAAATTTTAGGAGATATTATGAATTTATTTAAAAAATTAAAACTGACCGATTATTTAATAATACTTGGAATAATTATCCTTGTTGTTATAGGCTCATTAGCCGTATTTAAAAAGAAAAACTTTTCAAATCTGCCTATAGAAAAGGAAGTTACCGTTAACTTTGAAGTGTTCTTTAGAGGTGTTACAATCTCAGGTGACAAGGTTCCTTTTGCTAAAGGTGAAGATGCTTTTATTACTATAAGAAATGTTCCTTATACAAAATTAAAAATTAAGGCTCTTGACGGCAGACCCAGGATGGCAATTGTCCCTGCCAATAACAAAGATGGTTTTACCGTTATTCCTGATATTACAACTCCTGATTTATATGATTTTGTTGTAAGACTTGAAGATAAAGCAAAAAAGACTCCTGACGGATATGTTGCAGGAGGAAATAAGCTCAAAATGGGCATTCCTGTTGTTATTGAAGGCGAAACATATAAATATTCAGGTACTATTTCTAACATTTATGAGGTTGAAGAAACTGAAAATCAACAATGAAAATTCTGGACTCTGCAATATTTGATATATTAAACTCGGGATTAAAATTTATTCAGGAAAAACTTGATAATATAAGACAAAACAGCCTTATATTATCAAATATTGACTGTTTTATCCTGTTCTTTGTTATTTTAACTTTAGTTGTTTCAACCATAGCGCAAACAAACTTTATAGGGATTATCTCTGCTTTTGTTCCTATATTGGTTATCATTAAAATGTTAATAACAAAAGGCGAAAAAGTTGAACTTGAACGGTGGAATTTTTATTTACTAATATACTTATTAATATGTTTGATTTCTAATTTCACCTCATCAATGCCTGCGCAGAGTTTTTACGGCTTTATGAAAACTGTAATTTATTTTGCTTTTTATTTCGGTATGTGCCAATTTTTAAAGAATAATAAAAGATTTGTACCCGTTATTTTGTGTGCAATTTCAATTTTAATTAGTATTGAAAGCATTATAGGACTTTTTCAAAATTATATTGGAGTAGAAAATATATCCACTTGGCAGGATACCAGTTATGTAAATCAAGAAGATGTTCTTTCAAGGGTATACGGAACTTTACAACCATATAACCCCAATCTATTCGGAGGCTGGCTTATTGCAGGTTTTCCTGCTCTAATCTATCTTTGCGGAAAAGCAATCAGCAATAAAAAAACAATATCGGCTTGTATATGGGGGATATGCACTTTAATCTGCGCTTATACCATATTTTTAACGGGTTGCAGAGGCGCTTATCTTGCTTTATTTACAATATTTTTTGGTGTTTTAATTTGTATATATAAAAAAATTAAAGCATATACAGGAATTTTAGCAGGGCTTATTGTTTTATTTATTGCACTAAACCACGGAATTTTTAAAAGATTAATGTCTATATTTATTTTAAGAGGCGATTCATCTACTTCTTTCAGGATGAATGTTTATAACTCCGCAATTCAAATGTTTCAGGATAATCCCATTTGCGGAATAGGGGTCGGGAATAAAGTTTTTAGAGAAATATACGGACTTTATATGCTCTCAGGGTTTGATGCTTTAAGCTGTTATTCCGTTTTTCTTGAAATAGCCGTAGAAAGCGGAATTTTTGCACTTTTGGCTTATATTTTATTTATAGGCTCGATTTTAATTAATGCAGTAAAGAAATACATTAAAACTCCTGATATATTGCTGTTTATATCAGCTATATCAATTATAGCCGTTATGGTACACGGAATTTTTGATACCGTATACTTTAGACCTCAAATCCAGTATGTATTTTGGACAATGACTGCAATTTTAACCGTTTCTTTAAGGGATGAAACAATTAATTAAAATTAATTGCTTCAGATAAAAAATCTTTTGCAAATTCATCAGCTTTAACGGGTTTCCCGTATAAAAATCCCTGAACTATTTGACATCCGATATTTCTTAAGAATTGCGCCTGCTCTTCAAATTCTACACCTTCCGCTACCGTCAGCATATTTAATTGATTTGCCATATTTATAATATTTTGAAGTACAATTTTCCCTTTTGAATCATCAACGGTATCTTTAATAAAGCCTCTATCCAGCTTTAATATATCAACATCAAGCTCTCTTAGCATTGTTAAAGAAGAATAGCCCGTTCCAAAATCATCCATTGAGATGGTAAAACCTAAATCTTTTAATCTGCCGATTATTGCTTTAAATCTGTCTTCATTGTTATAGCAAGCGCTTTCTGTTAATTCAAGCTCCAAATATTTTGGCTCAACATGATATTTTTGAGTTAAAAGTAATAGCTCGCTTATAAATGCATCGTTATTCAAATGAAGCCTTGAAACATTAACGGATATCGGAAACAGATTTAACCCTTTATTTTTTCGCTCCTGAAGATATATACATGCCTGCTCCCAGATGGTTCTGTCCAGTTCAATAACAAATCCGTTTTTTTCAAAAAGCGGAATAAAATTATTTGGAGGAATAATTCCTTTTTCGGGATGAACCCATCTTACAAGCGCTTCTGCTCCGTATAAGCCTTTGCCGTCAAGATAAAATTTAGGCTGAAGATACATTTTATATTCTTTATTATTTAATGCTTTATACATTTCATCTTCAATAATTTTATCCTGCAAAAGTTCTATTCTTATACTATCATCGTAGAACTGATATAAATTTATAACATCACCTTTTATTTTACGGCTTGCGATATAAGCTTTTTCGCACATTTCAGCTATGGAATTTGTTTTATCATCAATTAAATATATCCCGAAAGAGGGGTTTAATTTAGAACTGATAACTGTTTCCGTATCGGAAATATTTTGTTTCATTTCATTTTCATTGTATATAGAAATTTCATCTATTATTTTTTGAATAAAATATTTAACTATAAAATCCGGTTTTTCATATTTATACAAAATAATATATGAAGCCCCGTAATCCCTTGTGAATGTGCTATTTTCAGTAAGATTTCTTTTAATAATTTCATATATATCTTTTAATATTTTATCTGCTCTTTCATAGCCGTAGAGTTCATTTATAGCTTTAAATCGTGCAATATCCATTGTTATTAGTGCATAATTATCATCTTTATAGTTTTCAAGCAAATCATCCGCATCAATAATAAATTTATTTTTATTGCCTTCGCCCGTAACCTCGTCGGTAAAAGCTATTTTATATATTACTTTTTCATTATTTTTAAATAATCTGTTGCTGTAGAAAATAATTGTTAAAAGCAATATTCCGAATAAAATAACTATTAAAGCAATACCTATGAGCAGTTTATTAATATGCAGCATAAGTACATCCAAAGGCAGAACCGTTAATACATAATTATCCGATTTTGCAATAGCAGAAAAAGCTGCAATGTATTTTTTATTTTTAATTTTAAAAACAAAACTGCCCTGACCGTCATTTTTAAACTGCTTCAGTATATTTTCTCTTGTTGTATTAACAAACTCAATATCTCTTTCAAAAAAGTTAGCATTCAAACTTTCATCCCGAAGCGGCTTAATAATAAAGTTTCCGTCAACATCAACAACATAAGAAAACCCCTGTTTATTGTAGTTATTAAAGCCAAGAATTTTAATATAAGTTTCCGCATTAACCTGTGAGCCTAAAACACCTACAACTTTATTTGTTCTTTTATCATAAACGGGAACACCAAATTCATTAACATAACCTGAAGGCAAAGTCGGTTCAAAAACGGTGGAGGCAAAAAATGAAGTTCCGTTTATTGCCCCGACAAACCTTGCATCATCCACTTTATAGGTATCGGGAATTCTGCCTTTTGTTTTATCATATCTTATAGTCCTGCCGTTTGGGTATGCAAAACCGAGTTTTTCATAATCATAATCCGATATATGGTCTTTAAAAAATTTGGTTATTTCATCTTCAGAATATGTATTTGAACTGTCAGATAACTTGGCAGAGAGTATTCTCATTTCATTTATTGAATTATTTATTCTGCCTCTTAAATTTGAAGCAGTCTGCATTACACTTTGTTCCATAAATTTTTCGGCAGCAAAAAATTCATTGGATAAAATATGTTTTACAAAACATATTGCAGATATAACAAGAACTAAAGTTATAATTTCTGCCATGTGGTATAATCTTGTTATTTTTTTATCTTTTTGAGGATAAAATTTAAAATTATTCAATATTTGTCTCCAATATGATATAACAAAATAATAACCATTTTGGAGCTTTTAATCAATATTTAAAATAAAATATACTTTTTATTTTTTTACATTTGAATTATTTAAAATTTCATCAGGATTAATTTTTTCGCTGATTTCCTGCTCAGATGCACTCGTTTGAGTATTTTTAACAGGTTTTATTGAATTTTGATTTTGCGCAGCGATTTGTTCCGATTTAACATTTTCTCTGGCATTTTTAATTACATCGGATAATTCCAAGCCTTGAGCAAATGCCGTATTTATAAGTGTTATAAATAGAACAAACGATAAAATTATTTTCCCCATGGTTCCTCCAAGAATTTGACATCGTGCGCAAGCCAAAGGCTTGCGCACATTAATTTTATTATCAAATTAAAATACCTTTTTAAAACAGCTTAAAGGATAATTCCATATTGGTATTTTATTTTTAATATTTTATCAACGGAAATATTTATTAATTCTTCATCAATAAGTTTATCATTTACAGCCTGCTTAATAGAATTAACAAGGTCAAAAACATGTTTATCCGCATTTCTGAAAATAAACATATTAACTCCAGCATTAATAGCTTTAGTGCAGGCTTCAAAAGGAGTAAAACCTTTAATTCCGTTCATTTCCATATCGTCTGTTATTATAATTCCTTTAAAATTTAATGTTTTTATAAGAAATTCTTTAATTATTTTCTCTGAAACAGAAGCAGGGTTATTATTATCAAAAGCCGGATATATAACATGCGCCGCCATAATTGCCGGAATTCCAAATTCAACTGCTTCTTTAAAAGGTTTTATATGAATTTCCTCCAATTCATTAAACGGTAAATTTATTATGGGAAGTGTTTTATGCGAATCCTTATCGGCTGCACCATGCCCCGGGAAATGTTTTCCGACTGTTATAATTGAGTATTTTTCATATTCTTTTAAAACAACCTTTAAAGCGGAAATAACATCACCTGTGTTAGAAGAAAAAGCTCTTTCACCTATTATCGGATTATTTATATTTTTATTAACATCCAAAACGGGAGCAAAATTCATATTTATTCCGTAATTTTTAAGTTCAAGTGCAATTTGTTTTGTCTGGTCTTGAAGATAGGATAATCCCATATCATAGGCATATTTTGCGCTCAGGTATTTTTTCCCTTTATGGATTTTTTCCGTTCTTTCAACTCGTCCGCCTTCTTGATCAATACTAAAAAATAAAGGAACAGAAGAATTATTTTTTAAGTTATTTATTGTTTCTTTTAATTGATTTTCACTATCTATGTTTTGGCTGAAAAATATAACACCGCCGAGTCCATTTGAGAGCATCTTCGTAAAATATTTATTGGCGGTATAATTTAATCCTTCATATCCGCAGATAAACATCTGGTTTATTTTTTGTTTTAGTGTTAAATCTTTAATTTCCATATTATCTTTTTATTTTGAAAATTCTGAACTCAGAAGGTTCAAGTATATCTATATCAATAGTTTTAATATTCTGAGGGGCATAATGTTCAACAAAATCTTTTTTATCAGGCTCATAAACATATTCCGAGGCAAGAACAAAATCCCCGGGAATTTCAATTTTTTTGTTTTCCACTGCCGTATTCATTTTTATGGTATATTCCATTGTTCCGTCAGAGTTTTGCTGAAGGATTTTTTCTTCCAAAGGAAGATAATTTGCTGCAATAATTAAACATTCCTTTACCGTTTCTTTTGAAATCATCCAGCTTACAAATCCGTTTTTATTTTGATTTATAATCTGTGCTTCACCATCCAGTGTAAGTTCATTATTAATTGCAAATCTTCTTATTGCATCAAATTTATTATAAAATTCCTCATCATTTTCTCTGATTAAAGAAACTTCTTCCTGAATTGTAGCTTCAATCCCGTCTTTAGAGAAGGATTCATCGCCGTCAACATAAATACAAGGACGATGAGCAAGTTTTCCGCCCGGAAGGAATTTAAATTTAAACCACTTAAATAAAGCTTCATCCCTGTCCATTAAGCCGATGTAACGGTTTACCGTTCTAAAATCACCATCTTGGTTATTATATGTTTTTAAAATTGACAGTAGTGAATTTTTATAAATTGACCCGTTGTATTCTTGTAATTCACGGTTATTAGCGATAACCTCAGAGGGGATTTTTTCATAATCCGTTTTTGCATCATTGCCCCATAAAATATCAAATTTCATATCCTGATGATATTCTTTAAAATAAGAACCCCAAAGCCTATACTCTGCCATGCAGGCAAAATAAGGGATACGGCTTTTTAATATTTCATTTGCTTTTTTAAGAACAAGTCTTGGGGCACGGTAGCTTATCGGAATTAAATCTTTTTCGCTCATTTCATCAACAACAAAATCGGAATGCGTCATTCTGAAACCGTCAAAATTATAGTCATCCTGAAGATTTTGTAAATAATTTAAATAGAAATTAATTACGGGAAGATTATATTCGCCATTTTCCAAATAAACAAAATAATATGGAGTTTGGCAGTCAGAATCCGCAAATTTAGAAACATCGTGTCCTTTTGCATCATAGTGCCTAAATATAGGATAAGCTCCGCCTTCTGACATTTTATCAAATACGGGAATTCCGCTTGAACACCAAGCTCCGTCAGGCAGTGTCCAAAGTCCTTCTTCTATCAGTGCATTTATTATTTCGCCTCTTTTAGTAATATCGGTATCTTTTTTAAGTTTATTTGGTTTAACTCCTTCAATTTTGGCTACAATATCCTTAACTCGCTTTTGAAGTTTTTTCTGCTGTTCTTTTTTAGTCATAAAATTTGACAGTTCTTTTTTCTTCTGCTCGAGTTCATCCGTAAACCTGTCATATATAGGTTTAAACTCGGGAGTTAAATCAACCGAACCGCTTTTTAAAGTAGTTTTATAAATATTCCTTACTATTGTTACATCATCTTCATCAAACTCTTTAGAAAGTTTAATAGCAGCATAGTTTACCGCATCTGCAATTTCTTTTGTAAGAAAATTAACATCTACCCATCTTACAAGCTCGGGGTGTACCATTACCGTTTTGGAATATCTTCCGTTTTGAGGGAAAACATCATATATTACGGGATGCCCTGCTAATTGAGCAAGAAAAATAAATAATTTTACCTGCTCTTTTACACTTATGCCGAGTTCTTCAAGTCTTTTATCATTTAATTTTGCACTGACTTCCTCTGTACTTGCGGTTAAATAAGCATTTCCAAAATCCCTCGGATGAAACGGAACAAGATATACCGTTGTTGATATGACGTTCTTATCTATATTTCCTGCCGGCAATATAATAATTTGCTTTATCCATTCAATAAATCTTGCCGGTTCTGAATTGATTGTTCCATTGCCTAATGCAGCCAGATTTATTAATTTTATATCATGCTGTTCTTGTTTTATCCAGTCGGCATCATTAAAACCTAATCTTTTAACTGCACTGATATTATTTTCCTCTACGATAAATCCGCCATCTTTATAGGTTTCATTTATTTCCAGTTTCTTTTCAAGACAGAATAAAGTTTCAGAGGGCGATAATTCTTCTAATGCCTTTGCCTGCGAATAAGGCAGATAACCGTATTTCTCAATTAAATCGCCAAGTTCTTTTTTGCGCTCAAACGAAATTTCTTCTTTACTAAATAATTCTTTTACTTTTGAATAATTATTTTTTAAAAATTCACACTTGCCGATTTTCGGTTTTTTATTGAAAAGAAACTCTAACATATAATTCACCTCATGCAGATATATTATAATCTTAATATTATTTTCAGCTAAACGCAAGAATAAAAATAATTCTCATATCTGACTTTAAGGGCAATGTATAAAACTTATATTAATCTAAAGATTTAGATATGTTTATAAATCGTAAGATTGATGCAACATTTTAAAAAAATATATAGAATAGTTTTACAAGGGTAGTATAATCGTTGGAGATTTAATGGGTACAAGGATAAATAAAGCTTTTTGTAAGTTTATAATTTTTGCATGTGCTTTTTGTGTATTCACAGCATGCTCTTTTGCCTCCGTTAACTCATTATCGGGTATTGATGTAAGACCTAATGAATCAGGCTCTTATGATATTACCTTTAAACTCGACAAGTTTGCTAAAATCCAAAAATTTAATTCCGAAAAAGATAATTTAACTCTTTTAATTAATTCAACAATTCCCTCTGATTACGTTGAGATTGTTTATGATAATGCAAATAATCTTGATAATGTAATTGTTCAAAAAAAGAATAAAAATAATACGGTTGTTTTATTACAAGGAAAAAATATAGAAAATTCCGAAATAATAACCAATGAACTTTCTACGGGTATTGTAAAAGAAATAAATGCAGGGCAGGGTTTATTCTATACTGCCGATAAAAAATTAACCGCCTCATTATTTGGAGCAATATTATTTTTATTTGCACTTATGCTTTCATTAAGAAAGAAAAATTCACACATTAATACAAACAGAAAAATACAAACTGCTTCAAATAAAACAGAAATCCATACAAGAACAATTCCTTCAATTAACTACAGAATTAATAAAACATATAAAACAGCAAATATGTCCGTTCCAAAGGACTTTGTAATTAATAAATATACTAATGAAGTTCAGGAAAAAATCAGGAAAGCAGGTTAAATTTTATCTGCCACTTGCATAAATTTAAAATAAATATTAATATATAATTATGCAACAAATAAATGAGTAAATTATGCAGGTTTTAAGAGCATCAGAATTATTTAATAATATTGAAAATATTGATAATTTGGAATTTGAAAATTCGAAAAATATAGAGTTGGATTTTTCCAATATTGAAAATATTGATTTAAAAGCAATAAAATCATTATTAAATCTGCAAAAAATTGCATTATTAAACAATAAATCTTTAAAAATAAGGAATGTAAACCCTGAAGTAAGTAAACTTTTGGACTTAACCGGGTTAAATAAAACATTTGCAAATGTAGCGACCAATCCTGTAACAGGAAGGGTATAAATAAGTGAATAATGAATTTTATATAGTCCCCACACCTATAGGTAATTTAAAAGATATTACATATAGGGCTGTAGAAGTGCTTAAAAATGTTGATTTTATTGCCTGTGAAGATACAAGAGTTACAAAAAAACTTTTGGATAAATATGAAATTACGGCAAAATTAATAGACTGCCACAAATTTAATGAAAAAGAACGATGCGAGAAAATAATAAACCTTCTTAAATCAGACAAATGTAAAGGTGCATTGGTATCTGATGCAGGGACTCCTTTAATTTCCGACCCCGGCAGCATATTAATTTCAGAACTTATGAAAGAAAACATAAATATTATCTCGCTTCCCGGAGCATGCGCCGTTACAACTTTTTTGAGCCGTTTGCCCAGACTAAATGAAGAATTTGCTTTTATAGGTTTTATACCCAGAACCGAAAAACTACAAATTGAAATTTTAAATAAATATAAATATACAAATTGTGTATTCTATGATTCTCCGAACAGACTCACTGATACAATAAAAAATATTATTAATCATTTTGGGGCGGATGTTAAAATGGCTATCGGAAGAGAATTAACTAAAGTTTTTGAAGAAGTTAAAATTGATACTGCCGAAAATATTTTAAAATATTATAGTCAAAATCCGCTCAAGGGGGAAATAGCTGTTATGATATATGCCTCAGAAAAAAATGAATTATCTGATGAAGAATTAATTGAAAAAATAAAACTATTGAAAGAAGAAGGCTATACTCCTAAAGATATTTCTAAAATCCTTTCAAAGTTACTGGGAGAAAATAAAAATCATATTTATAAACTTGCAATCAGCTAAGGCTTTGACACAAATTTATTATCTTTAATATAAAACCGCCGAGGTAATTCTGCTGCTTTTTTAATACCTATTCTTACTGTTTGAATAATTTGTAAATCATCAATCTTATTACCATATTCAATCCATAAAGGGGAAGTCTTTTTACAAACATTAATTCCATTTAACTCTTTTGTTATATTTAATGCTTTACAAAGTTTGGCAGGGCCGTTTGTAATAAATTCACTGTTATCTATAGGCTCTAAAGCTCTTATCAATACAGCACAGCCCTTTTCGGCTTTTTCGGTTACTATATTTAAACAATAATGCATTCCGTATGTAAAATAAACATAAGAGATACCGCCTTTTTCAAACATAGGTGCATTTCTTTGCGTTTTACCTATATATGCATGACAAGAAGGTTCATCTTGTGTATATGCTTCCGTTTCAACAATTATTCCCTTGAAAATTCTTCCGTCTTCAAATCTTCTGTTTAAAACCATTCCGAGAAGATTTCTTGCAATTACAACAGTATCAGATAAATAAAAACTTTTTTCTATAACTTTTCCCATTCTAAAATTATACAATAAAAAACCCTCGTTTGAGGGTATTAAAAGTCTAAAGTATAAGGAGAAAAATATTATGCTAAGTTTTGAATTTTATCTTTCATACCGTCAATATCTTCTTTTAACATTTTCTTGACAACATCATTTTGAGCATCAAGCATTTTAACAACGGTTTCAATATTTTTAACTTTGTTTTGTAAAATAACATCTGCATTATTTAAGATACTGCTTGTAACTTTTTGATATGCAGCTAATGGCGCACTGCCGACACCCTGCAATAAGTTACCGATTAAGGTTGTACCTAAACCTAATGACCCAAGGTAAGGGGACATTGCTTGTAAGATACCGCCAAAACCTGATACAACACCGGCTGCAGGAAGTAGGAAACTGTCGCCAAATCCAAATCCTGACGCAATACCTGCCGTATAGCCAAGTGCATCTAATGCGGTAGAACCTGCTATTTCACTAACAGAAGTTAATGAAGAAGCACCGCCTGTCAAATATCCTGTTTCTGTAGAAGTACCAAAACCTTGAACAACAGGGCTTGCACCACCGGTAAATCCTTGATATTGTGACAATGAACCTATACCAAATGCAGAATTTCTTGCACTTGTAGCATTAGAAGGTGCCCAATAAGAAGTACCGGGAATATTAAGTGCTGTTCCACCGCCCATTGTTGACATATATGAACCCGGTGAAATCATACTTGCAAGTTTCCATAAGAAACTGCCTGCCGTACCAAAACCGGCACCATCGGTTGCACTTCCGCTTACCGTTATATCTCTTAATAAGTCATAAGTCTCAAATAACTGGGCGGTTGCATCACTGCTTAAACCTCCATATTTATTTGATATTACCAAATAACTGTCATTTTTGTAACTCATCTTTTACTTTCCTTACCGTGTTTATTTGTGTTTACAATATTATTTTTTTATTATGCAAATGTCTTAAATGTATTTTCTATGTTCTTTTCAATAACTTTCTTAACAGCTTCTAACTCTGTTGAAAGCTCTTGTTCTTCCGTATCAATTTGGTCTAATCTTAACTCAAGAACTTTATCCTGCTGTTGTAAATCTTCAGTTTCAGCATTTAATTTTGCATAATCTCTGTTATATTCATCAACTTGCAATGTATAGTTTCTCATTGCTTCTTCCATTTTTTCTTCGTTTAATGCTTTTGAAACATCTACATCTGTAGTTTGACTTATTGGTTCTTTCGGATCGTTAACATATATGTTATTAAATGCAGAAATATTACCGTAACTGTCTAATTCTACATTTGATGCATATAAAATCATATCTTCTTCTATTGTTTGATCTGATAAATAATCAAATATATATAAAGTAGGTTTTGTCTCTGCATCAACATAATTTTCTACAAAATCTGCAGTTAAATATTGAGGAGGATTAGAATTACTTATTGAATAAAATTGTGTATTTTCTTCAACCAAATTACCGCAATCTTTCATAATTCCTTTTGCAAGTTCTTTACTTTCGTTTTCGTCTAATTTGGTAAGAGTAACAGCCGTTCCGCCTTGCGGTACAAATTTGTATTGCCCGTCTTCAGTTTTCTCTATATAGTTTAAAATATTATTTTTTAATTGAGCTTCATATTTGGTACCTTGATATGAACGGGTTACACCTAATCTGTATGTTCCGTCGCTTTGTTTAACATAGCTGTTAACTTTATAACTTCCTGCATAATCATTGCTTGTCGCTAAATCTATATTAAAAGTATAGTTAGTTTCATAAAACTCACTTTGTACAGGTTGAATTGGCTTATCCAATTGCATAAGTTTATTATAAAGGTCGCTTACCTCTTGTGCTAATACGGTACGTTGTTGGTTTACCTGCTGACCTTCATATTCTATGTTTGATTTTCTTGCTGTTATACCTAAAAACCTTGCCTGTGATGCTGCTAAGCCCATTTTTCGTTCTCCACTATTGTTACTCTGAAGAATATATCGGCACTGTTTATCAAAAACTTTAGATAGTAAGTATTAATTGTAACTTTTTGTAAAGTTTATAATAAATTTATTTCTTACCTTGATTATTTTTTAATGATTAATTTTTAAAAGTCAAAAAAAAGAACTGATTTAAAATCAGTTCTTTTTTGTAATTATCATTTGTTATTTAGCTTGCTTTTTATCCGTTGTATTTTTAAATAATTTAGAACTTAATTTATTAGCAATAGGAGTAATAACAACGGGGCCCATAAATCTGTATATCAAACCTAAAATAACAAGTACTTTTAATTTGTTAATTCCCGGAATGATTCTATCAGCTTCCTTTCTTGCGAATAATTGTTTATAAACATCATCGGTTAAATCAGCAACAGCTTTTTTTGCATCATCAGCATTTTTAATATTATTTTTTATTGCGGTTTTAACTTTTGTCTGTATTTCACCCAAAGACTCTTTAGTTATCTGGAATGCTTTTAATTTACCTTCTTCACCAACTAACTGCTTTAGATGAGTATTTACTAAATTTCCTGCTTCTTCAATTCCTTGTTGAATTTTAGCGGGATCATTAATTGCAGTTATTTCGGAAGCTTTATTAAGTAATTCCTTTTGAAGAGCTTCTTTTGCGTTTAAACCAAGCTGAGTATAAAAATCTTTATGTTTTATAAAATATTTTTCAGCATATTTATTTACGATATTAGTAACTTTTCCGTCAAGTAAATATGCGCCTGCAGAAGAAACACCTAAAGTCAAAGTATCGTTTATTATCATTTGAGGTTTCTGCTCTTTTTTAATTTTCTTATTTTTTAAAGTATTAAGCATATAAAAACCTGATAAGAAACAACTTTCAGCGAACATTAAATGTTTAAATGAATTATCCGAAGTGCTAAAGCGGTTTATAAAATTTTTAAACGTAAGAGTTTTCGCAACTCTATTGTAGAAACCTGATAAATGATTTACAACAGGCTCAGGGATAAAACCGTTAAATGAAGGATTATTTTGTTTACCTTTTTGCATTGAGGGATAATTGTTATAATATCTGTTTGTAATATTATTTACTCTCATAATTAATTACCCTCCGTAAAAACTTTAAATACATCACTTTTTCCGCAGTTTCCTTTAAAAACATTGTCTGATAAAACTTTATAAGGATTTTCTTCTATTTTAGGTTTGGACTGAGCTTTCTTTTTATTTAACCCTAAAATTCCAAGTATAACAGGAACTAAAGCAACCGTTATATTAGCCCTTATCGGCATGAATATCGGCTGGAATAACTTATCAATAACGTTTTTAGCCGTTTTTTCATAATTATTAAGAACCTTTTGTGCTTTAAGAGCATCCATAATTTGTTCAAAGTTATCAGGAGCAAGTTTTGCAACTGATTCTTTAAATTTGGTTTCGACTCCTTTTCCTGCATCTTTAATAATATTTAAATTAATTTTATTATCTTCAATTAATTTAGAAACCAATCTTGTAAATTCAGTTTCTCTGCCTTCTTGCACCAGTTTTTCCATTGTGTTCTTTAAAGCATTAATACCTTTTTGTACGGTTTCCGTTGATTTTTGTTCAATATCTTCAGGAATCTTAAATGAACCTGTTTTTAATGATTTACCTGCTGCTGCAGCTATCACGGTACCGATTACAGCTGTTAATACTAAACCGACAACACCTGAAGAAATTGATTTTGCTGCCTGATATGAGCATTTTTCTTTATCTTCTTCAGTTTTTGCGGTTGCCATAATTGCTAAAGGTCTTAATCCGCAAGTTATAAACAAAGCGAATACCGCTTCTGCAACTAAGGGGTTAGCGGAAGCGAAATTTGCCGCCGTATGAAGGAAAGGAACTTTCCCTCCTTTAAAACTCGCACGACCATCAGAATTATTCCTGATGGTCGTGTTTATTTTGTCATAATTATTGTTTTTATCTACAGAAGTACAAACAGAGTTTCGATACTTAGACTGCTCCGACGCCCTTCCTTTTAGATACCCTGTATTCATTGTAATAGAATTAATTTTCATAATCTCTTTCCATACACTCTACATTCGTTCTAAGTTTCAAAAAAAAATTTTTTGCTACCTTTATGAAAAAATTATATCAAAAAAATAATTTCATTTTTTTTTATTCACAAAATAAATTAAAAAAATCGTATTTTATACACTTTTTAACTGTTTAGTTGTAATTTAAAAAAACTTAATATTATTTTTTTTAAATACATATATAATTAATGTTTAAATCCGCTAAATGTTTGCGATTGAAGAGATTTCTTCCGTCAAAAATTACACAATCTTTTACGTTTAATTTTATTTTTTCGAAATTAGCTTTTCTGAATTCGTTCCACTCGGTTAAAATTATTAAAGCATCTGAGTTTTCAATTACCTTGTAAGCTGAATCAGCATATTCTATAGAATTTCCAAATATTTCAAATGCTGTTTCCCTTGCCTGTGGGTCGTATGCTTGAACTTTAGCTCCATGCTTTAAGAGCATGTTTACTACATATATAGAAGGAGCTTCACGCATGTCGTTTGTTTTCGGTTTAAAAGCCAAGCCCCATAGCGCAAATGTTTTACCTTTAATATCATTATTGTAAAATTTTAAAACTTTATCAAAAAATAATTTTTTCTGATTATTATTTGTTTCTTTTACCGCTTCTAATATTTGACTTGAGCATCCGTTTTCTTTGGCAACGGTTATTAATGCACTGACATCTTTAGGAAAACAGCTTCCGCCAAATCCGATACCGGGGAATAAAAATTTATTTCCTATTCTTGAATCGGATGAAATTCCAGTTCTTACATTTTCGATGTCCGCCCCTACTTTTTCACAAATATTTGCAATTTCATTTATAAAAGATATTCTTGATGCCAAAATAGCATTTGCAGCATATTTTGTCATTTCTGCCGATTTTACATCCATAAATATCATTCGATTACCTGTTCTAAAATAAGGCAGATAAATTTCTTTCATAATTTCAGATGCTTTATCTGAATTAGAGCCAATGATAACTCTGTCAGGATATAAAAAGTCATTTACCGCAGCTCCTTGTTTCAAAAATTCAGGATTTGAAACAACATCAAACGGTACATCCGTTATTTCTTTAATTAATTTAGTAAGTTTTTCGGCAGTACCGACAGGAACTGTTGATTTATTTACTATAACTTTATATTCATTTAAATTTTTTGCTATTTCTCTTGCAACATTTAATACATAGTCTAAATTACAAGAACCGTCTTCTCTTTGAGGGGTAGATACTGCTATAAAACAAGCCTTTGAATGTTTTATTGCATAAGCTGTATCTGTTGTAAATGTTAAACGATTTTCTTTTGAATTATTTTTTATGAGTTCTTCCAGTCCGGGTTCATAAATCGGAATAATACCTTCTTTTAACTTTGATATTTTTTCAGGGTTATTATCTGCGCAAATTACCTCATTACCCATATCAGCAAAGCAAGTGCCTGCAACTAAACCTACATACCCCGTTCCTATAACGCAAATTTTCATAACTCCCTCCAAATCATATACTAGCATAAATATTAAGGAATGTAAAAAAGTATACTAAAAAAATAATTCAGCATGCCTAAAAAGGTATATCTTAATGATATGAAAATCAGCTCTGATTTAAATAAAGTTAGTTTTAAGTCTGCTATAGTTAACATTAATGCAGTCTCTGATACACATGGTGAGCTTGCTATGGCTAATAATGCATTGGAAACAATGCGGAATTTAAATAACGATATTTTTGTTAAAGAAGGGAAAGGAAAAAAGAATATATTTGCAATCTGCGGTGATTGGTTCATGTCCGGGCCAAAGAAAGGATTTTCTTCCAATCCTGAAAAGCCTTTAGCATTCTTTCAACTTGATATTTTAAATGAATTTATAAATCAAATTAATTCAATCCAAAATAACTCGGTGCTTTTCGTCGCAGGCAATCACGAATTTGACGGCGGAACTGCTTTATTTGATAAGGTTTGTTCAAAATTAAATGCTGAAATTATTATGACTAATCTTAAAAAATATAAATCACCGGCTTTAATTGAAAGTGCAGATAAAATCTTAAAACAAAAAATTATTGAAATTGAAGATGATAAAAATCCTGATTTAAAACATAAGGTTTTGTTCCTCGGAATAAGCCCCGTTAATATGTCTGCTTATAAAAAGGATTTACAAGGTATTGAATTTTTAAATAATTCACTATTATACCAAGCAAATATTACAAAAAATGATTACCTTAAAACCCTTGAAAGTTGTAAAAGACAAATAGAAAGATTTAAAAGAAAAAATCCCAACGGAATTGTAGTTTTATTAAATCATACAGGAGTGGGTTTTGCTGATAATCTTGCTCGGGAATCAAATGTTGATTTGGTTTTAAACGGACACGAACATAAAAATAATATCCGAAACGTAAATGATACTTTAATTGTAGAAATGTCGCAAAACTTTGAAAAGATGGTTAATGCAAAATTAAAAATTGATGATAGGGGAAAACTCTCTAATATTGAATTAAAAACATATTATCCTGCTAAAGACAAAACAGACGGCCCTATTACTGAATTGTATAATAAACTTTTGGGTGAAGACTTAATGCCTAAATATAGTATTACAACTAGAAATCCTAATTTAACTCAGCTTGACATTAAATTTATAAGAAATAAAAATAATTATCTTTCAGATTTTGTAACTGATTCAGTCTTGGAAGAAATAAAGAAAATCCAACCTGATGTTGACTTTTTTGCTCTTAATTCCTCATCAATAAGACATTCTTTAAAAATATCTAAAAAACCTGAAATAAGTAACTTTGATATTATAAATGTACTGTCGGGAATTAATGACGATGAAGGAAATATTGTTATTTCCGAAGTAACGGGGAAACAAATTCTTGAAATGGTTCTGGATAATGTATTAAACAATAATATTGCTCCTCAAAAAAACTCATTGATACAGTATTCAGGACTGAAAATTAACAAAACAAACCTTCTTAAAGCATTTGTTCAAAGAGCGCCCAAAGAAGAATTAATTAATAATATATTTGATGCCTCAACTAACGAACCAATAATATTGAATAAAAAATATAAAATCGCAAACGTTATAAAGTATTTTAATAAAACAAAAAATCAAAGAATAAAAGCAATGAAAGATAATGCAGACTCAATTAATGTAACGGTACAGGAACTATTTAAGAAACATTTTGAAAACTCAGACGGGAATTTAACGGCAGACTTAGATGTAAGAATAAAATAATTAAAACTTTGTTATAAATTATAAGATTTATTGAAAAAAAAATTTGAGAATGTTAAAATTATAGTATCGGGACGTGGCGCAGACAAATTTTGCGTAGGCTGAAGCGAAGCGAAATGCCGAAGTAACACCGAAATAGCGAACGACTTTTGCGAAGCAAATAGTGAGCGACTTGAAGTTGTGAAGCAATAATTTGTAACTGTTGCAAAAATCGGGACGTGGCGCAGCCTGACTCTGCCGACGAGAAAGATACGGTGTATCTTTTGAGGATAGGTAGCACGTAGTGCGCTTCAGGCTCGATAATATGAAAATTAAATACAAAATCGGGACGTGGCGCAGCCTGACTCTGCCGACGAGAAAGATACGGTGTATCTTTTGAGGAGAGGTAGCACGTAGTGCGCTTCAGGCTCGATAATATGAAAATTAAATACAAAATCGGGACGTGGCGCAGCCTGGTAGCGCACTACCTTGGGGTGGTAGGGGTCGCAAGTTCAAATCTTGTCGTTCCGATTTTTTTGTTGTTAAAACTCTTTCGCGTTTCGTGATTTTCTACGGCTTGTGCCTTGAAAATCTACTCACCCGACCCGTCAAACTACGGCTCATTCTTTCGCCTTGTTTGTCGTGCAAATCTTGTCGTTCCGATTTTTTTATTGTTAAAACTCTTTCGCGTTTCGTGATTTTCTACGGCTTGTGCCTTGAAAATCTACTCACCCGACCCGTCAAACTACGGCTCATTCTTTCGCCTTGTTTGTCGTGCAAATCTTGTCGTTCCGATTTTTTTGTTGTTTAAATTGCTAGCAAGTTCTCACGTTTCGCACAACTCTAAACAAAATTGTCGAAAAAGTTGTTGATTTTAAACCAACCTACAAGCTATAAATAATTCAATTTTTTCGCAATTAAAGGAGTTAATAAATTCCAAGCTTCTTCATTCGGATGCCCGTCATAGGGGATTGCATATTTTTTACTTAAAATTTTGTTATTAGTAATTTCCGGAGCAGAAATTACATTAAACCCGTTTTCTTTAAGCATTATTTTGTTTTTGTTCCCATAAATATGCGGTTTGTATGCTGTCAAAAAGAGTTTTTTCAGGTGCCCAGCCGAGAATATTTTTTGCTTTTGATGCATTTGCATATAAAATCGGAGGATCTCCTTCTCTTCTTTCGGTTATTTCAACATTAATCTGAGTATTTGTAACTTTCTGACAAATATCAAATACTTCTTTTACACTGTTACCGTTTTCCGTACCTATATTAAAAATATCCGATATATTATTTTTATTTAAATATTCAAGTGATAATCTGTGTGCATCAGCTAAATCTTCCACATTTACATAATCTCTGATACAAGTACCGTCAGGTGTATTATAATCCGTACCGTAAATTTTAAATATTTTGTTTTTATCAGTTACCGCTTTTAATACATTTGGAATTAAATGGGTTTCAGGAGTATGCCATTCACCTGTTCTTATTAAAGAATCACAACCTGCAACATTAAAGTATCTTAATATAACAGATTTTAAATTATAAGCACTATCATAATCTTTTAATATTTTTTCAATTGTAAGTTTTGTATTTCCATAAGGATTTATTGGGTTTTGCGGATGATTTTCATCAAGCGGAAGAATTTTAGGAACTCCGTATGTTGCGCAAGTGGAAGAAAATACTATTTTTTTTACATTATATTTTATCATTGTGTTTAATAAGTTTAATGTTCCGATAACATTATTTTCATAATATTTTTTAGGATTTTTGCAAGATTCTTCAACGAGCGAAAATGCGGCAAAATGAATTACTGCATCAATTTTATTTTTTTCAAATAATAGTTCCAAATCTTTAATATTAAGCAAGTCACCTTTTTGAAATTCAATATTTCCGATTGTTTTAAGTGCATTAATTGTTTCTATATGTCCTGTTGAAAGATTATCAAAAATTATTATTTTATAATTTCGTTTTAACAAATTAATAACGGTATGACTGCCTATATAACCTGCCCCTCCGGTAATTAATATCATATTCCCCCGATTTCCTTTATTTACTATAATTGTATTCGTATAACTTATTTAATATAATTGTAACATAGGATATGAAAATAATGGAATTTTAGTATGAAAAATATAATTTTAAATTATTATTTTAATTTTATTAACTTTATCAAAAACAAATCGGTTTATGAATTAATTTTTTATATTATTTTATCTGTTGTTATTATTGTAAATATTTTCATAAGATTTTCATTATGGCTTCGCCAGATTCCTTTTTCATATGATGAAGAACTGCTTGGAGTGTTTTTTTTCAAAACAAATTATACAGGCTTGTTTAACAGTTTACATTACCTTGTAAAAATACCTCCGATTTGGGGTATTTTAAATCAAGCTTTTTTAAATATTTTTGGTCATACTTTTTTAATATACAGACTTGTTTCTTTTATATCGGGAATTATTTCAATACCGTTATTTATAATATTGTGTAAGGATATATTTAAAAACAAAATTGCTTTTCTTTCAGCAATTATATTTTTTATATATAACCCCACATTACTTTTTTACTCTGTAAATTTCAGACCTTATTCATTTGATTTATTAATATCACTTATTTTGATATTACTTTATAAGCACATTTCTTTAAAAGAAATCAGTTTAAAACAAACAATTATATTTTCCGTTTGTGCTTTTATTATGCAAATATCAAGTTTTTCAGTTATGATAATTCTTCCGTCTGTTATATTTGCTAAAAGTATTCAAGAAAAATATTTTAATCGTAAATGTTTATTAATTTTATTTGCATTATTATCAGCATGTATCTATTTGTATTTAATTGATAAAAATTGTTATGATTTTATGTTACTCGGCTGGAAGTATTCTTTTTGGGATTTATCTGTAAAATCATTATTTGATTTGTTTAATAATTTATTTAAGTTTATTTTTATTTATCCTAATGATTATCCTAATAATCTTAATTATCTGACTTTTATTTTTCTTATAGGCTTTATATATTTATTAAAAGATAACTTTAAATACGGATTATTATTTTTATTTTTTATATTGTTAAATTTATATACTTCTCTGGTAAAAGTTTATCCTTTAGGGGATAGAGTTTGTTTATATTTGTTTCCGGTAATTTTTATATCATTGTGTAAAATTATTGATATTCAACTTCCTTTATTTGAAAAGGTTAAAAATTTAGGTTTTATTAAACACAATAAGATTATATTATTAATATTATCTTTAATTTTATCATATGCTTTATTTTCGGTTTCTCATATAAATAAATGGAGTATTAAATTAATAAATCCGTTTAATAATTTATTTTTTGAAAATGAAAAAAAGGAATATTATAATTTTTCAAAAACATTTTTAAATAAATATAAAGAAGGTGAAAAATTAGCAGCTTATATCTATTTAATGGTTAATCTGGATTTTTATAACAATTATTTTAACCTTAATAAAAAACTGGAATATACAGGCGCCTATATATTTATAAAAGAAAATGACAATATGCTTTGGGAAGTAAATATTGATAATTTTAAAAAAGCACTCAAAGAAAAAAAAGAATCAAAAGTAAAATACTGGATAATATTATCGACAAATGCTTTGGAAGTAAATCCGGATAATGTTAATATCATTGAAAATGAACTTAAAAAAGAAAAGATAAAATATAATAAAAATTCAAATGAGTATATACATATGTTTGAAATTTTGTAAAGAAATGTAAAATGTACAAGTAAATTTATTAAAGTTATTTTTATAAATGTCGATAATCCAAATTATATTATGTGAAATAATAAGGAGTATTTTTATGACAGACAGTTATTTAAATAATGTAATAAATGGAAAAGGTTTAACATACGGTCTGGACGGAACAAATTCAAAGAGCGGAGAAGTAAAAGAAGAGAATAAAGAAGTAAAAAATGAAGAAAAAGCACAAGAAACATCTGAATTTACAGAAGAAGATTTAAAAGAATATAATGAAGTTTTAAAATCAGTAAGTGATATATTAAATTCTATAGAAACTGATGAATCAAACACAGAAACAACTGAACTATCAGAATTAACAATAAGTGAATTAAAAGATAAAATAGATAAATTAACAAGTCAAATATCTTCATATGATTCTGCTGTTTTGTCATTAGATACATTATTGGAAGCAAAAGATGCGCTGTTAACAGAAAAAGAAAAGATACTAAAACAAAGAAAAGAAGAATATGATGAAATAGAAGAAGAATTAAAAGAAGAAGAAAAAGAATTAGATAAAAAAGACGATGAAATAAATAAGAAATTTAGTGCAATACAAGAACAACAAAAAATAGTAGAATCAATAACTAAAGGTGACAAAATAGATGAAAGCAAATTAAAGTCGGTATGTTCAGCAATTTCGTCATTGTATTCCGACATGAGTGAATTATTAAATACTAAAAATGAAATAGAAAAAAGTATAGACTCATTAAATACAAAATTAGCTTATAAATATAAAGAAGTGGTATTAGCTAAAAGCGAAGTAGTATCTACTTCCAATTTAATAAAAGGGATTAACACACAAAAGACTAATATTGAGACACAGAAGAGCCAAACGAATACAGAACTCAATACAGTCAGAGAAGAGTATAATTCTAAAGTTGAGGCGGATAATAATACTTCAGCTTCAACAACTGTCAATCAAAATAACTTAAGTAGTTCAGCTGGTATAACAACTGTCAATCAAAATAACTCAAGTAGTTCAGTAAATGGTATAACTTCAGTTCTTGCAAATCAAGAAGTTCAATTATGTGAAAATATGACTACTCAAGATTTAATAAATCTTTTATCACCGGCAGAACAGGAATATATAAAAGATATAAATTTATCTGAAAAATTATGTGACGGTTCGCCACGATACGTCTTTGCTACAGGTAAAGAGGATAATCAGTATCACGTCTACGATTTAGCAACAAGCAATGGACCTTCTATTGTTAGACAAAAGGAAAATATACATATACCGGTATTGTCACGAGAAGATATAAGACAATTAGGTAGTAGTATAGATTATAATGCTCTTCTAGTTCAAGCTTATAGCAACAGTGCTATTGCATTTGGTAACGGATTTATTTTTAACTTTACCCAAGGTGAAAGAATATGTTACTATGCTGACGATTGTGACGTAGTAAACTCTTTTAAAGCTTGTTATTGTACTCAGTCCCCATTATCATTAGATATTGACGGTAATGGAGTAAATACTTCTGATGAAATTATAGATTATGATATTGATGGTGACGGTAAAACAGATAAAATCTATAATTCTGCGGATGCTGTATTGGTATTTGATAAAGATGGCGACGGAATATCAGGTAAAGACGGTTCCGAATGCTTCGGAAATAACACCGATATCGACGGCGACGGCAAAAAAGACGGCTATGCAAACGGATTTGAGGCATTAAAAGCATTAGCTAAAGAAAATAACCTGATAAACGGAAAAGATGATAACGTTTTAGATCAAAATGATTTGGATTTCTTAGAAAATAAATTCGGTCTAAAACTAAAACTTAACGGATATAATTCGGAAGCAGTATCTTTAAAAGATGCAGGAATAACCGAAATTAATCTTGCCCAGACAGATGAAACCGAAATGATTGATAACTTTGACGGATTAGGTAATCAGTTAATGAAACAACAAGGTGCAACATTCAAAATAAACGGCGAGACGAGAGAGTATGCTGATATATGGCATAAAAAGCTGGATGAAGACATTGAAAATGCAAAAAATGTATTTGAAGGTAATTCATTAAGCTTTGATATATCAAGTGATTATTCTGATTTATTATTACAGAAGGCTACGAGGTCACATAGTGGTACTCAGCAGGCTATATTAAATAATAATAAAGAGTATGAACTTACAATGAATAGAATTCAAAATATATTTGAAGATTACAGACTGACAGAAGAAGAAGAAAAAGAAGAAGAAGAAAAAGAAAATACTTCTGTTGAAGAGTAAGTTAAAACTTTATTTTTTCAATGATAGTATTTGCAAGTATGGTATCTCCCATTTCATTTAAATGAACACCATCTGTTGTAAATATATGGTCTTCTTCCGGATTTTTTCCCGATTTCTTTAATGCCTTCTTAAATGCAGAATTAATATCTATTAATTGAATATGATTATTTTTTGCTAATTCAAAAAGAGCGAGGTTATAATCTGTTGTTATATTATTAATTTGAAAATAATTTTTTTCTGTTGTTGTAATAGTAAGCAGAACGACTTTTATATTATTTTTTAATGCTTTTTCAATAATTTTGTTCATATTTAATTTATATTGAGAAGCACCGCCTTCCAGTCGTCCCGTATCATTTATACCGCACATAATTAACAAAATGTCAGGATGTTTCGCTATAATATCATTATCCATTCTTTCCAGTAAATCTTTTGTTGTATTTCCGCATATTCCTGCAGGAATTACAATCAAGTTTTTTCCTTTTTTTTGAAGTCCCGTAACAGTTTGTCTTACGTATCCGTTTGTATTTTTCCAGCCTAATTCGGTTATAGAATCACCAAAAAAAGCTATTTTAACCGGATTTTCATTTTTTGCATATCCTTTTGATAAAACAAAAATACCTGTAAAAACAAAAATCAGAATTATTATTTTTATTAATATTTTTTTCATTTCAACTCCGATTTATCTGCTCCGGATAATAATTATACAAAATTTTTATAATAAATAAAAGGAGTAAATATATAATTTACTCCTTTTGTTTTTAACCTTCACTTACTTGGGAAGCTTCTTCTTTTTTATGTTTTTTTATAAGTTTTGCAATGCCGATTCCTATACCAACCATTGCACCAAGCATAAATAATTTATTCATTTTATTCCCTCTCTTTTTTAACTTTGTTATCTTAAATGTAATTAATAAATTTTTCTATGTTCTTGCCGATATATTAATGACCTGTTTTTATACGTTAAAAACTTGAAATGATGTCAATTTGTATTATCATAATAAAAAGAGGGTTAGTGTGAGTTTTTCTTTTATTCATATTTCTGATATTCATTTAGGACGACCGTTTTCAGGGTTATCTGAATATTCTTCCGACAGTAAAACGGATGAAATTTATAAAACCGCAATAAATCGGGCTTTTAATAATTTTATTGATTTTGCCATAGAAAAAAAAGTTGATTTTATCTTAATCAGCGGAGATACTTTTGATTCAAACGAGCAAGATTTTGACTCTAAACTTATTTTAAAAAACGGGTTAAAAAAACTTGAAAATGAAGGTATAAAAGTTTTTTTAATTGCCGGCAATCATGACTGTTTAGCTTCTTATAATAAAAATACGTTTGATTTTAATGAAAACTCAGATATAAAAATTGTAGGATTAAACAGTAATTTTAATGATAAATTTATTGTAAACGACAAGGAAGGTAACAAAACAGCAGTTATTCATGCATTAAGTTTCAGGGAAAATTCTTTTAATGAAAATCCTTGTAAATACTTTAAAACCCCCGAAGTCGAAGAAAAAAGTTTATTTAATATCGGACTTGTCCACTGCGATTTAAACGGACAAAAGGACAGTCCCTATGCGCCTTGCAGTTATGCGGATTTAGAAGAATTAAATTATGATTATTTTGCTTTAGGCCACATTCATATTCCTTCTAAAACAGGTAAAATTCAGTATGCAGGTACTCTTCAGGGCAGGAATACAAAAGAAACAGGCGCTCACGGAATTAAATATATTAAAGTCGAAAATGGGAAAATATCCGAAGACATATTTATTCCTATGGATGTTATAAGGTATGAAGATATTGATATTGATTTATCCAATACTGCAGATATAACCGCCTCAGCCAATTTAATTAATGATAATATTACGGATTTAATTAGCAAAAACGAAAATCAAACCTGCGAATTATTTTTGGTAAGAGTTAATTTAACGGGGTGTGTTAAATATTTTGATGAAATAAATAATGAATTTTTTATGGGGATAATTGATTTTATTAAACAAGAATCACATTCAAAATGTTATATTTCGCAAATAATAAATAATACTCAAGTTTTAGCTGATATTGAAACAATTAAATCTGATGAGGGTATTGCAGGCGGAATTTATAATAAAATTCAAGATGAAAATTTTGTTAACGAAGTTTATAATACAGAATCAGAGTCGATAGATAAACTAATTAAAGCTTGTGATTTTAATGATGAAGAATATCAATTATTTAAATCAGAAATAATTAATCAAACAAAAGAATCCTGTATTAATTTATGCGGATTAATATGCGCTGATGAAACGGAAGGCAGTTAATATGGGGAAATTTATAATAACTAATATATTAATTGATAAAAGCTCCAAGGATATTAACACCGGAATTAAATATGATTTTACACAAGGTTTGAATGTTATTTATGGTGAAAATGAAGCCGGTAAATCATCTTTAATGAAATTTATAAAGGAAGGGTTTTTTAAACAAAAAGGTTTAGACTCGGGTAAAATTTGGTTTCAAATTAATAAAAACGAAAAATCATTTTCATATAGAGCTGATATTAATACGGCAAAGCCTTTAGAGCAAAGGTGCAAAATATATAATTCCGATGAAAATATTGAATGTCCCAAAGATATTATTGATAATGAAATTAATAAAACATATTTTGAACAAGGTTTTTATATAAATCTTGATGATTTAATGAAAATTCAAAATAAATCGGTATCGGAACTTGTTGATTTAATAAAAGATCCATACAGCGACAAAATTAAAAATTATTCGGATAAAATTGAAGATAATATACAGCAGATTATTGGCAAAGACGGAAAATTAAAAAAAGATTTTAAGGATATTGCTAATCATATTAATGAATTAAATAATAAAATTATTGAACTTTCCCAAAGGGAAAATCAATATAATACTTGTCTTAAAAATATAGAAAATTTAAATAACGAATTTGAAACAATTACTAAAAAAGAAGAATATATTTCAGTTTTGGAAAATTTAAAAAATGATTATTCCTCATTGGAAGACAAAACAGAACAATTAAAAAAATTAAAATCCGAATTTAATCAAAAATTATTTGAAGCACAAAAAAATATATCCGAAATTTTTGAAAACTCAGGCATCTTTTATTCTAACCAAAAACTCATTGAAAGAAATAATCAAAAGCTGGAAGAAACTGAAAATAATATAAAATCCGAAAAAGATAAATTAATCTCAAATTATCAATTATCTTTAGATGATGAAACTCTTATAAATTTTGTAATAATTGAAGATAATATCTTTAAACTTAAAAACATTATAAAAGAAATTTCAGAATTAAAAGCCGAAATAAAAACAACAGAAAGCAGACTTGAAGATATTGAAAATGAAATCTTAAAAACCGATATCAGATATAAATCATTTGTAAAAGATTATTTAAATAGCGATTTAAATTATATAAAAACCCTATCAAACGATATTGAAAAAGGTTTAGAGGAATATTATGCACTTGGTGCTGAAATAAATAACGACGAGAAAAATTTAAAAGAATTATATAATATTGCAGGCGGAAAAAATATATTAATTTACGGAATTATCATATTCCTTATAATTTCAGGGTTAATTATAAGTGCATATAATAAACTTGAACTGCCTTCAATAATTTTAGCAGTTACAGCATTTACTGCCTCCGTTATATTCGGATATATTTTGTATTCGGGTAATAATAAACAAAAGAAGTCACAAATAATAAATAAAAAAAATGCACTTGAAAAACTTTTGGCTGACTTAAAAGATAAAGCAATAAACTTTGATAAGAATTTTCTTTCAAATTCAAATGATTATTCTCTTCATATAAAACTTAATAATCTTAATCAACACCTTAAGGAAATTATAAAAAATAATTCCGATAAAGAGCAGGCAGCAGCAAAGAAAAATATTATAAGCACTAAACTAAAAGAGCTTGGCGAAAAACTTCAAAATTTAAATAATGAAGCAGATTTATATACAGATAAAACAATTTCTCAAAACAGATTAAATCCCGAAAATTATATTGAAGTTATTGATATAATAAGGAATTTAAAAAAAGAACTTGCGGAAAACGAAAATCTGTTAAAAGAAATAAAGGAAGCTGAAAATACAAATAATAATATAGTTAATAATATAAAGAATTTTACGGATAATACCGAATTAATCCTAAAATATACGGGTGATATGAAAATCTTTACCGAAAAATTGGATGAAGTATCAACAAAAAATTCTGCATTAAAAAAAGATATAGAAATACAAGAAACCTCCATTAATGAATTAAAAGAAAAAATTCAAACTCAAGAAGATAAAAAATTAAAATTTGAAGCGGAAACATCATTTAAAATCGATTTAAATGAAACGGAAACTCAAAAAGAAATTTTAAATAAAGCTAAAGATGATATTTTAACAACATTAAAATCAGCTGAATATCAAAAGCAAGACCTTGAAAAATTAGGGAATATGAATGATATAAAATCTCAAAAAAGAATTTTTATTGATAAATACAGAAACGCAATTAAAAGTTTATTGATAAATAAAATGCAGGCAAATATTATATCTTCAGCAAAAAAAGATTTTGATAAAACACAGCCTGATTTAGTGAATGCTCAAAAATATTTATTTGAATTAACAAATAAAAAGTATAATAAAATAAATTTGGAATTACAGGAAATAGAGACAACTGAAGGTAAAGTAAAAAAATGGGATGAACTTTCAAGGGGTACAAAAGAACAGTTGTATCTGGCTTTAAGGTTAGGTTTTGCTTCAAATTATTCAAAGGATAAAATAACATTAATTCCGAACGGCAAATCGGATTTACCTTTAATTATAGATGATGCTTTTGTTAACTTTGATATTAATCGAACAAAAAATACTTTAAAATGTCTTGAAGAATTTTCTAAGACAAATCAGGTGTTGTATTTTACCTGTCATAAACCTCCCGAAAGTGAAAATCTTAAATATAACAAAATAAATCTTTAAATAAGATTAAGTTTGAATTATATTTAAATTATGAGTTTTTATAATGATGAAATAAAAAAGCTGAAAGAAAAAGATAATTTCAGACATATTAATAATATAGAGTCGAAACATTCTAAATATATCAGGGTAGATGGTCGTGATTTACTTAATTTTTCTTCTAACGATTACCTTAATCTTTCAACCGATAAGGAATTAATTGATGAATTTATTTCAAAGTATCAAAACAGCAGGGAATTTATATTTTCTTCGACATCTTCAAGACTCTTAACAGGGACTTCCGAAATTTATAAAAGATTAGAAAATAATCTTGCAAAACTGTTTAAAAAAGAGGCTTGCTTGTTATTTAATACGGGATATCAGTGTAACTTGGGAGTGGTTTCATCATTAGTAAACAGAGATGACGTAATATTTTCGGATAAACTTAATCATGCCAGTATAATAGACGGGATGAGGCTGTCTATGACTCCGTTTTACAGATACAGGCATTTTGATTATGAAAATTTGGAAGAACTTTTAAAAAAGCATAGAAATAATCATAAAAAAGCAATAATAATATCAGAGTCCGTATTCAGTATGGACGGGGATATTGCGGATTTAAAAAAATTGGTCGAGTTAAAGAAAAAATACGATTGTTATTTAATGATAGATGAAGCGCATGCATTCGGAATATTTGGTGAAAATCTTGCAGGTGTATCTGATAGAGAAAATTTACTTGGTGAAATTGATATAATAACGGCAACACTTGGTAAATCTTTTGCTTCAATGGGCGCTTTCTGCACTGCAGACAAAACAATTATTGATTACCTTATAAATAAAGCAAATTCATTTATTTTTTCAACGGCATTGCCGTCAGTTAATGTATTATGGACTAATTTTTTAATAGAAGAAAAAATTGATAAAGTAAAAGAAAAATCAAAAAAATTAAATGAATTAATAAACAACGTTCATTCCGAGAGCCAGATTGTTCCGGTTATAATCGGAGAAAACGATAAAACAATAAAAATAGCACAGCATCTTCAAAGTAAAGGATTTTATATACTTCCCGTAAGACCGCCAACCGTGCCTATAGGTACTTCAAGATTAAGATTATCATTAACTGCGGATATAACTTTTGAAGAATATAAAACCGTTATCAGTATTGCGGAAGAGATGAAAAATGAATTATAAATGGTTGAATAAATCGGGAAATAACAAGTTAATAGTATTTTTTAACGGATGGGGAATGGATGATAAAGTTGTTTCACATCTGAAATTTAATGATTTTGATGTTTTAATGTTTTATGATTACTTAAATACACAAATTCCGGATTTTGATTTTTCAAAATATGATTATAAAGTTCTAATCGCCTGGTCAATGGGTGTTTATGTATGTAATATTTTTTACGATAAATTAAAAGATTTTAATAAATTTATTGCAATAAACGGAACACAAAAACCGATTGATGATAATTACGGAATACCTCAGCTGGTCTATAATTTGACTGTGGAAAATTTTAATGAACAATCAAGTGAAAAATTTATGAAAAAAATAACAACAGAAATTGATTTGAGAAAATATACCGGTCGTTCGACAGAAGAGTTAAAACAGGAATTAATATCAATAAGGGATTTAAAAATCGAAAAATATTTGAATTTTAATAAAGCGATAATATCAACAAAAGACAGAATAATGCCATATAAAAATCAAATAAGATTTTGGCAGAAAATGGGAGTCGAAACAGTTGAAATTCAAGCTCCGCATTACATTTTTAACTTTTATAAAAGCTGGGATGAACTTATATGAAAAATAAGTCTCTAATAAAAAGAAGGTTTTCAAACAGTCTTAAAACATATGACAATAATGCGATTATTCAAAAACAGACGGCAGAAAAATTAATCAGTCTTCTGCCTGATACGAACTTTGAAAAAATCTTTGAAACGGGTGCGCTGACGGGAATTTTAACAAAAGAATTAATAAAGAAGATAAAATTTAACAGCTATACATATAACGATATAATCCCCGAGGCAAAATTATATATTGAGAAAATTATTTCCGAGGCTAAGTTTATTGAAGGCGATATTGAAGAAATCAGCCTGAGTGAAAATTATAATTTAATTATTTCAAATGCCTCTTTGCAGTGGTGCAGTGATATTTTTGAAACAATTTCAAAACTAACCGAGCATTTATCAGATGGCGGTATTCTGGCTTTTTCTATATTTGGAAATGAAAATTTAAAAGAAATTAAGGAGTTTTTTAATATTGATAACGAATATTTGAAAGAGGAAATACTAAATCAAAAATTTAAGGTGTTGAAGTATTTATCGGAAGAAAAAAGAGTATATTTTGATAATCCGATAGATATCATAAAACATTTTAAATTAACGGGAGTAAATGCCCTAAAGGAAGTAAGGCTGACCAAATCAAAATTAAAAGAATTTGAAGAAGAATACAGAAAAAAATACACCCAAGGGAATAAGGTTTATTTAACCTACAATCCTATATATATTATTCTGGCTGAGAAATAGCGGAACGATACTGAACTGCTTGAGCTATATGATTAATTTGAATATTTTCACTTTCCTCTAAGTCTGCAATAGTTCTTGCGAGTTTAAGCATTCTGTCGTAAGCCCTTGCGGAAAGATTAAATTTTTGTACTGCATTTTTAAGCAAAAGAGCGCTGTCGGAATTGATTGTACAATATTTTTTAATAAGTTTTGGTGAAAGCTCTGAATTAGTATAAATACCCAGTCCGGCATATCTTTCAAGCTGAATATTTCTGGCTTTAATAACACGGGCTCTTATTTGTTCGGAGGTTTCAGTTTGTTCGGTATTATTAGCCATAAGTTCATCAATTTTGAGTCTGGGAACATCAATAACAATATCAATTCTGTCTAATAAAGGGCCTGAAAGTTTTGAACGATATTGTTTTATTTGGAACTCGGAGCAGGTGCATTTTTTCTCGCTGTCCCCTAAGTATCCGCACGGGCATGGGTTCATGGCTGCAAGCAAAATAAAATCCGAAGGAAATTCAAGCCGCATTTTAGCCCTTGCAATAATAATTTTACCGTCTTCTAAAGGCTGCCGAAGTACTTCAAGGACGTTTCTGGGGAATTCAACAAACTCATCCAAAAATAATACACCTCTATGAGCCAGAGTAATTTCACCCGGTTTAGGATTAGTGCCGCCTCCTATTATACCTATAGCGGAAGCGGTATGATGGATACTTCTAAACTGTCTTTGTGTTATAAGCGGTTTATTGGGGTTTAAAAGACCGCTTATACTGTATATTTTAGTAAGTTCAATAGATTCTTCAAAAGTTAAAGGAGGTAAAATTGAAGAAAAACATTTAGCCAGCAGAGTTTTTCCCGAACCCGGCGGCCCTGACATCAGCATATTATGAGCACCTGCAGCAGCTATTTCCATAGCTTTTTTTGCCTTTGATTGACCTTTAACATCTTTAAAATCAAAAATCCCATTAATATTCAAGTTATCCTTCATATAGTCATTAATATCAATGACAGTAGGTGTAATCGGGGTATAAGAAGGAGAATCCGTATTAAAATGATTAACAATTTCAACAAGATTTTTAGCACCGATTACATTAAGTCCCGAAATAATAGCGGCTTCTTTTGCGTTATCATAAGGGACTATAAGAGTTTTTACTCCTTGTGAAATAAGCCCTGCAGCGATGGGAAGAACCCCGTTCACGGCTCTTAAAGAGCCGTCAAGCGATAATTCTCCGACAAAAGCAGTATCATTAAAATTATTTTGGTTAATAACACCGTTTTTGGCTAAGATACCTATAGCAATAGGTAAATCATAATAACTGCCCATTTTTTTAATATTTGCAGGTGCAAGATTTACTACAATTTTTTTATTAGGGAATTCAAACCCCGAATTTTTTATTGCAGAACGAACTCGTTCTTTTGCCTCGCTGATTGAAGTATCAGGTAAACCGACTATAGATACCGAAGGCAGTGAATTATTTAAATCAACCTCTACTAAGATTTTATATACATCAAGACCAATAACACTGGCTGTTAAAATTTGTGATATCACAATATAAACCTATATACTAACTATACTTTAGTTAGTATATAACATAAGAAGTACGGGTATCAACAAAATTAATTTTCCGCAAGTTTATTTTCAGTTTCTTCAATTTTTTTTAAAATAATATCCATTTGATTTTTAAACCAAGCAGTAAACAATTTAATTTCGTTCTTAAAACTGTAAGCTCCCGGCCAAACTGAATTATAATACATAGGAATTCCCTTTCTTTTAATTCCGAAATATTATATCGGCAAAATATCAAAAAACTTTAGAGAAAAAGACAAAAAAGATGTAAAGTTATGTAAATTTAATATTTAAAAAAGGCATTAAAAAATTTTCACGATTATTAAAGAAGATGTAAGACTCATAAAAGTCAAAACTGAACAACTATCTACCAAAACTAACCTAGTTAACGCTCTTTTATCAAACAAAAGAGCTTTTTTTTTGCGAAATTCCGTACGGACGGAGTCTGGTTAGCGAGAACGGAAATGACGACAGGCGAAGCCGAAGGAGTGACAAGTTCGAGCGAAAGGAATTTCAAGACAGCGGTTTTTCTGCAGGGTGCCGGCAGATCCGGTTTAAAGTTTGGTAATAAAAACAAAACAAATATAGGCTGTCAGATTTTTAATTTATTACTATATAATTTGAAAATTTTTATATTTATTGATTAAAAATGCCGTTAATAATATAATTTTACTATGAAACAAAGGTCTCTGTTTGATGTAATATCACCCATAATGACAGGCCCATCCAGTTCACATACGGCAGGTGCCGTAAGACTGGGGATTTTGGCAAGAAATATTTATAAAGAAATTCCCGAAAAAGTAACCTTTAAATTGTACAATTCATATGCAACTACAGGCAAAGGGCATGGCACGGATAAAGGATTGTTGTCAGGTTTATTAGGATTAACCGTAGACAGCTGTGATATAAAAAATATTTTTGAGCTCCCATTAAGCAAAAATATTAAATATTCATTTGAATATGAACAAAATATAGACAGACACCCGAATGCAGTTGACTTTATCCTTGAAGGTAAAATCAATATGGTTATATCGGGGAATTCAATTGGAGCAGGAAATGTTGAAATAACTAAAATTGATGATTTTTCAACAAAAATATCGGGTGAATATAATACAATAATATTATTTTACAAGGATAAACCCGGCATGATATCTAAAGTTTCCACGTTAATTCAAGATGAAAATATAAATATAGCTTCCTTGGAATGCGACAGGAATGCAAGAGGACAGACAGCATCAATGTGTATTTGTGTTGACGGGGATATTCCGGAAAGATTAATAAAATCAACAGAAAATATAGAAGATGTTTATTTTGTCAGAAATGTAAAAAAATTAGAGGATTAAATTGGACGGTAATATAAATACATTTGAAAAACTATTAGCGGAATGTAAAATTTCGGGTAAAAAAATATATGAAATTATGCAGGAAAAAGAAGCATTAGATTTTGAAATTACTATTGAAGAAGTAAGGAATAAAGTTCGTAAAAATCTAAAAGCAATGAAAAGCGCAATATTAAGGGGTTTAAACTCAAAAGAAAAATCATACAGCGGTTTGTGCGGGGATGAGTGTTATAAATTAAAGGAAAGATATAATAAAAAGCCTGCATTATTCGGGGAATTATTTGAAAAAATAACTATGTATGCAATGGCAACAATGGAAGAAAATTTAAGAATGAATACAATAGTAGCATGCCCGACGGCAGGTTCATGCGGAATAGTTCCTTCTGTAATAACAGCAGTTAGCGAAAAAGATAAGATAGCGGAAGAAGAAGAGATAAATGCCTTAATAACAGCAGGTACAATAGGATATATAATTTCATCAAAAGTGGCAATGGCAGGAGCTGTTGCAGGTTGTCAGGCGGAATGCGGAGTGGCTTCAGCTATGAGTGCAGGAGCTGTAGTCGAATTATTGGGAGGAAATTCAAATCAAATAATACAAGCTTCCACATTGGCATTAAAAAATGTGCTTGGACTAACATGTGATCCTGTTGCAGGATTAGTGGAAATTCCTTGTGTAAAAAGAAATGTATTTTTAGCAATACATTCTATAACCGCTGCAGAACTTGCACTTTCTGATATTGAAAGTAAAATACCGCCTGATGAAGTTGTAGATGCTATGTTACAAACGGGGCAGTTAATGTCGCCATTATTAAAAGAAACATCAAAAGGCGGTTTAGCTGTTACAAAAAGTGGTATAATACTTAATAGAAAGATAATGGGTTAAAATAATGTCAGAAAATTATAATGAGTCACAAAAAAGTGAACCGATAATTTATGAACTTGAACAGTCTCTTATTCAGTATTTATGCACTAAACATGATATAGAGGATAAAGTACCGGGAGGACAAAGAAGAGTTCGGGGATTAAGCTTTAAAATAAATAAAAACCCTAAAGAACTTTCATTTTCTGTGCAAATCGGAATGATGGAAGCTTTATTTGATGCTATAAACGGGGTAAAAATAAGGGGAAGCTGTTACAGCCTTGAAAGATATATAAGGGATTGGTATCTAAGATCCAGTGTTAACCAAGAAATAAAAAACTATTTATATTTTAATAAGAAATAAAAAAGCGGAAATTATTCCGCTTTTTTTAAAATAATTTTGAAAACCTATTCATTGCTTCAATAGTATTTTCTCTGTTGCCGAAAGAGGTTAAACGAAAATATCCTTCTCCGTTTCTGCCAAAACCGCTTCCCGGAGTGCCGACAACAGCTATATTATTTAATAAATAATCAAAGAAATCCCATGATGACATATTATTAGGACATTTTAACCAAATATAAGGCGAGTGTTTTCCTCCCGTGTACCAAATATTTTTTCTATCCATTGTATCAGAAATTATTTTTGCATTTTCGCTGTAATATGAAATATTTTCTTGTATTTGTTTTTGACCTTCGGGTGTAAATATAGCTTCAGCAGCTCTTTGAACAATGTAAGGCACTCCGTTAAACTTAGTAGTTTGCCGTCTTAACCAAAATTTGTTTAACTGTGTTCCCTGTTTAACAAGTTCTTTAGGAACAACTGTATAACCGCATCTTGTTCCCGTAAACCCTGCGGTTTTAGAGAAAGAGCAGAACTCTATAGCACATTTTTCAGCACCTTCTATTTCATAAATACTGCTTGGAAGGTCATCTGATTTTATAAAACATTCATAAGCAGCATCAAAAAGGATAATTGCATCATTTTTAAGTGCATAATTAACCCATTTTGTAAGTCCGTCTTTTGTATAAACAGCACCTGTAGGGTTGTTTGGCGAACAGATATAAATAATGTCGCATTTCACATTTTCATCAGGCAGAGGTAAAAAACCGTTGTCTTTATTTGCGTCTGCAAAAATAATTTTTCTTCCTGCCATTATATTAGTATCAACATAAACGGGATATACAGGGTCAGGAACAAGCACTGTATTATCCAGTGAAAAAATATCCAAAATATTACCCAAATCACTTTTAGCACCGTCAGATATAAAAATTTCGTCGGCTTCAAGTTTAACATGTTTTGTTTCATAATATTTTTGAATAGCTTCCCTTAAAAAAGCATAGCCTTGCTCAGGCCCGTATCCTTTAAAGGTGCTTTGCACCCCCATTTCATCAGCTGCTTTTTTAATTGCTTCAACAACAACAGGCGCTAATGGAAGTGTAACATCGCCAATTCCGAGCCTGATTATATTTTTATCAGGATTTTTATTTGAAAATTCTGAGACTTTTTTGGCTATAGTAGAAAATAAATAACTATCTTCCAAGTTTAAGTAATTTTGATTAATGTTCATAGTATCTCCAAAAACTTATGTCGTTTACAATTATCTTTATAGTATAATAAAATAAAGATTAAGTAAAAAGGAATAAAAAAATATGGCAGTAAGACAAAGACAACATGAACAAGACCCTATGGTAAGACGTACTAATTTTGACGCAGTAGAGTCTAATTTAACAGATGAACAGGCAAAACTTGAAGCATCAAGATGTTTAAATTGTAAAAATCCCAGATGTGTACAGGGCTGTCCCGTAAATATAAATATTCCTGCTTTTATTCACGAATTAAAAGAAGGAAATATTGAAAAAGCAGGGGAAGTAATTAGAGAATCAAGCTTACTTCCTTCAGTTTGCGGAAGAGTTTGCCCTCAAGAAAGACAATGCGAAGGCAAATGTGTTTTAGGTATAAAATCTGAACCAATAGCAATTGGTGCTTTAGAAAGATATGTCGGCGATGCAACAAATGCACAAATCGGAGAAATAAAAGAAACAGGCAAAAAAGTTGCCATCATAGGTTCAGGATGTGCAGGTATTACGGCTGCCGCAGACCTAAGACGAGCAGGTCATGAGGTTGTGGTTTTTGAAGCACTTCATAAACTAGGTGGTGTTTTAAGATACGGTATTCCTCCTTTCAGACTTCCGAGAACTTTCTTGGATAAAGAAATTTCTAACTTAAAAGCAATGGGAGTTAAATTTGTAACTAATGTAGTTGTAGGTAAATCTGTTACGGTTAAACAGCTTCAAGATGACGGGTTTGATGCAATTGTTATCGGCTCAGGTGCAGGACTTCCAAAAATGATGGGAATTCCCGGCGAAAACTTAAACGGAGTATATTCAGCAAATGAATTTTTAACCCGTGTTAATTTAATGCAGGCTAATTTAGAAGAAACACCTACTCCTATCAGAGTCGGCGAAAAAGCTGCTATAATCGGAGGCGGAAACGTTGCAATGGATGCAGCAAGAGTTGCAGTAAGAATAGGCTTTAAAGAAGTTTATATAATGTATAGACGTACGGAAGCCGAACTTCCTGCAAGACTTGAAGAAATCCGCCATGCTAAAGAAGAAGGTGTTATATTTAAGTTCTTGCATGCTCCTAAAGAAATCTATAACAAAGATGGTTATGTAGGCGGTATGCAGTTTGAAATAATGGAACTCGGTGAACCTGATGAATCAGGCAGAAGAAAACCAATTCCGACGGGTAAAACTATGGATTTAGATGTAGATACCGTTGTTGTTGCTTTAGGTACAGGCCCAAATCCTACAATTCAATCTTCTATGTTAAGAGATAATATGAATCTTGAAACAAATCCGAAGGGTTACATTATTATTAATGCAGAAACAGGTGAAACATCTATTAATGGTGTATATGCCGGAGGCGATGTTGCTCCTACAGGTTCATCTACCGCTATTAACGCAATGGGTGCAGGAAAACGAGCAGCTAAAGCAATTAATGAATATCTTGCAAGATAAATAATAAAATATAATAAAATAAAAATCCCCTTATTTAATAAGGGGATTTTTTTATATTATTTTTTTATTTAATTAAGCTAAACCTTTAACCATATACTGTGCAGCTCTAATCATTTTTTCGTTGAATTGTTTATTAGGAGCCTGCATATCAGCAATTTGTTGAAGTTTTTCAGGTGAGAAACGACGTCTTTTTAAGTCTTCTATAACAGGATTTAATTTTTTAAGTTCGTTTTTAACATCTCTTTTAATAGCATTTCTTGATGCTTGAGCAGCATTTCTTTGCATTATTTCTACTGACTCAGGTGTTTGAGATGCAATAAATTGAGCTTTGTTTAATTCTTTTTTTGCAGCTTCTTCTGCAAGTGCTTTAGCCTTATTTTGTTCTTTTTGAATAGCTTGTTGAGCTTTTGCAGTAAATTCATTTGCTTGATTTTGCATATGAACAGCCACTTTTTTGTTGTGTGCGGTAGGATTGTTTATTGCGTTTTCCATAGCTTTTTTGCTTGCTTGAGTAACATCATCCAAACCGGATTTAAGCGCCTCTGCTCTTTGCATAGCTTGCTCAACAGTTTTTGATTGACCTTGAGCTGCACTTTTTATTGAACCTATTGCAGATTTCATTGTTTCAGCATTTGCTTTCATTTCGGTTCTAACTGCATTTTCTGCATTTAAAACTTCATTCTTTGCTTCTTTAAGTGAAGCTTTTATAATTTCTTTTCCTTGTTTTGTATGATTTTTAAGAGCTGCTTCTTTTACTGCACTATAATTAGCGCCTTCTTTTACAGCTGCTTTTGCTGTTTCTGCTACTTTTGAAGCTTTTATAACATCATCTGCAGAATTCTTTGCAGCCTTTACAACATCATCTGCAGAATTCTTTGCTGCTTTTACAACATCATCTGCGAGATTTGTAACAGTCTCTTTTACAGCGGAAGTTTTACCTTTTCTTGCAGCTATAATTCCCATTGCTATAGCTGCTGCAGCACTTAATGTGACAATTATTGCACTTCCGTTTTCTTTAAATTCTTTTTTATCTTCATTCTTACTTTTAGTTTCTTGTTTGTAATTATCAGTAATGTTGATTGTATTAATTCCTGTTTTTGCAATTTCCATTTTAAGAATCCTTTCCTAATACACATATATTATAAGTTATCGAAAAAATTTTTCTTGTCTGATTTTAAATTATTATTTACAAAATTTAACATAATTATTCAACACTTGAATTAATTTTATTTTTAAGGTCTTTAAAGGAAATATTATTTTTTAATAAAAACATTACAGCAACAATTGAAGTAGTGATTACTACTATTGCCTGTTCTATTAAAGATATTGCAAGTGCTGTTTCTTTAGGAATATGATAAATTGCAAAAGCTGAAATTACAGCCAGTTGGTATGGTCCTATAAAAATTGAAGTTGAAGGAATCATGCAGGCTAATGCTATAAATCCGATAATAAATAAAACAACTGACCAATTAATATCCAAATTAAATCCTTGTATAACTATAAAATAATTAATACATTCAAAACTCCATATAAGTCCTGATACAAATAATACAATTAAAAGCCGTTTAGGATATTTAAGTATTTCAAAACCTTCAATAAAAGAATTACAAAGATTGTTTGATGTTTTAATTATTTTTTGTATTAAATTATCTTTTGTATTTTCAGACTTATTGCACAATTTTTCCAAGAATGTGAAAAAAATATCAACTTTATTAAATTTAATAGCACAAAAAGCACAAATAAGACCGCCGATAAATATTATTGCAGCACCGAAACATAGGTGTTGAGCCAGCGAATTTTTATTATATATGAAAATCCCTATTAAAAGCATTCCGATTATACAGAGTCCGTCAAAAATTCTTTCAAGCATGACTGCTCCAAAAATTTTAACTTTGCTTATATCATATTTTTTTCCTGTGTAAATAGCTCTGAATATATCGCCTGCTCTGGCTGGTAATACTATATTTAATGCCGCACCGCTTATACATAATGGCACAAAATCGGATAAAGGAGCATTTACTGTTTTTGATATCAGTAATTTAAAACATAAACCTCTAAAAGATAATGATATTAAAATTGAGAGTGCAAGTAAAATTATATATTTTAATTCAAAACCTCTAATTGTTTGTATAAACAGATTAAAATTCAGGTTTTTAAAAACAAGGTATAAAAATAGTAATGTAATAAAAAGAAGAATTAATTTTTTTATATGGAATTTCATTTGATATTTCCTGATTTATTAAATAAATTTATACTATTTTTAGTCCAGAATGTTTAATTTTCTTTTGAAGTTTTAATTTTTCGTTAATTATATCAAAATTAGAATTAAAAATATTATTTAAAGTTACTCTGTCTAATATATTTTGTGATTGAATAAATGTAATATAAGCAGATTTATATTCTTTAAGTTCAACGAGTGAATTTATTTTAATTTCAATAATCTGATAATACAATTGATAATTTTCCCAATCAATTTTATCAAGAGCTTTTTGCGCAAAAGACAGTGCCAAATTAAATTGTTTAAGCGAGTAGTAGCAATTGGCGATTGCTCCGTTTGTTCGTACACAATCATTGTTATTGTTTAAAGCTTTTAAATATAATTCAAGAGCATTTTTAATTTTGCCTTTAATAAAATAAATATCAGCACATAATGTAAGGCTCTTAAAATGATAAGGAGTTAATAAAAGAGCTTCTTTTAATTTCTTTAGCGCCGAATTTATATTATTAAAATAATAAAAATCATCTTCCGCTTCTCTAAATAACTTCTCGGACTTTAAATTAACTACTTTTGAATTATTTATATATAATAAATTACTTGTATTCTGCATATATAAATAATAAAATTCAGTACATGTTAAGGGCTACGAGTAAATTATAATCCTGAAAACGGAATGAGTATAAAACCATGTCGTGGCATGGGTTTTCATGATTTAAAAATGATTTAACAATTTTTAACAATAAACTTCACTGTATATTAATAATCATGGAAAGCATGTCAGGACATGGATTTTAGTGTAATTACAAAACTTAACATAAATGCCGTTAAAAAATTAACTCATTGCTTGATATTAAAAAATGTGCATTGTATTATAAAAGAAATTGGAGGAATTATGAATCAAATTATAAAAATAGCCTGGGACTTAAATGAAAACACCGAAAACAGATACCAGCTTGTTTATGAAATTGCGGAACTGGCCAAGAAATTGGTTGATGAAAATCAATTAAAAAAAGTAAAAGAAGAATACAGTTTTGAAGAAACTTCTTTTGATACTTCAATAAAGAAAGAAAATCCGGTTGAACATGCAATTATGGTAAAAGCTTCAGAATATGATGATTCGGGTTTGGTAGGCTAAATAAAATAATTTATAAAAAAAGCTCCTCAATGTAAGGAGCTTTTTTTAACCGTAAAATCAAACTTAAAGACTTATTTCATTAATTTATTAAGTGCTTTAGTTAATCTTGATTTTTTTCTTGAAGCTGTATTTTTATGTAAAATACCTTTAGAAACAGCTTTATCACAAAGCTTATAAGCATTAGATAATGCTGAATTAATAGCTTCCTGGTCTTTTTCTTTGGCTTGCGCTAAAACAATAACTTTTTTAACTGCTGTTTTAATTGAAGATTTAAAAGCAACATTTCTTTCATAATTTCTTTCAGCTGTTAAAATTCTTTTTTTAGCGGATTTAATATTTGCCATAGTGTTTTTCCTTTCTAATGTCAGTATTGTCAATGTAACAATCTGCTTAGAGGATTAGTGAGTAAACTTATTATATAATCTAAAAAAATTAAGTAAATAAAAATATTAATTTTTTTTAAAATTAAATAATAATATAGCAAAAAAAGAGCATTTTTATTTTTAAATATAAAGTGTAAAAGTAAGATAGTCTTATGAAAATTAATAATAATACGGCCGAAACAAATATATATACAAACAAAGGGAATAAAAAAGTAAGTTACAAAGGTGATGCAAGAACATTAGTAACTCAATTATTAAATCCCGACTCTTTGCATTCAACGATTGCATTAGAAAGTGCAGTTACCTCAGGCAGAGGTTATCATGCCTATAAAAGAGGCGGAAAAGCAGAATTAAGAGAAAGAGCAACAGACGATATTATAAGCGCTGTCTTCTGGATGAAGGGTGTTGACATGTTTAATAAACTTGGCAACAAAATTGGTGCTAAAATTTTTAAATTGCCAGCAACGGAATTTGATGTCGGCAAAGATGCATTAAGAACACCTTTTGAAAATGTTATAGAAAATTTAAAAAATACAAATCATTATACAACTGAAGAACTATCTAAATTGAAAACAAAACTTTCCGTATTTAAATTTTCAAAAGTTGTGCTTTCTTCATTGTTGGCTATAGGTTTTGTAGGGTTTGTCCTGCCTAAAATAAATCAAAAAATAACACAAATTTTCATGTCTAAAAAGAAACAGGAAGTTGAACCTAAAAAGACCAAAACAGTTAATAATTTGCTCTTAGAGAAAAATACTTTTGAAGAATTTAATCAAAAAATTATGCAAAATTTCATGTCTGATAAGAAACAGGAAGTTGAACCGCAAAAGTCCAAAACAGTTAATGATTTGCTTTTAGAGGAAAATACTTTTGAAGAATTTAATCAAAAAATTATGCAAAAGACAAGCAATAATCAAACATCATTTAAAGGCTTTTTAAATATTGCGGCTCATATGCTTGAAAATAATAAGTATGTTAAGCTTTTAACTTGTGATGTCGGTATATTATCAGGAAGGGTAAAGTCTGCAAGGAATAAAGATGAAGCAAGAGAATATGCACTAAGGGATACAATGTCTTCATTAGGGTATTATGCAACTACTCCGATTATAATAGCACTATTACAAAAACTTACGGGTACTAAAAAAGCTACCTCTATTGATCCGAAGGCAGCCAGAACTATCTATGAAAACTTAACAGCTTTATTAGAAAACAATAACGGGGCTATGAGTGCAGCAGAGTTCGCTAAAAAGTCACTCGGAGTTCTTGATGACAATGCTAAAAAGCTGCTGGAGGAACTTCCTTTTGAATCTGATGTTATATCTGTAAATAAATTAAAAGAATTTATTAAAGATTCAAATCTGATTACAAAAGCTAAAAAAATGGCACTATTACAACCTGAACAAGCCGTTAAAGGATTGGTATTAACAAAACAACAATGCGCAGATGTACTTAAAAACGGGTCTATTAACAATCCTGAATTTATGATGAATATTTACATCGGAAAATTTGATAAAAAATTAAGAGCCGAAAATAAGTTTATTCCTATGAAACATATAACTAAATTTAGAGATCAAATTGATGATTATGTTAATTCTATAATAGAATCGGCTAAAAAGACCAATAACGGAATAGTTGATAAAAAACTGCTTGATAAATTAAATAAAAAGAACTTCTTTATAACAACGGCATTTTTAGTAGCCGGACTTGGTATTTCTGCTATATACTTAGGCATAATTGTTCCGAGAATTCAAAATGCAATGACTAAGAAAATAACGGGCTCAGCTGCTGCTCCCGGGTTAAGACAGTACGAAACCGAGAATAATCAAAAAACCGAAAATAAAAATTAAAAGTTTTTATTCTGTATATTTTTTAATTTTTGGAAAGATTTTCTTGTATCCAATTAAGCATTGGGATTAGTGCGTTTGCTCTGTGAGATATCGTATTTTTTATATCCTCGGGCAGCTGTGCTATGGTTTTATTATACTCGGGTACAAAAAATACAGGGTCATAACCAAAGCCGTTTATACCTTTTGCCTCTTGCGAAATAAACCCGAAAACTTTTCCTTCCTCAGTATGAATAATATTCCCGTCTTTATCAGTTAAAACCATTGAGCAGGTAAAATGCGCATTCCTTTTTTCAAAAGGCACATCTTTTAATTCATTAAGCAGTTTAGAAATTTTTTCTTTCTGAGTGTTTGCATATCTGGCAGAGTGAATTCCTGGTCTGTTGTTTAAAATATCTACGCATAAACCCGAATCATCAGCAAGACAGTATGTTTGCATAATTCCGGAAGCTTCTTTTGCTTTTATGATTGCATTTTCTTTAAAATCTTTACCGTCCTCAACAGGGTTAAATTCGCCCCGAACAACGTCAAAAACTATTTCGGGGTTTTTGTTTATTGCGTTAATTTCCTCTAATTTATGCGGATTTGAGGTCGCAATAATTATTTTTATCATTATTTTCCAAACCTTCTGTTTCTTGAATTAAATTCTATAATGGCATCAGCCAAAGCATTTTCGTCAAACTCCGGCCAGAATATATCTGTAACATAAATTTCCGTATATGCACACTGCCACAGCAGATAATTGCTTATACGTTTTTCTCCGCCCGTTCTTATTAAAAGGTCAGGGTCGGGGATGTTTGAAGTATATAAATTTTCGCTTATTGTATTTTCAGTTATATCCTGCTCTATGAGTTCGCCGTTTTTAATTTTTTCACAGATTTGTTTAACGGCATTGGTTAACTCCATTCTTGATCCGTAGTTAAAAGCAATTTGAAGATTTAAAGTTTTGCACTCAGCGGTTTTATTTTCACCGTATTCAAGAATTTCAATTAAATCTTTATTTAATGAACTTCTGTCGCCGATAAATGTTAATTTAATATCGTTTTCAATAAATTCAGGAACTTCAGCCTTGATTGTATTAGCTAAAAGCGACATTAAAAAGTCGACTTCTTCTTTAGGTCTGTTCCAATTTTCTGTGGAAAAAGCATATACGGTTAAATATTTAATATTAAATTTAGCGCATGCTTTAAGAGTTGCTCTTAATGCTTCAACACCTTTTTTATGACCTGCTGCAGACGGAAGAAGTTTTGATTTCGCCCAGCGCCTGTTCCCGTCCATGATTATGGCTATATGCCGTAAATTTGTGTTTTTTACGATTTCTTGTATTTTTTCGGTTTCAGTTAATGTTTTTAACATATATTTCTCTCTCTAACTGCTAAGCGAAAGTGTCCGAACAAAATTTTACGATAAGCCACGAAGTGGTGAGAGTAAAATTTTGAGAGTGGCACATTGAAAAGGTGAGCACTCGTACAGCGACGATGAGGCGGTGGTAGAGTGCGACACTAGATTATATTATAAAACAAAAAATTTAAAATGACTATTTTTTGAGAATTGGTTATACTTTTTTTTATGAAGAAGTTTTGTATATTTTTAATGTGTTTAATTATATTTTCGCCTTTTGCTTTTGCTTCTAAGGAAAAAGATGAAGTTAAAAAAATTCTGCCTTATAAATATGAAAGGGTAAGAAAAATTAAAACCGATAAAAAAATTGCTTATGTTGGCGAAAATACGGCTTTTATATCTTTATACAGTCCTGACGGTTTGTATGATAATTTTATGAGAACATATTATTCTCAAAACAATAAATTTCAGAATATGAAATTTGAAAATTACCCCGATAATGGCATTATAAGGTATAAGCAAGGCGAAAAATACGGAATAATATACGTTAACGGAAATATTATTAATATTGCAAAACCCGTTTTTGAAAAAGTTGAATTTCCTGATGAAAATTCGCTTGCCTCAAAGATTTTAAATGTATCTTTTGCGCCTTTGGATAAAATAATTTTGTATGTCAAATATCCTTTAAATAAAACAAAAGGTGAATATATTTATAAGTCGGCGCAGGCTTTATTTAACGAAAATCCGTTTGCGTTTAAAAAAGGTTACGTCTATATGCCTTCTGCATTTATAGATGAAAATATTGAAGTGAAAAACAATAATCTGTATGTTACATATAAAAATATAACGGTTGATAATAATGATTATACTTTTAGCCCCCGAAAAAACACTCCTGCGATGATGCCTGATATCTCAAACATAGGTGAATTGTATAATTTTATAAATAATAATACGGGCTTTGAATTAAAAGGGTATCCACCGGAAGGTATTTTAAAAACGGGGCAGAAACTTTACATTTTTGATGATGATAAAATGCAGCGAATAAGCGGAATTTATGACGATTTTAAATTAAACGGAACTAATATATTTATTAACAAATTAACGGGACTTAACTTGTCTTTTCAATCACCCCGTAAAATTATTGCTAAAAAAACGGATAAATGGGGAATGATAGACCAAGATGGCAATGTAAAAATTCCTTTTATTTATGATGAAATCTTTACTCAAAATATAAATGTAAATGAAAAAATATCAGAAAATGAAAAGCTTGTAATGGAATATATTTCTCAATCGGCTGAAAATAATATTTTTATTGCAAGAAAAGGTAAAAAATACGGTGTTATCAATGAAAATAATGAAATTTTAGTTCCTTTTGAATATATAAAGTATTCTGAAAATAACGAACTTGATAATGTGAAAACACAGGTGGGAATAACAATGAAAAAAGATATATCACGGGAAAACCGACGTGAAACAATGCATGCTCTGCCTTGGATACTAACATCATACCTGCTTTTCCCGCTTTGGTTAATAATGCCGTATCCTAATCTAAATGTTAATATAAAATATTAAAATTTTGCCTCAAAATGTGTTTATGATACAATATAGACATACATGATACGGATATATAAGTTAGAGGGGATAGATTTTGGCACAGCAGAATATATTTGAAGACGGGAAAATAGTTCCTGTTAATATCAGAGAACAGATGAAACAATGTTATATAGACTACGCAATGTCGGTTATTATAGGCAGAGCTTTGCCTGACGTGCGTGACGGCTTAAAGCCCGTTCATAGACGTATTTTATTTGCTATGAACGAACTTGGAATGGCGCCAGATAAACCGTTTAAGAAATGTGCCAGAATAGTCGGTGAAGTTTTAGGTAAATACCACCCCCACGGTGATACTGCCGTTTATGAAGCTTTGGTTCGTATGGCACAAGACTTTTCTACCCGTTATTTAACTGTTGACGGGCATGGGAACTTCGGCTCGGTCGATGGCGACGGGGCTGCCGCTATGAGGTACACCGAAGCCAGAATGCATAAAATTACAACCTCTATGCTTGCAGATATTGACTGTGAAACGGTTGATTTCGTTCCAAACTTTGACGGGTCTTTAGAAGAACCTTCAGTTCTCCCGGTAAGACTCCCTATGCTTTTATTAAACGGAGTATCAGGTATTGCAGTAGGTATGGCAACCAATGTTCCGCCTCATAATTTATGTGAAATTGTAGACGGCACAATTGCTTTAATTGATAATCCAAACCTTACAACAGATGAACTTATGCAATATATTAAAGGTCCTGACTTCCCAACAGGTGCAAGCATTATAGGTTTATCCGAAATAAAAAAAGCTTATGAAACGGGCAGAGGCTCTATAAAAATGTCTGCTATTTCTTCTTTTGAAGAAATAACAGGTGCAGGCAGACAAACAAAAACAGCTATTGTCGTTACGGAAATACCTTATCAGGTTAATAAAGCTGTTCTTATTTCTAAGATTGCGGAACTTGTAAGAGATAAAAGAATAGACGGAATATCCGATATTCGTGATGAATCCGACCGTGAGGGCATGCGTATTGTTATTGAATTAAAACGTGATGCAAAGCCTGATGTTGTAAGAAATAACTTATATAAATATACCCAATTAACTGCTACATTTGGTGTTAATATGCTGGCTTTAGTCGGACAGCAGCCGAGATTAATGAACCTGCTTGAAGTGTTAAATGAGTTTATTGAACACAGGGTTGAAATTATTACAAGAAGAACTCTATTCTTCCTTAAAAAAGCTAAGATGAGAGCGCATATTTTGGAAGGTTTATTAATTGCCTTAGCAAGTCTTGATGATGTTATTGAACTTATTAAAAAGTCAAAAACCGCAGATGATGCAAGACTTGGCTTGATGTCTAAATTCGGGCTTGATGTTGATCAGGCTAATGCAATCCTTGAAATGCAGTTAAGACGATTAACAGGCTTGGAACAAGATAAAATTAAGGCGGAATTTGAAGAACTCCGGCAGAAAATTAAAGAATACGAAGAATTACTTGCAGACAGAAATAAAGTTCTGGCTTTAATAAAAACAGAATTAAAAGAAGATAAAGAAAAGTACGGTGACGAAAGAAAAACTCAAATATTGCCGGAAGTTGATGAAATGACTATAGAAGACCTAACTCCGAATGTTCCAATGGCTGTATTTATTACACGTCAAGGATATATAAAGAGAATTTCGCTTGATGTATTTGAAAGACAGAACAGAGCTACCCGAGGCAAAGGCGGAATAAAGACTAAAGAAGATGATGATGTAGGACATTTCTTTACAGCAATGATGCACGATAAAGTATTATTCTTCTCAAGCAAAGGAACTGTCTACAGCTTAAATGTATATGATTTCCCAGAAGGCTCAAGACAGGCTAAAGGATTGCCGATTATAAATGTTCTTCCGCTTGAACAGGATGAACAAATTACTGCGGTTGTTCCTGTTTCTAACTTTGACCCGAATTCCAATTTAATTATGCTTACAAAGAAAGGCTATATTAAACGAATCGGGCTTGATAACTTTGCAAATATCAGAAAGAACGGAATTATTGCAATCGGACTTGAAGAAGGCGATACATTAAATTGGGTAAAACAGGCAAATAATTCAGATGAAGTATTTATAGCAACAAGCTGCGGTATGGCAATAAGATTTGCTATTGAGGATTTAAGACCTTTAGGCAGAAGCGCAAGAGGTGTTAACTCAATGAAATTAAGAACGGGTGATACTATTATCGGCTGTGATATTATTCCTAAAAATTTTGATGCGGATTTACTAGTTGTAACATCAGACGGGTTCGGTAAACGGTCTAAGTTATCGGAATTTAGAGCTCAAAACAGAGGCGGAATAGGTTTAATTGCTACTAAATTTAAATCTGCTTCCTCAAGACTTGTTGCATTAACGGTTGTTGAAGAATCCGATGAAATCATGGTGGTAACTCAAAACGGTATAGTTTCAAGGATTAAAGCCGGCGATATCTCTCGTCAGGGCAGACCTGCAACGGGTGTAAGAATTCAAAATCTTATGGATAACGACTCGGTTATGGCTGTTAATAAAATAGTTGTAACGGATACAGATGAAGGTAAAGCACCTGAAGATGCCATTATAGATAATGCAGAAAATGCTATTCAAAACAAATTGGACGGACTTGACAATGAATAAAGTAATATCAACAGATAAAGCACCAAAAGCAATTGGGCCATACTCGCAGGCAATATTATCAGGTAATACTCTTTATTGCTCGGGGCAGATTGCCATTAACCCTGCTACTAACACCTTTATTGAAGGCGGAATTGAAGAACAGACAAATTTAATTCTTAAAAATATAGAAGGGCTTCTCGCCTGTGCAGGATTTAGTTATTCTGATGTTGTTAAAACAACCTGTTTTCTTGCAGATATGAATGATTTTGCGACTTTTAACAATCTGTATGAAAAGGCATTTATTTCAAAGCCTGCCCGTTCTTGCGTTGCGGTAAAAACACTGCCTAAAAATGCTCTTGTTGAAATAGAAGTAATTGCGGTAAAAGATTAATGAGGGTTGTTCTTCAAAGAGTTGATAATGCATCGGTTACTATCAATGATGAATTGTATAGTTCAATCGGTGAAGGTTTTCTTTTGCTTTTTGGCGCAGAAAAAGGCGATACTAAAGCTCAGGCTGATTGGCTCTCGGCAAAAATTTCCGCATTAAGATGTTTTCCTGATGAAAACGAAAAGATGAATTTAGCAATTAAAGATGTAAATGGTGAAATATTAATAGTTTCGCAGTTTACACTGGCAGGTAGTGTAAAAAAAGGTACAAGACCCGGTTTTGATAACGCTATGGCACCAGTGGAAGCTAATGAACTTTATGAATATTTTATTTCTAAATTTAAAGAACAAAATATCCCTGTAAAAACAGGAGTTTTTGGTGCACACATGATTATTAACCTTGTGAATAACGGACCTGTAACCTTTATTATTGATGCTCCGATTTTAAATTAATGTTAATTTTTGTTGCAAAAAAGTTTTTTTAAGCAATTACCTTAAAAAAAAAGTTTTTATAAAAATATAAGGAAAAATATGCCCTAAAAAAATTTATATTATATAATACTAGGGAAAAAGGAAAATAAATGAAGATATCACCTATCAGTTTTGGTATGGGTCAGTCTGATAAAAAACTGACAGTCGAACATGATAATGCAGTGCCTACTACGGCAAGGCATAATTCATTATCGGATATGGAGTTTAATATTATTGCCGATGCAATAAGATGTCAAAATTTAAAAAGCCAGATGAATGTAAGATTATCAAATCTTAGACGCAATTTAAATAATTGTATGGCTAAAAATGCATATAATGTTTAATTCTCTTATTAATTAATAAATTTTAAGACCGGATAATTAAACCGGTCTTTTGGCTGTTTATATTGATGCAAGTATATTTAAAGAATATTCAAATAATAATTCTTCACGAGCTATAACTCTAATATTCGGTATCATTTGAGAAAATACCAGATAGATTATATGTCTTAATTTCATCGGAGCAATTAAAATTATTTCTTTTGACTCTGAGGCATTTTGTTCAATTTTTTCTTTTAAATTATTTATAATATTTTCTATTTTATTGCTTTCAATTCTTATTACTTCATCATTTTCTTTACCGCCTAAAAATGTATTTATGCTTTCAGGGGAAAGTTCAAACGCATTTATTGTTTTATCTTCGTTTGTTATTAAAGAATTGCTTATCTGTCTTGCAAGCGAAATTCTTATTCTTTCAAGTAATTCTTCTTTATTTGTTTCATCTGCAAAATCATTTATCTTTTCAAAAATATAGACTATATCTTTTATTGAAACTTTTTCTTTTATCAGATTTGTTAAAATATATTTTAACTCTGCTACCGAAAGGTAATCAGGAATTATATTTTCAATTAAATATAAGTTTTGATTACTTACTATCTCAATATATCTGTTAATATCGGAATAATCAAATATATCATCAATGTATTTAGTTACCGTATATTCAAGCAGGCTTGCTATAAAATCAGTAGTATCAAGACCTTTTGCCCAGAAATCTTTTGATTTTTCTTCATTTATCCAAATTGTTTCATGCTCTGTAATATAGTCTCTGTCTTTGATTGAGTCTTCAGGAATTTCATCCATTTGAAGTTCATTTTTAAAGAACATTGTATAACCGCAATATGCATGGGTCTTTATTACTGTAATTCCTCTTACTTTTATGGCAAACTCGTTTTCTTCAAGGCTGTCATCTATTTCTATATTGATTTTAGGAATAATGTACCCTAAAGTTTCAGTTAGATTTTGCCTTATTAAAACTATTTGCGACAGTATATTATATTCATTTTCGTTGTCCAGTATATCCATTAACTCTTCTGAAATTGCAAGGGTTAATTTTTGTTCGCCGAGTTTTTGCTCCATTACATCGGGGGATATAACCTTGGATAGTTTCTTTTTTAAATCTTCAAGCTCATTTATATGTTTTGATATTTCTTCGTTTAAGATTGCCCTTGAATCTTCAGATGTATCATCTATTAATGATTTTACCTGAGCGATTTTTTCTCTTTTTTCTTTTATCTTTTTTTGTATATCAAGGCATAATTCATAAGGATCAAGCTCAGGATTAATTATTCTTTCTATTTTGGATTTAAAGTTTAATAAATCGGAATTATCGTTTAATAAATCGTCATTTTCTACTTCTTTAATAAAAATGCAGTTATAAACAACTTCTTCGTCTTCAGTTTCAAGCTCTTGAATTGCATAAATATCCCATCCGTCTTTTGACATTTCATTTAATAAATTTTCAAGCTTTTCATTGTCATTATAGGGCGATGTTTTTATTGTAAATATATTTCTTGTCGGTTTATACATTTATAATTCCTTTTTATTAAATAATAACATTTTTAATTTAAAATTACAGTATTATTTTTGAATTATTCCGGTTGCATGTTTTCCGTTGCATTTGTATGTAAGAATATAATACCCTTTTCCGCTGTCTTTTATCTCTGCTGAGGAATTAGCCGCTGTTTTTTCTTTAAATGCAATTAAATCTTCTTCTGCTTTTTGGTATTTTTCAAGTTTCTTTTTTTGTTTTGCTTTTTGAAGTCTGTCTATTATTTCCGCTTCTTCGTCAAGTTCTTCTTGAGTATACATTTTCTCAACAAGTTTTACTACTTTAACCCTTGCTTTCATTATATTGCTTTGGTAAAAATCAAGGTGTTTCATGTCATCAGAAAGAACTATCATATAATATCCGTCAGGAATTGCATTGCCGTATTCATCATATAATGCGCAGGGCAGAGTTAAATTAGGATATTTGCTTGAGTCAGGCCCGTGTTTATAAACCTGATTATCCTCCTCATAAATACCTGCAGGATAAAAAGGGTTAGGATAGTGTCTTTTTGGCCCGTTAAAGTCCGTCATAAAATCATATGCAATTAAATCCGCATCTATAAACATATTAGTTATTTTATCAGATGTTGTGTAAATTGACTAATTTTGTATATAATATATGTAGAAATTGAGGTTTATATGGATAAGAAAACTATTTTAAATTACATCCCTACAGTTATTGAAGCATCAAATCAGGGTGAAAAATCATTTGATATTTTTTCAAGATTATTGAGAGAAAGAATAATTTTCCTCGGTGAAGAAATTGATGATGAAATGGCTAATTCAATAGTTGCTCAGCTTCTGTTATTGGATAGCGAAAATCCGGAAAAAGATATTATGATGTATATAAATTCCCCGGGCGGTGTGATAACGGCAGGCATGGCAATTTATGACACAATGAAACATGTAAGGGCTGATGTTTGTACAATATGCCTTGGTGAAGCTGCTTCAATGGGTGCATTTTTATTATCGGGCGGTACAAAAGGTAAAAGAATGGCGCTTCCAAGTGCCAGAATTATGATACATCAACCTTTAGGCGGTGCTCAAGGTCAAGCTACCGATATTGAGATTGAAGCTAAAGAAATTCTCAGAATGAAAAAAGAATTAAATACTCTTTTAGCTGAGCATACGGGTCAGCCATTAGAAAAGATATATGCAGATACTGAAAGAGATAATTATATGTCTGCTCAAGAAGCTGTTGAATACGGTCTAATTGATAAAGTTATATAATTTAAAATTAAATATAAGATGATAGCATTTTTATGCTATCATTTTTTTATGGTAATACATATTATTTAAGGAGTTAAAATGTCCATTATAGCTAAGAAATGCAGAATCGGTGTAGATGTCGGCGGTACAAATGTCAAAGTGGCATTAGTTGATAAATCGGGGAATATTGTTTATTCAGATACCGTTCCAACACGTGCCGAAATGGGGTATGAATACACAATTTCAAATATTATAAAAGCAATACAAAATTTATTAAAAGAATCAAAATATACAAAAGATATGATAGAAGGAATAGGCTTTGGTTTTCCGGGGCAGATTGACTGCGATAACGGAATAGTAAGACTGGCGCCTAATATCCCCGGGTGGATTGATATTCCTATAGCTGATATTGTTTCTAAAGAATTCGGTATTCCCGTTAAAGTGGATAATGATGTAAGATGTGCAGCATTGGCTGAATTAAACTACGGAGCAGGCAGGGGCGCTAAAAACCTTGTATGTATTACGGTCGGAACAGGTATAGGTTCGGGCTTAATCGTTAACGGGAAATTAGTCAGAGGTGCAAGCAATGCTGCAGGCGAAATAGGTCATATTAAACTCCAAATGGACGATGGACCCATCTGCGGATGCGGTGACAGAGGCTGTCTTGAAGCCTTCGCATCAGGCCCCAGCATTGTCGCTATGGCTGAAGAATATATTAAAGGCGGAAAATCTACTAAATACAGAGAACTTGCCAACCCTGAAATTACACCTTATATTGTTGCTGAAGCAGCTAAACAAGGTGATGTTGTGGCTAAGAAAATTTTTGAAACAATAGGAAATTACATTGGTATAGGTTTAGCAAGTGTAGTTAACCTGTTGAACCCTGAAAAAGTTGTAATAGGCGGCGGAGTAGCGGATGCCGGTGATTTATTATTTGTTCCCATTAAAGAAACTCTTAAAAAACGTACAATGCCTATCCAAGGGGCAGCAGTTCAGGTGGTTCATGCGGAACTTGGTAATACTGCAGGGGTTATAGGGGCAAGCTTGTTAATTGAAGATTAATTATGGCATTATTTCTATTTCACGGACAAGAAGAATTTTTATTGGAAAAAGAGATTAAGAAGCTTAAAAATGAGCTTCTTGATTCTTCTTTTGCTTCAATGGCTTATAAGGTTATGGATAACCCCGATTATAATGATTTTATTGCCTGTATTCAATCTGTGCCTTTAATGTTCGGAAATACTTTAAGTGTTATTTATCTTGATAAATATCTTATGTCAGGCAGATTATCATTTGATGATAAGCAAATTGAATGTATTGATGAGTCGCTTAAAAATATACCTGATAGTGTTAACATTATTTTCGTCTGCAAAATACCCCGTGATGAAAATAAAAAAGCGGATTCAAGAAAAAAACTTTTTAAAGTTCTGTCTAAATACTGTCAGGTAAGAGAATTTCTTCAGTATAAAACATATCAAAAAGAGCTTAACTCTCAAATCCTTTCAATGGTTAAAGAAAAAGGTTTAACGGCTTCATCTGATGTTATTTCTTTAATTATAGAGCAGTTAGGAGCTAATTTAACTTTGATTGATTCAGAGCTTGAAAAACTTCAAGTTGCACTTCATCCCGATAAAAACATTACAAAAGAGGCTGTGCATAAATACTGTTCATCCTCAGAAGACGTTTTTATTTTGGCTGATTTAATTATTCAGGGAAATAAAAATGAAATTTTAAAACAATATAATCTTTTAACGGAAAAAAGACATCCTCTGGAGGTCTTTTCCGTGCTGCAAAGTAATTTTCAACGATTTATTTTTATTAAATCCTATGAAAAAAAGATGAGCGCAAAAGATATGTCTTATAAAATTAAACTGCATGAATATATTATTATGAAAACTCAGGAAAAACTAAGAAATACTTCTCTTGATAAATTACTTAAGATAAGAGAAAATTTAATAAATGCAGAGTATAAATTAAAATCAGGGCAGTCTTTTGTTAGTGATACGGTATTGGAATTGGCATTGTTGAGTTAGTATGAACAGCATTTTAGATAATAAATATCCTTATTTAACAAACTTTTTTAATACGGCAATCAGTCAAAACAGATTGTTTCATTCATTAATATTGTACGGGAGCAATAACTATATACAATATGCACTTGCAATGGAGCTTGCAAGACAATTAAACTGCCATGAAGAAAAACAAGAAAATTGCAATTGCCAAAATTGCAGGTGGATTAGAGAAAATAAACATCCTGCAATTATGACTATTTCTAAAATAGATAATAAAACAGACTCCAGTAAAACAGTAATATCTGAAGAACAAGTTAATTCAGTTTTAGATACTCTTGTTAATTCTTCTGATTTTCACAGAGTTTTTATTTTCTGTAATGCGGATATAAAAAAACTTTCAGCTGCGGAAATGAAAGATTATGAAGAGTATAAATCAACAGGGTTTTCCCTTCCTCAGGATATTTCTGACGATAAAATCTGGTATCCGTCAGGGATTAATACCAATTGTTTTTCAACGGTTGCGGCAAACTCAATGCTTAAATCAATTGAAGAACCGCCTTCAAACGTTACTTTTATTTTTCTTACAAATAATAAAGATGATCTGCTTCAAACTATTGTTTCCCGTTCTCAGGCTTTTTATGTACCTGATAAGCGGATTGAAGAATATAATATTGATTTCTTTAAAAAATATTTCAATAATTATCCCATGTTTAACAAGGCGAATGCACTTGATTTCGCTTCGGATTTATTGCTTTATCAAAGTGAAAATAATCTTGAAAGTGAATACATTATTAACTGCATACAATTTTATTTAAAAGAACTTGCTAAAACAAATATACAAAATCAAATTCTGGTTAAAAAAATATTTAAAGATATAGAAAAAACCGAAAACTCAAAAAAAATGCTCCGCTCATACATAAAAGAACAAACCGTTTACGAAGATTTGGCTTTTTACTTTGCAAATTGATTAGATTATTGTTTTGTAATACAATTTGAATATGAAATTGAAATTGTTATTAGTTCAAATAGAAGCAATAACAGGGGATATTGATTCTAACATAGAAAAGGTAAAAAAACTGCTGAAAGATAGCGGTGAAACTTCATCTGACCTGATAATAATGCCTGAATTATGGACAACAGGCTGGGATTGCCCTAATTTTAATAAGTATTCCGAAGAACTGTATTCGTCTAAAACATATAATTTTCTTAAACAGCTTGCAGTTGAATATAATTCAAATATAATAGGCGGAAGCACTATTTTACATAAAAATAAAGAAAAAGACAGAAATACATGTTTAATATTCGACCGAAATGGCAGAATGATTACATCTTATGATAAATTTCATTTGTTTTCGCACAGGGGAGAATCTGAAGGCACATACCTTGAAGAAGGGGACAGCCCTTTAATTATAAATACGGATATAGGAAAAATCGGGATATCAATATGCTATGATATCAGATTTCCCGAAATGTTTAGATTATATGCATTTAATGGTGCGGATTTTATTGTTAATATGGCAGCTTGGCCTAAATCTTTTACGGATGAATATGTAACTCTTGCAAAAGCCAGAGCCATTGAAAATCAAATTTATTTCATTGCTTCTTGTTTGACGGGGAAAATAAATGATTCATTTGATTTTTCAGGTCATTCAATGGTTATTGATTATAAAGGCAGGTTTGTTGATAAACTTGACAGAGAAGAAAAAGTTTTGGCTTCTTTTATTGATATAAATGAAATGAAAGAATACAGAAAACAAATGCCTATTTTACAAGATACGAAACAAAATTATAAATTACGGAGTGAAAATGAAAAAAATATTTAAAATTTTAACTGTATTTATTATTTTAGCAATTCAAGCAAATGCCTGCTTTGCTATAGAGATAGGTAAAATAGAGAAACTGATAAAAAAATCGGGACTTAATGATATGTCTATAGTCTCTGTTTCAATTAAAAATGCTGAAAATAACAATATTGTATATGAGTTAAATTCTAAAAGATTACTTCATCCTGCATCGACAATTAAATTATTTACTCAATTTAGTGCAATTAATACATTGGGATATGATTATTTTTTTAGAACAGGATTTTATAAAGATTCACAAAATAATTTGTATATAAAACTGGGTGCAGATCCTTTATTAACGGTATCTCAATTAAAACAGGCAATGCAAAAGGTAAAAGAAACAGGTGCTTCGTATAACAATTTATATTTTGATGACAGTATAATTGATAAAAAAGAATGTTCCCCCGGATGGATGTGGGATGATAATGTCAATCCTTATACTCCAAAAGTAAGTGCTTACAACCTTGATAAAAATGTTATAAAGCTAAATATAGAAAAGAACTCGGAAGGGAACGCAAATCTTTCTTTAAGCCCTGCTTATCCGATGAGTATTATTTCCGATATTAAAATCGGAATAAAAAAAGATATGCTTGAAGTTAACAGCTACTATTGGAATAACCCTGAAGTTGTTGAGATTTACGGGGCGGTTACAAATCCAAAAAGCATTTATCTCCCTTTAAGCAGTATGAGAAGATACTTTATATATAATCTTGATAAAATAACCGATGATTTAAGAATAGAAATAAAATCAACCTCATATTCATCCAAACTTGTTCCTTCCGGTGCAGAATTAATTACGGAAATTGCAAATCCCATACTTCCTGCAGCTAAGGAAGCACTGGAAAGCAGCAGTAATCTTTCAGCAGAAACAATCTATAAATTGGCAGGTGCAAATAAATATTCTTCTACAGGCAGTGATACAAATGCATTTGATGTATTTAACGAATTCTATAAAAGTATAGGAATGAATATGGATAATATAAAATTATCTGACGGCTGCGGTGTTTCAAGGTATGACCTTATTTATGCGGATTGGATGACTGAGGCTTTAAATAAACTTTATAAAATGAAAAATTTTGAAAAATTCAAAGAACTTTTGGCGCAGCCGGGTGAAGGTACTCTCTCTAAAAGATTATTTGACTTAAGAGGTGATACTTGGCTTAAAACAGGTTCTTTAAATAATATAAGCACTATAACGGGTTATGTAAAGTCTCAAGACGGGCATGTTTATTCAATTGCAATTTTAACTGAGAATTATACAAAAAATAACTCTGATGTTAAAGCTTTTGAAGATGAATTAATAAAATTAATTTATAACCGATAGATATATTAATTAAGGTGATTTTTTAAACTTCTTTTGAGTCTATGTTAATAAGGTCAAAAGGAGTTTTTATTATGACCGAAAAAATGGAAATTTATAAATGTAATGTGTGCGGAAATATTGTTGAGATAATAAACCCCGGGGCAGGCGAACTTGTGTGCTGTTCCGTTCCCATGGAAAACTTAACCGAACATTCCAATGACGATAATGCTAATGAAAAACATGTACCTATTGTTACTATTGAAGGTGAGAATAAAACTATTAGAGTGGGGTCTATTCCTCATCCTATGGAAAAAGAACATTATATTATATTTATAGAAGCAGTTTCTCCCGATAAAAAATATCTGAAAAGAAAATATCTAATGCCTGATGATGAACCTAAGATGGATCTAAAATTATCTTGCAATTACGATAAATTTACGGCAAGAGAACTTTGTAATATCCATGGACTTTGGGTAAAAGAATATAACGGCGAAAATAATTAGTTATTTTTCAGTTCAATAAGATAGTTAACTATATCAGGATCCCATTTTGTTCCCGATTCGCTTTTTATAACTTCAAGTGCTTTTTCTTTTGTCATTGCATTTCTGTATGCTCGTTCCGAAGTTAAAGCACTGTACGCATCTGCAATGGCAATTATTCTTGAACCGAGAGGAATACTTTGCCCTTTTAATCCTTCAGGTTCGCCTTTACCGTCCCATCTTTCTTTATGGTATGTAATATACGGTACAACTTCAGACAAGAAGTTAATGCTCATAAGTATACTTACACCGACATTCGGATGATTTTGAAGTTTATCCCAATCTTCTTGTGATAATTTTTCTTTTTTATTGAATAGTTCTTCCGGCAGGGTTATTTTTCCTATATTTCTTAAGAGTGCCGCATAATATATTAAATCTTTTGTTTTTTCGTTTAACCCGATTTTTGTTGAAATTTCTTTTGCCAAATCTGCAACGTCGTGTGAGTAATTATTTTTGAAACTGCTTTTTGCATCTACAGCCCTTGCTAAGTTTTCAACAAACCATTGTTGTTCACTGCTTAAATCACCTATTAATGCGGTTAATTCTGCTCGATTATTTTGTAATTGTGATATAGTAACATCTTCCTGATTTATTAATTGTGCCGTGCCTTCGGTTAATTTTTCCAATGACATAGATGTTGCAAATAATCTTGCTGTTACGGTTAACAGTTCTTTAAACTCTTCGGATAAGTTTTTATCACTATAATTTTCTACTACTATTACTCCGACTTTCTGCATATTATTAAACATTGGAACAGCCAGATAATATTTTACTTTATCTTCGCTTAATAATAATATTGCTTTAAAGTTTTCATCTTTTGTGCTGTCTTTTATTTCAATAGTTTTATTGTTATTATATGCTTTCGATACATAACTTTTATCATCATATCTGTATCCGATTTCAGCTTCATATATGTCATCTTTAAAATTTAAAGACGATCCCACTAAAAGCAGGTCATTTTTTGTTGTGTTTAATCCCATTGCATTTTCTTTTGATAAAAATATATGACATGCATCAATTTCAAGCATCTGTTTTATTGTTTTAGCTATTGCATTGTATATTACATAATCTTCTTTACTGCTGAAACCGAGTATCTTTAAAGTGTTATCCAATGAGTATATTGAAATTAGTTCCTGAAGCTGTTTCTTTAAGCTCGCATGTTTATCTACATTCTTTTTGCTTATTTTTTGTACAAGTTCATCCGATATTAAATGTTCTGATATAAAATCACCTAAATTTAGTGCAAATATTTCTTCCAATGGATCAGATTCCAATGATATTTCACTTCTTGAAAATACTGAAACATTTTTATTGTCTTTTTTTTCGTCTGCCATGTATAACCCTTATCCGTGTTCTTTATTATTAATTCCGAATTAATTTATACTACCATTATATTTTATATTATGATTTTATGCAAAATCATATAATATCTCTATCGGCATATTATAACTTAAACTTTAGCTTTTTTTACAAAATTTCATACTTATGTATGATATTTATTTTTTCTTAGTATTTTCAAGAAGTGAATATGAAAATATATAATTTTTATCTGCGGAAATAAATCCTTTTTCTTTAAAATACTCATAGGGTACTTCACATAATACTATCCCTGGAGTTGCTTCGCTGTGTGCCGTTACAGTATCTTGATTTGCATCTTTGTATATGCATTTACTTATGTATAAATCGGGGTATAATGTTTTATTTCTATAATTTACTATATTAGTTGAAGTTGAGGTTCCTTTATCAGTTATTATGTAATCATATTTTGATAAATCATATTCCTCTATATTCTCAAGCAAAATTTTATCCGTTATAATTCCGTCTAATTTAAGTTTCTCAATATAATAATTAGGGTTTTTAGCATGCTTCATTATTATTGCAATATGTTTTATGTTTTGTGATTTTATATAATCATATATTTTTATTTCTTCTATTTTATTGTTTTTTAATAAGGAATATTCATATAAAAACGGCAGTTGTGATGTGATTAAAACCATATATATAAACATAACAAAACATAAAAAATATTTAAAAGTCTTATTTTTTTGATGATATGAATATATGCATGCCGGAAATGCAATTATTGCAAATGTTAGTAAATATCGTATATTATATCCTGCAAATATCATTGACCTTGAATATATTAATAAATCTATAATCAGACTTAAAGCCATTATTCCGATAATAATGCTTTGTTTAGTTTTATGCTTAAAAAATCTTATAATGGATTTAATTAAAGACGGAAGAAATACCAGTATCCCCATTAAACCTAATGCTGAATTTGTTATTAGCATATTATCATTAAATAAATAGTAATGGTTAAAGTAATTTGAGGTAAAGCTCCTGTCTGTTAAACCGAATAAAGAGAGTATAAGCGACTGTATATATGTAATAAATCCGTTAAAAACATTTAAATGCGGGATACCTGATGTATCAAAAATAATAAAACAATATTTTATTAAATTGCTTATATAGCCTTTAAATCCGCCTATAAATTTGTGAAGCTCCATATGTTCTATAGTAGTAAGCGGATTAGAAAATTGAATTAAATTTAAAATGTAATTATATGAGGAAAATACAATAAAATTTATTATAAAAAGTATCAATAAATTGAATAAATATTTTTTTAAATTTGGTTTATTAAATAAAATTGTTAATACAAATAATATCAATAATGTTGAAGGTATTAAAATAAATGAAGTAACTTTTGTCCCCACGCTTAAAGCAAATGCCAGTGATGAAAAATATAAATCCTTTGAATTATTATATTTAACTGCTTTTAAGTATAAATATATTCCTGCAAATATTAATGCGCCTATGAATAAATCTGCGCAAGGGGTATGTACTTCTATTTCTAAAAGAGCAAAAGAGGAAATTACAAATATTGTCCATAATCTTTGTCTTATAGGGATATTAATTTCTTTTAGAAAATTGTATAAAGTATAAATTAGACCAATGTAACTTATATAAGAAAAAAATGCCGTTCCGATTTCGCTTTTTGTGAAAAGTAATTTCCACATATAAAGCAAATCCATATTAACAGGCATAATAAGTTCTCTTATGTCCGAAGTATTAAAATGATTTAATGATTTATTTTGAATCCAATCCGTACATCTGGTTAAATAATAGCCTAATGCATCACCAAAAGTAACAGGATAAAATAAAGCGATTAACAGTGAAAATATTAAAAAGATAATAAAGCATAATGCCAGAAATTTAAGTAATTTATCTCTGTTTAATGCGGCGCATATCTTTTTATATTCAAAATTAAATTTATAAAAATTTGAATGCTTTTTTATAAAAAGAATTATTGCTCCTATAATAAAAATTATATTACATATTAAAAAATTATATTCAGTAATACCTTTAAATAATGACAATACTTCAAAGGATAATATTATTTGGGAAAATGCGATAAGCAATAAATATAAAAAGCCTGAACGGTTTTTTTCTTTAGCACATATTACGGAAAGCACTAAATATGAGGATATTAAAATTAATAAAATTGAAATTAAAAACATGTTTTACTTCCCTATAAACATACAATCGCCGTAGCTGTAAAATCTGTATTTGTTTTTTATAGCTTCTTTATAAGCTTTAAATATAAAATCTTTACCTGCTAATGCGCTTACAAGCATTAAAAGTGTAGATTTAGGCAGATGAAAATTAGTAATGAGTTTATTTACTATTTTAAATTCATAGCCGGGGTATATAAATAATTCACTGCTGTCTTTAATAGGAATAATTTTTCCGTATTTATTCATAACGGTTTCAAGTGTTCGAACGGAAGTAGTTCCGACCGCAACAATATTTTTACCCGATTTTATTGCATTATTAATTTTTTCTGAAGCTTCAAGAGTTATTTCAAATAATTCGGAGTCCATTTTATGCTCTAAGATATTTTCGCATTTAACGGGTTTAAAAGTACCTAAACCTACATTTAATGTGATAAAACAATAATCTGTACCCTGATTTTTTAATTTGTTTAATATTTTATTTGTAAAATGCAGACCTGCCGTTGGAGCGGCAACAGCACCTTCTTTTTGTGCATATACGGTTTGATATCTGTCGAAATCAAGCGATTTATATTCATCATTTGTCATTTTTCTTTCTATATAAGGAGGAAGCGGAATGTTACCTGCTTTATCCAGTATTTCATAAAAGTTTCCTTCATATATAAGATGTACCTGCCATTTATCATCATCTTTCTCAAGCACTTCAATGCTTAATTCATCAGAAACAGTTAAAATTGTACCGGTCTTAACCCGTTTTGAAGGTTTTATTAAAGCAATCCAAATATCTTTTTTTATTTCTCTTACAAGAAAAACCTCAATTAATGCACCTGTTTCTTTTCTGGCATATAACCTTGCAGGAATAACTTTTGTATTATTTAAAACAAGAAAATCATCTTGCGTTAAAATATCCGTAATATCGTAAAAATGCTTATGTTCTATAGATTTATTGCTGCAATTAAGCACCATCATTTTAGACATATCCCGTCTTTTAGACGGGATTTGTGCTATTAATTCTTCAGGTAAATCATAATTAAATTCTTCAAGTAACATTATTTATCCGATTCAATTATTACAGGTTTCTTTTCTTTTTCAAGCTGTTTATTAATAACAACCGTTTGAATAATTTGGAAAATGTTGCTTACAACGAGGTACAATAAAACCCCTGCAGGAATTGGCGCTATGATAAACATAAAGATAATCATAATAGGCATCATAGTTCCCATCATTTTTTGCATTTGAGCCTGCATAGGATCTTGAGAAGCTGTTTTATTTGCTGCCATCATTATTTTTTGAGTTGCCAGCATAGAGCCTGCAAATAAAAGTATTAAAATAAGGACGTCAATATGGAATTGACCTTGAGGCTCATTTGTAGGTATTGATGCCGTTAGTATGTCGCCGTTTCTTTCAAATTTAACATTTTCAACTTCTCTTGTTTTCATATTTTGAATTTCAATTTCAGCGGAACTTATTTTTTCCAATTCACTGTATTTTAAATTGATATCATCAAGTTTTATTTTTAAATCAATATTTTCGTTCGGGACAATATCGCCTTGAACTTTAACTGCATTTTTAGAAGGAATTTTAACGTTATCAAGGGTTTCATCCCCTTTTTGTACTGTTATTTTCTTAAAAATAACAAATCTATCGCCTTGAGATACACTGAATACTCCGTCATAAGAATTTCCTGCACTTCCTCTTAAAGTTGTATCAAGTCTGTTTATGAATAAGAAATGAGAGTTCCCTGCTTCTTGTATAAATTGAGGGCTTATTAATGCTGCATATAACAAGATAAAAATCGGCATTTGAATTAATAAAGGCAAACATCCTGCCATAGGATTAAATTTATGCTCTTTATAAAATTCCATCATTTTTCTCTGCATCATTTGAGGATCATTTTTATATCTGTCCTGTATTTGTTTCATTTTTGGCTGCAGCACCTGCATATCTCGCATTGATCTTTGCTGTGATACCCCAAGAGGCCATAAAAACAATCTGACTATTATTGTTAATGCTATAATTGCCAGTCCGTAATTTCCTGTTATATTATTTAATGTCTTTAATAATTCGACTGTTAATAATGTAAAATCCACTTTATATATTCTCCCTTCTTAAATTTTTATTAAAGTTTCGGTTTTTTCTTCTTTTATCTCTTTGTCGGTATGTTTCTTTAGACATATATTATATTTAGAACTTCCATGTGCTGTTTTATCCCAATTCATGGTATTTTTCATAAATATGATTTTAAAAATTATAAAAACGGCAAGCGGAAACCATAAAACTATAATATATAGAGCCGTTTGAATTGATTGAATTAAATTTTCCATCGGTTTTAATTTTACATATTTTCTTAAACTGTAAAAAAGAGCAACTATAAAAAATCCGCACATTAATATAGATAGTGCCATTGATGATAAAATCCAATTCGGGTCATCCTTTATATATCTGTATGATTGAATAATCATCTCAGAAACCATCCATACGGGAAGAATAAATTCCGTAATATAAGCGGTCATATCAAGACTTACTCTTAACGACATATCTTTTGAAGTAAGTACATCCGAAAAATGTTCAAGATATCTTCTTATGCTTCCCTCAATCCATCTCCTTCTTTGTTTAAGAAGCGGAATATATGTGCTAACTCCTTCTTCATATACACAAACATCAGGGCAAAATCTGACATCCCAGCCTTTAATCTGCATTCTGGTTGATAAATCAAGGTCATCGGTTATTGTATATATATTCCAGCCTCCGACATCTTCAAGTGCAGTTCTTTTAATAAGTTCACCGTTTCCTCTAAGCTCAACGGCGCCTTTAACAGAGTCTCTGCCTACTTGAAAGTGTGTATCCACAGCCATTTCATTATCCTGACATCTGGTAAGGAAGTTTTCCTCCCTGTTTATTATTACTTTTCTGGCTTGAACCGCTCCTACCTGCTCGTTTTCCAATGCGGGAATAAGTTCTCTCAGAAAATCTGGTTTAACTCTTGCATCAGCATCAAATACTAATATTGCTTCACCTATTGCTATTTTTAACGCATCATTTAATACGGCGGATTTGCCCGGGAATGTCTCTTTTGTTCTTGTAAAATATTTAATATTTTTATATTTCAGGCTTATTTGTTCAAGTACTTTTTCTGTATTATCAGTGCTTCTGTCATTTATTACAATTATTTCATAATATGGATATTCTATTTTTGAGATATTTTCTATTGTTTCTTCTATAACATCTGCTTCATTATGCGCAGGAATTAATATACTTACATAAGGAGTATAGTTATAATTTTTTTCTACGGGGTGTTTTCTTTGTTTTCTTACCTGATGTTTAAATGCTATCTGCATATATGCCGTATAAATTGACATAAATATCAATATTGTCATAAATGCACATGGTGTATTCATATGATTTTGAAAGAAATATAACAAAACCAATAAGGATGTTATTATGGTTAAAAGGGTAATTCTTTCTTTCATTAATTTATCCCGTTTTCTCTCTCATTAAGAATATTTTACCAAAAACATAAATGCTTTATTATAAATTATTACTTTTCTTTACTAATATATCAGATATTTATTTTTTTAATAAAAAAATGATATAATTGCAGAATGAAAAATAATTTTTTAACTTCATTTCAAATACTTAAAAATAATATGCTCTTTATACAGCCGTTATTGTTTTATATGCTGATAGTAATGACCGCACCTGCATATTTGTTAAGTAAGATTGTAAATCCGGCGCCAAAAATCTGCTTATTAATTTCAATATTTCTTTTATCTGCAGCATTTATTGCAGGTTGGTTCTATATTAACAAAAAAGCTGTAGATGATTATAATCCCGAAGATGATAAAGAAATTTTAATAACAAAATCAATTAAAAATTTTAAATCTTTTTTTCAAGGGGTAGGAGAAAATTTCTTTAGAGTATCCGGTGCAACTTTTATTTTAATATGTGTTTATACTGTTTGTACAATTGCAATTTATAAATTGGGAATAATGTATATCGGTTCATCAGATATTTTCCGAGATTTAACCAATTTATCCGTAAAAAGCCAGAATGATCTTATAAACTATATAAATACAACATCCGTTGAACAGCAGTTGATATTTCTTAAGTGGATTGGAATTTATACTGTTTTTATTTTACTGATGCACTTTTTCTCTGTATTATATTACACGGTTACGGCATTTGAAAAAAATAACATTTTTTATTTATTTTTTAAAACAATAATTTTTCTTTTTAAAAATATTTTAGGCTGTATAGGAATTATTGCAGGAATGTTTTTAATTTATATGGTATTAAATATGTTTTCTGTTTTACTCGGGGTAAATTCACTTTCATTTGCTGTTTCAATAATTCTTTTTTCTTTCTATTTAAATTATTACATTCTTTTGGTATTCTGTTTTTATAATGACAAAACAAAAAGTAATAGCAGTAACGGGGCCGAGCTCATCGGGCAAGACAGCACTATCAATTGAACTGGCAAAAGCTCTTAACGGCGAGATAATTTCCGTTGATTCAAGACAAATTTATAAAGAACTTGATATCGGCAGTGCAAAACCTGATTTGGAAGAAAGACAGGGTATTAAACATCATATGCTTGATATTATAGATGTTACGGTCCCATATACAGTCGCTGACTATTGTGATACGGCAAAAACAATTATAAAAGATATTATAACAAGAGGGAAAATTCCTATACTTTCAGGCGGAACAGGATTATATTTCAGGTCTTTGCTTCAGGATTTTGATTTGCCCAGAGTTGCTCCCGATAATGAATTGAGAGAAAAATTAAACAGGAAAACATCTCAAGAGCTTTATGAAATGCTTCAAAAACTCGATGAGAAAAGTGCCGAAAAAATTCATTATAATAATAAAGTTAAAATTATAAGAGCTTTAGAAGTTTGTATTACGCTTGGTATTCCTATGAGCAGTGCTCAAAAAACGAAAGAAAAGGAATATGATACTATTTGGATAGGGTTAAATTCAACAAACAGAAACTTTTTATATGACAGAATTAATAAAAGAGTTGATGTGATGATGGAAAAAGGACTTTTGAATGAAGCTTCCGTCTTATTTAATAAATATGAGAATAATAACATACTTTTAAATACAATAGGTTATCAGGAATTTTATCCGTATTTAAACAGTGACTGCAGTTTAGAGGAGGCTGTTAATCAGCTTAAACAAAATACCAGAAGGTATGCAAAAAGGCAAATAAGCTGGTTTAATGCAAATAAAGATATATCTTGGTATGATATTGAAAAATATAATCTTGAAGAAATTACTCTTCAAGTAATGGATAAATATAAAAATTTGTTAAGTTAATTATATGAAATAACAAAATAATTATTTTTGAGTTTTGTATAATTAGAATAATTGTGAAAGGTAAAAATTATTCATGAGAATAAACAGTATAAATAATAAATTCTCAAATAAAAGTAATTCATATAAAACATCTGCTCAGTCAGGTGCTATAGCCACTGCTGCCTTATTGGGAACATCGACAGGTATTGCAATGGTAAAACATCCTAAAGGCATGGCAGAAGTAATTAACAGTTATGGCGGAAAAGCAGGATATATAAAAAGATACATTCCCTCTCTTGCTCTTATGGCAGGTATTGGGGCTGTCTTTTGTATGACATGTAAGTTGTTCCTGAATAAATTTTTACCTGATAAAAATGCACTTGGGGCTGTTTCCATAGAAGATAAAATGGCTAAAGCATGCCCTGAAGAAGTTGAAATTACATCAGATAAACAACAAGTGCCGTCTTCTGTTAAATATGCGGTTGAAGATACAAAAATTGTAGACGGCAAAGAACTTGTTACACGAAGAGAAAGACTTCAAGACGGTTCTACCAGAGTTATAAGCGCATATGTATAATTATTAAATCTTATATAATAAAAAACCTCTTTTTAAGAGGCTTTTTATTTTGTTGTTGAATAGTTATTTGTAATTGTATAAATATAATTTATGATTTGTGCAAAATAATCAAGTGATGATGCACCGTTTATAACAATATCAGCATTATTTTTCTTTGGAATGATATATTTTTTAGAAGCTTCTCGCACATAAGCAAGCTGTTTTCTTGCATTTTCTTCATTCTGATTTCTAGAAGTCTGGGCTCTATATATAAACCATTTTTCCTGAATTTCAGGATTAATATCCACATAAAGTTTAACATCAAATAAATCGGCTACTTTACCGTACATAGTTGCCATGCCTTCAACAACAATTATTTTTTCCGCTTTTTTAGGTATTGCATTAGGAACAACAATTCCCGTTCCGTTTACAAGATATTGGGGGATTTTAACATCAATTCCTCTTGACAGCATATCTAAATCAATAAAAAGCTGTTCCATATCAAAATTATCGGGTGAATCAACATCATAGCCTGCTTCAAGAAGTTTATCAAAAGAACCATGCTTTTTGATTAAATCCGATATATCTTTAAAATAATTATCCGCACTTAATATTTCAACGGGCATGTTGAGATTTTCCGTAACCTGCTTAATTGTGTTGCAGATAGTTGTTTTCCCACTTGCAGATTCTCCGCTTATACCAATTAAAAAATGCTTTTGAGGATTATCTATTATTCTTTTCGTAAATTTATTTATAAAATCAGGATGAATACTTTTAAATATTGGTGTTTCATTTTGTTCATCATAATTGAGAATTTGTTTAAATTTTGAATGCAGATATATTGCAAGAAATTCTCTGCCTGATTTTGTTGAAAAATCGGGTTTTATTATTTTTTCGGTTTTGTGTGTTTCTTTTTCTAACAGGATATTCATACTGATGGAACTCTTCAAAAAAAATTTTTTTGCCATTCTTGTGAAATTATTTTACATTAAACTTTTCGGTAATTAAATATTTTATTATAAAGCAGAATGAAAATCGTTACATTATCCTTCAAAATATAGAAGGTAGACCTATTTGACTTTATGAAGGAGTGGAAAATGAATAAATTTTTATTAACGGTTATATCCGGTATTATTATTTCATCAGGTGCTTATGCATCTTGTTTTACGGGATTTGCCTGTTCTATTGAGAGTTTAGAACAGGAGGAATATAAAAAAACTGCAGAATATATGGATGTAATAGATAAATATTTCTCTAAACAACCGATTGAAAAGGATTATGTAAAAGGGGAAATATTAATCAGTAATTATAATGATATTTTCCTGTTTAAAACAATTGTTTAACGGCGGTTTTAAGAGTGTTTAATTCTTCCTCTTCGTTCACTTCAAAATAAATTCTTAAGAGCGGCTCTGTGCCGCTTTTTCTTACAAGTATCCAATTCCCGTTTTCTAAAATAAGTTTTAGACCGTCCATTTGATTTTTTTCAACGATTTTATTCTCTGCAATTTCTGAAAAAGACTCAAATTTATCAATAATTTTTTGCTGTTCATCAGAGGAATTAACTTTTAAATCTATTCTGTCGTTAATAAAATTTCTGCCAAGCTCTTTATGTAATTCACTTTGAAGTTCATAAAGCTTTTTGTTTGAATATGCAAGCATTTCAATTATTAAAAGATTTGCTAATATCCCGTCTTTTTCGGGTATATGTCCTTTTATGCTGAGTCCGCCCGATTCTTCGCCTGCAATTATTATGTCATTTTTCCTCATAGCTTCACCGAGCCACTTAAATCCGACGGGAGTTTCTATAACATCAATTCCTTGTTTTTGAGCATATAAGTTCAATAAGGAGCTTGCACCTACCGTCTTAGCCAGTTTACCAGAGTAATTTTTGTTTTTGATTAAATGTTTTAAAAGCATTGCAATAATTTCGTTAGCACTGACAAATTCGCCTTTTTCATTAAATACTCCAAATCTGTCACCGTCACCGTCGTTACTTAATCCTATAAAACCCGTACTTTTGCATAATGCTTTTAATTGGGGCAGATATTTTTCTTTAGGGTCGGGCATTTGTCCGCCAAAATTTATATCTCTTTCCAGATTTTGCGAGTTATTTTTTATACCGTTAACATCACATATATGCTTAAACAGTTTCGCTGCAGCCCCATGATGCCCGTCATAATTGATTGCGACATTAGAATTTTTTATTTTGTCAAAATCTATCAGAGTTTTTATATGATTAATGTAATCTTCTTCAAAAGATACTTTTTTATATGAAGTGCTGTCTGATTTTTGAATAAATGTATTATTAAGGTTAGAGGTTATTTTTTTAACAATATTGTCGTCTGCCGGGCCTCCGTATGGAGGAATAAATTTTATACCCAAATATTCGGGAGGATTATGAGATGCGGTTAACATTATTGCATATGCATTCTTTTTTAATGCATTATATGCTAAAACAGGTGTTGCAATAATTTTATCACTTAATTCCGTATTAAATCCCATATCTGCAATTGTTTTAGCAATATATTCCGCAAAAATATCCGCTTCATTTCTTGGGTCATAGCCTATTATGACTGTTTTATCATATTTTGTTTCATTATACATATAATATGCAATTGCGTTTATAATTTTATTTACCGTATCAATGTTAAAATCTTTATTTAATACAGCTCTATAGCCATCCGTACCGAAATTTATTTCTGACATTATTAACCTCTTTTTGTATTTTTTATGTAAAATTATTTTATATAAGAAAAAAAGGTTTAGCAAATGTCTGATTTACAAGCGGAAAATATTTATTATCTCGGGCCTGACGGTTCAAATGCTCATTTTGCAATGCAAAATTTTCTAAAGGTTTGTGATATTGATCTAGAAAATAAAATTCCCTGCAGAAGTATAAGGCATGCATTAGAAGCTTTGGAAAAAGATGTTAACTCATTATGTGTTCTTCCCATTGAAAATTCCATAGAAGGCATTGTTCGTGAAACTATTGATAATTTGCTTAAGAGAAAAGATAAGACCATTCAAATTCTTGCCGAATATACTCTTCCTATCAGGCATATGCTTCTTTCAAAAGGTACGGATAAACTAAAAATTAAAAAAATCATTTCGCATCCGCAGGCACTTGCACAGTGCTCCGGCAACATATACAAAAACTGTCCCGAGGCGGAATTAAAAGATGTATCATCTACAAGTTATGCGGCGCAAAAAGTTTCTGAAGAACAAGATATTACACTTGCCGCAATAGCGAATGAATCTTGCGCAAAACTTTTTAATTTAAATATTTTGGAAACAGACTTAAATGATGAACCTGATAATAAAACAAGATTCTACCTTTTAGGCAGACAGCAGTTAAAAAATATTGAAAGCGGTAAAACCGCAATTGTTCTGTCTACAAAAAACGAATCCGGAGCTTTATGCGAAGCACTTAAAATTATAGCAAAACACAATTTTAATCTGACTTATATAGATTCAAGACCATCTAAAAAAAAGTTAGGTGAATATTTATTTTTTATGGAATTAGAAGGAATAATATCAGATAAAAAAACCCAAAACGTTATTAAAGAATTATCGCAAAATGCTGATTTCGTTTCCGTTTTGGGTTCTTTTAAGATATTTAACTAATTATTATTTAACAAAATTGTTAAAAGTTTCTGCCGTTTTTTCTGCAATATCTGCATTTTCCGGATAGAATTTGTGCCTGTATTTTAAAGCTTCCAAAGCATTAATTTTATCTGATACTTTTAATCTTACATTGTTAAATAGTTTTTTAACCCCATTTGCATAATTGTTTAAATGTGCTTTAGCCTGTGAAGTAAACATTGTATCTTTTGAGGTTTGGTTTAATTTTCCTTTATTTGCGAGATAGAGAACCGCACCTGTTGCAACCCCTGCAACTACCGCTGTTTTTGCAACTGCTTTTAGAACTCTTGCCGGTTTGTGCGAAGTTGAATCTACTGGTCTAATCATTAATTGTCTCCCTAAGTATAACTTTATTCCTACAAGTTAATTTTACTATAAAAGAATAGGCATGATACTACATTATTAATATAAATTAACAAAAAAAACAAAGAATTTATGTAAATTCTTTGTTTTTTAAGGTAATTATAATATTGATTTATTTAATTATTTTTTTACGTTTTCTACTGCTTCTGTAACTTTTTCAATAGCGCCTTTAAAAAAATTCTTAGTATTATCAACTACTTGTCTAATGCCATCCCCGGCGCCTTCAACTACTTCTTTTAGTCCTTCTTTAGTACCTTCCGCAACTGTTTTAGCTGCATCATCAGCAGTGCCTTTAGCACCTTCAACTACTGCCTGAGCTACATCATCAGCAGCGCCTTTAGCACCTTCAACTACTGCCTGAGCTACATCATCAGCAGCGCCTTTAGCACCTTCAACTACTGCCTGAGCTACATCATCAGC
>CANQJT010000008.1 GCA_947624325.1 Candidatus Gastranaerophilales bacterium
TTATGGTGTTTCAATTAATTTTGACTATAATAATATCTATATGACTTTTTAGACTCTCTATTACTATGTCCGCCACCGGAGAATAAAATACTTCCATCTTGTAGTTTTGTCATTGTAGAATCCGATGTCCAAATATAATCATATAAACCGCCTTCCGTATATTCTTTCTTTTGGGTTTTAAGATTATATACCAAGGGTTTATATATATCTGATTGAACATATACAGAACTTGGAATATTATAAATTAGTTTATTATTGTCTAATAAAAGAATTCTACCTTCACTATACGGCACAGGAAGTTCTCCTATTATTTCCGATGTGTTTGTTTTTATATTATATTTTTCAATACTTCTTACAGAGTCATGTGATGAGGAATCCACTCCTCCGATAACAAGTATATTTTCATCATCGTATTTAAAAACTTTTATTTTACCGCCTCCGCCTAACCTTTGTTCTTTTAATTCCCCTGTATATACGAAAACATTATCTGTTTGATTGTACTTAAATACATAATTTTTTTTCTTTGTCGAATCATTTTTCTTATAAAAAGGTAATCCAAAAACATAAATATCACCATTTTCGGTTTCAATGATTTCGGCTTTTGTTGCTTGTGAATGTTCGTCTTTTATAAAATTTGAATCTGACACTCTAATATCTTCAGAAAATTTTTGATTCTTAATATCTAATATGTAGTTGCTATTTACACAGGGTATAAATATTTTATTATTTTTTAATTTAAGTGCACAGTCAGTATGTATACGCAAATGGGTTTTTATCTTAAATAATTCTTTTATGGTGTTAGATTTATTATTATATATATTAAAAACAATTTCATGTATTTTTTTTAAGCTATAACATTCGTCACATTGTATACCCATAATAGTTTCATTATCTAAATTTAAAAGACTAGAACCAAAAGCTTTATTTTTGGCAACAAGCGTAAATTTATTTGTTTTTGGGTCAAACACTTCGCTATATATGCCATGTGTATGAAATACTTTGCCATTATTCATCAGAATAGCTTTATTATGATATGGTATATCCATGTGCATTTTGCCAACAGAATAAATACCAGGCTTTTTATTTTGCTTCTGGCTATTGTCAGCATAAGAAATATCAAATCCTATAAACATAGTTGATAAAAGAGCGGTAAATAAACTTAATAATATTTTTTTATAATTCATCAAAAGATCTCAAATCTGTAAACAAAGTAATTATACCACTTTTACCCCTCCCCGAAGCAAATTGAAGAAATTACCTAATTCCCCGGCTTTTCTAATTTTTTACGGGCATGGCACAAATTAATAACCAAAAAGCCTCGCAACTAGCGAGGCTTATATTTTATAATTTCAGAATATTATCTGTTATAATTTTCGTCTTCAATTTTTGATAATTTATCATTAATCGACATAACAAGATAAATTAAGAAGAAAACAAAAATAAAACTTACAAGTCCTGCCCATAAAACACTTAATCCTGCCCAAAGTCCTTGAGAGCCAATCATCATCACCGTAGAAATAACAAGTCCGATTAAAGTTAATATTGCCATAATATCAACAATTATTCCGCCGAATTTAACAACAAATTTTTTCATAATATTCTCCTTTGTTTAATCATTTTCATAATACTTTTTTATAAAAGTATTTGTATTATCGAGAAAGGTAATATAAAAGATTAAATTTGACCTTTAACAAAAGATAATATGAAATTTGACTTTTTCTTAGACTAAATTTAAAATTATATTCTTGAAAAGAATAATAACAAAAGTGGAGGTATAAATGAAAAAGAGTTTAATTATATTATCTGTCCTTGCATTATTATTTGTACAAACACCTGTCTTGGCAGGAACTCACGGTACTAACGGAAAAGTTACGGCAAAATCTATCGGTGCAGGAGCATTATCACTCCTTGTTTGGCCCGGTATCGGACAAGCTGTTAACGGGCAAAAATCAGAAAAAAACTGGACACATGCTCTGCTTGGTTTAACAGGTGTATTTAGAATTTGGTCTTGCTATGATGCTGTTGTAGATAGAGACGGCGGTGTCTGGGAAAACAGAATATAATAAGGTATCGCAGCATTCCGCTCGCTGTCTTGAAATTTCTTTTCGCTCGGGATTGTCGCTCGTTCGACTTCGTCTTGCTCTCGCTCGATTTCGTTGCAGTGCTTCGCTTTGTAACACCACTTCGTGGCTTATCGTAAAATTTTGTTCGGACACATTTTTATGCAATAATTATCTTGAGGCGAATATGCAAAATCAATATATAACGGATACGATAAGCGCAATAGCTACACCGATAGGAAACGGCGGTGTCAGTATTATCCGTATTTCGGGTGATAAGGCTTTTCAAATTATTGATAAACTCTTTTCCGTCAAAAACTTAACCGCAGGCAGAATATACCACGGCAATATACTTGAAAACGGTAATAAAACAGATGATGTAATAGTTCTGCCGTTTAAAGCCCCGAACAGTTACACCGGTGAAGATGTAATAGAAATTCAATGCCACGGCGGAATGCATATAACAAATAAAATTCTTGATTTAACATATAAAACCGGTGCTCGTCCCGCTCAAAAAGGAGAATACACAAAAAGAGCCTTCCTTAACGGTAAAATGGATTTATCCCAAGCAGAAGCCGTTTTAGACCTTATTCAAGCCCCCACTCAGAAATTTGCTGTGTCTACCGCCAAAAATTTATTCGGAAAATTATCGCTTGAAATTAAAAACATCAGGCATGAAATTATGGAGTTATTATCCAAAATCATTGCAGGAATTGATTTCCCCGAAGACGTTAAAGAGCCTGAATATGATTATATTGAAAAAACCATTGAAAATATTATTGAAAAAATCAACTATATTTTAAGCTTTTCTAAAAGTTCAAATATTTACAGGCAAGGCATAAAAATAGTTCTTGCGGGCAGACCCAATGCGGGAAAATCCTCGTTATTCAATGCTTTATTAAATCTTGAAAGAGCTATTGTAACTGAAATAGCAGGCACGACAAGAGATATTATTCAAGAAACGATTGATATAGAAGGAATTCCTGCAACCTTAATAGACACTGCAGGAATAAGAAATGACGAAAACTTAAACAAAGTGGAAGCAATAGGGATTGATTTTTCTAAAAAATACCTGACTGATGCCGATATTATTCTGTTTTTATACGATTTAAACGAAGGATTTACTAAAGAGGACAAGGAAATTTTAGACTCCTGCGAGGGGAAAAATTATATTAAAATTGCGACAAAATCAGACCTAACGACAAATAAAGATGATGATGCAATTTGTATTTCGCTTAAAACGGGCGATAATCTTGATGTTTTAAAGAATAAAATAAAATCGCTTGTAACCGAGCAAAATCTTACAGAGGTTGAATTTATAACCAATAAAAGACAGCAAAACTGCCTTGAGCAGACCAAAAATTCTCTTATAAATGCTTTAATTGCAGTCCAAAGAAAAGAAATTCAAGATTTAATCTCAATAGATATTAAATCTGCCCTCATGTATATTTCGGAAGTCTCGGGCGAAACCGTTACGGAGGATATTTTAAATAATATTTTTGATAATTTCTGTATCGGCAAATAACCTCATTGTCCTGCCTGATGGGTAATAATAATTTTTCAAATTATATTTTAAATTTAATTTGTTATTTGATTTGTAAACGGATAAAATATGAATTTTCCTAAAGTTATTTTTAATAAAGATTTTAATATATTAAATGAAGCTTTCTCATATATTTCAAAGTATTCATCAGGTGAAATTATAATAACCGATGAGAAATTTAATATAATTTTTCAAAATTCAAAATATTTTTTTAAGGATAACAAATTTGATATCTTAAGCCTCACTCCTGATTATGAAAATAAAAATTTAATAATAAACATTGAAAACTTTAAGCAGTCAGAAAAAAATCATTTGTATTTAAAACTTATATTTAACGATAAAAGTTTTATGAATAATCTTCCTATGGAAGTACATATATGTAAAATCAGGAATAAAAGAAATAAAGTAAAGGGTTATACAATAATAATCCAAGATATTACGCAGGAAGTAAAAAACAGAATACAAAAAGAAACCTTTATAGATATTTTAACTCACGATTTAAAAAATCCCCTAAGAGCAAATATACAAGTTTTAGAGCTAATCTTAAAAAATAAATTCGGACAAATTGAAACTAAATTACAGCCCGTATTGGAGGAACTGTTAAAATCGTGCCGTTTTATTAACTATATGGCGGATAATTTGATTATAAAATATAAAAATGAATTTAACCTGTATGAACTCCAAAAACAAAAGTATTCCATAGTAAATCTTGTAAAAGAAAAGTGTAATAACCTGAATAATTTTCTGGATAAAAAAAATCAGACACTTGAATTTACGGTAAAAGGCGAAATTAAAGATTTAAATATTGATATAGATGAAATCGGCAAGGTTGTAAATAATCTTATTATTAATGCCTCAGAGCAGAGCAGTGAAAATTCAACAATTAAAGTTGAGATTGAAAACAATAAAGAAAATGTAAATGTATCTTTTACGGATTACGGCTATCCTAAAAGCGATAAAAATTTAAACGAAATTTTTGAAGAATTTATAACCTGCTCAAATAAATTCAGAAAAATCGGATTTGGATTAGAACTTTATAACTGCAAAAAAATAATAGAAGCGCATAACGGAATAATAAAGGCTCAAAACAGCGGTAATAAAGGAACGCAAATAACTTTTTCGCTTCCTTCGGAAAGATAAAAAATTAATTAATTATAAACTTTTTTAGATTTTTGAAAAAAAAGCATTAAACTAAAAATATGGTCTTATACCATATGAAAAGAGGTGTTCTTTAATGATAGATTTTAACAGATTAACCGATTATACAAAGGAAATTATATATAGTGCTCAGCAGATAATGTACAGATATAATAACTCACAATTAGAGCCTTTGCATATAATGCTTGCAATAGCGGAAGATACGGAAGGAATAGCAAAAGATTTCTGCGAAGAATTAAAAATTAATAATGACAGATTTAAACACCAGCTTGTAAATGAAATATCAACACTTCCGCAGGTGCAATCAACAAATCCTAATCAGCAGTTATATTTATCCCAAATGACAAATAAATTGTTTGATACGGCGCAGGAACAAGCGAATGCCTTAAAAGATTCATTTATCAGCATAGAACATATTTTAATGGCAATGACAGAACTTACGGGTTCACAAATACAGCAAATTTTAAGTTCAAACAGAATAACAAAAGATACAATTTTAAACGCAATGAAGAAAGTCAGAGGAAACAGAAAAGTGGATTGCAAAAACGCAGAAGAACAATATAAAGCACTTGAAAAATATTCAACCGATTTAACCTCGCTTGCCCGTAAAGGCAAATTAGACCCTGTTATAGGTCGTGACGATGAAATAAGGAGAGTTATACAGGTATTAAATCGTAAAACAAAAAATAACCCCGTATTAATAGGGGAACCCGGTGTAGGTAAAACCGCAATAATAGAGGGTTTAGCCCAAAGAATAATAAGAGGCGACGTACCTGAAAACTTAAAAGAAACAAAATTAATTTCGCTTGACTTAGGCGCACTTATTGCAGGTGCAAAATTCAGAGGCGAGTTTGAAGAACGATTAAAAGCGGTTTTAAAGGAAGTTGAAGACTCTAACGGCGAAATAATAATGTTTATAGATGAACTTCATACGGTGGTAGGTGCAGGTGCAACGGAAGGTTCAACCGACGCAGGCAACCTGTTAAAACCAATGCTGGCAAGAGGAACATTAAGATGTATCGGTGCAACAACCATTAACGAATACAGAAAATACATAGAAAAAGACCCCGCACTTGAAAGAAGATTTCAGCCTGTTATGGTTGATGAACCTTCTATTGAAGATACGATAAGTATATTAAGAGGGCTTAAACAAAGATATGAAGTCCACCACGGGGTAAGAATAAAAGACTCCGCACTTGTTGCTGCGGCAAAACTCTCAGATAGATACATAACAGACAGATTTCTGCCTGATAAAGCCATTGACTTAGTGGATGAAGCGGCATCTTCACTCAGAATAGAAATAGACTCCATGCCAGAAGAACTTGATATGCTCGTAAGACAAAAAATGCAGTTAGAAATTGAAAGAGAAGCACTAAAACAGGAAGAAAACTCGGATAATGCCGAAAAAATCCAAAATATAGAAAATATATTAAAAGATTTAAATGAGAAAATCGATAAATTAAAAACCCAGTGGGAAATGGAGAAACGGTCAATCCAAGGCGAGGCTTCAATAAAAGAAGAAATAGAAAAAGTAAAAATTCAAATAGAAGAAGCAGAGCGCAATATGGACTTGCAAAAAGCTGCTGAATTAAAATACGGAAAACTTATTGGTCTGGAAAAACAGTTAAAAGAAGCAGGCGAAAATACTCAAAATCATAAAAATACTTTATTAAAAGAAGAAATAGATGAAGACGATATAGCGGAAATCGTAAGCAAATGGACGGGTATTGCAGTAAATAAACTGCTCGAAAGCGAGATGCAGAAACTCGTTAATATGGAAGAGTTTTTGCACAAAAGAGTAATCGGGCAGGATGAAGCAGTTACTGTTGTATCAGATGCCATAAGACGGGCAAGATCAGGGTTAAAAGACCCTAACCGCCCTATCGGAACATTTATTTTCTTAGGCCCGACGGGTGTAGGTAAAACGGAACTTGCTAAAGCCTTAGCGGAATTTATGTTTAACGATGAAGATGCGCTTATAAGAATAGATATGTCAGAATATATGGAAAAACATACCGTTGCAAGATTAATCGGGGCGCCTCCGGGGTATATCGGCTACGATGAAGGCGGACAATTAACGGAACACGTAAGAAGAAAACCGTACTCTGTCGTACTTTTTGATGAAATCGAAAAAGCACATCCCGATGTATTTAACATAATGCTTCAAATCTTTGATGACGGCAGATTAACTGACTCAAAGGGCAGAACCGTTGACTTTAAAAATACTTTAATTATATTAACAAGTAATATAGGCAGCGACATAATTCTTAAAAATACCCTTGAAGCAATGCTGTCGGAAAAACAAGCCGAACAGACAAAAGAAGAAGTAATGGCTTTAATGCAGCAAAGATTTAAACCCGAATTTTTAAACAGAATAGATGAAATAGTATTCTTTAAGGCTTTAACTATGATGCAATTAGCTAAAATTGTTGATATTCAAGCCGAGCATCTGCATAAATTATTAGCTGAACAAGATATAACAATTAAAATAACTGATGATGCAAAAGAATATCTGGCACAAAAGGGCTACAATCCTATATACGGTGCAAGACCTCTAAAAAGAACGATAAGACAGCTTGTAGAAAACCCAATGTCCAAAAAAATTCTAAAGCAGGAAATTAAATCTCACTCAAAAGTTATAATCGATGTAAATAACGATGAATTAACTTTTAAAACGGAAAATCTTGATTAAAACATACACACAAGTACTATTTTAACCCGAAGGATTAAGTTTCTTCGGGATTTTCTTTATTATTGCCATGAAGACTTAACCAGAAATTTTTTATTCTGGTCCCTATAGAATCAAGTTTTATATCACTAAAATCATCTTCATCTTCTTTTTTTTTGGACGATGAAAATTCAAATACATCTTGTTCTTCTTTATTATTTTGTCCTTCTTTCTTTTTTCTTTCCTGCTGAAAATAGCCCAAATTCCCCGCACCTCCGTCATTTGTATGGTGCGATTTTTGTATTGCAGGTAAATTGTCAGGACCATTTATACCGAATGACATTTTTTATGCCTCTTTTATAAAAGAACACAATTTCTATTATTATTATATACTACTTTTGTAGAGTTTTAAATCATGAGTTTAGAGGATTATTAAGTTTGTTAAAAATTAGCAAATTTTAAAATTTTTAGACATTAAAACAACATAAATAAAGAACCCGTATTATGCAGATAAATCCGATTAATTTAATAAAAATAACTAATAATACTACACTACCAAAAAGGAATTTTATATCAATTCCTTTAAAAAATGATGTTTTTGAAAGAACAATCTCATTTAAAGGACTGCCTCAGCCTCAAATTGCAAAAACAGTTCCCGTGCATTTAACAGGTGAAGAAAGATTAAATTTAATATCAGGTAAATATCAAAATAATTCTAATAACAAAATTATAAGGGCATTAAACAATAAAATCGTATGTCTTAGCGATGAAGAATTTAATAGAGCAATTGAAATCGCCGATACAAAAGGAATTAATATAGAACAGGCTCTGCCTTTAGCTGCTTTTCATAATGACGATGAAAGCATTGAAAGAGCAAAAAAATTAATCGGCAAAAAAGTAAATAACCAAAAAATTCCCGAAGAGTTAATTGCTGTTCTTGCAAAAGAATATTCTGATGAACAAATGCAAAAAACCGCTGATTTTGTTGATTCGGTGAAAAAAATAACAATTGATTACAGAACACTTCTAACGGTTAAAGATTTAGACAATGAACAAATACAAAGATTAACGGAACTCTCTAAATCACTAACATCAAGGTATGCAATAGCCCTTTCAAGATTATCAAAAGAGGAATATCAATCAGCGGAAAAACTTATGGATGATTTGGGTATGGGGACTATAAAAGCCGTTCAAATCGCCTCTATGGGAATTGATGCAGTAAATAATACCATAAAATTAATCGAAAATAATATTAATCCCGACCTTAGTTTAATATCAGCGGATAAAGAAACCATTGAAAGAGCAATAAAAATCAAAAAAGATTTTGGAAAATATTATTTGCAGGATTATTATCTCGCTGACATTGCAAAAAATAAAAAAGGATATGAAAGACTTAGTGAAATTTTTCAGGACAAAGATTCTATCTTATTTAATAAAATAGCTAATAGGGATATAATAACTATAGAAGATGATAAATTATATCATAAAGCATTAAGATTAATAAAAGAAAATCTTATAGATGCAGAAGATGCCGAAGATTGTGCAAGAAGCATAAGTGATGAAAATGAAGAAAAAGAATTTCAACTGCTGAGAGAAATTTATAATTACATACACAGTCTTCCGGGGATTACTTCTTGTCAAGCATATATGGCAGGTATAATAAATCAAGGCAGGATAAACGAAAAAACACTTTCTGATGCTGAAAAAATATATGATAATTATATTGCACGGCACAGAGGTTATTTTTTATATAACTTTGAAGGCGAACAATTAGATATTGCCTTAAAAATGGCAAGGGCAGGAATTTCAAGAGAATATATAACTCAAGAAAAAATTAAAGGTTTAAAAAATGATGCACAGCTTGATGAAACTTTAAAACAATATGAAGACTATAATAACAATTCATATGATAATAGAGAAGGAAAAATATTTATAAGCGAACAATATTTCTCTTTATATGCTTCATTAAATGACGAACAAAAACAAACCGCAATGAAATTGCATGAAGAATATAATATATCTCAGGATTTAGCTGCAATATGGGCTAAAAAATATAATAAAGAACAAATCGAAAGAATAATGTACTTAGATTATTTTATAATAGATGAAACACATATTCCGGATATAATAGAGATGGATGAAACAAGTTATGAACACTTTTTATATTTGGAACAGAACTATGAAGTAAAAGATATTCCTTTACAAATAAAAATAGCAAAGCTTGATGATGATAAACTTGAGAAATTATTAGATTTATGCGATGAAAAAGACATAAGCTTTAAAATCGCATATGAACTTGTTAATTTAAATGATAAATATTTTAAGCAAAATTTAGATTTATGGAAAAATTACAATACAGATATTAATACCTTAATTTTATTGGATCAAATTGGTGATATCGCATATAAAAGACTTCCTTTAGCTGCAAAAGCAGCTTCTTACGGACAGGATATGCTGGAAAAACTGTTAAGTCTAAATAAAAAAGAATACAAAAAAGCGCAAAAATTATATAAAGATAAATATACATCTGATTTTTCAATTTTGGGAGCAAAATTAAATGATGAGGATTTAGCTAAAGCTAAGAAACTTATCCATTGCTTTAATACTTCGGAAGTATTTTCTATTATTGAAAAATATAATGATGAAGAAATTGAAAAAATAATATATTGGAAAAAAAAGGGTGTTCCTTATTCTCTTTTACAAGAGTTTTTAAATCTTAATGATGAAGAAATTAAAAAAGCACGGATTATACTTGATAAAGCACATGAAATATCACCTGAAAACATGTGGGTTATTAAATCTGACGATGATACTTTTAACAAAATTTGTTCATTCTTTTTTACGGATAATTTATATTCATTTAATTCAGCAAAAAATTTAAATTTTAAAGATTTCAATGAACAAAAATATCAAACCTGTAAAAATATAAAATCAGACCATCAATATCAAATTATGGAATATTTATTGGAAATGACCAATGAGGAGATAAAGAATTTAATTTATTTTAACCCCAGATTATCAATGTCAAAAAATTACATAATGCCTGAGGATATAATTAAATTTGATGAAAAAACAATCTCACAGGCAATAAAATTAAAGGCATTAGATTATGGTGATTATGAAAATAATTTAATTCCTTATTTATGCAGGCTTGATAATGCAAGATTAGACAGAGTTTTAAATAGTCTTAACCTTTATGATTATAATGCATCAGATTTTAAAGAAATAGCTTTATATATAAATAATCTTGAGGATATTAAAAAATTGCCTTTCAGCAAAAAAATACAATTAAAACAAGATTTAATTACAAGAAGATACCATTTTGAAGATAACCCGAACATGGTAAATGAAATGAAAGATATTGATACCATTTTAAAAGCCATTGATAAATCATTTGAAACATCTATAATCCCTGCCGATGTAAATACGGAAAACATAAAACAAATGATGAAGGGGTTCTTTGCCAATAATGAAGAAATCGAAAATACACTTAAAAATGCAAATATAGAAAAATACGGAAAAAACGGTCTGCCTTTAAAATATTCAAGAAATCAATTTTTAAGTGATTTATCAAATATATTAAATTCACTTGATGAAAAAGATAAAAATAAATTAACAAAAAAACTCCAGATTCAGTTAAAATACGCAAATAATGAAATAATCGGTTATGACGGTATTATTGCATTAAATGAACTTGATTTAAATAATAAAATTGAAAAACAAATTTATGATACTGCTCATAAATTTATATATGAAAATAAAATAATAACAGGTAATAAAGATCTGGATAATTGTTTAAATTCACTGATAACCGGCATGCCCGAGTTTATTAACGTAATAGGCAAAAAACAGCATGCCGTACAAAACTATTCGGTAGATGTACATATATTAAAAGTTTTAAAGGGTGTTCTAAACGATGAAAATTATAAAAATCTTACGGATATAGATAAAACCGCATTAAAATTTACTGCAATATTTCACGATATAGCAAAACCTGACGGAGTAAAAGACCCAAATCACCCTGCATTATCCGCTGTTTATGCAAAATCAATAATGAATAAATATAATTTCCCTGAAAGTTTTAAAGACAGAGTATATGAACTTGTAAAAAATCATCACTGGCTTGCTGATTACAATAACAACAAGAACGATGAAACTTATACGGCAAGTTTATTCAGATACAGAAACGATTATGAGATATCAAAAATTCTAACAAGAGCCGATTTAAAAGGGGTAAGCGATTTTGTCTATAATTTATATATATCGGCACTTTCCAAATCAGAGCAGAGTGATATCGTTGAAGCTTTAAATAACATTAATTCAACGGGACAATTACTTTATACAAGTAAAATAATAAATAAAGATTTAATCCCGATAAAAGAAGACAGAAGAACAGGTAAACAATATAAAGTTATAAATTTTTCAAATTTAGATTATAATTTTGATTTATCACAATACGGATTTACAAAAGGTACAACACCCGAAAATTTAAGACTTTTGGTTCATTCAAGCAAACTTGCCGAAAATTTAAAAGTTGCTAATTTGTTATCTGATATAGAAAATTCAGGGTTTATATGCACTTCATTTATTTCTTTAAATAACAAAACATTCTATCAGGATAATTCTTTTGGTTTAAGTATTGAAGCAGAACATAAAAATATAGCCAATGCTTCAAAATCAAACCAAAGTTCAGGCAGAAATAAAGATTTTAAAGACTTCAGCAAAATCATAAACGGGAAAAAAACTAACTCTTACAGAACATTAATTCCTACGGAAATAAAAAAGATTTTATCACTTTCTAAACAAGAATATAAAATTTTATACGAACAACTGATAAATAGAAAATATTTATCTCAGATAAAGGATACCGAGGAATTTACAATCGGAGATAAAAAATTAACGGGATTACAAATAAAATCGGCAATAAAAAAAGCAGATGATTTGTTAATTAAAGATAATAACAGTCATAATGAAGTAAATGTATATAATCCTAAAGTTAATGCTCTTATTGTAAAAGTAAACTCTTTGGAAGAAATTCCATATAAATTACTTGACTTTGCGGAAGAAAACGACTTACCTATATATATTTTAGGTAAATAATATTTGCAATATAATAAATAATCTTATATTATTTTCTTATGAGTAAAATATTATTATTTATACCTTGCTATAATTGTGAAAAAGAAATAACAAAAGTTTTAAGCTCACTTAAGGATTTTAAAACTTATTTTAATGAAATTATTGTAATAGATAACATAAGTAAAGATAATACATTAAATAATGCAATAGATTTTGCAAAAGATAATCCCGACATGCCTTTAAAAGTTATGCAAAATGAGCAGAATTATAATCTTGGCGGTTCACATAAAGTTGCATTTGAATATGCAATTAAAAATAATTTTGATTATGTAATTATTTTACACGGGGATAACCAAGGGAATATTGCCGATATAAAAGAAATTTTAAATTCACAAACTTACAAAAATTATGATTGCTGTCTGGGTGCAAGATTTATGAAAGGTTCAAATCTTATTAATTATTCTTTATTTAGAATTATTGGCAATATAGGATTTAATATACTATTTTCATGCTGTTTATTTAGAAAATTATATGATCTGGGAGGCGGATTAAATATTTATTCAGTTAATATGCTAAAAAATAAATACTGGTTCAAATTTCCCGATGCATTAACTTTTAATTATCTTATGACAATGGCACTCGATTATTACAAACAAAATTATATGTTTTTTCCGCTTACTTGGAGAGAAGACGGGCAGGTTTCTAATGTTAAAGTGGGTTCTCAGGCTGTAGATTTACTAAAAAAATTATTTTCTTTTTTAGTAAATAAGAAAAAATTTATATTAAATGAACACAGAAATAATGTTATTAACGAATATAAATCAAATATTATTCATTCAAATACTTAAATATTTTCATATAACATATTTTTACCCAAGAAATAAAGCAGGTGACAATAAGGATAATGATGAAGTGCAGCAATATTTAAATAAATTAATGCACAAAGCTGTTTTACTTTTTTAACATCAAAGTTGTTTTCTTTAAGCCATAAGTAAAAATATTCTTCGCATTGTATTAAAACAGGTTTTCGTTCAAATGTATAATTGATAATATTTTTATTTATTTCAACCGAATATTTATTTTGAGCAATTAACTCATGACAAATAATTAAGCCATGCAGCAGCTTAGCCAAATCATAATAAATATCACCGAAATCAAGCCTTCCGCCAAAATTTTGACGCCAATCCAAAAATGTAAATTTATCATTTTCTTTATCATATAAAATATTTTCAAAATGAAAATCACCGTGGAAACCGCCTATTAAACCGCATATAATATTATTCCAATCAAGTTTATTTATAATTTCACTTAATTTTGGCAGATTTTTTCCGTTTATTACAGTTGCTTCATCACTCATTGAGAAATTTTTATAATATAGATTAATTCTGTCTATGGTTTTTTTATAATAAAAATTATTACAGATATCATTAAATTCTGTATCTTTTTTCCCCGTTCCCCAAAAATCCAATGAATAAGCCAGCAATTTTTTAAACAAGTCAAGATTAGCTGATTTTGATAATACTATACCGTTTTGTTTTTTGTAGCAATACATATTTTCGGTAAAATCAACAATTTCAGGCACAAATCCTTTGAGATATTTAACCCTTTCAACCCTGTCTTTTATAAATTTTTTATCATCACTGTATTTAATTACTTTATTATTAACAAACCATATAGTTTCATTCGGTTTTGGAAGAATATTAACTTTTTCTTCGCTGTTAAAATATTTTTGTGTATTTTCAAATTCTTCAATATTACCTGTATCAAACCATATAACATTTTGAGCATACAAATTATTTTCTTGAGCGAACATAGAAAGTACATAACTTTCACCCGTTTCAATTGCCGTTTGACCGCCTTTATGCATTTGCGTCCAAAATTTTTTATAATCATAAATGCATGCAAGCCCTATATAAGGCTTTGCGGTTTTTGATGCCATACCTTTTTCATAAAATTTTACAGCTTTATTATCTTTAATTTCGACGGTTCTATACTGATTAATGTTATCTCTTTGTCCGTAAAATACAATATTTTTGTCAGGATAAGGGATTTGACCTTTTATTAATGTATCACATGAACAAAAAACAAAAGGTTCATCCAGATATTTTTCACAAGATAATATTGAAAGTCCCAACCCGGAGCCTTCACCTTCAAATTTTTCAACTGTTGAAAAATAAAATACTCTATCAGGATGTGCAAGCGATAAATATTGTTTTACCAAATCACCTTTATAACCCAACGCAATAACAAACTCGCATGTTTTAGGGAACATTTCAATTATTCTTGATATAACAGGTTTATTTCCTATACCGACAAGAGATTTATTTAAATATTTTGTTAAATCCTTGAGTCTGGCACCTATTCCTGCCGTAGGAATTAATACTTTATATTTACTTTCTGTTATAGTCATCGGATAATCTCACAGTATCATCTGTATCGGGAGTAGATGTTTCCAAATATATACAATCGGTTACTCCTTCCATTCTATGAATTATTTTAGGAGTAATTGTTACGGCTTCGCCTTGTTTATATATTTTTGATTTTAAATTTTCTGTACTATCCCCTTCAATTATTTTTAATTCTCCTGAAACAACATATATAGTCTCACATTTTTTATTATGATATTGAAGTGAACATCTATGATTTTTTTTCATAGTAAGTCTTTTTAACATATATTGTTCATTTATTTCAAGTATTTCTTCACTTCCCCAGGGTTTTTCTATGAATTTATACATGTTAATTCCTCTTTTAATATTTTATTCTTATTAAATAATTCTAAATATTCTAAAATATTTGACTTAACTTTTTCTTTCAGATAATCGTCAACGGAAAAATCTTTAATTTTCATTTGGAGTTTATCTTTAATTTTTAAAAATTCATCATTTGAAAATATATAATGACCGGCGATTACTGCCTTATCAATTTTACTTAATGCTGATTTATTTATAACCCATTTTTCCCATTTTTTTGAATTATAAGCCAATTCGCAAAATTCATTTAATAAATTATCAAGTTTATATTGTTCCAGTAAATGAACAAAAGCTTTAGTTTCACAAACTCCAAATTCAGGTGCAACATTTGCCGCACTTATTTTATATTCCGGGAAAATTTTTAAAATATTTCTTTTTAAATAATCAGTATTATGAACTTTTATAAAATATTTATGATTAAGACATTCATTTATTAATTCTTTTATATAAGAAAAAGCATTATTATTTTGATTTAAAATACCTATATTTTCCATTTCCATTACTTTTGTTCCTATTTGAGTAACAACAAATAACGGATTTTTTAAATTATAATTTGAAAACATTTTATTAATATTATTTAACATATTTACATAAGCATTTTTATTATTAAAATAAATCATTTGTTCTTCCGTGCCGATTTCAAATTCTATATCTTTTTGGCATTTGTCAGCATAAGAAGAACAAGCAGAATAAAGTTCAATTAATCTGATAAAAATTTCATCTGATGAAATTTGTTCAAAAATATCAATACTCGGGTCAATATGCAAAATATCAAATCCTGAATCAATATCGGTTTGAAATGAATCAATTGAAGATTTCATTGCATCTTTTAATGAATAATTATTAAATACTTCAAAATTATTCTGCCAAGGTCCGCCATGATCACGAGCTAAAATAATATTATCTTTTTTAGAATTTATTTTAATATAATTAACAAATTCTTCTGTAGACCAATTATTTACATAACCTCTGTTAATTTTATCGGAATCTATCTGCCTTCTGCTGGCTATTAACATTATGGGAATATCTGATTCATTAGCTATTTCAACAGCTGCGTTAACTGTATTTAAGCTCATAGGGCCGATACCTAACAATGTATTTCCATTATTTATATAATTTTTTAGTTTAATTATTTTTTTATTCATATTAAATTATACGGTTCAAAAAATTTTTCCATTATATGAAAACAAGCTTCTGCAACCGCCCTTTTTCCGCCTACTCGTTTGGTAACATAATCAGACATTTTTTGTGCATTTATATCGGAATCAGATGTTGAAATAGAATAACCGACTTGTTTCATAACTAACCCGTCAAAAATTCCATCTCCCATATAAATAACTTCTTCAGGATTATATCTTTCTTTTATCCATTCAATTCTTTTATTGGTGCTTACACAATCAACGGGAAATTTCATGTCATTTATTCGTTTTTGAGTAATCTTAAATCCTCTTTTATCCCCTGATACAAATCTAATTTCAATATAAGGCGACAATAAGTTTAAAGCATCATTATCATCAGGTCCGAATTTTTTCAAGACTTTTCCTGTTTCGGAATAATAAAATCCCCCGTCAGTTAATACTCCGTCTACATCTAATATAAATACTTTAGGTTTTATGTCCAACTTTAATCCTTCTATTTCTCTTTAATCTTATCACAAATTTTCTTTTGTAACTATAAACAAATTTACATTAAAACCAAAAAAGTTATTTAATCTAGTGGCGCACTCTGCCATTCTTCAATCCTCACTTTCTTTAAAATCTTAAAAGAAAAAATAAATCTTGTCAATAATTGCAATAATTGAGAAATAACCAGTTATTGTAGAATATAATCTACTGATAATTTGTAGAGTATATCCTACAATAATAAAATGTCATTAAAAACGATACAAAATGCAATAGGTAAAAGGTTAAGAGGTTTGCGAATTGCTAAAAACCTTAGTCAAGAACAAGTTTCTTTAGAGGTTAATATATCAAGAGATCATTTATCAAACTTAGAAAATGGCAAATTCCCTATTAATATTAAAACTCTTTATAAATTAGCACAATTTTTTGAAGTAGATATTGAATACTTTTTCTTAGGCTTAAAGCACTAATTATATTTCGGATTGAAATTCAAGGCATCCTCGATGTTTTTATCAAATTTGCTTTTTGGTTCTTCTATATTTTCCTTAAATTCTAATTGAATTAGTGCTGAATTTTTTTAAATATGCAGGTATCATTAAAAAATAAAATATTCCTGTTATACAAATCGGTAAATAATAATCAAAATATGGTACCGGAGATGTTAAAAACATAATCATAAAATGAAACAATAAAATTAATGATAAAAACAAGTAAAATTTATCTTTTTTATTAAAAATAACTACAAATATAAATGATAAAAATAAAGTTAATAAAACTGCAGGAAGATTATAAATAAAGATTATTTTTTTATACAAACTGCTATTATATTTATCACAATTAAAAAATGCCGGTTCTAATTTACAGATGGCGGATTTTCTTATTTTTGATACCGAATCATTACTTTCCCAATTTTCTTCCATAGATAAATCACCATGAGATAATTTTGAATCCGATAAAAGTTTATATCTTAATTTAATAAAATTTTTAAAATTAGATTTTAATAATCTTGTAAAAATAATTAAATATTTTTTCTCATTAAAACTATTAAAATCAATCTTAAACGCATTAAATTCCATTATGTTTTGATTATTTGGGTTAGCTATAAGTTTAAGAGCTTGTAAATCATTATCATCTGCTTTTAAATTATCATAACCATTAAACATTCTCTGAAACTCAAAAAATATCGGAATCCATTTATATGACCTTTGTATATTTATACCTATATTTTGACTTACTCCGATGATAAATGATGTAGAAATTAAAATCAAAATATACAATAAACTTTTCTTCAAATTTAATTTATCTTTAAAAATAAAAAATAGACCTAAAGGCAATAAAATAAAATATATAAATCCTTCACCCCTGTACATAGAAATAACAGAAGAAAACAAACCTGCAATAATAATATTTTTAATTGAAATTTCAGATTTATTTAAATATTTAATGAAAATCAAAGAAACAAAGAACCAAAGTATAAAACTATAAAAACAAATTCTGGCAGGACATAAAGCTGCATTTAATACAAAAGGAAGAATAAAAGTAATAAATGCAAGTATAAATAATTTATTATTAAATATATTTTTTAATTTAACAAAAATAAAAGAAAAAGCAGAGGAAACTAAAGTAATTTCCGTAAGACAAATTGCCGATTTATGTCTGAAAATTTGAAGGATAATTGCATAATATGCTGCAGTAATAGTATGATACCAATGTGACCATACACCAAAGTCATATACCTTTACTTCAGACAATAAATACTGTTCGTCAACAGTAAACTTCCCCCCCCCATCAGTAAATATTAAACAAAAAAAGGTTAGTAATATCAAAAAGTAAACTGTAAAAATTTTCAGAAAAAGTATAAATTTTTTATCTTTATTTTTAATTTTATCAAATATAAATATAGGTAATTGATAAATAAAAATTAATAAAAACAAACTTAAAATTTTTGTAATTAAATAAAATTTATTATTTAAAACAATATCATTTATAGAATTTAAATCTAATTTTAAAGTAAATAAAAAATGTATAAATGCAAATATCAACAAAATTAATCTGAATAAAATATATTTTTTCATTTAAATTCCTAATTTTTTTAATATTTTAGGCAGGATTAAATCCCAAATTTTACCGTTAGGATGATACCCGTCAACGACATATTCATCAGCATTAAAATCAAGTTTATAGTTTTCTAACTCTGTCAGATCAATAACAGTAAAACCTTTTTCCCTTAAATCATTCCAAATTAAACTACTATCTAAAGGACCTTTAGAATGCTCCAATGGATATAATAAGATAACAAGTTTTGAATTAGGCCAATGTTTTTTAAATTCTGTTTGAGCTTCGGTAAAATATTTTTCAACTAATTCATTTTCAGTTATTTTGTGTGTTCTGTAATTATAGTTATACTGAAAAACTTCAACAAACAAAAACCTGTCATAAAACTTAGGCTTCATTTCTACAAGTTTATTATTCTTCAGTTTATACCTTGGCTGAAAATCAAGCCATAGAGGGTGAATTTTAAATTTACTTATTCTGTTAACGTGGTCATAAATATAAACATAAATAATATATTCAGGCTCCGGAATTTTTGTATAAAAATCATTTCTTTTTGATAAATATAAATATTGATCAAGTCCAAAGCCCTTGCCTGCTCTGTTATAAACTGGTCTTCCCGTTAACTTGGCTGTTTTAGCAGATACTGTTTCATCTTCAGAAAGACCATCACCATATGTAAATGAACATCCCATAAATAAAATCGGTTTTAACTTTGAATTTGTATTTTGATCTTTTCGAAAAGACGGTGAAAAAGCATTACCAAGAACTTCTCCATTTAACATTTTATCAAAATAAGTATCTACATCCATGGAATGTAATAAAATATTTTTATAATTTTTAATAAAATTATATTTTCCGCCCCAATTACAAGCCGTATAATATTCAACCGAAAAGAATACAGTTAAAATTATTAAAATATTAAGTATTATTACACCAATTAATTTCATACATAATATTATACACGAAATTGAATTTTTATTAAAAATTGTTATATATAGTATTGTTTTAACCGACAATATGATAAGTTATAAGTATGACAAATTTTAATCCGATGCAATTTATAAACAGTTTTATAAACGGTTATAATACTGCAAAAAGTGCAAATATACAGAATAATCCTCAATTAAATCAAACTGTGCAAACTGAAGTTCAAAATCAGCAAATGCAGACTCTTTTACCAAATACTACAGCACAGCTTAATACAACTGCGGCAGAACTTACAATGCTTAATCAAGAGCAAACCGTTAATATGCTAAAAGAATTGTTAAATTTTCCGAAAGAATTACAGCAATTATTCAGCCAATTAATAGCAAATTCGCAGATTTCAAACAGAGATTTAGGATTAATATTACTTGCGGCAAGTACAAATTTACCTCAATTATCATCTCTTCTGCAAGGCAGTGCAAAAGAAGCAATGACAAATTTATATCAAATGCTTGCGCAATATAATCAGCTGGGATTAAGTATAAAAGATGAACAGCTTTATGAATTATCAAAATTTATATCATTTGTAAGCGCCGCATCAACCAATGACATACAGAGTTTAAAAACAACGTTAATGCTGTATCTGCCTTGGCTTCCTTTAACCAATCCCGAAGCTTTTAAACTGGAAATAGGCAAAAAAGGTTCTGATGGCGGAAATATAAGCGATGATTTTATTTCCGTACTTATTGCAACCGAAAATTACGGAAATTTTCAAGCGGATATTTATAAAACAGATAAAGACGGAATAAAAATTCAAAGCATAACCTCTCAAACTTTTCCTGTTGAAATCTATATAAATTTAATGAAAGAAGAAGGAAAAAAATACAATATAAATATAAATTTTGATACTGCTAAAAAAGAAGCATTTAATAAGGAAAAAAACGAAAAAGCATCAACACAAGTATGTATGAATGTAGGGCCGGGGGTTAATCCGTTTTTATTATTAATTTCAAACTCATTAATAAAGGCCGTTCATTTAATAGATACAAAAGAAAAATTAAAAGAACACAGAAAAGAGAAACTGGAAAATGGCAAAAGTTAAAACAAAATGGGTATGTCAAAACTGCGGATATGAAACGGCAAAATATATAGGCAAATGTCCTGATTGCGGTGAGTGGGGAACATTAACGGAAGAAGTTGAAGCAAAACAAACTAAATCTGTAATAAATACGGTTTTTGATAATAATCCCGTTTGTTTAATAAATGAAATAGAAATAACTGAAAATATAAAATTTCCTACAGGATTTGAAGAATTAGACAGAGTTTTAGGCGGAGGATTAGTCCAAGGTTCGCTTGTATTACTGGCCGGTGACCCGGGGATAGGGAAATCCACCCTTATTTTGCAAACGGCAGGAAATATTTGCGCTCAAGGTAAAAAGCTTTTATACGTCTGCGCAGAAGAATCAGGCTCTCAGGTTAAACTTCGTGCAAGAAGATTAAATGTCAATTCCGACAATTTATATGTTTATTCCCAAACAAATTTAGAAGCGGTAATCAATCAAATTGACATTATTAAGCCTGAAATTTTGGTTATTGATTCAATACAATCTATCTATACATCAAACATAACAAGCTCATCAGGAAGTGTATCTCAAATTCGTGAGTGTACAAATACATTAATGGATATTGCAAAAAATAAAAATATAACCGTCATTGTTATCGGACATGTTACAAAAGACGGAAACATTGCAGGGCCAAAAGTATTAGAGCATATGGTCGATACGGTGATTTATTTTGAGGGGGATAAATATAAATCGCAAAGGCTGTTAAGGTCAATAAAAAACCGATTTGGCTCAACAAATGAAATCGGAGTATTTAATATGGCAGAAAACGGGTTAAATGAAGTAACAAACCCAAGTGAACTGTTTATGAAAGAAAGAACGGATAATGCCACCCCCGGAAGTGTAATAATAGCAACAAATGAAGGCACAAGAGCATTGCTTGTAGAAGTTCAGGCACTTGTCGGAACAACCTCTTATCCTTCACCAAGAAGAGTTTCTACAGGTGTAGAATATAACAGACTTTTACAAATAATTGCGGTTCTTGAAAAAAGAATCGGCTTAAATCTTTCCAAACATGATGTATACGTAAATGTAATAGGCGGAATAGAAATAGATGAACCTGCGGCAGATTTAGGTATAGCACTTGCCATTGCAACTTGTTTCCGTGATGTAGCAGTTGATCCTGATTGCGTTATAATCGGGGAAATAAGTCTTTCAGGCGAAATAAGAAATGTTTCTAACATTGAAAAAAGAATTTATGAAGCTCAAAAACTGGGATTTAAAAAAGCTATTATCCCTAAATTAAGCAAAAAACTTTCGGAGGAATTTAATATAGATATAATTCAGGTTCCTCGTTTAATGGATGCAATAACAGCTTGTGTATCCAAACGTTCTAATTAATATGTGTCTTGAAGTATTGAATTTTTAATATTTATAGATGATGCTGTATACTTAAATAATTAATATAATTTATATAATAAAATACATTGAGGGTAAGCCATGGCAGATGATAATAAAACCCAAGGAGAAGTAAAAACTCCAAAATATAAATACTTAATAACACAGAATGAATTAAACGGGAAAACTGAACGAATTTTAAACAGCTATGAACTTTCATATGTAGGTATAGGTAATCGTTTAAAACAGCTTTTTACCAATATGCATTTGCATCAAGGCGAATATGATACCATAAATATACATTGGCCTATTACAGGTTTGGTAGAAACTCCATTTAAAGAATTATTTGAATTTACGGCTTTTCCTCGAATTAATGAAATAAATTACTCTATTTTTTTAGATAACAAATATTATGAAGAAGGAACTTGGCAATTATTTTTAAAACCTGAAGAATTTCGTAGATTACGAGAATACGGTTTAAAAGAACTGGATTTTGCATATAATTCAATTCCGCAGGAATTTATTGACCTGTTTCTTCCTTATTTTAACGCACTAAAACCGGGGAAACAATCACAAGAATTAATAAATACAATACAACTTCCCGAAAAGTGTGTTGCGGTTCATATAAGACATATGGCAGACTGGAAAAGATGGAACAGATGGAATGATAATGACATAAACTTGTTTATTCAAGAAATGCATAAATATGATAAGGATACATATTTTTATGCTGCATGCCAGTGTCAGGAAGTCAGAGAGATAATATTTAAAGAATTTAAAGACAGAGTAATAGCACTTCCGAGAGATTACAGTAAAAAAGATAATATTCGTGATGTTGCAGATATGTTTTTATTATCTAAACCTAAAAAGTTGATAGGAACATACGGTTCAACTTTTACCGAATGTGTATGGTGGCTATCAGGCTGTAAACAGGAAGTAACAATTATCGGTTCAAAAGACAGCTGGGCAAATAACGGACTGCCTGACAGTTTACAACCGAAAAAATAATATATTTAATCTGGTGTCGCAACCGTAAAGTTGCCCAGACTCCAATTTTATTCGGCAATTATTTATAATCATACCATTTTTCAAAAGTTGAAAAAAATATAACAGTGTAATTCTTCACACCTTTTTCAATACGAAAAACCTTATCCCAAAAGAAAAATAACGGGTAATAAACAAAAAACGAAAGTTTGGTAAATCTGTCTATTAAAAACAGGGTTCTGTTTCTGACAAATTCTTTATCCTGCTCTTGGATTTCAAGAATATTCTTAAAATCATATTTCATCATATTAAAAAACTTGCGTTTATAAGGCAGATGTATTTTCATAAACCACCAGTAAAGAGTTATAACTTTATAATCCCAATAAAAATATTTCATCTCATCAAAAAGTCCTATTTTTTTAAGATTATCTCCGATTAAATTAAAAATCTTAAGATAATCAAAGAAAATATGATTTCTTGAGTTAGTAACCGCATTTTTTCTGTTACAACGATAAAATATTAAATCTTCCCGAAGGATTGATATTTTATCAGCTTTAAAAAGGGCATCATAAACAAAAACATTGTCTTCAAAAAAGATTTCACCCGGAAATTTAACATCTTTACCTATAAGGAAGTCTCTTCTGTACATCTTATCCCAAGGGACGGAGGTCTGCCAAAAGATACTGTATTTAATATCTCGCCAATTAAAAGTTTTATCGTCAAACTCGGTCGGAATTTGTTTTAACTTAGCATAAACATGCCCTTTATCAATTTTTCCGGTTAAATCATCAAACTGATTCCAGGTGCATATTGTAATATCCGCATCAGATTCAGTTATTCTTTTATAAAGTTTTTCAATGGCATTAAGCTCCATATAATCATCACCATCAATAAAGAAAATATATTGACCTCTTGCCATTTGAACACCAAAATTTCTGGCAAGCCCCTGTTTTAAATTTTTAGAATTTTTGTATATTGTAAATCTGTTGTCATTTTTTGCATATTCATTAATTATTTCAAGAGTTTTATCCGTAGATTTATTATCAACGATAATGATTTCAATCTCTTTAAAAGTTTGATTAACAACACTGTCAAGAGTTTGCCTTATATATTTTTCAACATTATAAACAGGTATAACAACGGAAACTTTCGGATTCATACTCACCTCTAAATTTATTATACCTAAAAATATTTATGATAAAATTTTTTTATAAACGAGGTAGATATGCACGAAATTTTTATAAAGATGAACGAATTTTTTCAGTCCATGGGAGTACAGGGATTAGCATTAAATTCTTTTATAGAGAGTTTTTTTCTTGTACCGCCGCCTGATTTTCTGTTAATAGTAATGGATTTGGCAAATCCTGCAAAAGCTTTATTTTATGCACTGATATGTACAATAGCATCAGCATTTGGCGGTGCAATAGGGTACGGCATAGGTTACTTTGGAGGCAGACCTGCTTTTAACTGGTTCTTTAGAAAAGGCGGAAAAGAAAAATTTGAAGCAGTTGAAAATTTATACAACAAATACGGAACATTAGCGGTTTTTTTCTCTGCTTTTACTCCTATTCCTTATAAAGTCTTTACTATAGCAAGCGGAATATTAAGTATGAACTTTTTTAAGTTTATGCTTGCAAGCTTTTTCGGAAGAGGGTTAAGATTTTTCATTGTAAGTATTGTCTTAATGCTTTTCGGCGAAGCCGTTAAACAGTATATTGAACTTGTTATAATTGCCGTTACAATAGTTATAATCTTATTTTTTGTCATACTTTACAAAAAAAGAAAATCCTTAATAAAACAATAATGAACCTTTATTTTTTATTATCGTTATATAAGGTATAATATTTTTAAACCATGAAAAAAATAATGAAAAAATTATATATAATAATATTTGCGATATTTTTATCAACGTGCGAAGCACTGGCAATAGAAGAAATAACGCAAGGTACAACATTAACCGTTAATGATTGTATTGAACTTGCAATAAAACACAGTCCCGAAGTTCAAATCTATAAAGAATATATTGAACTTTATAATGCAAGACTCGGGCAGAGCAAGGCGAGCTATTTCCCTTCAATCGGTGCTTCAGGCGGTTATGATTTTAATAATACGGAAACAAAATACCGTACAACAAATAATAAAAATTTTTCGGCATCGGTTTACTTAAATCAATTGATATACAGCTTCGGAAAAGTATTTTCCCAGATAAAAATGCAGAAATTTTATAAAATAGCAGCTCAATATGATTATGAAAATTCAATTTTAACAACAACAAACAGAGTAAAATCCGCATACTACGGAGTTTTAGCGGCTAAAGCTAATTTAGATATTCAAAAAGCAAATGTTATGGTAAATGAAAGACAATATAATCGTACAAAAGCTTTTTTTGAAGAGGGTTTAGTTTCTAAAATAGACCTTGTAAACCAGGAAGTTTATTTAAGCGATGCAAAAATAAGTCTTGTCAATGCCGAAAATATTTATCAAAATTCAATAGTTCAATTAAATAATGCAATGTATATTCCGAATGCTCCCGATTATCAAATAGAAAATACGGAAACATTTAATTTTAAAAATAATTATGCGGAAATTAACCTTATAAATATAGCAAACACAACAACAAAAGAAGACGGAACAATAGAACCAAAAGATGCTGTTTTAACAATGCAGGTTGAAAAAACCAACATACTTGAAAATTATAAATTTACAAAATATCCGTATACACTTGAACAGTCAATAGAAAAAGCCTATAAAAACCGTCCTGATTTATTATCAATGGAAGCAACAAAAGATGCGGTTAACGAGGCTTTAAAATATACTAAAAAAGAATATTTTCCTAATCTTACGGGGCAGGTAGGCTATAACTGGGCGAATAATACACTTTATTCAACAAACGGTTTTAATATAGGAGCATACCTTTCCACAAGCAATTTAAACATAATGGAAACCAAAATGAGGATTAAAGAAAGTAAATCCCAGCTTGAAATTGCAAAAAGAAATGTTGATTTAGTTAAACAGAATGTATATTTTGATGTTCAAAGCGCATATATAAATATGATTCAACTTGAAAAAAACATACCTTTAATGCAGACAAAAGTAAAACAAACTCTTGAAAACTATGAACTTGCAGATGCCAGATACGAAGTAGGTTTAGGCAATTTTATCGAACTTCAGGACGCAAAAGAAAATTATAATAATGCTCAAAGAGACTATGTTCAAAACATTTATAATTATAATGTTGCCCTGACTAACCTCCAAACCGCAATGGGAGAAAAATAATGAAAAAAATAATAATACTGATTTTAATAATACTTGTTATTGTACTTCCTTTTATATTTACTAAAAAAGGCGGAAAAGTAAAATACACAACCGCTCCCGTAAAAGTCAGAACAATAACGCAGATAGTTGAAGCAACAGGAACGATTGAACCTGTTAATACAGTTGATATAGGTTCACAGGTATCAGGCTTAATCAGTGATATTTATGTTGATTATAATTCTGAGGTAGAAAAAGGACAGCTACTCGCCCAGATAGATACATCACTATTTGAAGCCCAGCTTCAGCAGGCAACGGCAAACATTAATAATGCAAAAGCAACTTTAGCCAAAAATCAGGCGGTTTTAGACTATGATACAAAAACATATAAAAGATACAAAAATCTTTATAACAGAAACTTAGTTTCAAAAAACGATTTGGATTCAGCTGAATCCGCTTATAAATCAGATTTAGCACAAGTTGCTGCGGCAAGAGCATCTATTATGCAGGCTCAGGCAAATTATGCAACGGCTTCTGCTAATATGCGCTACACAAAAATAATCTCGCCTGTTAAGGGAATAGTTATTTCTAAAGAAGTAGAAGTCGGACAGACTGTTGCGGCAAGTTTCCAAACTCCGACACTGTTTCAGGTAGCCGAAGATTTAACTAAAATGCGTATTGAAACAAGTGTATCTGAAGCCGATATAGGCAAAGTTAAAGAAGGACAAGATGTTGACTATACACTTGACGGCTACCCCGACAGCACCTTCCACGGAAAGGTTATTCAGGTAAGATTATCACCCACAACAGAATCCAACGTAGTTACTTATACCGTTATTATTGAAGTTGAAAATGATGAGGGTAAATTAATGCCGGGCATGACGGCAAATGTATCAATAATAACAGATAAAAAAGAAAATATATTAACCGTCCCGAATGTTGCTTTGAAATTTACTCCTTTAGACAATAAACAAAAGTATGAGCATAAAGGAATTTGGATAGAAAAGAAAGGTAAACCGTACAGAATTAATATAGAAACAGGTGTAAGCAACGATTCTTATACGGAAATCATCTCAAATGAAATACAAGAAGGCGATAGAGTTTATACAGGTAAAACAATAAAAGGTAAAAAAGAACAAATGAGGGTGCCAAGACTGTAATATGAGCCTTATTGAAGTAAAACATGCAATAAAAACATATCAAACAGGTGATGAAAGCTTTAATGCTTTGGATGATGTATCACTAAGTATTGAAGAAGGTGAATTTGTAGCTATAATGGGAACATCAGGAAGCGGAAAATCAACTTGCATGAATATGCTTGGCACTTTGGATAAACCAAATTCAGGCAGTTATCATCTTGATGGAGTTGATGTTTTATCGCTTTCGCCCGACGAATTATCAGATATCAGAAATGTAAAACTTGGGTTTGTATTTCAGGGGTTTAACTTAATACCCAGAACAACTGCACTTGATAATGTGGAGCTTCCCATGATATACAAAGGAATCCCCGAAGAAGAACGGCACGAAAGAGCAAGAAGGGCATTAAAAATAGTGGGGCTTGAAAAAAGAGAAGACCATATGCCAAATCAAATGTCAGGCGGTCAGCAGCAAAGAGTAGCCATTGCAAGAGCCATTGTAAACGATGCGCCCTTAATACTGGCAGATGAACCTACAGGTAACTTAGATACCAAAACAAGTATTGAAGTTATGGAGTTTTTTGTTAACTTAAACAATCAAACAGGTAAAACAATTGTTTTGGTTACGCATGAACCCGATATTGCAGAATATTGCAAAAGAGTTATTCGCTTTAAAGACGGAAAAATAATATCTGATATGCCAAAAACCGAATGGCAAAAGACAAGGACAGCGCAAACATAATGATAGACTTTAAATCAACAATGAAAATGGCTGTAAATTCACTAAAGGTGAATAAACTTCGCTCTGCCTTAACAAGTTTGGGCATAATTATTGGTGTAAGCGCTGTTATTATAATGCTTGCCATAGGAACTGGAGCAAGCAAAAAAGTTCAGGAAAATATGGAATCTATGGGTTCAAATATGCTTACAATCCGCTCTACGTCAGCAAGAACAGGAGGAGTAAGCATGGGGGTCGGCACCCGTCCGACATTAACTTTAAAAGATGCCATAGCCATACAAAAAAATGTCGCAAATGTTGATGCTGTTGCACCTGCTTCAAGCGAAGGAAAACAGCTGATGTACGGAAACCAAAACTGGCAGACAACTGTTTACGGAACAACTCCGCCTTACCTTTATATCAAAAACTATGAAATAGAAGAAGGCAGAGGTTTTACTTTTGAAGATGTTAAAAATAGTGCCAAAGTCGCCTTAATAGGTTCAACAGTGGCAACAGAGCTTTTTGGAGATGTATCACCGCTAAATAAAGTTATAAGAGTAGGTAATGTTCCGTTTAAAGTTTTAGGAACTTTAAAAACAAAAGGTTCTCAAGGTCCTTTTGATCAGGACGATTTAATTTTTATTCCCATAACAACAGCCCAAAAAAAATTATTCGGTGTATCTTTCCCTGGAACCGTCAAAATGATTATAGTAAAAGGTACGGACGGGGATACTCTTAATGAAGTTGAAAAAGATATAACAGAGCTTCTGGCACAAAGACACAATATCGGAAAAAATCAGGTAAATGATTTTGAAATAAGAAACTCTGCAGAGTTTCAGGAAAAAATGAAATCCACCGTAAAAACTTTTGCAATACTTTTGGCTTCAATAGCTTCCGTATCTTTGCTTGTAGGAGGTATCGGAATTATGAACATAATGCTTGTATCCGTTACTGAAAGAACAAAAGAAATCGGTATAAGAATGGCAATAGGAGCAAGAGCATCAGATATAAGACAACAATTTTTAATAGAATCATTTATGCTTTCAATGATAGGCGGACTTATAGGTGTAGTTACGGGAATATTAGGTGCTAAGTCAGTTGAATTTTTCTCTGAAGGAATGAGTGTATCTATTTCACTGTTTTCAATATTCTTATCACTCGGATTTTCAGGGCTTGTCGGAATAGCTTTCGGCTATTACCCGGCTTATAAAGCTTCTCTTTTAAATCCAATTGATGCATTAAGATATGAATAATTAAGCTTTAAAATTTATACCGCCGTATTTAGGTACTGAAGATTTTATTTTTTTACCCAAAGCTTTTTCGTAAGCTTCAATTAATCTTGATAAAACACTTATTTTAGTTTCATTAGCTTTGTTTGAAAGTTCAAACATATCTGCTTGAGCAAAAGAAGGTCTTAAAGGCTGGCTGTTTCCGAAAGACAAAGATGAAAGCATTTTGCTTGATGCTTGAACCATTTGACTTTGTGCCATATTTCTAGATAATATCGCATTTTGCATTGCTAAATACGATGAAATCATTTTCTTTTACTCCTTTACATTAATATTATAACATTTTTTATATCTATTTAAACCCTATTTTTTAAATTTTTTGCTATATTTTTTCAAAATTATTATAATTTTTTTATGATACTAAAAGAATTTTCAAAATATTTGCAGGAAAATAAAGATAAAAATTCCGTAATTTTATTAAACGAATGGCTTTTAAACAGATTAATAAATCCTTCTTTAAATAAAGTTGATAACATAATAAAAGCTGAACTTTATCTTGCAAAAAATAATAATGATAAAACTTTAATAATAGCAAAAAGCGATACGGGCAGAACTTTATTAAATGCACTTTATAATTTTTCTTTAAGTTTTGAACAGTATAAACTTGCAAAATTTTTGCACGATAAAAAATCAACAGATTTTAATGATAAAAAAACCCAATAAAAAGGCATGCTTTCATGCTTTTTTTGTATCAAAAATTTACAAATAAAATTTATAATTATTTGTAGAAAACTTGTAGAAAACTATTTTTTATTATGTATAAAATTTAAAAAATATTTATAAAAAATTTAATAATTAAAAAAAATATAAATTTTTATACATTTTTTAAACATATTTGAATAAAAAATCTACAATTTTTATACAAAACTAAAAATCAATAATAATAATGTTTTTTAATACTTTTATACAATTTTTTTTAATACTTATTACTACTGTTATTTTTTTTATAAAAAATATAATAATTAATAATTAAATAAAAAATGCCGAGATTTTTATTTTTCTTATATAATATAAATGTGAAAAAGAGAATTGAGGGTAATTATGCTTTTTACAATAGATAGAGATTCTTTATTAAATAAATTGAAAATAGTTGAAAAAGTAACGGCACAAAGAGGAAATGTACAACCGGTACTTGCAAATGTTTTATTTGATGCAAAAGATAATACTCTTAACCTGAGTGCTACCGATTTAGAAATATCAATAAAAGCAAAAACAACGGTAGCCGTTAAAAAAGAAGGAAAAATAACACTGCCTGCAAAAAAATTGCTTGAAATTGCAGCTAAATTACCTGATAAACCGGTTGAATTTTCACTGAATGAAGATACAAATATAGTAAGTATTACTTGCGGTAATTCTAAATTTGAAATAATAGGTATTTCCGCACAAGAATTTCCTAAAACCGAAGAAGATGTTGAAGGCGGAACTGAAATAGAAATTGAACTTGAACCGTTATTAAAATCAATAAAAAATACTGTTTATGCAGCTGCAAATTATGAAAACAGAAATGTAATTTCAGGTGTATTTTGTTTAATAAAAGATACAAAGCTTGAAATGGCTGCAACAGACGGAAACAGATTAACAAGAATTATAGAAACCATTAAAAATAAAGACGGTAAAAATGCAAAAATTGTTATTCCGTCTAAAACTTTAAATGAATTTGTAAGAATATGCTCATTTATTGTAGAAAAAAATGTTACTTTAATTGTTGATAAATCAAGATTAACTTTAAAAACAATGAGTTTTTCAATTAATTCAAGATTAATAGAAGGTGAATATCCTCCTTATGAACAATTAATACCGAAAACTATGGCAAATAATGCAATTGTATCAAGAGATGATTTGATTTTAGCTCTGGATAGAGTCTCAACAATGGTTAATGACAGAACAAGCATAGTTAAATTTATGTTTGAAAATAATCAGTTAATATTAAAAGCTGAAACACCAAATTCAGGTACATCAGAAGATATAATTGAATGTAATTATAAAGGTGATGATTTAGCAATAGCTTTTAATTATAAATATGTTCTTGATTCCGTAAAAACAATGGAAGCAAAAAATGTAAAAATAGGATTAAACGGCAGTGTTTCAGCTACCGTATTTAAACCTGACAGCGAAGAAAATTATATATGTTTAATAATGCCGATACAAATAAGATAAGGTAAATTATGAAGGTTAGTGTAAAAGTTCCGGCGACATCAGCCAATTTAGGACCCGGATTTGATTGTTTGGGATTAGCTTTGCCCATATATAATGAAATAACTGTTGAAGAAACCGTTATGCCGGGAAGCGGTATTGAGATAAATATTATTGAAGAAGATATAGATTATGATATTTTATCTGTTCCAAAAGATAAAAATAATATAGTTTATAAAGCAATCGAGCTTTTATATAATTTTATAGGGCAAAGTGTAAGTGATATAAAAATAACTGTTAAAACAAATATTCCCGTAACTAGAGGATTAGGTTCAAGTGCGTCGGTAATAGTCGGTGGACTTATCGCTGCTAATGAACTTTTAGGTAAACCTGCAGATGATGCAGTATTACTTTCTATAGCATCAGAAGTGGAAGGACATCCTGATAATGTTACACCTGCTATGTTTGGCGGATTTTGTTTATCTTCGCTGGAAGATGACGGCAGTGTTTCATATTCTAAAATACCTTGGCCCGAAGATTGGAAATTAACTGTTTTAATTCCCGATTATGAACTTGATACAAAAATAGCAAGGTCACTATTACCTGAAACTATAAGCATTCCTGATGCATCTTTTAATATAAGAAAATGTGCCATGCTGATTGATTCTGTATACAGATGTGACAGCGAACAAATGAAAAAATGTATGAAAGATAAACTTCATCAGCCGTACAGAAATCAACTTGTAAAAGGTTTTAGTGAATTAACGGAGCTTTTGGAAAATAAAGAAGATATTTTAGGCTGTGTAATATCAGGTGCAGGGCCTGCTATATTAATTGTTTCCGTTAATGACGGTTTTGAAAAAGTTCAAAATGATGTTAAACAAATTTTTGAAGATTTAAATGTTAAATGCGATATAAGAACATTAGATATTGAAAATGAAGGCAGTAAAGTTATATAAGGAGAAATAAATGAAAAAATCCATTAAAGATTTAGGCGACATTAAAGGAAAGAAAGCTCTTGTAAGAGTTGATATTAATGTTCCTTTAGACGAAAACAAAAATGTTACTGATGATACAAGAATTCAGGCAATTTTGCCTACATTAAATTTCTTAAAAGATAAGGGTGCAAAAATTGTTTTAATGGCGCATTTAGGCAGACCAAAAGGTGAAAAGAATCCTGAATTTACTTTAGCACCCGTTGCTAAATATATGACTAAACTTCTCGGTGAAGAAGTTATGTTTATTCCGGATGTTGACGTTGCTGAAAAAATGCTTGCCGATTTAAAAGAAGGTCAAATAGCACTCTTAGAAAATATCAGATACTATAAAGAAGAAGAAGCGAAAGATGATGATATGACTTTTGCAAATAAATTAGCTAAACTTGGTGATTTTTATGTTAATGACGCATTCGGTGCAGCTCACAGAAATCATACTTCAACTGCAAAATTAGCTAAAGTTTTAAAACCTGCCGTATCAGGATTATTAATGGAAAAAGAAATCAGATGTTTATCAGAAGCTCTTGATAATCCGACAAGACCGTTTACGGCTGTAGTAGGCGGTGCTAAGGTTTCATCAAAAATCGGAGTTTTGGAAAATCTGCTTGATAAGGTTGATAATATGATAATCGGCGGCGGTATGGCTTATACATTTGTTAAAGCTAACGGCGGTAAAATAGGTAATTCTATTTGCGAAGACGACCAATTGGATGTTGCAAGAGCAATTGAAAAGAAAGCTCAGGAAAAAGGTGTTAAACTTGTTATGGCAACAGATGTATTAGTTACAAATGATTTTTCAGGCAACGGCGAAAATAAATTCGTTAAAATTAATGAAATTCCTGACGGATTTGAAGGTGTTGATGCAGGTTTAGAATCAAGAAAAGCTTTTGCTGATGTATTAAAATCATCAAAAACAATTCTTATGAACGGACCTGTAGGCGCTTTTGAAAACCCGAAATTTGCAGAAGGAACAAAAGCAGTTCTTCAAGCAATAGTAGAAGCAACTAAAAATGGTGCAACATCTGTTATCGGCGGCGGTGACAGTGTATCTGCAGCTAAAAAATTCTGCAAAGCTGAAGATTTTACACATGTATCAACAGGCGGCGGTGCTTCATTAGAATTTATTGAAGGTAAAATTCTTCCGGGTGTTGCAGCTTTGGATGATAAATAAATTTATTTTTAAAAGACCGGCTTTTTAGCCGGTCTTTTTTGAAAGGGTGAAGTATGAAAATTTTTTTAAAATTATTTTTAACTTTTATAATTTCTTTCGGATGTTTAATATTATTTGATTATTGTTTTTTTAAATTTGAAATTATGCAAAAAGCGGATTTGTATAAATCTTTTGAAAAATATAATTTTTTTATCAAATTACCAAAATATTTTATTAAAATACAACCGTTTAAAAATACATATGAAGATATTAAACATTATGGTTTCAGACCTGTAATGAATGCAGATAGTAAATTAAATCCCATTGTTATATTCGGATGCTCTTATGCGTATGGTTATATTTTTGAAAATGAACAAACAATTTCATATATAATGTCAAAATATTCTAAAAGACCAATTTATAACAGAGCATATAACGGATTTGGTGTTCAACATGCCATATATCAATTAAAAGATGAAAGTTTTTATAAAAGTATAAAGAGACCAAGATATATATTTTATGTTTTTATGGAAGATCAATATAAAAGGTTATATTTAGATTGTTTTACCGATATATCTTCAGATTCATATTATTTAAATTACAAAAGGGATAAAAATAATAATTTAATTGAAAATAAACCATTTTTAAATATCTACTATAATCTGGCTATTATCAGACATATATATAATAAAATTAAAAGTGATTATGTATATAAAGCTCTTTGGATAAAACCAAATCAAGAAATATATGATTTTTTACTTTTACATTTAAAAAATATAAATGATTTAATAAAATCTGATTGGAATGATGAAACAAGTAAAGATAAAGAAAAAACAAAGTTTGTAATAATAACTTTTGAATCCACTAAAAATGAATATTGGAAACCGCAAGCAGAAAAAATGGGAATAGATGTAATTGATGTTGAGGAAATTTTAGGCGAAACAAATTTAACAGATATTAAAAAAGGTTATTTTGAACCTGAAATATGCGGACATCCAAACGGAAAATTATTCAAAAAATTAGTAAAAAAATTAAAAGAAATTTATCCTGATTTATAAGAAAATTTAAATATCTAAAATTTCGGTTAAATTTTTAGTTTTTCCGTTATTATAATTTTTTAACATCTTTTGCATTTCTTCTGCAACATTTTCAGGTTTTACGGTTTCGGTATCCCCAACAATATTTGGGTATTTTTTATAATCACCCAATGCAAATCTTTTATTAGATGAACTTTTTGTGCCATTTTTTAAAATAAAATGCAGCTTTTTAATAAGACTTTCAGAAAGTTCATAATTAGCTTTATCTATAATCAGGTCTATACACTTAAAATGGTTAACGGTTTCCAAAACATCATCCACATTAACAGTATTTTTTTCAATTTGCCTCGGGGGGGGGTAAAAGTGGTATCATTATAATTAATATGATTAATAATATAACATAAATATTATAAAATATATTGAAAATTATAATAAATAAGTTATAATATAAATGGAAAATTATAATATATAGGTTATAAATGGATAATAAAAAAATACTTAGACACTCTTATCAAAAGAAATTTGATGTATTAAAAAAGGCTGTTATCGAACGACCGAAACAGGGTTGGTTAAAAACAATCCGTGAGTTTTTAGGCATGACAACTACGCAATTGGCAAAAAAAATAGATGTTTCTCAGCCAAGAGTTATAAATATGGAAAAAAACGAACAAAATATTAAAATATCAACTATGGAAAGAATTGCCGATGCTCTAAACTGTGATTTTGTATATGCATTTGTGCCAAGAGAAAATATTGATGATATTATTTATAATCAAGCAAAAAAGAAAGCCTTAAAAATAATGAATAAAGTTAACAAGAATATGGGGCTTGAAAATCAACTTACAGAAAGTGAAGATACATTGGAAGATTTAATTAAAGAACTTACGGATAACAACATTGCAAGAATTTGGGATGAAGATTAAATATGAATACATTTGAAACCGATGATAATTCAACTCCTTTGACGGAAGAGGAAAAAGAATGACATTAAATTTTGGATAGATAATAAAACTTTTTCCGAAAAAGAAATTGCAATAAGATTTCATCACAGATTAGTTCAGATACATCCGTTTCCTAACGGGAACGGCAGGGTTTCTCGTTTAATGGCGGATTTGTTAATGCGTAAATTAGGGCAAAGAGAGTTAAATTGGGGGTCAGAAAATTTAGAAAACATTTCAGATATAAGAAAAAAGTATATTTTTGCATTACAAGAAGCTGACAGAGGAAATTATAACAGTTTGTTAGAATTTGTTGAATAATAATTACTTGCATTATATCGGGGATGGGTAAAAGTGTTATAATTATTTTGTTCACAAGTTAAATTAAATAATACAAAAGGAGTTTAATTATGTCATTTTTAGAATTAGCGAGCAAAAGATATTCCTGCAGAAAATTCAGTGATAAAAAAGTTGAACAGGATAAAATTGATAAAATACTTGAAGCAGGAAGAATTGCTCCGACTGCCGTTAACTATCAGCCTCAAAGAATTTTCATTTTACAAAGTAACGAAAGTCTTGAAAAATTAAAAACGGTTACCCCGTATCATTTTGATGCGCCTCTTGCTTTTTTAATCTGTTATGATAATACCGTAAGCTGGAAAAATCCTTTTAATAATCTTGATGAAGGGATTGTTGATGCAAGTATTGTTACGGCTCATATGATGTTAGAAATTGCCGATTTAGGCTTAGGTTCAACTTGGGTCGGCTATTTTGATTCAAAAACCGCACAAAATACATTTAATTTACCTGATAATATTATCCCTGTTGCAATACTGCCTATAGGATATCCGAATAAAGAACCTTCAAATATGCACAATAACAGGCATGAATTGTCAAAAACAGTTAAATATTTATAATTTTTTACCAATAATAAAAAACCTCCTTAAATTTTAAGGAGGTTTTTTGTATTACTTCAATATAGTAAAGATATTATTATAAAATTAAATTTCATCTTTATATTTTTATTGCAGAAGTATATTCAATTTGATATAATTAGTTAAAAATAAAGGAAATAAAGTATTATGAATAAAGTGAATACCCCCCCCGAGCGGATTTTGCGTAGACTGGAGTCGTAGCAAACCGGAGCGAAGCCGAAGCGCTGAGGCAGAAGTTTTGCAACAACGAAGTGAACAAAATCCAAGACAAAGAGCTTTAAAAGGCTTTACATTATCCGAAGTTCTCATTACTCTGGTTATTATTGGTGTTATCTCTGCGATTGCTATTCCTAATGTTTTAGTTAACTCTCGAAAGAATGAAGCAAGTGCAAGATTAAAGAAATTTTATTCAGAAATGAATAAAGCTGTTCTTATGGCAAAAGCTCGAGGAAATGATTGGGAATTTTGGGCTGACTCACCTAATAACGATATAGAAAGTTATGCAAAACTGTATCTTTTACCTTATCTTAATTATACAAAAACAGAAAAAATAAATGACTCATTATACATATATTTAACAGATGGTAGTTATCTTTACATACATAGCGGTGATTGTATGGATTTAAAATATGATTTAAACGGACTTAAAAAGCCAAATGTAGCAGGAAGGGATATATTTACATTTTTATATTGTCCGTATTCAATGTCTCAATATCTTGCTACAGGGCAAGTAATACCTGTCTTAAATAAAGAAATGCCAAGATCTACCGCCATTGAACTATGTAAAACAACAAATCAATTATATTGCTCAGGTGTTTTATATTATGACGGTTGGGAGTTTAAAGACGATTATCCTCACAGAATTTAATTTATAAATGGAAAAATATCTGACAAAATTAAAATGTAGATTGTATCCGATAATTAACAAAAAAACCTCCTTAAATTTTAAGGAGGTTTTTTTGTTGATTAATTATACTATTCTTTAGTATATTCAGCATCAATTACATCATCATCATTTTTGTTTGATGTTGTGTTTTCGCTTTGAGCGCTTTCAGAGTTTGCCTGTGCGCCTTCTTGTTGAACTTGAGAGTATGCTGCTTGAGAGATTGCAAACATTGTTTGCTGTAAGTCTTCCGATAATTTTTTAATTTCATCAGCAGATTTATTTTCTTTTAAAGCATCTTCAAGCGCTTTCTTTTGTTCATCAAGTTTTTTCTTATCGTTTTCAGCGATTTTACCTTCAAAATCTTTAACAATTCTTTCGGCAGAACTGATTAAACCGTTAGCATTGTTTCTGATTTCAGCTTCTTCCTTATGTTTTTTATCTTCTTCGGCATTAGCTTCAGCTTCTTTAACCATTCTGTCGATATCTTGTTCGGACAGATTTGAAGAGTTTGTAATTGTTATTTTTTGTTCTTTGTTTGTAGCTTTATCTTTAGCTGATACATTAACAATACCGTTTGCATCGATATCAAAAGTAACTTCGATTTGAGGAATGCCTCTCATAGCGGGGGCAATACCTTCTAATCTGAACATACCTAAAGATTTATTATCTTTAGCCATTGGTCTTTCACCTTGAAGTACATGGATATCAACAGCGGTTTGATTGTTTTCTGCCGTTGAAAATACTTGTGATTTAGAAACAGGAATTGTAGTGTTTCTCGGAACTAACGGAGTTAAAACACCGCCTAAAGTTTCAATACCTAAAGTTAAAGGAGTTACATCAAGTAAAACGATATCTTTAACTTCACCTGCAAGAACCCCTGCTTGGATAGCAGCACCAACAGCAACAACTTCATCAGGGTTTACTGATTGGTTGGGGTCTTTGCCCGTGTATTCTTTTACTAATGCTTGAACGGCAGGAATACGAGTTGAACCGCCTACTAATACAACTTCGTTTATTTCGCCTTTTGATAATCCTGCTTCTTGCAAAGCATCTGCTACCGGTTTTTTACATCTTTCAAGTAAGTCATGGCTTAATTCTTCAAATTTAGCTCTTGTTAAGCTCATATCTAAGTGTTTTGGACCGTTTGCATCTGCCGTAATAAACGGTAAGTTTATTGTTGTTTCAACAACTGATGATAATTCACATTTAGCTTTTTCTGCAGCTTCTTTTAATCTTTGCATAGCTTGTTTATCGTTTCTTAAGTCTATTCCTTCTTGTTTTTTGAATTCTTCAACAAGCCAATCCATAATTTTTTGGTCAAAATCATCACCACCTAAGTGAGTATCACCTGATGTTGATAGTACTTCGTGAACACCGTCGCCGATTTCAAGAACTGAAACATCAAAAGTACCGCCGCCTAAGTCAAATACCAATACTTTTTCGCTTTTTTCTTTTTCAAGCCCGTAAGCTAAAGCAGCTGCGGTTGGTTCGTTTACGATACGAAGTACATCTAACCCTGCGATTTTACCTGCATCTTTTGTTGCTTGTCTTTGTGCGTCGTTAAAGTATGCAGGAACAGTTATAACTGCAGATGTAACTTTTTCACCCAAATAATTTGATGCATCATCAGCTAATTTTCTTAATATCATTGCTGATATTTCTTGAGGAGTATAGTCTTTGCCGTCAATATTCTTTTTAAAATCTTCACCCATATGACGTTTTATTGAAATAACCGTTTTATCAGGGTTTAAAATAGCTTGACGTTTTGCTAATTGTCCTACAAGTTTTTCACCTGTTTTTGAAAAACCAACGATAGAAGGTGTTGTTCTTGAACCTTCTGCGTTTGCTATAACGGTCGGTTTACCGCCTTCCATGACTGCAACAACAGAGTTTGTTGTTCCTAAGTCAATACCAATTGTTTTTGCCATAATTTTTATCTCCGTTTCTTATTATTTTTTCTCTATTAATTTTTATAACATCCTTTTTTAAAATTCTTAAAAAAATAAACAAAAAATTAATATTTTAAAAATAATTATGGCTTTGTATTTAATAAAAAATTATTATCCGTTAATCTGTTAAACTTTATGTTATTTAATTCTTCTTCGGTAAAAATACCCCCCCCCATTGCTTTATATTCTTTATCTACTATTTCTTTATCCGTATATATTACTTTTTGTGTAATATTCATCCCTATGTTATTTAAAAATATTATGTATGTATTATCAGGATATATAACATTTTTTTCATTTTCTTTTGAATTATAAAATAAGCCCCAATTTAACGGATTGTTAAAAATTTCATAATCCAAATAAATTGTCTTATTTTTTAAATTAGCAAGTCTTATTATTTTTTCCGATTTATAATGAGTTATTTTTAAAGGAATTAAAATATTTTTTATAAAATTATTATAGAAACTGATATTTTTATTTATTAATAGTATTGAACTTAAAAGTACAACGATAAAAACTAAATTCACAATGTAATTTTTTAGAATTTTATTTTTTAAAATTACACTAAATAAATATAAGTTAAATGCTAAAATTATCATTTCATATGTGGTTTGAATGTCGGGATGTATTATATAGAAGCTGTTATTTGTATTTGGATAATACCCTAAACCTATTAATGAAAAAAAGAATATTAATAATCCTAATAAATAACTTATAACAATTTTTATACTATTTTTTTCATTTGTTTTGAAAAATAATACTGCAATTTGAGATATTAATAAAACATATGCAATAATATGTTTCATTAATAAGTATTTAATATATTCTTTAATAAATTCAGGAAGTATTTTAAATATATTAGTGAAAAAATTTAAATCTATAATAAGATTTGGTGTTTTTCTGATAAATGCTCCGAATTTAAATAAAAATAAGCTTGAGGAAATGCTGAAAATTAATATTATAACCAGTAAATAAAATCTTTTATTTGAGATTTTATTTTTATCAAATAAAGATAAAAAAGTATAAATTAAAGTACCTAATATTACAAGTATACAAGTCAATTCACAGGATAAACAGCAAAGAATAGTTAAAAGACATATTATAAAATAATCTTTATATGTAATTTTATTTAAAGTTTTTATTAAATAGAAAAATAATAAAAGAAATATAAAAATAGGCATATTTAACCTGAAAAATCCATCATAAGTGAATATCATCAGATTTGATTTTTGTAATGCATACATATAAAAAGAAATTATAAATAAATAAACTGTTATAGGCAGTTTATAAATTATATTATCAGATTTATTCAGAAACATAATTTTTATAGGTATAAAAGAAAAAATAAGAATTAAAAAAGATTCTATAAACGAAAAATATTCGCTCTTAAAATCACTCGGATGGATATTCAAAATTGGCGGAATATATGTACCAAGTAATTTTTCCAAGATAGAAGGTATTATAAGTCCGTTTGCATATGCAGAATTAAAAAAAATTTTTATAAAGGATTCATGTAAAGTAGTATCTGTATCATCAGCAAAAATAAATGAATGCTTAAATAAATTTAAAATTATAAAAAATAAAATCAATAAAACAGGAATATTTATAAATAAGTTTATTTTTTCATTTTTAAAAGAATAAAAAATATTACGGATATTTTTCATTATAAAATCCTTATAATTTATAATAATATCTTAACAAAAAAATTAAACATATTATAATATTTATATATGAATATAGTTGAGCAATTAAAAAACGAAGTAATAATATCCGTACAAGCGATGCCCGATGAACCAATGTACGATGAAATAGCCCTTACTGCAATGATGAAATCAGTAATTAATGGCGGTGCAAAAGGATTAAGACTTGCCGGAGCAAGAGATGTTAAAAATGCAAAAAAGCTTTTTGATGTTCCCGTAATCGGGCTTACAAAGCCTGATAAACTGCCTGATAATTGGAAAGAAATTGTTTATATAACACCGACATTAAAAGAAGTTGATGAGCTTATAAATGCGGATGCGGATATTATAGCTACTGATGCAACTCAAAGACCAAGACCAAAAGAAAGCTTAGATGAAATTCTTAAATATATAAAAAGTCATAATAAGCTTGCAATGGCGGATATTTCCACATTTGAAGAAGGAATAAAAGCTCGAGAGCTTGGTTTTGATATAATATCAACAACACTTTCAGGTTATACTCAATATTCACCTATGATAAATGAAACTCCGGATTTTGAGCTGCTTAAAGAACTTACAAAAGAGCTTGACTGCCCCGTAATTCTTGAAGGTAGAATTTGGGAGCCTAAGGAAGTTGATAAAGCATTTTCGCTGGGTGCATATAGTGTTGTAATCGGTTCAGCTGTTACACGACCGCAATTGATTACAAAAAGATTTTGTAAAAGAGGATAATTATGAAAAAAGTATTGGCAATAGATGCAGGCGGTACAAAGATATCATATGCAATAGTTAATGACAGCGGTAATTTTTTAAATGAAATTAAGACAATTTCAACACCTAAAACTATAGAAGAACTTACAAATGTATTTAAAGATATAATATGTGAAAATGAAAAAAATATTGATATTACTGCATTTGCTACGGCAGGTGCCGTTAATATAAATAATACAAAAGTAGATTCATCAACTCCGAATATGCCTGAGGGTTATAATAATTTAGATTTTACATCATTAAGCAGGAAACCTGTTTTTGTAGAAAATGATGCAAACTGTGCGGCATGGGCAGAGTATAAAATCGGTGCTGCACAAGGTGAAGAAAATACCATAACAATAACCCTCGGAACAGGAGTCGGAGGCGGTTTTATCATTAACGGCAGACTGCTCAGAGGTAAATCAGGAAGAGGCGGTGAAGTCGGCAGTATGAAAATCAACGGACAGGGAAGAATTTGTACCTGCCGTAGAAAAGATTGCTGGGAAAGTTATGCTTCCGGTACGGGACTTAAAAAAACTGCCCAAGAAATTGCTCTTTATGATGAAAGTTTTATAAATTCTGTTTTTAAAGATAAAAATCCTATGGATATTACAACTTATAATATTATTGAAGGTCTTAATAAAAATGATGAATATTCAAAAAAAGTTTTTGATATCTGGAAAAAAGACCTTATAACGGGTTTAATAAATATAACAAATATTTTTGATCCGGAAAGTGTAATAATTTCAGGCGGAATGGGTAAGTTTATTAATACGGATGAAATCCAAGATGCAGTAAATAATGAAATAGTTGTATCTCCCGTTAAAATAAAACTTGCTAAAGCAGGAAATAATTCCGGCATGATAGGCTGTGCTTTGTTGGCTTGTGAAAAAATTTAGACTATATTCACATTTTAAGTTATAATAGTAAAAATTGATGAGGTTAATATGAAGATAGTTTTAAGTATATTTTGTTGGATAACAGCTGTATTTTGCTGCTGGTTTCCATTTGCATATAATCATAGTTTAATGGACAGGCAGGAAGTAAAAATAAGTCATATACTTGTTGATACAAAAGATGAGGCTTTAAACTTAAAAGAAAGAATTCAAAATGGTGAAGATTTTGCTGAATTAGCAAAACAATATTCCAAATGTTCTTCTAATGTTGACGGCGGTGATTTAGGATTTAATATGAGGGGCAGGCTTGTTAAAAATTTTGAAGATACTGCTTTTAATATTGAATTAAATAAATTATCAGACCCTATTGAAACTCCGTACGGATGGCATATTCTGAAAATTACGGATATAAAATATTTATCAGATAAGGAAAATCTTGGAAAAAAATTATATTAATTAATCTTTAAAAAAGATAATATTAATTTGTATAAAAAATTTTTTTTTTATATAATCGTACTGTCAAGGAAATAAAGGATACGTTATGACAAGAAATCAACTTCCAGAAGGTGTAGGTAAAAAAATAGTAGAAGCTTTAAAAAGACAAGCAGAAGCTGATATTACTCCTATTGAAGATGAAAGCCTTTCTGTTAGCAATGATCTGCCTTTAACTGAAATTAAAGACACTTTACCTGAAATTCAATATGAAACAGTTAATGATGATGTTATTGTTGAAGAAGAAAATGAATTTAATCCTGAAACAGTTAAGTTAAAATCAGAACAAAATGATACGGATTTATTAGATCAACCTCTTCTTAAAACAAAAGATGAATTTTTATCCGAAACGGCACCTGTACAAGAACAGCCTCAATATTTTACCGATATTCCTATTAATAATGAAAAAATTAATAAAAATATAAATATTTCATATGAAAAATCAAACATGCCTGCGAATGTTGCCACTTTAAGAAAGCTTATAATGGGGCTTCCTGCAGGTGTTTCTAAGCAGACAGGTGCTCAAATTATAAAACAAACATTTGATGCTATGGGTATTCCTATGAATAGTGTTCTTAAAGAAGCACAATCATTTCAAGAAGAACTTAACAGTTCTACAAGAGAATGTATGATTAAAATTCAGGAGTATAAAACTCAAATACTTCAATTAGAACAATCAGTTCAGGAATATCAAAGAAATGTTTCCCAGGTAAATGATTTGGTTAACTTGTTTCTGGCTGCAGATAAGTAATTAAATTTTATTATTTACTCCGTAACCGAATAATGCAAAGTCGTATTTAATCGGGTCATTTGGGTCAAAAGATTTTAAAATATCAGTAAGTTCGATAACGGTTTCATAACCGTTATCGTTTCTTTTTATTAATCCTAATTGTCTTCCTATTTGAGCTACGTGTGTATCTAAAGGAATTAATAATTCGCTTTTAGGAATAAAATCCCAAATTCCTATATCAACCGCACTTTTTCTGACAAACCATCTTAGGAGCATATTTAATCGTTTTAATGCACTTTTTTTGGCGGGGTTCGGTAAAAGATGATAAAATCCTTTTGTAATATTTTCTTTATCCGCCCTTGCGTAAAAGTAATCAACTACTCCTTGAAACATATGCCATATTTCATTTTTTTGGATGTAATAATACTTAAAAAGACTCCCGATTGTTTCATTTTCGCTGTATAAAAAGTTTAATATCTTTAAAATTTCTGTTAAATCACAATCTTTTGAAAACCTGTAATCACAATCTTTTATATTATTATTCTTATAGTTAAATGATTTTACATATTCATAGGGTTTATTTCCCATTATATTAAATATATGATTGAGTTTTGCAATAAAAACTTCCCGTTTGCCGTATGCAAACATTGAAGAAATAAACCCTGCAATTTCTATATCGTTTATGTTTGTATACCTGTGGATAAATTGCACGGGGTCATCTTTAATAAAATCAACTGTTTCATATTGCTCAATGTATTTATCAAGCTGAGTTTTAAGCATTCCTTAATCCTTCAAAATAATCTTTTAATATTTTAGTGCATTCTTCTTCCATAATTCCGCCTTTAACTTCGGCATTATAGTCCATTATTTTTCTCATATCCGATTTAGAACAAAATGCCCCGTTTAATAAATCATATGCACCAAAATATATCTTTTGAATTCTTGCTTGTAATATTGCACTTGCACACATCGGGCATGGCTCAAGAGTTATATAAATTTCGCAATCATTCAGCCTCCAATTTTTTAGTTTTTTGCAGGCTTTTTCAAGAGCAAGCATTTCGGCATGATATATTACATTATGCTTTTTTTCTCTTTCATTTACCGCTTTTGCTATTATTTTGCCGTCTTTAACGATAACTGCACCTATAGGAATATCTTTTCCTGATTTTTTAGCAAGCTTTAAAGCTTCTTTCATAAATTCATTGTTCATTATTTCCCTCTTTATATAACGGAATTACGATTTTTACGCAAAAAATATTATCGGTTGTGGATTTTAAATGTACACTTCCATGCATGGCTTCCGTTAAACCTTTTACAATATATAATCCAAGCCCAGTACCTCTTGTTGTTCTTGTTGTTTTATCATCTATTCTGATAAATTTGTCAAAAAGGGTATTAAGTATATGTTTTTCTATATAATCTGACTGATTAATTACTTTTATTGTTGCTTTTTCTTCATCATGTTTAGCTTCTATTTTTATAGGAGTATCGGGGTATGCATATTTATTGGCATTACTTAAAAGGTTGATTATTATCTGCTCTAATCTGTCTTTATCCGCTAAAATATCGGGGAAATCATTTGTGATATTATTTTCAATTACTCTTTCTTCAATATTTTTAACTGAATATATTGAATTTTCAATAATATTTAAAAGGTTTACTCTTTCAAGATTTATATTTAATTTTGCCCCTTCAATATCCGGAATAACAAGTAAATCCTCAATCATACGAGATAATCTTTCAGACTGCTGTTTTATAATTAAAAGTGATTTATGTTTTGTTTCTTCATCAATTTCAATATCTGTTCTTAAAAGTCTTGAAGTATAGCCCCTGATACTTGTTAAAGGTGTTCTTAATTCGTGGCTGACGGTATCCACTAAATTAGAGCGGAAACTGTCAAGTAATTTAAGTTCTTTATTCTTTTCTTTTAATTTTTTATATGATGCATTAATTTCATTTATCATGCTGTTAAATTCTTCAGATAAAAATAATATTTCTCTGGGGGTAAAAATGTTTGTTAAAGGAGTAATCTGTTTTTTATAGTTGCCCCTTGATACTGCAATAATTCCTTTAAATAATTGCCTGATATTAAAATATAAATAATAGCTGTACAGTAATGTTAAAAATAGTGTGACTGCTGCGGCAATTAAAAAAGCTGCAAGAATTTTCAATCTCGCTTTATTTATTGTGGATTGTGTCAGTTCTTTAGTTGTATTTACAATTATAATTAGCCCGATATCATCCATTTTAAGATAAACTCTGGGCTGATTTTTTATTGTTTCAAACCTCGTAATTATATTATTTACAAGGTTTACGGGAAGCTGTTTTATATTTTTCTGAAAATCTTGTTCATCATAATTATGCGAAAATATTAATTTGCCTGATTTATCAACAATATAAACCCTTCTGTTTTTTTCATCCTGAATATTTGAAAAAATATTATCTTTAATTAGTTTTGTATTGATTTCAGCTTTTAAATATTTATCGTCATGGATTTTTTCCGTTATCCATAATTGTTCCGTTTCGGAGTTATATGTTATTCTTTTTTCTGTATCAAAGTCTTTTTGTTCGGAAGGTCTTATTATTTCAAAGTTTTTAAATACTTCGCTGTTTATTGCTAAATCTTTTAAATATAAATTTTGTTGGTATTCTGAAGGTATGTGTTTTACTGAAATAATAATTTCATCAAGTCTGTGATTATCGGCATTAAGAATTGAATTAATATTATTTTCAATTATTTTGGCAATAATTTGAGCGCTGTAACCGAGTTCGTTTCTTAGTGAATGCTGGCTGACGTTGTTTATAATAAACCAAGAAATAACAGACGGAACCAAAACTCCGATTAAGGATATAATTATAATTTGTTCAACAATTTTAAGTCTTTTAAACTTCATGAGTTGTCCTTTTATTCAGCTTCATCACCAAAGGGAGTAAGTTTATAACCTACATTGGTAACGGTGTGAAGGTATTCGGGAATTTTAGGATTGTGTTCTATTTTCTGTCTTAATCCGCCAACGTGTACTCTTAACATCCTAACATCATCATCAGAGTTATACCCCCATACTTCATTTAAAAGTACTGCGAGTGAAACTGCATTATTAAAATGCTGCATAAGGCAGTATAAAATTTCAAATTCCGTCGGAGTTAATTTTATTCTTTTTGTTTTCACTTCGGTTTCAAGAGAATCGGGGAACAGTTCTATATCGCCTATTTTTAATATTTCTTGGGAAACAGTTTGTTCTTTCTTTGAAGAATTGCTTCTTCTTACAAGGGCTCTTACTCTTAATAAAACTTCCTGAATATCAAAAGGTTTGACAATATAATCATCCGCACCGGAGTTAAATCCTTGAGTTTTATCGTTTATTGTGCCTTTTGCCGTGAGCATTAAAATCGGAGTTTCCGGTTTTGAAAGTCTTATATTTTTACATACATCAAATCCGTTCATTTTAGGCATCATAACATCAAGCAGTATTAAATCATAGTTGCCCGTAAGTGCTTTTTGCAGGGCTTCTTCGCCGTCTTTTGCCGTTTCAACCGTATATCCGCTGTGTGATAAATCAAATTCCAAAAGGTCTCTGATTTCAAAATCATCATCCGCTACTAAAAGTCTTTGCAATATTTATCCCTCTTTTTTTTATTATTATTGCATATTATATGTTTTTTCTCAATTAATGTTATTATTGTTTTATGAAAAAATTTTATAAAATTACGGGTTATTTTATATTAATAATCGGAGCAATTTCAATGCTTCTGCCTTTTATTTATATGCTTAGTTTATCGTTTATGACGGATAAGCAGGTTTTTACGGCGACAGTAAATTTTATTCCTAATCCGATAACGGAAAAAAACTATGAATATGTAATTAAAAATGCTGATATCTTTAAATATTTTTTCAACAGCATGTTTGTTGCAATTGCAACGACAATAGGTCAGGTAATAATTTCTGCAATGGCAGGCTACGGGTTTGCAAGATTTAACTTTAAATATAAAGAAATTTTGTTTATATTAATTTTAATATCAATGATGATACCGCCTCAGGTGAATATAGTTCCTTTGTTTTATCTGATGAAAGAATTTCATTGGATAGATACATATTGGGCATTAATAGTTCCGGGGTTATTCGGAGGATTTGGTGTATTTATGATGCGCCAGTGGTTTAAATCTATGCCTGATGATATGGAAGCATCAGCTAAAATAGACGGATGCAATATTTGGGAGGTATTCTTTAAAATAGCCCTGCCACTTTCTGTTCCGGCTTTAGCAACGTTGGCGATATTTACATTTATAACAACCTGGAACAGTTTTATGTGGCCTTTAATAGTTACAAATTCAGATGCTATGAGAACACTGCCTTTAGGTCTGGCTAATTTTAAAGGAAGCTTTAGAGAAATAACCGATTGGGGAGCATTATGCGCATATTCCGTTATATGCTGTATTCCCGTAATAGGTGTATTTTTACTTGGCAGAAAGTATTTTATAAACGATATTTTATCGGGCGGAATTAAGGAATAGTTTACATAAAAATGTAAATAATATTTTTAATATACAAATAAAAAATATAAAGTTTTTAACCTGATACTTCGTTTCTGTTTCACTAACTTCAACTAAGGGCTTCGTAACTCGCCTGAAGGCTCAGACAGACGAAGCCTAGATGTTGTTTTAGTAAGTGAACCTACGAAACTATGTATATGGTTAAAAACTTTATATTTTTTTATTTTCATTGCACCGGCATTTTTAATTTGGTATAATTATTTTCAAATAAAAGGAAATAGACATTATGAATAAAGTGAATACCCCCCCCCACGGCGCTAAAACGCAATAAAGGCTTTACATTATCCGAAGTTCTCATTACCCTCGTTATTATTGGTATTATCTCAGCGATTGCAATTCCTGCTGTTTTTGCAAATTCAAGAAAACAGGAAACGGTTGCGAGAATTAAAAAAATGTATTCGGCTTTAAATAATGCAAATCTAAGAGCAAAAGCAGACGGAAATGATTGGGAATTTTGGGCTGAGTCAGATTCTCCTAATCAGGATGCTGAATTTTTTACAAGACAATACTTATTACCCTATTTTAATTATATGAAAACAGAAAGAATAGGAGGCATTTTTTATGTATATTTGACTGACGGCAGCTATATGTATGTTCAGAACGGCGGATGTATGGATTTCTATTTTGATGTCAATGGAAAGAAAACCCCAAATATAGTTGGAAAGGACATATTTGATTTTATATATTGTTCTTATAATTATCCCGATACACATATAAAAGGCAGAATATCGCCCCATTTATTTGAAGACGGCTCAAGAGAAATAGCTTTGGAACATTGTAAAGCTGCTCCTCACATGTGTACAGAATTACTATACTATGACGGTTGGGAATTTAAAGATGATTACCCGTATTAACCTTAGTTTTATACGGTTTGACAGTTAAATTATACTGTATTGCAAAAAATTAACCTGCGTTTTTAAAGTCGCTGCCGCCTACAATTCTTAATCTGCGTTCAGTGCCTTCACCGACACTTTCGCTAGATAAGTTATGTTGTTCAACAAGTTCATGCTGGAGTTTTCTTATCTGTTGATTTTGAGGCTGAAGTTCAATATTATCTGCTCCGTCAAGTATTTTTTGAATAGCTGCTTTTGCTTCATCCAGCGCCCGTTCGGCATCATCATAATATCCTTGAAGAGTTTCACTATCCGTTATATGAAGTGCCTCTTTGACAACTTTTTGCACCTGTGACATTGAGTTTGAACGAACATAATAAATCGGGAGTTTATAATCGTTTGCAACACTTAAAATTTTTGTTCCGCCTTTTGCAAAAGCTTTATGAACTATTACAATATCAGCATCTTCAATGTTTCTTGTAATTTCTGCCTGTAAGTTTAACCTTTCGAGTACTTTATCCAAAACAGTTCTTGATACTGCATAAATATAAATTTTTTTGAAATCCTTTACTTGTTTTACGTACTCTTGTCTTGAGAAACTGAATTTTAATTTTTGACTTGCAAGGTTTTCTTCTTCTTCCTTTATTTTTTCCTGAACTATTACTTGTTCTTCTTTAGGTTGATTGTCGTATACTTGGTCAACTTTTCTTATTTCAGGGCGGATAGGCCAGCCTCTTAAAATGTAATCAACAGCTTCTGCCGTATTTTTATAAACAGCAAGAGTGTTCCTATCAATAATTTCAATAACAATATCAAAGGTGGGTTGTTTTTCTCTTTCTAAAACCGTTTTTTGAGACCCTCTGCGCTTTGCTTCATCGTCACCTAAAGTAACGGAGCTTACTCCTCCGACTAAATCAGATAATGTGGGGTTTTTTATCAGGTTATCAAGAGTATTACCGTGAGCCGTTGCAATAAGCATAACACCACGTTCCGCTATTGTTCTTGCAGCTTGAGCCTCTTCTTCAGTACCGATTTCATCAACGACAATAACTTCAGGTGTATGGTTTTCAACCGCTTCAATCATAACATCTTTTTGATAAATCGGCTGAGAAACCTGCATTCTTCTTGCACGACCGATTGCAGGATGCGGAGTATCACCGTCGCCTGCTATTTCATTTGAAGTATCAACAATAACAACTCTTTTCCCGAGGTCATCCGCTACAAGCCTTGAAATTTCCCTTAATTTAGTTGTTTTTCCGACTCCGGGTCGTCCTAAAAATAATATGCTTTTATTTTGAAGTACAAAATCTTTTATGCAGGCAATAGTTCCCGTAACAACACGGCCTATTCTGCAAGTAAGACCTACTACTTTACCCTGCCTGTTTTTTATTGCACTTATTCTGTGCAAAGTTCCTGCAATACCTGAACGATTATCATTTGTAAACGGCTGAATTCTTGATGTGATATATTGTATATCTTCTTCGGTTATAATATCACTGCCGATAAAATCTGTCCTTTTATCCGAATAACGAATTTCCCCAATCCTGCCTAAATCAAGCACCAGTTCAATGGCATCATCTAAATTGTACGGCTTTAGTGCTTCTACAATCTTTGGCGGTAAAATTTCAATTAACCTTCTTAGGTCATTGTGAAATTGTATCTTATCCATATGTCCCTTTCGCTAATGTATGCGCTCAGGTGATTTTAACTTGTACCCGATAAAGGACTTTTGCCGTTTTTCAGCTTTTTTCTTGCTCTCGGCTGTCTGTTGCCTGCCCTTAATCGGGGGCTGCCTACACTTATATTATACCACTTTTTACAAACTTTTCCACATTGTTTTACTATATTTGTAGTAATGTAACATCGGGTTTATATTACAATTATTTTAGTATTTAATATATCTTAATATTTCGCCATAAAAGATATATGTGTAATAATAATCTTATGTTTAAAAATTATGAAAAATATCTGGCATTCTTAAATAGTAAGCTGGCAAGTTTTTTTGAAAGGCAAAAACCTTATATTAAATGTCATAAAGGCTGTGCTAAGTGCTGTAAAAATGCGGAATTCCCTTATTCTAAAACGGAATTTAAATATTTATTGTCGGGATTTTTAACTCTGGATAAAGAAGTTCAGGATAAAATTGAAAATAATATTAAAGAGATTGTTGACAGAAAAAAAGAGTTTAAAGGGGATAAATTTTTATATAACTGCCCTTTTTTAATTGATGATATATGCTCTGTTTATGAATATAGAGGTGTTGTCTGCAGAGCTTTCGGGCTTATTGAAAGTGTTAAAAACGGAAATTCTAAAATTCCTTTTTGTGCTTTTGAAGGATTAAATTATTCAAATGTCATAGATGTTGAAAAAAAGATGATTACTGATGAAAAGTTTAAAGCCTCAGGTATAGAACAAGAACCCGTTAGTTTTAATGTGGGATATAAATTTTTAACCGATGAAGCTTTTGAAAATAAGTATAATTTTAAGTTTGAAGAAAAGAAAGCTTTAATAGATTGGTTTATCAATGAATAAAAAACACTGCATAAATAATATGCAGTGTTTTACTTGATTTATTATATTTAAGCCTTGCTTTAGACCCGCTCTGCGGGCTCTGCGTAAAATCCGCTATACATTAGCGCCGGCTTTAGAAATGATTTCTTCCTGAACATTAGCCGGAACTTGTTCATATTTCAAGAATTCCATAGAGAATGTACCTCTTCCTTGAGTATTTGAACGTAAGTCGGTTGCATAACCGAACATGTTGCCTAAAGGAACCGTACATCTGATAATTACATTACCTGTGTTGCCTAAAGGTTCTTGACCTTCAACTCTTCCTCTTCTTCTTGAAATATCACCGATAATAGTACCTGTATATTCATCAGGAATTTCGATTTCAACTTTCATCATAGGTTCTAAGATGCAAGGTCTTGCTTTTTTACATCCGTCTTTAATAGCCATAGAGCCTGCGATTTTGAATGCCATTTCTGATGAGTCAACTTCGTGGTAGCTTCCGTCATAAAGTTCAACTTTAACGTCTATCATCGGATAGCCTGCTAAGATACCGCCTTCAAGCGCTTCTTCCATACCTTTTCTTGCAGGTTCAATATATTCTTTAGGGATAGCACCGCCGACGATTTTGTTTTCAAATACAAAGCCTTCATTTTCGCCTGCAGGTGAAATTCTGATTTTAACGTGACCGTATTGACCTTTACCGCCTGACTGACGAATGAATTTAGAGTCTTGATCAGCATTACCTAAAATTGTTTCACGGTATGCAACCTGCGGTTTACCTACATTTGCATCAACTTTAAATTCTCTTAATAAACGATCTACGATAATATCCAAGTGAAGTTCGCCCATACCTGAAATAATGGTTTGACCTGTTTCTGTATCGGATTTAACTCTGAATGAAGGATCTTCTTCTGCAAGTTTTTGAAGAGCTATACCCATTTTATCCTGGTCTGCTTTTGTTTTTGGTTCAATAGCAACAGAGATAACGGGGTCAGGGAATTCCATTTTTTCTAAGATGATTGGTGCATTTTCTTCACAAAGTGTATCACCTGTTGTTGTATCTTTTAAACCAACGGCAGCGCAGATATCACCTGCATAAACTTCCGTGATTTCGTTTCTTTGGTCTGCATACATTTGTACCAAACGGGAAATTCTTTCTTTATTTCCGTTTGTTGCGTTTAATACGTATGAGCCTGCGGTTAATTTACCTGAGTATACTCTTAAGAAGGTTAAACGTCCTACATAAGGGTCTGTCATAATCTTAAATGCCAATGCTGAGAAGGGTTCTGCTTCTGATGAATGTCTTGCAACTTTTGTTCCGTCTTCAAGTTCGCCTTCAATAGCTTTTACATCTAAAGGTGAAGGCATATAGTCCATAACGGCATCAAGTAATAATTGAACACCTTTATTTTTAAATGCCGTACCGCAAGTTACGGGAACAATTTTGTTTTCGCAAACTGCTTTTCTTAAAACTTTTTTGAGTTCTTCTACGGTTGGTTCTTCGCCTTCCATAAATTTCATCATTAAGTCATCATCAAATTCAGAAATTGCTTCAACTAATGCTGCGTGGTATTCTTGAGCTTTATCCATCATATCTGCAGGGATTGGTTCTTCTTTAATATCAGTACCTAAATCATTTGTGTAGATTTCGGCTTTCATATTCATAAGGTCAATTAAGCCCGTAAATTTATCTTCTGCACCGATAGGTAATTGAATAGGAACTGCATTTGCGTTTAATCTGTTTTTAATTTGGTCAACTACTCTATAGAAGTTAGCGCCTGTTCTGTCCATTTTGTTAACGAATACCATTCTTGGTACTTCGTATCTGTTAGCTTGTCTCCAAACTGTTTCGGATTGTGATTGAACACCGCCTACTGCACAGAATACAGCAACAACACCGTCTAATACACGGAGCGAACGTTCTACTTCAATTGTGAAATCAACGTGCCCGGGGGTGTCGATGATGTTAAATTGATGGTTTTTCCACATAGCAGTAACTGCTGCTGATTGGATTGTAATACCTCTTTCTCTTTCCTGATCCATAAAGTCGGTTACGGCAGCGCCATCATGTACTTCACCGATTTTATGTGTTTTACCTGTGTAGAATAAGATACGTTCTGTGGTTGTTGTTTTACCTGCATCGATGTGAGCAGCAATACCGAAGTTTCTTACTCTCTCTAAGGGAACTTGTCTTGCCATTTTCTTTTTCCTTTATTTATCTCTACTAATTTAAATTTATTCTTAGCTTTCGCCTTTAGTAATAATTTTTACATAAAGATAATTTTTTTTAAAGTATTCTTTTGTGAAGAAAAATTAATATATTTTATAAATTCCTAAAGTTTTTTTTAAAATTGCCGATTAAACAAATATTAGATTTAGAGGAGTTAGTGATGTTTAAAATTGAAAATTTAAGAAAGTACAGAGGTTTAATTGGAAGTACGAGAGAATCTGTAGAAGCAATTCAAAGATTTATTGAAAAAAATAAAAATGAAAATATAAATATGGTTGTTGAAGAAGAGCCTGCAGCTTCTATTAATAAGGTTTTAAATGCCGCTATTGAAGAGGATATTGAAATCCAAAATATTATAAATAATTTATAGTTATTTAAAACTTATTTAAATTATGTTATTATTAACCCACTAGGTATAAAAAGGGGTTAATATGAAAAAAATTTGGATACGGGATATTAAAAATTATGAAGGTCAAGAAGTAACACTTCAAGGCTGGCTTTATAATAAACGGTCAAGCGGAAAACTTCATTTTCTTCAGCTTCGTGACGGAACAGCTGAAATTCAGGCAGTTGTTTTTAAAGGCAATGTTTCTGAAGATGTTTTTAATTTAGCAGATAGAATTCCGCAGGAAAGTTCAGTTGAAATAACGGGAACGGTTAAAAAGCATGACCGTTCTAAAATCGGATTTGAACTTGATGCAACTGATGTAAAAGTTATTTCTGTTGCCAATGATTATCCTATTACTCCGAAAGAGCATGGTACACACTTTTTAATGGAGCATCGTCACTTGTGGCTTCGTTCTTTAAAACAAAAAGCCATTTTAAATATTCGTCACAGAATTATTAAATCTGTTCGTGATTTCTTTGATTCACACGGTTTTACTTTAGTTGATGCACCGATATTCACTCCTAATGCTTGTGAAGGTACAACAAACCTTTTTGAAACCGATTATTTTGATACAAAAGCATATTTAACGCAATCAGGTCAATTATATATGGAAGCTGCAGCAATGGCTGTCGGTAAAGCATATTGCTTCGGGCCTACATTTAGAGCCGAAAAATCCAAAACAAGACGTCACTTAACCGAATTTTGGATGGTTGAACCGGAAATCGCTTTCGCTGATATTTATGATGATATGGATTTAGCTGAAGAATTTGTTGAATATATAGTTCAGCAGGTTGTTGAACATAATAGAGCCGATTTGGAAACCCTTGAAAGAGATATTTCTAAGCTTGAAAATATTAAAAGACCCTTCCCGAGAATTTCTTATGATGAAGCTATTGAAATACTTCACAAAAAAGGTAATGATACTCCTTGGGGTGAGGATTTTGGCGGAGATGAAGAAACTTTAATTTCGGAAGAATTCGATAGACCCGTTATGATTCACCACTACCCGATGGCGGTTAAAGCATTTTATATGAAACAAGACGGAAATAAAGCTGCCTGCGTTGATGTGATAGCACCTGAAGGCTACGGAGAAATGATAGGCGGAGGTCAAAGAGAAGAAGACCTTGATAAGTTGTTAGCAAAAATTAAAGAACAGGGACTTCCTGAAGAAGTATTTGACTGGTACTTGGATTTAAGGAAATACGGCTCTGTTCCGCATGCCGGTTTCGGACTTGGTATAGAAAGAACCGTTGCTTGGATTTGCGGATTGCCTCACGTTCGTGAAACAATTCCGTTCCCGAGATTAATGGATAGAATCAGACCATAAAATATTTTGTTCGGACAATTTTTTAATAATTTAACATAACTTAAAAAATAGTTTTTAAATTAATTTATTTTATAATGAAAATATGAAAATATTAGGAATAGACCCCGGGCTTGCTATTGTCGGATATTCTGTTATAGAGGCTGAAAATAGTGAAAATATACTTATAACCTCAGGTTCAATACAAACAGATAAAACAAAACCTGATTCTGCAAGGCTTTTTGAAATAGAAAATGACCTTAATACAATAATTTCAAAATATCAGCCTGATACTGCAGCAATTGAAAAACTTTTCTATTTTAAAAATCAAAAAACCGTTATTCCCGTAGCCGAGGCAAGAGGAGTGATTTTATCGGTTTTGGAAAAAAATGAAATTCCCATAGCGGAATTTACTCCCATTGAAGTAAAACAAATAATTACGGGGTACGGCAGAGCTTCAAAAGAAGAGGTAGCTAAAATTGTCGGGCTATCTGTTAAATATAAAACACTCCCAAAACTTGATGATACTTTGGATTCTATTGCAATAGCACTTTGTTATCTCAGAAATAATTTAACTGTGGAGATTAAATAATGATTGATAAATCACTTATTAAAATAATTATAGTTTCATCATTAATATCAGGTGCGGTTTTAGGGGTAATTCCTTTAATCCCTGCATTTATCTGGATAGCTTTTATTCTTTTAATGTTTTTTATTGCGCCTTTTATTTTAATATATATGAAAAGGCTTAATTTAATTAAAACCATTGATATTGAGAACTCTTTAATAATTGGTGCAATATCGGGTTTTAGCGCCTGCTTTGGATTTGCTGTAATTTATTTTCCAATAGCTTTCATTCTTCAATTGATTTTCAAAGTACAATCATTTATTTGGATAAAAGTAATATTTGTAAATTTTGGATTTTTAATTCCGATGATTATATTCACGGCACTTCTTTGCGCTTTATTTAATACTTTTAGCGCTTTTATAACTGCATATTTATATTCGTATTTTGGAAATAAAGGAAACTAAAATGTCATTTAATTCAAAAATAAAAACTATAGAATGGGTAAATAATTCATCCAGAATGATAGATCAAACAGTGCTTCCTAAAGAATTTAAAACCGTTGATATAACTACAACGAAAGGTATGTATACAGCGATAAAAGATATGATAGTTAGAGGCGCACCGGCAATAGGAATAGCAGGAGCACATGGGGTTGCACTTGGTGCAATAGAATTATCCAAAACCGAAACAAATAAAGAGGAATTTTTAAATAAATTATCTGAAAAAGCTGAATATTTAAAGTCCTCAAGACCGACAGCGGTAAATTTAATGTGGGCGGTTGATAAGCAGATAAAACTTGCAAAAGAAATACAGGGCAGTATTGAAGAAATAACAAAAGCTTTAATACAAAACGGTATAAAACTTGAAAATGAAGATATAGAAATAAATAAAAAAATGGGAGATTATGGCGCAGAGGTTGTTCCGAAGGGTGCAGCAATTCTGACTCACTGTAATGCAGGGGCATTGGCAACAGTGGGTTACGGTACTGCACTTGGAGTTATAAGAAGCGCATACGCAAAAGACCCTACAATAAAAGTATTTGCCGATGAAACTCGTCCCCGTCAGCAAGGTGCAAGACTTACCACCTGGGAATTAACTCAAGACGGCATACCTACAACATTAATTACTGACGGAATGTGCTCTTATTTTATGTCTAAAGGTATGATAGATATGGTAGTTGTTGGTGCGGACAGGATTGCTGCCAACGGTGATACGGCAAACAAAATAGGTACATATACAGTAGCTATTGCCGCAAAATATCATAATATTCCGTTTTATATAGCAGCACCGTTGTCTACAATTGATGTTTCAATAAAATCAGGAAAAGAAATCCCCATTGAAGAAAGAAACCATGAAGAAGTTACACATATAAACGGCGATTGGATTTGCGCTAAGGATGTTAATATTATTAATCCCGGATTTGATGTTACTCCTAATGAACTTATAACAGGTATTATTACGGAAAAAGGTATTTTAAAACCGGATTTTAAAGAGTCTATAAAAAACGCATTTTGTAATTACAAATAAATTGAAAAACAACTTTGATAATGATATAATCGGCTTATAAAAAGGAGATAGTTATGAAAAATAATTTAAAAATGTTGACCGTTTCATTAATTGCTTTTGGGATAGGTCTTACAGCTGGAAATTATGCTGTATCTGATGTTCCGTCAAATTTTAAGGTTGCAGTTGTAGATGTACAACAAGTAGTTGCTTCTTCACCGCAAGTTAAAGCTTTGAAAGATGAACAAAAAAGAAAAGGTCAGGAATTAGCTAAATTTATTGAAACCGCTAAAGCTGCTCTTGATAAAGAAAAAGATGCGGCTAAAAGAAAAGCTTTAGAACAAAAATACAATAAAGAATTTAATGCTAAAAGAGATGCTATAGCTAAAACTTATGAAACAAAATTATTATCAATTGATAAAAATATTTCAACAATTATAAATACAAATGCTAAAAATAGCGGATATAATCTTGTACTTGCAAAAGGTGCAGTTTTATCGGGCGGAGTAGATATTACGGATCAAATAGTTAAAGCTGTTAAATAAAACTTTTAATAAATATTCCGGCTAAAATTTTATTTTTAAGGAAAAATTTTCAAATGAATAAAAACAGAAATTTCATTATATTTACATTCTTTTTAATGTTAATTTCTGTTTTTATTATTTGTTGTGTTAAGTATTTTGGTAAAAATTCATGTTTTAATGATGATGATTTCTTTTATGCAAGATATATGATTGGTGAATCATATTTTGATTCTTTTAAGTTTTCAATTTTCCACGGGGGTGGATATTTAGGTTTATTTTTATGTAAATTTTTATCATTCGGTTTACCTTGTTTATTAAATATTCATCCTGATGATTTTATTTGTAATCAGGAAGGGATAATAAGAGGTATTTTTACTTGTTTTATTCTTTTTTCAATATCTTTATTTAGTATTATTAGGAATAAATCTAAATTATTATATTTGGTTTCTTTTTTATTTATAACATTTTATTATTTCAATTGTGAATTTATTTATTTTACGAGTTTAGTTAATTATAATTTTTATAGGTATTTTTTTTCTTTATTGTTCTTTTCAATTTTTTGGTATTTTATATACTCCGATATGCTCAGAGATAAAAAAGAGTCAAAAATTAATTATTTTAAACTATTTTTAGTATGTATATCAGGGTTTATAGTGGGTACTTCATCAGAAATTAATTTTTTTGTTTCCTCGTCTTTAGCAATTTTAATTATTATTTATAATTTAATAAGTAAAAAAAACAAATTTAATTTAAATATAAATTTTTATTTGCCAATTACTTTTTTGTTTATAAGTATGATAAATTTTGTACTTTCTTCCGGATTTAGAAAAGTTGCAGCTGACAGAGGAATGGCTGATATACATATTACATTTCAAACTCTTAAAGAATACACAAATTTATATTTGGATGTTTGTTTTTTAAAAAATTATTATTATTGGATTTTCTTTATTATTTTATTGATTTTATCATTAATTTTTTGTTATAGAAAAAAATTGTTTAAAGATATTATTTTCCCTATATTTTTTCAAATATCATTATTAACGGTTATGTATTCATTAGTATTATGCGGAAAAACATTTGGGGGTGATTATTTTTTATGCCATCATAATATTATTTTTCTTTACAGAATGTTAATTATGTATCCGATACTGATTCTTTTTGATTATGTATTAAAAAATATTTATGAAACGGTTAAATATAAACAAGTATTTTTACGGACAGTATGTGTATTAATCTTAGTTTCATTAATTTGTATGAATATAGACTTTATTAATAAAATTAAAATCCATAGTAATGTTTTTTATAAATACAAAAAAGAAACATATATGTGTCAAAAAATTGTAAGATATTATTACCTAAAAAAAGAAATAATCAAAATTCCGCAATCTTTTATATTTGACTTACCTCTGGATAGTGAAATACATGCAAATATATATAAAAATTCATTATATAAAATATATAAAGATAATGGTTATATAAATATTAATTTTATGATAGTTCCGAATGGACTTGAAGTCTTTTTCAAAGATGGCGGCAAATTTAGTGAAAATGAACTAAAAGAATTAAAATTTGCAAGATTATATGATGATGATTTTGTATTAGGTAAGTAGATTTAACAGCAAACTTTATTAATAATGCCTGATAAAGCCTGTAAATCTTTATACAACTCAGCAAAATCGCTCGGATAAAGAGATTGAGCTCCGTCGCAAAGTGCGGTTTCGGGAGAATTATGAACCTCAATAATTAAACCGTCTGCACCTGCTGCAATAGCAGCTTTAGACATTGGTGCCACTTTGTCTCTTAAACCTGTAGCATGACTGGGGTCAACTATTATAGGCAGATGGCTTATTTTTTGAACAACGGGAATAGCTGAAATATCAAGTGTATTTCGTGTCATGGGTTCAAATGTTCTAATACCTCTTTCGCAAAGAATTACTTCTCTGTTTCCGCCGGAAACAATATATTCTGCGGACATTAATAATTCTTCAATAGTTGCACTCAAACCTCTTTTTAAAAGCACGGGTTTTCTTATTTCACCAAGGCATCTTAACAGGTTAAAGTTTTGCATATTTCTTGCGCCTACTTGAAGAATGTCAACATATTTAAGAAATAAAGGGATTTGTCCTACTTCCATAACTTCGGAGGTAACAGCCATACCATACTTATCAGCAACTTCCCTTAAAATTTTTAAACCTTCTTCACCAAGTCCTTGAAATGCATAGGGTGAAGTTCTCGGTTTAAAGGCACCTCCTCTTAAAATTTTTACACCGCATTTTGCCAGTTTCTGTGCTGTAGCATCAACCTGCTCATAAGATTCTACACTGCAAGGACCTGCTATCATCCCGACATGCCCACCGCCAAATTTAACTCCGTTAACTTCTATTATTGTATCGTTAGGTTTAAATACTCGGCTGACAAGCTTATATGGGGAGGATATCCTTATAACTTCTTTAACACCGTCTAAAAGTTCTATATCTCTTTTATCTATAATTTTTGAACCTACAGCTCCTATTACTGTATGGTCTTCACCTTTTGAAATATGGGTATCAAATCCCTTTTGTTTTATAAATTCTAGAACTTTTTGTATTTTATCTTCGCTTGCGCTTGATTGCATTACTACTAACATTTAATTATCTCCTTAAAATCATTATATTATGGACATAGAAATTAACAAATTTGAAATACAAAAATATATCGGTTATATTATATAAATAAGAGCTTGAAAAATAGAAAACAGGAGGGAATAATGAAAAAGATAAAAGTTATTTTAACAGGTTTGTTAATAATGTTTGCAGCTAATTTAACTGCGAATGCTACAACAATAGGATATGCAGATTTTCAGAAGGTGCTTTCCGAATATTCTTTTGCAAGAAATACTTATAAAGATTTAGATAACAAACTGCTTGAACTTCAGCAGTATGTAATTGATAAAGATAAGCAGTTTAAAACTATTGAATCACCAATTCAAAGAAAAACATTTGAAGATCAAATCCAAAAAGAATTTAAAGTTAAAGAAGACAGAATTTATGATTTAAAAGACCAAAAAGAAAAAATCATAAGAGATAATGTACTTGCAGCATCAAAAGCAGTAGCAGCTGCTAAAAAACTGGATGTAATACTTGATTACGGTGTTGTATATGCAGGCGGTGTTGATGTTACAAATGATATTATTCAATATTTAAATACACAGAAAAAATAGTAAGGATATAACTAAAAAGAAGCCTAAACACATTGTGGAATTGGCTTCTTTTTTATTTTAGGAGATTTATATGAAAATTATTGACATTATAGAAAAAAAGAAAAAAGGCGGAATATTAACCGAAGAAGAAATAAAGTTCTTTATAAGCGGTGTTATGAATGGTTCAATAGAGGACTATCAAACAAGTGCATTATTAATGTCAATATATTTTCAAGGTATGAATATTGATGAAACAACTCTTTTAACAAAGTATATGGTTGAATCCGGCGAAATTCTTGATTTAAGTGATATATCAAATAATATAGTTGATAAACATTCAACCGGCGGTGTGGGTGATAAAATAACATTAATATTTTTGCCGTTAATGGCTGCAGCAGGAATATATACCGCAAAATTATCGGGAAGAGGCTTGGGACATACAGGCGGAACTATTGATAAACTTGAATCTATCCCGAGTTTCAGGACTGATTTAACAATAGAAGAATTTAAAGATAAAGTAAAGGAGCATAAAACCGCAATTGCGGCTCAGACATTATCATTAGCCCCTGCTGACGGTAAATTATATGCGCTGAGAGATGTAACTTCAACAGTTGATATAATACCTCTTATAGCTTCATCTGTTGTATCAAAAAAGATAGCATCCGGGGCAAACCATATAATTTTAGATGTTAAATACGGTTCGGGCGCTTTTATTAAAACGGCAAAAGAAGCTGAAAAACTCTCACAAATAATGGTTGAAGTAGGTAAAAGACTCGGAAGAAATATATGTGCAGTTATAAGCTCTATGGATAAGCCTTTAGGCAGAGCAATAGGAAATTCCGTCGAAATTCAGGAGGTAATAGAGTTTTTAAAAGGCAATAAAGATGAGGATTTAAAAGAAATAACATATACACTTTGTGCGGAAGCACTTGAAAAAACGGGGGTCTGCCCTGATAAAAATAAAGCCTTTAAATTTTTGGATGAGTTAATAGAATCAGGGAAAGCACTTGAAAAGTTTAAAGATATCATAATCTCACAAAACGGCGATGCATCTGTTATTGATGATTATACAAAATTACCTCAGGCAAGCATTAAATACGAAGTAAAATCATTAAAAGACGGTTTTGTTTCAGATATAGATGCATTAAAAATAGCAAAAGCTTGTAAAAATTTAGGTGCAGGCAGAGAGAAAAAATCGGATTCAATTGACTATAGTGCAGGAATTTATTTAACTCAAAAGGCATCTGAACCTGTTCAAAAAGGTGAAACTATTGCTGTTATTTATACAAATAAACAAGAAACAATAAAAGATGCGGAAAATTTAATACTTTCCGCATACAAAATAACAAATAAACCCGAGAAAAGAAAATCTTTAATTTATAAAATAATCAATTAAACTTTCACATTCGCTTCTAAAATACTTTGAAGAATTTCAGCGCAGTCTTTAACCATATTCGTGCAATGAAGCCTTCTTTCGGGCGAGTGAAAATCGCTGAAACCTGCACTTAATACCTTACAGCAGGTTACTTTGTATTTTTGGGTAAATTTTTCATAAAATTCTTTAGCTAAAGCTCTGGCTTTTTTACCGTCACGGTCGATATCATTTCTTCCGAACATTGCACCTATTATCATTTGAGAACCTGCAACAGCACCGCAAAGACACCTTACACCCATACCGCCGGAAAATGAAGTTGATATACTTACAGCTTCATTAGAAATATAACCTTTATCAGCTGCCGCTTTTACTATTGATTCAGAACAGGAATATCCTTCCATAAAATATTTTAATGCCGATTCTTTCATATAACCCTCCATTTTTTTATATTATATAATAAATTTTTTTGTTTTTTTTATTTACCCACTTGAAAAATCATGAAAAATATGTTACAATTGTAGTATAAGGAAACATTAATATGTATGCACCGGCAGAACAAAAACTATTTTTTTGCTCGGAGAAAACGGTCATAAAGCTAGGGATATTGATAACGGCGATAGCAGTTTTCTCGGGGCAGAATATGAGTATAAGTGCATATGAGACAGGGACTGTATTAAAAGGTTATATACAAGAGAATACTATATTAAAAGAGCATAATGATGCTCTTTTTTTATTGCAAAATCAATGGAACGAAAGTATTAAAAAGAAATACGGTAAAAATTACATTAAAAAACTTGATAACGGAATAATATACACAAGTATGATAAAAACCGTTAATTCAAGAAAAGTAAAAATTAACATTTCAGAAATAAACAGAAATGTAAATCCTGATATTGAAATAATACCCCGGTTATCTTCAAATAATCTTCATTCAAAATCTAAAATCAAAAATATTGCAATAGATAATAAAGCAATTTTAGCTGTAAACGGGACATATTTTAAGCAAAATACAGGAACTCCTTTAGGGACATTGGTAATAGATAAAGAAATAATAACAGGACCTATATATGAAAGGGTTGGATTAGGGATAGGAAATAAAGGATTTAGTACTTCGAGAATTGCTTTTAACGGAAAATTAAAAAATAAGAATAAAGAAATAAATATAGATAATATAAATCAGCCCAGAATGTTATGTACACAAGTGTTAATATATACGAACAGATGGGGAGTAAAATCACCCGTTACAAATAAACCTTCAAAACATTTGGCAATAAAAGATAATAAAATTATTGCAATATCTGATTATCCTTTATACATACCGGAGAAAGGTTATGTAATATCAATGCCGAAAGAAAAAGCTCAAGGATTTCAATTAGGGGATAAAGTTAGTGTAAATTATGAATTAAGTCCAAATTTAGAAGGTATAAATCATATAATAAGCGGAGGACCATATTTATTAAAATCAGGTGAAATATATATAGATACAAAAAGTGAAAAATTAACTGCAATAACAGGCAGAAATCCAAGAACCGCAATAGGTTATACAAAAGACAATGTAATGATAATAGTAACTGTTGACGGAAGAAAAGAAGGTTATTCAGGTGTAACATTAAATGAACTTGCTCAAATAATGAAAGGTTTAGGCTGCTGGGAAGCAATAAATCTGGATGGAGGAAGTTCAACCGTAATGTATGTAAATGGCAGTACGATTAGCGGAAGTAATATTAGCGGAGCATCAAAGATTAGTAATGCCTTAACGGTAAAGATTAAAAAAATACTTTAAATTGTAGTAAAAAAGTGGTATAATATTCTTGATGAAAAAGATTGGTTTTACATTAAGTGAAGTTCTTTTAACACTTACAATAATTGGTTTTATAGCTGTTTTGACGGTAAATCCTTTATTTACTTATACACGAGAGAGTGAATATAAATCTGCTTTGAAAAAAGCAATAGATATGATTAATGAGGCATTATTAATGGAAAGAGCAGCTACATCCTTCGGTGCCAGAGATTATATGACTAAAGAAGAATTAGTCGATAATTTATTTAAAAAAAGATTGAAAATTGTTGATAAAGATGATGAAAAATTTACATCAGAAGATTGTGAAGGTGCAGTATTCACAACAACAGACGGAATAATATTTTGTGTAGATAATTATAGTGTTTCGGTATCTGATACAGGAGAAACGGTTTGCAATTCAAATAATACAAAACCTTGTACCGCTTCAGATTCTGCTAATTTATGGATAGATGTAAACGGATTAAAAAAACCGAATAAAGTAACCACAAGTTCGGATAGACCACAAGATATTTATTTGGCGCAGATATATAATCAAAAAGCTGTAGTATTTGGACAGGCATCGCAAGAATTTTTCTATAACAGAAAAACAGATGATAAAATTTAATCTAGTGAAATACTTTGTGTTTGTCCAAAATTTTCCCGAACAATTTAAAAATAATTAGCTTCTTTAAATCGGCGGTATTGTGATAATTTTGCGTAAAAATCAGGCCACCAAACCCTTATAAGTCCGTCTATAATTCCTACATCATCATAATAACCTATTTCATTCATAGGATTAATATATCTTGTATTAAAAGTATCATTCATCATAGGGGTCATAGCTGTTCCTCTAAGGGCAATTCGTGTGCTTTCCGTCTTTAGAGTATTAATTCTTTGAGTCGGAGTCCCTTTTTGGATTGAATGAAATAAATCAAGTTCAAGTCTTTCCAGTCTGTCTATAGTATTTTCATAAGGGAAAGCATTAGAATAAATTCTTTTTTCTATTGTATCTAAAGCTTTATACTGCTGAGGAGTGAGGTTAACCAATCTTGGGTTATCGGCAGTATTTTCTATTTCCAAACCAAAAACAGAATGCGGAATAAAAATAATAATAAACAAGCATAAGCAAATTTTTTTCGGCAAAAAGCCCATAACACACTTCCCGTAAACTAAAGAACACCAAATTAAAAAATCTATTCATTATTCAGTTTACGGAAATTTAAGTCTTAATTAATCAGACTAAAGTGTTAAAAAAGCGGTCTGTTATTTTAATGTTATAAATTTAAATTCTTATTGAACGGTAATTGAATTTTTAGGGCCTTCCTTAATTTCAATAACTATCTCACCTGATTTATTATCTTGAGATATTATAACGGGGACTGCACTATAAAACCCTTCGGATTGGTAAAATCTCATTAATCTTCTTCTTAATTCGGAAAGATTTTCGGCTGTCATAGGTTTATTTATTTTATCTTCAATTATTGCGGATAATTGCTCAGCCGTGAAATTGTTATTACCTGCAAATTGGACTTTAGATATAGTTCCGAGAGGTACTTCTTTTCCGTCAGCCTCATTAATTGATTTAACAATAGCACTTCTTTCCTGCATTTTTGTCTTAGCTTCAAAACCTTTAAATTCTCTCATATATTGTGAATTAACGGCACCTGCATCCATGCTTCCCATAGTTAATGCCATTGCTGTTTGGTTAGAAATAACAATTGATAAACAAAGTAATAACAAAATAATCTTTTTCATGGTAAACCCTCACAATCTTTATAAAAAAATTATATCACATGTATAATGTCGACACTAGATTATATCCATGCTGACAAATTTTTGTAATTATGTCCTCTAAATTGTCTATTTTATTTGAAAGAAATATATTTATGTTATAATCTAAAATGGTAAGATAATAATTTATCTTACGGGGCATGTGTAAAAGTGGAAGAAAAGGTGACATAAAATGACTGTAACAATAGAAAAATTAGACAATAATCAAGTTAAATTAAATATAGAAATTGAATCCTCCGTATCAAATTGGGAATACGATAAAGCATGTAAAAAACTTGCACAAAGAGTAAATGTACCGGGATTCAGACAAGGAAAAGCTCCAAAAAATATATTGGAAAAGTATGTAGGTATTGCAGCACTTCAAAAAGAAGTATTAGACAGTTTGCTTCCTACTATATTTGAAAATACAATAACCGAAAATAATTTTGATTTGGTTACATCCCCAAGCATTGAATCTTATGAATTTGCAGATGACAATTCTTTAAAGGTTATTGCAAAATTGGAACTTAAACCTGAGGTTAATTTAGGTGAATATAAAGGGATGGAAATAGAAATTGATGAATTTAAAAATCCCGATGATGTAATAGATAAAGAAATAGAAATTTTAAGAAACAGATTTGCAGAATTAAAAGACATAACAGACAGAAAAACAACAAATACAGATCTTGTCAATATTGATTTTGCAGGTTATGTAGACGGTGAAGAAATTAAAGGCGGAAGTGCAAAAGGCTATATGTTAGATTTAGCTCATTCTAATTTTATAGACGGATTTGCACAGCAGTTAGTTGATAAATCAACAGGTGAAGAATTTAAAATAAATGTAAAATTCCCCGATGAATATCATGATGAAAAATTAAAAGGTAAAGATGCCGAATTTAATATAAAAATTAATTCAATAAAAGAAAAAGTATTACCTGATATTAATGATGACCTTGCGAAGAAAGTAAATCCTTCATTAACATCACTGGATGCATTAAAAGAAGATATAAAAAAGTATGCCGATAATAATGCAAAGATGGAAAATGAAAGAAGAACAGCAGGTAAAATATTTGATACATTACTTGAACAAACAAATATTGATATACAAGAAACAATGATTAATCGTGAAATACAGGCATTAATGGGTGAATTTAAACAAAGAGTTAATATGCAGGGCGGAAATTTTGATGAAATGCTTGAAAAAGAAGGACATCAAAAAGTCTACGACCAAATGAAAGAAGAAGCCGTAAAAAGGATAAAAACTTCATTAATCGTAGGTAAAATTGCACAAAATGAAAAATTAACCGTTACGCAAGAAGATATTCAAGGTAAAATATCAGAGCTTGCAAGAATATACAGAACAAGTGTTGACAATATTGTTGCTGAAATCCAAAAAAATATGAATATTCTTCATTCAATGAATCAGCAGGTAATAACTGAAAAAGTAACAAAGTTATTAATTGAAAATGCAAATGTGAAATATAAGAACAACCAGGATTAGAAAGGGAAAAATATGAGTTTTGTACCCGTAGTAATAGAACAATCTTCAAGAGGTGAAAGATCATTTGATATTTTCTCCAGATTATTAAGAGAAAGAATAATCTTTTTAGGAACACCGATTGATGATATGGTAGCAAATTTAATAGTAGCGCAATTGTTATTATTGGATAGTGAAAATCCCGAAAAAGATATAATGTTGTATATAAACTCTCCGGGAGGAAGTGTAACGGCAGGGTTTGCAATATATGATACAATGCAGCATATAAGAGCAGATGTATCAACAATTTGTTTAGGGCAGGCGGCATCAATGGGTGCATTCTTGTTGTCATCAGGAACAAAAGGAAAAAGATTAGCACTGCCTCATTCAAGAGTGTTAATTCACCAGCCTTTAGGCGGCGCACAAGGTCAAGCTACGGATATTGAAATTCAAGCTGCTGAAATTATAAGAATTAAAAAATCATTGAATGAAATTTTAGCAAAAAATACGGGACAATCAATTAAGAAAATTGAAAAAGATACTGATCGTGACTATATCATGACCCCTGAAGAAGCATTAGAATACGGCATGATAGATAAAGTCATAACGGTAAATACAACACCAAAACCCAATCAGGAGATATAATTAATGGCAGGAATAGATGACAGTCGTTTAAAATGTTCATTTTGCGGTAAAACGCAGGAACAAGTTAAAAAACTCATAGCAGGTCCTGATGTATATATCTGCGATGAGTGTGTAGAACTTTGTAATGAAATTTTAGATGAGGAATTTCTTGAAGGAAAAGAAAAACCCGAAACGGCAGAAACAAAAGAAACCGATATAACAAAGGTTCCAAAGCCTCATGAAATAAAAGAATATCTGGATGAATATATAATAGGACAAGATGATGCAAAAAAAGTGTTATCTGTTGCCGTATATAACCATTACAAAAGAATAGCACATAACGAGTCATCGGATGAAAAGCAGGTAGAAATCCAAAAAAGTAATATATTACTTGTAGGGCCAACAGGAAGCGGAAAAACATTATTAGCGCAGACTTTAGCAAAGATGCTGGATGTTCCGTTTGCTATAGCGGATGCTACAACATTGACAGAGGCAGGCTATGTCGGAGATGATGTTGAAAACATACTTTTAAGATTATATCAAAATGCGGATTTTGATGCTCAAAAGGCGGAAAGAGGTATTATCTATATAGATGAAATAGATAAGATTTCAAGAAAATCCGAAAATACAAGTATTACAAGAGATGTATCCGGTGAAGGTGTACAGCAGGCACTCCTTAAGATGATAGAAGGAACAGTGGCAAATGTACCTCCTCAAGGCGGAAGAAAACATCCTCATCAGGAATTTATTCAAATAAATACGGCTAATATATTATTTATCGTCGGCGGAGCATTTGTCGGTTTGGATAAAATTGTAGAAAGACGGGCTGGAACCGGAACTTCAATAGGTTTTGGTGCTGCGGCTCCGAAAACTCAGGCAGAAAAAGAAATGGAAGAAGCAAAAATGCTAAAAAAACTCCAGCCCGAAGATTTATTAAAATTCGGTTTAATTCCGGAGTTCATAGGCAGAGTTCCTGTTTATGCCGTTTTAGATCCGTTGGAGGAATCAACATTAAAAAATATACTTACACAACCTAAAAATGCGTTGCTGAAACAATATCAATGCTTATTAAATATGGATGGTGTTGAATTGAAATTTGAACCTGAAGCAGTTGATTTAATTGCTAAAGAGGCAATCAAACGCAAAACGGGTGCAAGAGCATTAAGGTCTATTGTAGAAGAAATTATGATGGATATTATGTACGCACTGCCTTCTCAGGAGGAAGTAAAAGAATTTACGGTTACTGCCGAGATGGTAAAAAAGAAGGAAGAAGGAACTGCAGAGTTAATAAAACTTCCTCAAAAAGATTCTCATCAGGAACTGAGTTTGTGTACAAAAATAAAAAAAGATGAAGAAATAGCATAATTAAAAAAAGACCTCAATTATTGAGGTCTTTTTTATTGGCAAATGTGTATTTCTGTAATAAACTAAAAATATGAAATATATAGATAATGTAAGAAATTTTTGTATTATAGCGCATATAGACCATGGTAAATCCACTTTGGCTGACAGATTACTGGAAAAAACAGGAACAATAGCCGAAAGAGATATGCAGGATCAGCTGCTTGATACTATGGATATAGAACGGGAACGGGGTATTACAATAAAACTTAATGCCGCAAGAATGAACTATAAGGCAAAAAACGGCAGGGATTATATATTAAATTTAATAGATACCCCGGGGCACGTTGATTTTTCGTATGAAGTATCCCGCTCACTTGCGGCTTGCGAGGGAGCATTGCTTATAGTTGATGCTACGCAGGGTGTGGAGGCGCAGACATTATCAAATGTTTATCTTGCAATAGAGCAAAATCTTGAAATTATACCCGTAATAAATAAAATTGACCTTCCTTCTGCGGATGTTGAAAGGGTAAGGGAAGAAATAGAAGAGGTATTAGGGATAGATGCCTCTATGGCAATACCCGTCAGCGCAAAGGAAGGTACGGGGATAGAAGATGTATTAGAGGCGGTTGTGGAATTTGTTCCTCCTCCCGTTGATACCTCCGATAAACCTTTAAGAGCATTGGTTTTTGACAGCGCCTACGACCAATATTTAGGTACTTTATGCTTTTTTAAAGTAGTAGACGGCGATATAAAACTCGGCGATAAAATTAAGTTTATGGCGACGGGTAAGGAATACGAAATAACCGAGCTTGGCTACCTTAATCCTCACAGAGTCCCTGTAAAATCACTAAAAACAGGCGATGTAGGTTATATGGGTTGTTCCATAAAAGAGGTTACAAGGTTTGTAGGTGATACTATAACCCATGTAGAAAATGGGGCCGATGAACCACTTGAAGGGTATAAAGAAGCATTGCCTATGGTGTTTTCCGGCATGTATCCCGTGGATAACGACCAGTATCAGGATTTAAAAGAAGCTCTTGAAAAACTTAAGTTAAATGATTCCAGTATAACATTTGAACCTGAAACATCATCTGCTCTTGGGTTTGGTTTTAGGTGCGGTTTTTTGGGTATGCTCCATATGGAAATTGCACAGGAAAGGCTTGAAAGAGAGTATAATTTAACACTTGTAACAACAGCTCCGAGTGTAATATACAGAGTTCATAAAACAAACGGCGAAGTAATCGAGATTGATAACCCTGCAAACTTGCCTGATGCACAATATAGGGATTATATAGAAGAACCTTATGTAAAAGTTTCAATAATTACTCCTAATGAGTATGTAGGCTTATTAATGGAACTTGCGCAGTCTAAAAGAGGTATATTCCACAATATGACATATCTGGATAAAATAAGAGTGTCGCTTCATTATGAAATGCCTTTAAGTGAAATTATAACGGATTTTTACGACCAGTTAAAATCCCGTTCAAAAGGTTACGCAAGTATGGACTATGAATTCAGCGACTATAAAAGATCGGATTTAGTCAAACTGGATATTCTGCTTGCGGGTGAAACCGTAGACGCATTAAGTGCTATAGTACATAAGGATAACGCATTTTATGTCGGACAAAAACTTACAACAAAATTAAAAGATATAATCCCCCGTCAAATGTTTGAAGTGGCTATACAAGCAGCCATAGGCGGAAGAATAATAGCAAGAACAAACATAAAAGCACTGAGGAAAAGTGTATTGGATAAATGCTACGGTGGTGATATTTCAAGAAAAAGAAAACTGCTTGAAAAACAGAAACGAGGCAAAAAACGAATGAAAGCTGTCGGAAAAGTTGAAGTTCCGCAGGAGGCTTTTATGGCAGTATTAAGCTTAAATGATGATTAAGGAGGTAAATTTTGGCTCTTGATACGGCACTGGTTATGATATTAGCAGGTGGAGAAGGTAAAAGACTTTATCCTCTTACTCGTGACAGAGCAAAACCTGCGGTACCGTTCGGCGGAAGGTACAGAATTATTGATTTTGTTATTAATAATTTTATTAATTCGGGTTTTTATAAAATTAAAATACTTACACAATATAAATCAGACTCCTTAAACCAGCATATAGCAAGAAGCTGGCCAGTATCGCCTATTTTGGGTCAGTATATAGATTTGGTGCCTGCTCAAATGAGAACGGACGGAAGCTGGTATCAGGGTACTGCCGATGCTGTTTATCAAAATTTAACTCATATTAAAGACGAAAATCCTAAACATGTTTGTGTCTTTGGCGGCGACCATATCTACAGAATGGACGTCTCTCAAATGATGAGATTTCATAAAAAACAAAATGCACAGTTAACAATATCCGCAATACCTATTCCGATATCAGAAGCAAGTGAATTCGGGATAATAGAAGTAGATGATGAATGGCGATTAACGGGGTTTCAGGAGAAACCTCAAAGTCCCCCAAAACCTATGCCAAATAGACCTGATATGTGTTTAGCTTCAATGGGGAACTATATTTTTGAAACCGTTGACCTTACGGAAGAAGTAATTGAAGATGCAAAAAACCCCGAGTCTAATCACGATTTCGGAAAAAATATCATTCCTAAAATGCTTAAAGAAGGTAAAAGAGTTTATGTATATGACTTTTCTCAAAACGAATATACCGGCATGTCGGATTCAGAAAGAGGATACTGGAGGGATGTAGGAAGCATAGACAGTTACTGGCAGGCAAATATGGATTTATTAACCTACGAACCGGAATTAAATTTATATTCTACCGATTGGCCTTTAAGAACATACAATTATAATTTTCCCCCTGCAAAATTTCTGTGGGAAGAGGGCGACAGAGTTGGTATGGCAACTAACTCACTGGTTTCGGAAGGTTGTATCATTTCAGGAGGAAGTATTTCAAGATGCGTTCTTTCACCCAAAGTTCGAATTAACAGTTATTCTAATGTAACTGATTCTATTCTTATGGAAAATGTTAATGTAGGAAGGTATTCCGAAATCAGAAAAGCAATTATTGACAAAAATGTTGATATTCCGCCTTATACAAAAATAGGCATTAATCCTGATGAAGACAAAGCAAGGGGATTTATAGTTTCTCAAGGCGGAGTTACCGTCGTACCAAAAGGAGCAAAATTATGAAGAAAAAGTTTTTTATTGGTCTTTTTATTTTTGCCGTAATCGGACTTGGAATATTTTTTCATTTATTTTTTAATCATAATAAATCTTATGAACCTCAGACCAATCTTCAAGCTCCAATAGAAGTTCCTGAAAATACAGTAGTAAAGGGGCTTGATTTAAAACAAGCAAATAAGCCCGTTATTGCTATGTTCTATGTTGACTGGTGCGGATATTGCAGAAGATTTATGCCTATCTTTGGTGAGGTTTCAAAAAAAATGAATAAAGATTTTACTTTTTCTGTTGTTAATTGTGATTATCCCGAAAATCTAAAATTACTGGAAGAGTATAATATAAATCATTTTCCGACCGTATACATAATAGATAATGATTTGGATTTCAAATATGAAATGAATATGTCAGGTTTTAATGATGCTGAATCTTGCATATCAGAACTAAAAAGACATTTAAAACTAAGAGCTAAATTAAATATTAAAAAATAATAATATATAAATTAAAGCCCCTTAATAAGGGGGCTTTTTATGTTTGTGTGACATTATGGGATTTATTTTTTAGCTATGAATTTTT
>CANQJT010000009.1 GCA_947624325.1 Candidatus Gastranaerophilales bacterium
TGAGCTACATCATCAGCGGCACCTTTAGCACCTTCAACTACTGCTTGAGCTACATCATCAGCGGCACCTTTAGCACCTTCAACTACTGCTTGAGCTACATCATCAGCGGCACCTTTAGCACCTTCAACTACTGCTTGAGCTACATCATCAGCGGTGCCTTTAGCACCTTCAACTACTGCTTGAGCTACATCATCAGCAGCATCTTTCGCACCTTCCGTAATTGTTTGGGCTGTTTCAGCAGATTTTTTTGTAAATATTGATAATCCTTTTTTAGCAGTATCTGCAATTTTGTTGCCGGCTTTATCTAAACCGTCAAATACTTTTTTTAGAAAATCACTTGGAACTTTGCTGCTTAATGTTTTAAATGCTCCTTTTTTTGCTGCAAAAGCAAAACTTGAAACTGCAGCCAGAACCACAGCCGTTCCTAACAATACTTTTTTCCATGCGGAATTTTTTCCTTTATCTTCTTTTATGCTTGAAGCCGCAGGAGTTTCTGTTCTTGTATATGTTTGCGGTCTTGATACTAAATCATTAAAGGCTGTTGATTGTGTTGCAGAAAAACTTACTGGTGATATCATAATTACCTCCTTAATTTCTTTGTACTGTCATAAAACCTATAAAGGAAAAAAGTTGTTTTATTTAACCCTAATCTTAAGAAATTGTTACATATATTTTTATGCTTTTACCATTTGAAAAATTGTACTACAAAATAAAGTGTAAGTAAACTATTATAACTTTTTGGAATATTTTTTAATTAAATGTATTCTATATTAATAGAGAGAGTATTAAAAGGTCTGCGATAGAGAGTAGGTATTTATGACAGCAGCTAATATTATGAATTTAAGTATAAATGATAAAGCACACGGATATGCAAAAATATATGCGGCATTAATTCAGGATGAATTTCAAAGAAAAAGAGCATATGCTTCAATTGTCGGTTTGTTTTCATTAGTTGATGCTTTGGAAAAGACTGATAATGAAATTCAAAAAAATATGACAATTTTCAGAAATCCGCATTTGAATGAAAAATACGAAATTTCTGATTTATATGTTAATAATTGGCATATTGATGTCAGAATTGCCTGTGAAGGAAATAATGTTTTAGTACCAAAATGTCATTTTGATAATGATATTTTACCTGATTTTTATGCGGTTATTAAACTTGATAAAGATTTAAAGAATGCAGAATTAATCGGTTTCGCAGATACTGTAATGCTTGAAAAACAACCGTTTGATTATCATTATTATTCGGTTTCTTTTGATTCCCTAATTTCTTTTGAAGAATTTTTAGTAAAGGTTAATAATCCTAAAATAACTAATTTCGATGAATCTGAGCATGAAAAATTCAGAAGTTTATATTTGAGTATTCTTGATGAAGAAATTAATATCGAGGATGAAAATAAAGTATTAAAACATTTATTTGAATGTTCGGAATGCAGGAGAGAATTTTGCTGTTTTACGGGATTTGAAATGGTAAATTGTAATCTGGGCAAATATCCTGAATTATTTGAAGACAAAACACTTAACATAATAGGGGCTCAAGAAGCGGAAAATGAAAAATATGAAGGAAAAGAAGAAACCATTAAGTTTAATGAAGACCGGGAAACTCTGCAATATAATGATGAAGAAGCTCAAAGTACAGAAGAACAAACTAATGATGAAAAAGAAAATGACTCATCAGATATTCTTGATGAATTATTCAGTGATGATGAAGAGTCTTATGAACAAACCGCTGCCGATTCTTCTGATGATGTAAATATTAATCAAAAAAATAATGAAAATGAATTGGAAATTATACAAGATTCAAATAATAGTAATAACTTAGAAGAAGTAAATGATTTAATGATTAAAGAAGAATCTTCTCCTTTGGAAATAATAGGAGGGGATACAATTGACTTACCTTCTATAGGAAGTGAAATGGATTTAATAGAGGATAATCCGGATACAAACATTACATATGTTGATGATGATAAATCTTCAGAATTAGAAATTATTGATGATAATCCGTCATTAGAAGCAACAAATCCTGATATGAATACTGATAATTCTGAGGTGCAAAAAGTAATTGTTGATTATGATGAATATGGGGAACCCATTTATTCATATATTACAAATGTACCGTCGGAAGATAATAAACAAGAAAATTATGATGCAGAACTCAGTGATTATGATATTTTAAATGAAGAATTTGAAACATATAATCCTACTGAAAATTTTGATGATGACCTTATTAATATTAAAAACGGCGGAGTAAGAACTATTGAATATGTCCAAAACGAAAGTGAAGATGCTCAAACAACTTTAAATACGCAATCTGACGAAAATGATGATATTAAAGACATTAATGAAACTGAAATAATTGAGGATTCTTCCGAAAATGAAAGTCCGGCTAAACAAGATATTGAAATTGAAGATTATTCTGAAAATACAACTCCTGAAATTGTATATAATGACTTAGCGGAAGAAAAATCAGAAGATGAACCTTCTGAAATTATAGAATATAAAGAAACAGATAACGAAACTTCTTTAGAAGAAGATACTGATACAAATCAAGAAGAAACTGAAGATGAAACTGACGGGAATGAAGAATTTGAAGAATATTCCGAAGATGATGAAGAAAATGAGTATGAAGAATATGATGATTCACAAATTTCCGATAACAGTTCTTCTTCAAGTAAAAAGAATTTCATTTTACTATCTGCCGTTATAGGTATAATTGCAATTGCTTCAATTCTTGGCGGAGTATTGATTTCCAAAAATTCAAAATCAGCGGAACAAGCTCCTCAGATTGCACAAAATAATGAAAATATACAGATTGAGCAGCCCCAAAATAATGATATGTTTGAGGTTTCGCAAAATGATAACCAAATGCCAAATAATCAGGACAATCCTCCGATGAATGAAAATCCGGAAAATAATTTTAATCCCGATCAGCAAGGACAAAATCAAAATTCTGAACCTATGGTTCCTGAATCAGGCAATATAAATCCTCCTCAATTATCGGAAAATAATTTAATTCAACCTCAGAACCCGAATACAGCTGATGCAAATCAGGCAATGACAAATGCTTTTGCTCCCGGTGCTTCTAATGTTTCTTTAAGAGGATTAAATTGGCTTTGTACTCCGCAATTATTTACGGATAACCAATTCAAATCTTATCTGCAAAATCTTGATAATATACTAAAGCTTAACGTTCGGAAAAATATTCTTAATGCTACCGATAACCCACAGAATTATAATATTTCCGTTAAGATGGCAGTTGATAATAACGGTAATCTTCTTAAAACGGTTATATCTGATTCCAGCGGTTCGGAACAAATAGATAACATTGTGTTACAAAGTATTAATGAAACCTTCCAAGGAGAAAAATCCCCAATTCTTACTGATAGTCCGCTTAAATCAGATAAATATTATCTAAAAGTTATAATAAAATTGTAATTTGTGATATTATATTTTATTATATTGTATAGATATGTAAAATAGAGATAAAATTCTGTGCTGTTAGTTGAGGAACAAAGATCATTAATAGAAAAATTTGTTAAGAATGATAAAAATTTTCTTGGCAATGAAGATTTGTTTGAAGATTTTTGCAGTGAAGCATTTCAAAAATCTTACATGGTATTTAATTCTTCTTCTAATATTACAAAAATAGAAAGTTATGTAACAAAAGTTGTTCATACATCTATCTTAAGTGTACTTAAAAATTCAGGCAGGGTCAGAAGGACATCCGAAGGCTTTATTCCGACAAAAGAAATTGTACTTCCTTCCGAAGAAATTGTCAGCCCTATACCTTCTGAAAATCAGGTTAGTTATACTACTACTGTTTCAGGTCCGGAATTTTTTATGGATTTCCCTGATCCCAGAGAAAATGTTGAAGAAATTCTTATTACTAAAGATTGGCTTCAAAGGATTGTTGATGCTGTTTGTGTTATCCATAAAGAACGTCCTAATGAATACTATCTTAATATTTTTTATTTAAGATATGTTAAAAATTTAAAACAGCGAGAAATAGCAGAAAGACTTGAATTATCTCAGTCAGAGGTTAGTAAACGGTTAATGCAGCTTTCTAAGCTGATAAGCAACTTTTTGGATAGAAGCAAAAGATAGGTTCAATTATGAAGTGTCGTAAATGCGGAGCCGAAATAGCTGATAATTCTATCAGATGCAGTAGTTGCGGAATTAAAGTTAATATGGTCTGTCCTGAATGTAAAACATTAAATTCATTTGGGACATTCGTTTGTAAAACGTGCGGTTTTGAATTGCTTAAGAAATGTCCTTCTTGCAATACCGTTAATTCTTATTCGGCTGAATTCTGCAGAAAATGCGGAGCGGAATTAAAAGAAAAAGTAAAATCCGAAAATCAACAATTAAATCAAGAATCAGAAATAGTTAACTCTTTTTCTTCTGAACTGTCAGAAGCTCAAAATAATTACACTGAAAATAATATAGAAGAACTTCAAAATATTGATAATAAAGAAAATCTAAATGAAACAGATGTTAATACGCAGATTGATGAAACATCTCAAATTATTAAAAATCCAGAGAATAAAATCGTTGAAAATATTGAAAATAATATCCCTATAAATTCTGTTGAAAAAAATAATCAAACATCAAACAATGATGAAATTCTTGAAGCAAGTGTTGAAATAACTCCTCTGGAAGAAATCATCGATTATGACGTTCAGGAAAGTTTAAATACGGAAAACGAAGACGATACAATTAAAATTAATGAAGAAGATTATTCTAAAATAGAAGTTCAGTCTTCAGCGGTAGAAAAAGCCGTTAAATTTATTACTTCTTCAATATCCAAACATGTTTTAGCCGTTCACGGTTCTGACGGCTGCGGTAAAACCGCTGTTTTAAAACAAACACAGCAATGCCTCTCAAAGAAAGGATTTTTATTTTTATTCGGAAGTTGTACTCCGCTGCTTCAAATTACCAGTTTCGGTTTCTTTCAGGATGCATTTTTGCGTATAATGGGGTTCCCTCCATATACAAACAGTTTTGATGCTTTTGTTAAAGACTTTAAAAAAAGTGCCCTTGCTGATATTTTTAATTTCTTAAATGATGAAGAACTTAACATTTTTTTAAATATTATTTATCCTTATCAAAAAGATAAATTTGAAAATATTTTAAAAAATAAACAAATTATGTTTGAAATCTTGGAAAAAGTTATAAAATCATTTTCAATAAACAGTAATCTTGTTATAACAATTGATAATTTTGAATTACTGGACGGAGCATCTTATGACTTTATTGTTTATATGCTTCAAAAAGGATATTTTAATAACAGATTAAAACTCTTTGTTGCATATAAAGAAGATAAACAAATTCAAAGCTACTTTGATATGACAAAACTTTCAGATGAAATTTTTGAAGTTATTGAAATTGAAAAATTAAATAAGACGGAATTGCTTAAAGCTGTTAAAAGATCTCTACATATTGATATTGCTAATATTATGGATAAAGATTATTTAGATGAGATAATTAATAAATCTAACGGTAATGCACTTAGAATTGAACAGGAAATTGCACTTCTGTTTAATTGCGGCTACATATCGGTTAATAATAACAATATAATTATTAACAGTGATAATAAACCTTCTTCTGAGCCTGTAAGCTTTGAGCAATTGGTAAAATTAAGACTAAATTCTTTATCTCCCGTAATTAAAAATGTTCTTTTTATGTCTGCAATTATGGGTTACAGATTTGCCATAAGTATTTTAGCACCTGCTTCCGGTATTAGTGGTGATAAACTTCAGAGTATTCTTGATTATTTAAGAGAAGAATTATTCATTGAATTTGTTGATAATTATACTTGTGAATTTAAAAGTCTTGAACTTTGGAAATTAATTTATCAGGAAGCTAAAACAGATTTACTTTATAAGGAAAATTCAGAAAAACTTTACAGCGTTTTAAATCCTTTAGTATTATCAAGTAATTTGCAGAAATTAATATCTTGTACGGGCGGTATATCCAAACAAGATGAATATTTAATATGGCAGGAAACATCCAAAATAGCTTCCAAACTTGGTGATACCAATCTTTATATTATCTCTTTAAAACAATGCCTAAAAATAATGGAAGAAGAAAATTTTGAAAATGCAGAAGAGTTAAAGATAACTTTTTATGAACAACTTGGAAAATTATTATGTGAAAAATCGGCATTTGAAGCGGTTTCATATTTATCAAATGTTCTTGATTTTCAAATAAAAGCAGATAATATAAAAAAGATTCTTGATACGGCAAGTTATTTTATTAAAAGCTGTTATATTGCAGGTAATTATTTTGGAGTTACTGAGGCCGTAGATGCTGTTATTGCTTCCGTAAGCGGCAGAGAAACGGATATTTCGTTAAGCGAACTTGCCCTGTTAAAAACAAGAAAACTTAAAGCTTTATTTAACATAGGAAACAGTGAACAAATTATAAATCTTGTAAACGAGGAAATTATTCCGTCTATTGACAGTGATTTAGCATCAAGGCAGACTGATTCTAAATATAAGAGTCTTTTAATTGACGGCTGGCTCTGTGCTAAATCAATTCTTGCAAAAGCTTATGCCCTGCAGGGTAATAATAAGGTATTTAGTGTTATTGCAGATTTAAGAACATTTATTGAAAAATATAATTATGATACCGATTTTTATGTTATTCAAATTAATTTAATTGAGGCATTTGCAAATACTATTGTAGGCGAGGTTAATAAATCTAACGAAATTCTGGCTGAAATATCTTCCGTGGCGAAGTCGGGTACTATTGAATCCGAACTGTTATCTGAGTGGAACATAATTAATATAATAAACAGAATTTTATTAAATGAAAATGAAGGCTTAAAGTCCGATTTATTTGAGCTTGCCGCATTTACAAATAATATTAATGAGCATTTTATTAAAAATATTATTAAATTAATTTTAGGTTATGTTCTTAAGCAGGAAGGTAATATAAAGAAAGCACTTGAAATATTTAATGAGGAAATAACTTATTTCGCCAAAGAAAAAGTTGCAATAGGCGCATTGCTTTCCTGGTTATTGATTGTTCAAATAACTATGGATATGGGTGATGATGAAAAAGCATTGTCTACGGCATCTAAATCACTGGAAATTGCTCAAAGCCCAAAAATAAATAATTATTTCTTTATAATTTATTTCCAAAAATTAATGGCTGAAATCTATATGAAAAAAGGTGATTTTAGTGCAGCAAAAATGTATTTTGAAAAAGCCGTAACACTTGCTAAACAATACGAATTAAAATATCAAGTAGCTGAACTTTATATATCTTACGGTATTTATATGGAAGAATTTATGAAGGTTAATACTGCCTTTACTGATGAAAATATGAATACAACAGCACAAATGTATGATAAAGCATTAAATGTTGCAAAAGAATTAAAAATAAAAAATCTGATTGATAAAGCAAATAAATTAAAAAATGAATTTAAAACAAGTGCAAGATTAAATTCTGTTTACAAATAGTTATTGATAGATTTTTCTATACATGTGGTAGCTTTTGAAAACCTTTTTAACATAGTGTTTTGTTTCATCATAAGGTATATTTTCAATAAATTCATCTAAATCATCGGTATTAAACTTGGTAATCCATTTTTGCAGTGCGCCTTCGCCGCCGTTATAAGCAGCAACGACATATAAATCATTATTAAATTTATCTTTTAAATATTTTAAGTAGTTACAGCCAATATATAAGTTAACTTTCGGATTTTCTAAATCAGCCAGTGATTGAATACTCATTGATAATTTTGAACTCATATAATTAGCGGTGGAAGGCATTAATTGCATTAATCCTATTGCGTTAGATGAACTTTTTGCATGTTCGTTAAAATAGCTTTCTTCTCTTATTAAGCCTGTTATCAAAAAAGCATCAATGTTTAATTTTTGAGCGGCAATGTTAATTTCATCGGCATAATATAAAGGGTAAGCCAGTTTATAAGCCGCACTAATTAAAGGCGGTTTTACATCCATTGAGTTTATTTCATCTCTGGCAAGCACTATTGATGCGGATTTTCTATCTTTTTTGGCTTCAAACCAGCTTTTTACGATTTTATTATTATAATCAGCATCAAGCCATAGTTCGTAATCACCCATTGAAAAGAGTGTATTTATTAATTTTAAGTCTTTGATATTTAATTGTGAAAATGAAATCGGAAATTCAAATTCTTCTTTTTGGAGCGGTAATTTTAAATTTGGATTTGTCTGCCAAAAATCAGTTTTTTTGTTAAGTAAAAAATCTGCTCTTAAACCGTAATAATCATCAGGATATTTAGTGTTTAATTTTGATAATACGGTATTGGCTTCCTGTGTTTTGTTTAGTTTAATAAGTGTTTTAGCATACCAGAACATCATTTTTTTTGTTGATTTAACATTATTGTATGTTTTTAAGTGTTTAACAGCCAAGTCTTGCGCTAAACTATAATTTCTGTTGATATATTTATTCCAAAATAATTCCCATAGTGCTTCAGGTGCATATTCGGATGAAGGAAAATTTGTAACAATTTCATTATATAAATTAATTGCTTTTTCTTTTGGTAAGATATCTGCTAATTTATATAGGACATAATCTTCCCCTGCAAGTTTGTGTTTTTTTATAAGTAATGACATTAAAGACCAATTTTTTATTTTGCTTCCCGGCATATAGGAGGTATATATATCATAAATTTGTTTTAAATTAGCCTTTTCAGTTTGAGCTGAATAAGCAGTTATATCATTTTCAATTAATTTTTTTGCAATTACTTTATTTCCTGCATAATGATTAGCTAAGACAAGATAATCCCAGCAGGTATTTAACGGTAATGTTGAAAAATATTTTAATGCTTCTTGGTATTTTTTATTTTTATAATATGTTATTCCTATAAGTTTTTTTTCATCGGCGGTTAGTTCTCTGCCGATTGAAGATAATTCTTCTGCTGCAGGTATTTCATAATTTCTGTTGCCTGTTGATGCTTCAATGTAATCTTTTAAATAATTTGCTGCTTTTTCTTTATCATTATTTTTTTCAATTATTCCCAGAAAATAATCGGCACTTGTTATTTCGTTATTTTTATTGTTTTTAACTTTTAAGAAATAGTTTTTTGCATTTTCATAATCTTTTAAATAATAATAACAACTGGCAAGATTATATTCTGCATTTTGTGCAAATATTGAATTGGGATTTTTTTCCAAAAATAATTTATATTTTAATATTGCATTAGTAAAGTCGCCCACTCTTTGGGCAGATTTTGCCTGTTTATATATTGCTGTTGTATAAAGGGGGCTTATGAATTTGATTTTTCCGAAATTGTAATATGCGTTTTGATAATCTCCGCTATTATAAAATTCAACCCCTTGTTTATAATATACAGGTGAGTTTTCGGTTATTTTGTCATTATAGATAAGAATTGCCAGTGTAGTCGGAATTATTACTATAAGACTTATTCCTATTTGTTTTAAATACTTCATAAACTATTCCCAAAAATCCTTTATAATAACAGGATAAAACAAAGTTAATTATTAGACAATAATTACCCTGTTCCTTCCGGCGGCTTTTGCTTTATATAATGCTTTATCTGCCTTTTGTGCTAATTCATAAGGCTCCATTGTTTCATTATATGCGCAAACTCCTATACTTACGGTTATATTTATATGCGAAGTATCTTTTACATTAGCTTCTTCAATATTAATTTTTGTTTTTTCAATAACTTTTCTTAGTCTTTGTGCTACGAAACTCGCTTCTTTTATGTTTGTTTGAGGAAGTATTATAAAAAATTCTTCACCGCCATATCTGCAGGCAATATCGTATTCTCTTATTTCTGATTTTATAGTTTCCGCTACATGTTTTAATACACAATCACCTGCTGCATGCCCGTATGTATCATTTACTTTTTTAAAATAATCTACATCCAGCATCATACAGCATAAAGGAATTTTGTTTCTTTTACTGTTTGATACTTCTTGTTTTAACCTTAACTCAAACTGCCTGCGGTTGTTCAATCCTGTCAGAGCATCTAATGTCGCATATTTTAATACCTCAGCATAAGAATTTGCTCTTTGGATTGTCAAGCCTGATTGTCTGGTTAATTGAAGCAGATAATCTATATTTTTTTCGGAAAGTTTTTCTATGTTGCTATATGCAACTATTGCCCCTAACAGATTATCTTCATTTTCTATAGGGAATATTCCTATGCGATTGTCTTTTGAAATTACATATTCGGAATTTTTTGTCAGTTTCTGTAATTGTTTATGGATTTTCTCATCTTTGCAGGCATTTGGCCATATAAGTTCAAAATTATTATTTTTGTATATGAAAATATATATTAAATGTGAACTTATAAATCTGTCTATCATTTCACCGATTAGCGGTATGATATAGGATAATTCATACTGGCTTTCTATTATTTTTGCTATATCTTTCATTGCCTTATAAAAATTAAGGCTTATTTCCATTTGTTCATTTAAAGTATAATTTACTATTGCACCTGATATTAATATTGATGCTATTTTTATTATTTCAAAGTATTGTTTATCAAAGTCTTTTTTCCCTGTAATAATATTTATAAGACCGAATATTTCGCCGTTTGATTTAAGCGGATATATTATATAATTTTTATTATCAGTCAATCTTATAATTTCTGAAATATCGGTTTTATTAACATCACAGTTAAACTCACTTTCGTTAAAATAAAATTTTTCACCGCCGTTTAATGCAAAGTTTGTATAAGCAAAATTTATTTGGCTTGCGTTACCTTCTTGATTCCCTATCTCAATATTTTTAACGAAGTCCTTTAACCGCATATTGTTATTATCCCAAATAACAAAATTTATTTTTTCAGTTTCTAAATATGAATTAAATAAATTATCGACGGCAGACATTGTTCTTAATGGCGACAGCTTCGTTGAAAATATGTCTGCTAATTTAGTAAGTAATTCAATTTTACAAGTATTTTTATTCATATTTATATTTCTTCAAATTGTTTCTCGTAAGTACATTTTAACAGTTTATTCATATTGAATTCTTTTTGTTTATCTGCTGAAATTTTCCCGTTTGAATAAACTATTTCTTCCTGCGGAAGTGCAGTTAAATCCACTTTGTCTTTTAAGTAGTCATAATCGCCTTCATTTATTATTCTTCTTTTAATTTCAGTAATTATACCGTATACATATTTATTTTTATCATCATTTCCCATGTAGTCAAGGAGCAGTGTTGTTTTTTCGAATTCAGCAAGTGCTTCTTTATTATAGTGCATTTCTCTTAAAAGCAGAGCAAAATTGTAGTGAGCTTCAAAACTGTCAGGCTTTATATTAATAGCTCTGCAATAGTCTCTTCCCGCACTTTTATAATCGCCTAAAAGATGGTTTGTTAATGCAAGATTATAATTATTATCATAGTTATCTTTTAAATATTCATTGGCTTTTATATAAGCATCTTTTGCTTTTTTCAGGTATTTTACGGCGGTTGAAGTTCTATCGCCCATATAAACGGCTTTGCCTCTATACGCAAGACCCATGTTATAATAAGCGATGCCTTTATTTTCACGAATTGATTTTTTATTGTTAAATACAAACGGTATATTTATTTCAAACGGTTTTGAATTAATAACTCTTCCGTATTCTTGTATAGCTTTATCATAGTTTGCCATTTTTTCTGAAAGGATTATACCTAAATCCATTCGGCAAACCATAAAGTTAGGGCTGTACTTAAGTGCCTGTTCATAAGCATTTACAGCTTCATAATAATTTTCAAAACTTACATAAATATTACCGAGATTACAGCTTGCCCTTGAATGTCCCGGGTAATTTTTGAGTGCAATTTTATAATAATCTATTGCCTTTTGATATTTCTTATTTTTATATGCTTTATCGCCTTTATTTACATAATAAAATCCGATGCATTTATGATACTGCCTGAAATACCAATCACGGCAAAAGTATAAAGATGCTATAAATGCAATCATCATAATGCATATAAATACTTTTGTTATTTTAAGTTTAAGCAGTTTTATAATAAAATCCACTATTTTCTAACTCCGTTATTTGGAATTATGTATCAATATTAGTAGCGTATACGGCATTATTTTCAATGAATTCCCTTCTGGGCTCTACGTTATCGCCCATTAGAACATCAAATAACTGGTCTGCCATCATTGCATCTTCTATGGTTACTTTTAATAATGTTCTGTTTGCAGGATCCATTGTTGTTTCCCATAACTGCTGGGGCATCATTTCGCCAAGCCCTTTAAACCTTTGAATACCTACACCTTTTTTACCTCTTTCTTCAATTATTCTTTGAAGCTCGGTAAATGACGTGATGGTTAAATCTTCCGTTCCCGTATTAAGATTTAAGGATTTTTCTTCTTCAAACAAGAATTGTCTTATTAAAGGATAAGTTGATTTAATTCGGTTAAATTCATTTGATTTAATAAAGTTTTGAGTTATTGAAACAGGGTCAATGCCTTCTCCGAGTTCGGCTTTTATAGAATATTTACCCGTTTCTGGATTTTGTTTTAGTGATACGGAATAATTTTTAGCTTCTGTTATACCGTAGTTTTCTGCGTGGTCTTTAATATAGTGCTGTAAGTATGCTATTATTTCTTCCATTCTGCCCGGGTTATCAAAGTCTTCGGGAGTTATTTCGGCTCTGACGAGTCCTCTTATTACAACTGATGGTACTGCATTTATAATCGGGCTGTTAAATGAGTTATAGTAGCCTGACATATTACCTATTAAAGTAACGAGTTCTTCATTTGCGCATACTTTATCTTTTTTATTGTCGCAGAGGGTAAGCCCTATTGTTCCTCTTTCACGCAGAGTCTTATCTAAGGCTCTGTCGTCATATAAGTATTCGGAGTTCTTTCCGATGGTAAGCTTATATAAAGGAGGCTGGGCAATATATATATATCCGTTATCTATTAAGGGTTTTGCGTATCTGAAGAAGAAGGTTAATAGCAGTGTTCTGATATGCGCTCCGTCTACATCAGCATCGGTCATAAATATAATTTTATGGTAGCGGAGTTTTTCTATATTAACATCATCTTCATTCTTGCTTATATTAATTCCTATTGCCTGAATTAATGATTGAATTTCATTATTTCCGTAAATTTTGTCTAATCTTGCTCTTTCAACGTTAAGGATTTTACCTCTTAAAGGCAGGATTGCCTGAAACATTCTGTTTCTGCCCTGTTTAGCGCTGCCGCCCGCAGAATCACCCTCTACTATGTATAATTCGCATTTTTCGGGTTCTCTATTAGAGCAATCGGCGAGTTTGCCCGGCAGAGTTGAATTTTCAAGCGCAGATTTTCTTCTTGTTAAATCTCTTGCTTTTCTTGCCGCTTCTCTTGCTCTTTGAGCCTGAAGTATTTTTTCTATGATTAATTTTGCTGATTTAGGGTTAAATTCAAGCCATTCTTGGAATTTTTCTCTGACAACATCATTAACGGCGCTTTGAGCTTCCGTATTGCCGAGTTTTTCTTTTGTCTGTCCTTCAAATTGAGGCTCGCCCAATTTAACACTGACAATAGCGGTTAAACCTTCACGAACATCATCCCCCGTTACATTAGGGTCTGAGTCTTTTAATAAATTATTTTTTCTTGCATAATCATTTAATACACGGGTAATTGCATTCCTGAACCCCGTTAAGTGAGTTCCGCCCTGATGGGTGTTAATGTTATTTGCAAAACTTAAAACAGATTCATTATATGCATCCGTGTATTGAAGTGCTATTTCAACCGCAATGCCGTCAACCGTTTTATCGATGTAAACCGGTTTTTCAAACATTACATTTTTATTTTTGTTTAAAAATTCAACATAACTTCCGATACCGCCTTCATAGTGAAATTCTTCGGTTTGTTCGGTTTTGGAATCCGTAAAAGTTATTTTTAATCCTTTATTTAGAAAAGCCATTTCTCTTAAACGATTTGAAATAACTTCTCTATCCATAACTGTTGTTTCTTTAAATATTTCAGGATCAGGCCAGAAGGTTGATTTTGTACCTGTTTTTTCTGTTTCTCTTATCTTTTCAACTGGGCCTGTAGGTTCACCTCTCATATATTCCTGACGATGAACAAAACCGTCCCTTGAAACTTCAACCACCATTTTCTCTGATAGCGCATTTACGACCGAAGCGCCTACACCATGCAGTCCGCCTGATACTTTATATCCGCCGTCACCGAACTTTCCGCCTGCGTGCAAGACGGTATGAACAATTTCCAATGCGGATTTACCGCTTTCGGGTTTTATATCAACCGGGATTCCTCTTCCGTCATCTTCTACGGTTACACTTTCATCTTTGTTTATTGTTACTTTGATGTGTTTACAGTATCCTGCGAGTGATTCATCAATAGAATTATCAACAATTTCATATACGCAGTGATGCAGACCTCTTTGGCTTGTTGAACCGATATACATACCCGGTCTTAATCTTACTGCTTCTAATCCCTCTAATACTCTTATATTACTTGCATCATAATTACTGGTTTGTGTTGTCATGCTTTTTCCCCAACTCTACTCATCTATTATATTGTACTACAAAAATTCCCCAAGTGCTAATATATTACTATAACTTAACGGTTTATAAATCTTTATTTTAAGGAATATTATTTGTATAATTAAGAAAAAGGATTTATATGTTTTTTAGACGGAAATGTAAAATAACTTTTATAAGGCACGGTGCAACAATCAACACCGAAGAAAACAGGCTGTTTGATGATGAAACATATCCTGCAATTAATGCACTCGGTAAATATGAAATGACCCGAATTGCAAATTGGGTCAAAGCAAAAGGATTGAAAACCGATAACATTTATGCAAGCTCTGCATTAAGAACAGTACAAAGTGCTGAAATACTATCTAAAATTTGTAATCACGATTTTGAAATAATATCCGACCTGCAAAGCAGAAAAACAGGGGTATGGAGCGGACTTTCTTTTGATGAAATTGAAAAAAAATACCCTCATATGCTTGAAGAATACCATAAAAACCCTGAAAATTACTGCCCCGAAGGCGGTGAAACAACAATTCAGCTTAATGAAAGAGTAAAAACGGCTGTCCAAAAAATTATTGAAAATAATTTGAACAAAAGAATTATTATTGTAACTCATGGCGAGGTTATTCAATCAGCTATTGCAAATGCGCTTGAGATACCTCCCTCTAACCAGTTTAAAATTTATATACCGACAGGAAGTGCAACTCAAATAAGTTATTTTGAGGATTTTGCAAGTCTTGTATATTCTGCTTATCTGCCTATTTAATCTAGTGTCGCAACATTACGCTTGCTCCTCGCAACCGTAAAGTTGCTCACCTTTTCAATATGCCACTCGCAAATTTTTACTCAGCTGACGCATACAGGCTCAGCTACACTTCGTTTCGCATACAAGTTCACAAGGCTCGTATCTCGCCTGTTCATTTTGTAACAATCTTCGCATTGCTCAGATGTTCGCTTTGTAATCATCACTTCGTTGCGGTGTTTCGCTTTGTAACACCTTCGGTTTATTGTAAAAATTTACTCGGGCAGTATAATAATCTTATGAATTTTATTAATATTAAAACAGATGAAGAAATTAAATTATTAGCGAATTTAGCTGGTGAAATCTGGCATGAGTATTGGCCTATACTTCTTTCTGATGCTCAAATAGATTATATGGTTAATAAATTTCAATCTTATAATGCAATTAACAATCAAATAAATATTGAAGGTTATATTTATAATATCATTGAGAAAAACTCTGAAATTTGCGGTTATTTCGGCATTCATCCCGAACAAGAAAAATTATTCTTGTCCAAGCTTTATGTAAAAAAAGAATTTCGTCATACGGGGATAGGGGCAAATGCATTTGCTAAAATATGCGGCATCGCAAAAGAATTAAATAAAAAATCAATTTATTTAACGGTAAATAAACATAATACCAATACAATTTCCGCATACAAAAAATGGGGATTTAAAACGATAAATTCCGTTGTAACCGACATCGGGCAAGGGTTTGTTATGGATGATTATATAATGGAATATTCATTATAAGAAAATTAACCCGAGGCTCATTATGAGCATTCCTGAAATAATTCCGATAATTACATGGTGATTTTCACCGTATTCCCTTGATAAGGGTAACAGAGTATCAAATGATAAATATACCATAATCCCTGCAACGGATGCAGTCATAATACCTATGGATTGAGCAGGCATGAAGGTTTTTAATAATAGTACTCCGATTAAGCCTCCGACGGGTTCAGATATCCCCGAAACGAACGAATATAATATTGCGAGCCTTTTTTTGCCTGTTGCGTGGAATATCGGCAGTGCTATTGCTATACCTTCAGGAATATTATGGATTGCAATAGCAATAGCAACAGGTATGCCCAGCATTATATCCTGAGTGGATACCAAAAATGTTGCCATACCCTCGGGGAAATTGTGCAAAGTGACGGCTATTGCAGTTATTAAACCAGCTCTTCTTATTTTATGTCTTTGATGGCTTCTTTTTGAATTGCTTAAAAAGTCTGATTCTATGTGGTCAGGAATAAAATAGTCTATTATTATTGCAATTATAATACCAAAGAAAAATCCTCCGAAAGCTAAACCTTTTGATGCAACAAGGCTGTAATACTGTTCAAGCATTCTGGGTGCTTCTGTCATAAGTTCGCTTAAGCTTATATAAACCATTACCCCTGCCGAAAAACCAAGCCCGACAGATAATGCTTTTAGGTTGTTTCGCTTTATAAAAAATGTAATAAATCCGCCTAAAAGTGTCGACATTCCGGCAAAAAGAGTTAATATTAAAGGTAAAATATAGCTTTTCATAAATTCTATACTAGCACAAAAAAAATATTAAAAACTCTTTTCTTTAAAGTGAATAATAATATATAATTGTTCTATGAGTAAGTTTTTTTATAAGGCAAAAGATTTACAAGGCAAAATAATTGAAGGGTCTGTAAAAGCCTTCAATATTTCAGCAGCATCGGAAAAAATCGAAAAACTCGGGCTTATTGTTCTTGAAATTAGAGAACAAACAGCTCCCGTTGAAAATTATAATTTTTCTAAAAATAAAACAAACTCTCAATCCGTTTTCGCAATTCATGAAAAGCTGGAATTTTTTAATTCTTTTTATTTTATGTATAAATCAGGGTTGTCTGTTCTTCAGATTTTTCAGTCAATTTATTCATCATCCAAAAACTTTAATATAAGGTGGTTATGCTCCAAAGTAATAAAAAGTATAGAGAATGGAAATTCATTAGAAACAGCTTTTTCTAACTATACTAATGCTCTTGGAACTGTATATACAAAATTGTTAACGGCAGGTGAACAATCGGGAAAACTTGAGCATATTTTGAAAAATATAATTAAGAATATACAAAGGGAACAGGAAATTAAAAAGAACATCGTTTCTGCTGTAACATACCCGTTGATATTATTTTGTATGGCTGTTGCAGTATTTTTGTTTTTTAAACTTTTTGTTTTAAAAGTTTTTGCAATGTGGAGTGAGTATCCTTCTCAATCTCAAATAATGGGATTATTAGCCGGTGCAATTATTAAAATTGTTCTTTTCTTTGTCATTGCAGTGATTGCTATTTTGTGTATTCTTAAAAACAAAAAACTGTTGAATAATATAATGAATAATTTTTACAAATTATTTATTGTGTCCAAAATAGTTAAAAATTACGGGTTTGCAAACTTCTTTGCAATATCTTCTCTGGCTTATGGGGCAGGTATACCGCCCATTCAAACTTTTGAACTTGCAAACTCCGTTATTGATAATCCAAATATTAACTACAAAATAAATAAATCAATAAATATGATTAAAGAAGGATGCGAAATTACAACTGCTTTTAATATCGCACAGGTATTTTCGTCTTACGCAATGTCACAAATATCATCAGGTGAACAATCAGGCGAACTTGATAAAATGTTTATGCTTATTTCTAAAAACTATGAAAAAGAAGTGGATTTAGCACTTAAAGTCCTGTTAAAAAGTATTGAACCGCTTATGATGGTTATTGTAGGCATAGTTGTCGGTTATGTTATTTATGTGGGATATACTTCATACTATAACAATTTATTTAATATGTTTTAAAATTTATTATTTTGTCTAAAATATTATCTATTGCTGATTTTACTTCTTCAACCGTTATATTTTTCATACAGGCATGATTATTAGGGCATTTTTTTCTTAATGAACATGGCATACAATCTAAGTTTGCTTTTAATAAAACATTGTTTTCGCCTAAGGCTTTCCATTTATCAAACGGCATAGGTCCATACAACCCTATAACAGGGGTATTTAAGGAAGATGCCATATGCAAAGTACCTGAATCGTTTCCTATAATAAAATTAACTTCTTTTAACAGGGCAAGACTGTCTTTTATATTAACTTCTCCGCATAAATTAACGGGGTTGATTTTTAATTCTTCTTTATATTGAATATTTTCATATATTTCTTTATCTGACGGCGCACCTATAAATATTACCTGAACTCCTTTTTCGTTAGACAGATATTCTATAATTCTTGTAAAATTTTCAATATCCCAAATTTTCCCCTTATTTGTAGCCGTTACATTTACAACAGCTTTTGGTTTGGAGTTTAGTATATTATTTTGCTCAAATAATAATTTAACCTTATTTTGATTTTTTTCATTTATCCAATTTTCAAGATACGTATCTTTTATTTCAATATTATCGGCTTTTAATACATCTAAAAAACATAATGATTCGTGCTTATGTGTGTCATATTGAACTTTTTTGGTCAGCAAAAAGCCTCTATGTTCGGTATCATAGCCTATTCTTTTTTTAATGCCTGCCAGAAAACATAATATTGCACTTGAAAATGACCTTTTTAATACATATGCTTTATCATATTTTTCTTTCTTTAAAAGAGAAACATAGTGAAAAAAAGATTTTTTATTGCCTTCGCCTTTTTCGTACTTATGCTTTCTTGTTGTATCAAAATAGATAAAGTTATTAACATAAGGGCAATCTTCAATTACTTCTCCTGAGTTTGGAGAAACAAGCATATCTATTTGTGCATCGGGGTAGTGGTATCTTAAATTCCTTAAAAACGGTATTGTTAGTATCATATCACCTATAAACCGATATCTTACAACAAGTATTTTCAACTTTATACCCCGCAAACTTCTTTAATATCCATATATGTTTTGAGTTTAAGCGCATATATTTTAACAGGAAGTTCTATATTCTTAACTATATCTAAAATTTTAACCGCATCTTTTTCTGTTGTAACAATACTTTCAATATTTTCTTCCTGCGCAAAATGAATAATTTTAGAAATATCGTCAGGTTCATAAGTATGATGATCTTCAAATTCAAGTACGGCAATTAATCTAAAATCCTTTTTTAAAAAATCATAAAACCCTGCCGATTGTCCGATGGCCGAAAATGCCATAATCTTCGTATCTTTAGGCAAGACTTCGCCCGTATAAATATTATAGGCAATATCAGGAACTATCTTACACATATAAATTGATTTTCTAAATCGTTTTTTCAAGTAATCACAGTATTTTAAAGCATTCTGGGTATCAAAATTTTTATTTACGACAACTATTTTATCTGCCCTTTTTATACCGCTTAAGCTTTCTCTTAAAGGACCTGCAGGCAGAGTATAACCGTTTCCGAATTTATTTTTTGCATCAACAAGTAAAATATCCAAATCTCTTTTAAGTTTTCTGTGCTGAAAACCGTCATCTAAAATGATAATATCGGGATTATAATTTTTTTGAAGGAATTTTTCAGCCTTTATTCGGCTTGCACAGGTAACGACATAAGCGCCCTTACAGTTATTACTTAGCCAAACAGGTTCATCACCTGCAACAGTCGCATTAAATAATGCTCCTGAACCGTCTGAAATTAAATGCGGTTTTTTATTTGAGAGTTTTGCTCCGTAACCTCGTGAAACAATTGCTACTTTTTTGTTTAAACTAAGATAATATTTTGCAACTTCTAATGTGAAAGGAGTTTTCCCTACTCCGCCAGTTGTTATGTTGCCTATAGATATTACAAACGATTTTGAAGTGTATGAAGGCAGTATTTTTTTATCATACATTGTATTTCTTAGTGCTGTTACAAGCGCATAGGGAAAACTTAAAACCCTTAATGCCTGTACAATTACTTTCTCAAGTATGCTTAAATTCTTTTTATAATGAAGTTGTGATATAAATAATTTCATAATCTGCCTAGAACATTAATCTGAATAATAAAAATCTTTTATTTAATTTTTCAGAGAATTTTCTTACATTTTCTGAAGTAGCATTTATATCATCCATCGTTTGTTTAAGTTTTTCTTCATCCTCTGTTGCATAATTAACTGTATCTAATGTAATTGTCAATTTGTCTAATGCCGTATTTAATTTAGAAACGGATTCTTTTACATAGCTTTTTAATTGTGCATCTTTAGACATATCGTTAATATAGCAGGAAAGTTCCGCAACATTTTTGGCAGTAATATCCAAATTCTGAAGTGTTGTCTTTGTTTTAGGATCTTCCAGCAGAGTAGAAACATTATTTGATAATCTTTCAAATGATTTTGTGGCATTTGCAACATTTTGAACAAATGCATCATCACCCGTAATTTTATTGATATTTTCCGCAAGTTCATTTATGCTTGAAGATAGAATTTCAATTTCCGCTTTGGAAAGATCAATTAACTCTTGAGCTTTTTCCATTGTTATATTGGTTTTTGCGGTTAATTCATTTACATTATATGCGGATTGCTTTAATTCTTCTATTACGTCGTCAGAAAGAAGAAGAGAAATTCTTTCGTTTGTTTCAATTAAAGATGCGGCGCTTCTATACTGTAAGTCCAGAAAGTCTGCAATTCTCATTGGTTCGATTATTGTATAAGGCGAATCTGTTTTAGGATAAGGTATTTCCATATCTTCTTTAGGTATAAGTCTTAATTTTTTCTGATTTTCGTCATCGATTATTTTCCCTGAAATTTGTTCGGGGATTATTAATCCCGGCAAATCAACTATATATTTTACTTTATAAGCATTTTTTGTGCTGATATTTTCTTTTATAATTATGGGAAGCGAGTTTGTTTCAACAATTTCAATTTTTTTAACCGTTCCGATATCGTAATTTTTACCGTCAAGCTTCATTTGAACTTTATCATCTACGTGAAGAATAAATGATTTATTTTGTTCGGGCAGGTATATTGTTCTTTCTCTCGGCGGAGTAATCTCAAGGAACTGTTCGCCGATGATTCCTGATTGCTGAATAGATATTTCAGAGGCTTTCGGAATATTTATATCAGGTTCTGTTATAACAAACTTTACATTAACACTGCTTTTATTGGAATCTATAACAGGGATTACTTCTTCCACCTGCCCTATACGAACTCCCATCATCTGAACCGCAGAACCTGCACGCATTCCGTTTACATCTTTAAAGCTTATTGTTATTCTGTCGCTGTTTGAAATTGCTTTACCTTTTACCCACATAACCGTAAATAACAATATAATTATTGCCGATATTGCTAATATTCCAACTTTAAATGATGATGAAAATTTCATATTGTTCCTTTTCTTATTACATTTTACAACAAAAAAGTTAAAACTAAAAACTTGATGCCGTTATTTTCATAGGACCTTCTGTTTCTGCCGATACAAACTGTTTGGTGTAGGGGTTATCCTGTTTTAGAAGGTCATCAGGTGTTCCTCTAAACACTATATGTCCGTCATAGAGCATTATAACTTTATCTGAACATCTTCTTATTGTTGACATTTGGTGAGTTACTACTATTGAAGTAGCTTTTGTTTCGTCCCTCAGTCTTAATATATAGTCCTCAATGACCGTTGAGGCAACAGGGTCAAGCCCTGCCGTAGGTTCATCATATAAGATAAATTTGGGCTTTGTCACTATTGCTCTTGCAAGACTTACCCTCTTTTGCATACCACCTGAGAGTTCATGCGGAAATTTATCTTCAATTCCCGATAATCCTACCGTATTAAGACTCTTTTTTACTATTTCTTTTAAATCGTTATAGGTATATTTACCTTTAAATTCTTTTCTTTCCTGCAGAGCAAAGGATATATTATCAAATACGTTTAACGAATCAAACAGAGCGGAATATTGAAACACCATAGCTATATCGCCTTCGCTGATTTCTATTTCTCCCGAGTCCGCCTGTAAAAGTCCGCATAATATTTTTAAAATGGTGCTTTTGCCGGATCCGCTAAATCCAACTATTGAAAGCACTTCGCCATCTTCTACGGAAAAAGATATATTATCCAAAACCTTTTTATCATCAAATATTTTTGTTAAATGTTCAACTTTTATAGACATAATAACCTTCTTCTTAAAAATAAAATCCTGCCGCAAATATGCCGTCAATAATAACAATGGCAACAAATGACCAGACAACTGCTTTTGTTGTTGCAATACCGACACCCTTTGCTCCGCCTTTAGCATCATATCCGCAGCTTGAACTGATAAGACTTATTGCTCCGCCGAAACAAGATGCTTTTAAAAGCATTATATTTATATCCCTGATATAAAGTCCCTGCCAAACGGAAGTTACATAACACAGCCACGTTACATCTTTTGCTGCACCCATTGAGGTTAATCCGCCGGCTATAATACCTATTGTTGTTGATAGTATAACTACAAACGGCATCATTATTACACCTGCAAGAACCCGAGGCAAAAATAAATACTGAAACGGCGACACCCTTAGCGCTATCATTGCATCTATCTGCTCTGTTACACGCATTGTAGCAAGTTCACTCGCTTGTGATGAACCTATCATAGATATTATGGCAAACCCTGACATTATAACTCCGATTTCTCTTACCATTGTAAGTGCAACGAGCAAACCTATATAATCTTTACCGCCTTGTTTTACCATTTCAGGAGCTACCTGCATGGCTAAAATTATTGCCGTTAATGATACGATGGAAAGTGTTATCGGCAAAGAATCAACCGCAAATCGTGATGCCTGTTCGGTCAATTGTTTCCTGTTTATCCGGAATGTAAGCAGGTACTTAAGAACCTGACAAAATCTGTATGCAATTATCCCGAAAGTTTCAAAAAACTCTCTTACATTTTCTAAAAACATAAGAGTTATTTGATAGGTTATTGTTTGTTTTAAATACAGCCCGATATTTGCCATAACTGTATTTTACAATAAATCAGAAAATTTAACCAGAATTTTCACATAAAAAACATCTTACTTTATGATTAGGTGAAACTTCATAAAAATCAGGGTGAGAGGTTTTGCATTTTTCCATGACATATGGGCATCTTGTATGAAATTTACAGCCTTTAGGCGGATTTTGAGGAGAGGGCAGGTCGCCTGATAATATTATTTTTTTTGTTTTTCTGTCCTCTGATATTACGGGGACTGCATTTAACAAAGCCTCGGTGTAGGGGTGTTTATGGTTGTTAAAAAGTTCTTCTTTTTTAGCAATTTCAACTATTTCGCCCAAGTACATTACGGCAATTCTGTCAGAGATGTATTTTATTATGCTTAAATCGTGCGAAATAAAAAGCATTGTTAAATTTAAATGTTCTTTTAACGATAAAAGCAAATTAACAATTTGAGCTTGTATACTGACATCTAAAGCACTTACGGGTTCATCAGCAACTATAAACTCGGGGTTTAGTATAATTGCCCTTGCTATCGCTATTCTTTGTCTTTGTCCGCCTGAAAATTCATGAGGATATCTTGTTAAAACATCTTCATCCAAGCCGATTAAACGGATTATATTTTTAATTTTTTTGTTTATCTCGTCTTTATTTTTTATTCCGTTTATAATAAAGGGTTCTTTTAGAATGTCATATATTTTCATTCTTGGATTTAAGCTCATATATGGGTTTTGAAATATAAGCTGGGCTTGTTTTCTAAATTCTTTTAAATGTTTTTTGTCTTTTGAAAGAATATCTTCGCCCTTAAATAAAACTTCTCCCGAAGTCGGAGTTATAAGTTTTAAAATGCAATTACCTAAAGTCGATTTACCGCTCCCCGATTCACCTACAAGCCCCAGTATTTCATTTTCTCTTATTTCCAAATTCACACTGTTAAGAGCGTACACATATCCTTTTATATTCCCCATTAATCCGTCAACAACAGGGTAGTGCATATTCAGGTTTTTTATTTCAAAAAGATTTTCCATAAATTTAATTATACATTATTTCTAAACTTTTATTATTGTCGTATGGAATAAAACTACATGCAGACCTCATAAGGATTTGCTTCGCCTCTTTCGTAGTATTTTAGTGCTTCAAAGGATTTTTCTATCATGTTTGATACAGTTGTTTTGGTATAAAAAGCCATATGTGCAGTATATATTACATTCGGAAAGCTTTTTAAAATAGCCATTTCATCATTATCCATAACTTTTCCGCTTTGGTTATGGTAGCAGATGTCATTTTCGTTTTCAATTACATCAAGCCCTGCAGAAGATACTTTGCCGGATTTGATGTTTTTTATTAATGCTTTGCTGTCTATTAAAGTTCCTCTGGCTGTATTTATAATAATAACACCGTCTTTCATTTTGTTAAATGCTTCATCATTAATGATATGATGTGTTTGAGGGTTAGAAGCAAGGTGAAGTGTTATTATATCGGAATTTTTATATAATTCATCAAGAGTTACAAATTTCGCATATTTCTTTAATTCTTCTACTTCAAATATGTTATAGGCAAGGATTTTACAGCCAAATCCCGAAAGATGCTTTATAACCGCTGCGCCGATATTACCCGTGCCGATTACACCTATGGTTAAATCTGATATATCTCTGCCCATTTTCCCTTTTAAAGAAAAATCCTGTGCTTCATTTCTCAGCATAATTTCTTTTACCTGCCTTGATGCCATAAGCATAAGCATTATTGCATAATTCGCAACGCAATCCGGCGGATAGCTGACAGCACATACTTTTATACCGTTTCTTTTTGTCCATTCAAAAGGAATATGGTCATAGCCTATACTTCGGCATATTATGTATTTAATATTGTATGAGGCTAGTTTTTCTATAAATTTTTCGGTTATTTCGCAGGGTGTTATACTTATTGCATCACAGCCCTGCGCTATTGATAAATTGTCCTCATTAGGGTATTGTGTCGTATAAGTATAATCAATATTATATTTTCTGCTGTATTCTTCGCAAAACGGAAGTTCATCGTATTCTCTAAGTGAAAAAAATGCTGTTTTCAAAGTTTTCTCCTATATCACATAAGGTTCTGTTAATTTTATTATACCGTTTTTTGTATCAAAATCCGCTTTTACTCCAATCGGAATTGTATCTTTTATCTTGTTATGAGTAATTTTAAATCCGTTACATACAGGGATATTAAGTTCCTTTGTCTTTTCTATGATTACTTCATTAAGTATATCAATATCATCAATGTCTTTAAACTCACCGATTGCAATTGCTTTTATGTTTTCTCTTGCTTTTTTTATATTAAAAAGCTGAGTCAGCATTTTATCTATTTTATAAATCGGTTCATTCAGGTCTTCCAGAATTAATATTAAATCTTCTGACGGGATAAATTCAAGTCCGCATAAAGATGTTAAGGAGGCAAGATTACCGCCCCAAACTCTGCCTGATACGGTTTTATTTGAATTTAATGTTATATTTTCAGCTGTATATTCTGTTTTTTCACCTGACAAAGTTTTAAAAAAACTGTTTTTTGTAAACGGTTCAATAGTTTCGCCGAAATCTCCTTTTGCCATGGCGCTATGGAAGGTAATTAATCCCGTTTTTTTAAAAATCATGTTAAGCAGTATTGTAATATCCGAGTATCCTGCAAAAATTTTAGGGTTCTCTTTTATAACATCAAAGTTTATTTTGTCTAAAAGCCTTAAAGTGCCGTAACCTCCTCTTGCACATAAAATTGCATTTATATTTTTATCGGAAAAATATTCATTTAACACCTTAGCGCATTCGCTGTCGCAAGTGCCTGCCATATAACGATGGGAGGTTTTACAGGTATCTGATATCTTTACTTTATACCCCTGACTTTCAAAAAAAGATTTGGCATTTTCTATTTGTTTATATTCTTTTATAGCGCCCGATACAGCTATAATGCCTATAGTATCACCTTTTTTTAATTTTTGAGGTTTAATTATTTTCATAATACACACTTTTTTTGTTTATTAATATATAATTGATATTAACAGACATTTTCGGAGCAGGCAATTGGAAAATAAATATATCCCCTTATATCGTAAATATAGACCGCAGACATTCCATGACCTTATAGGTCAGGAAAATATAGTGCATGCTTTAAGTAATGCCATAAAATTAAACAGGATATCGCATGCCTACCTTTTATGCGGCCCGAGAGGAACGGGGAAAACTTCTTCAGCGAGAATTCTAGCTAAATCGTTAAACTGTAAAGAAGGTCCGACTCTTACTCCTTGCGGAAAATGCCCTGCCTGCCTTGATATTATGAATTCAATTCCCGTTGACGTTATTGAAATAGATGCCGCAAGTAACAGAAGTGTTGAAGATACTCAGGCGATATTGGAAAAAATCCAATATGTTCCCGTTAACGGCAGATATAAAATATATGTTATAGACGAAGTTCATATGCTCTCTAATCACGCATTTAATGCTCTTTTAAAGACACTTGAAGAACCGCCTGAAAATGTTATCTTTATTTTGGCAACAACCGAACCGCATAAAGTTTTGGATACAATTATTTCAAGATGCCAAAGATTTGATTTCAGAAGAATTACAACGGATGACATAGTTAAAAGACTTCAATATATTTCCGAACAGGAAAATATTAACATCTCAAAAGATGCACTATATACGATTGCAAAAAATTCTCAAGGCGGTATGCGTGATGCTTTGGCACTTTTAGACCAAATTAGCGTGCTTGGTGTTAATAAACAAATAGATGTTGAAGATATTAATGAAATATTAGGTAAAATTTCATATGAAACTTTATATGATATTGCTCAACATATTATTAATTCGGAATGTTCAAATTCTGTTTTGTTAATAGATAAAATTTATTCTAAAGGCAATGAACCCGTTCAAATTGTAACTAATTTAATTCAATACTTTAGAGATTTAATGATTACAAAAAACTGTACTGATAAAGAATTAATTTATTCTCTTACACGAATAAATGAAGTAAATTATGAAAAAACAAAAATTCAGGCAGATAGTTTTTCGGTATCTGAAATAATACAAATTATTGACAGATTGTCTTATTATGCGGTTCAGATAAAAGATACAACTAATAAGTACCTCTGGCTTGAGCTTTGTATAATGGATTTAACAAATTATAAAAATTTGCCATCAGCTGAAAATCTCTTAAAACGTATAGAAGAACTTGAAGAAAAATTGGCGAAAGGTAATTTTAACTCGTCAGTTAAACAAATTCAACCCGTACAAAACGAAGTTAAAGCGGTAAAATCAGCGCCTACGGTCAAGCAGGAAGTTAAACTTCCACAAGAAGAAGTTAAGCAAGAAGAAAAAGAAGAAACTCAGCCCCCTTCTAAACCACTGCAGGGTGCAAATTCAGATTTGCATAATTTATGGGTTTCAATACTTCAAAGCATTGAAAGTCCGCCGAATAAAGCTTTTTATTCAAACCTTGCAAGACCTGTCGAAATCTCGCCCGAGCGAGTTGTTATTGCTTTTTCAAAAGAAATGTTTGTTAAGCAGGCAGGCGAAGGCTCTAAAAAACAGGCTATATATGATGCAGTGTCCAAATATTTAAATGTTTCAAATCCAAACATAGAATTGATTACTGCTGATAACATCGATTTATCTAAAAAAGTTGATGTTCCTGCCGCCACCCCGGTAAAAAATGCAGAAGAAGAACAAAATAATATAAAGCAGGATGAAGAAGATTATAACTCTTTTATGGAAGCAAAAAAAGAAGAGGAAGCAAACCCCCCTGTCACTTTGAGCTCTTCAAGTCAGGCAGGCATGGTTAAAGAACTTTTTGACGGAAAGTTAATAGACTAATATTTAGATTTAACCGCTCTTTCAATATCTCGTGATTGTGCTTTTTTTGCTAAATCTTCTCTTTTATCATACAATTTTTTACCTTTTGCAAGCGCAATCTCAAGTTTTGCCCAGCCGTTTTCAAGATATAATTCCAAGGGGATTATTGCAAACCCGTCTTTTTTTATTTTCCCCGTTAATTTTTCAATTTCTTTTTTATTTAAAAGCAGTTTACGGATTCTTTTTTCTTCGTGGTTATATCTGTTTCCCTGCTCGTACAAGCTGATATGACAGTTATATAAAAAAACTTCACCCTCTTCAAGTTTTGCAAAACTGTCTTTTAAATTAACAGCACCTTTTCTGACGGATTTTATTTCCGTTCCGGTTAATACTAATCCTGCATTGTATTTATCAAATATATGATATTCGTGAAATGCTTTTTTGTTTGTTGATATTATTTTTCTGCCCATATGTGAATTATATCATTAGAAATATTTTTTGATAACCTGCTTATAAAGCTTAGTTAAAAGGATTTTCTTTATTTCTTTTTCTTTTAAATTTTTTATTTCTTCTTTTCGTAATTTTAAAGAGACCAAATATTTTTTATAATTTTTCCAGTTGTTAAAATTCCAAACTGTTGCTGATAAAGTAATTGTCACCTCATTATCCGAATAAAACCTGTCATAAATTAATTTTCCGTTTATTTTTTCCGGTTTAATAACATACGAATAAATATCCGCTAACCTTTTATAATCTAACAAATCCATATTTCAAAACTTCCCCGATAATTATTAATAAAAAATTTTATTTCTGTGTTTTTTTAATAAATCGTAATAATAGTCAATTTTATTATCTTTTACTATGCACCTTAGTTTATTTTCCGCCCTGATAAAATATGGTTCTTCCATAATTCCTGTTGTAATTTCATAATCTCTATAAATTTTTGTTAAGATATCTTTAATAGTATAAATTTTTTCTCTTCTGGAAATAAAACTGTTTTGAATTTTGTTTTTAATTTCCGTAAAAAACATTAACAAAGAGGGCTTTTGCTTACATTCGTAATCATGAGATACGACAAGCCGCAAGTATCTTTTTTTCATATTCCACCATTCCTGACTATTACTTGTAACTTCCAAAAAATGTATAAATCCTAAAAATAGTGCAATAATATGTAATTTGTAGTATAATATATTTAGTTGGAAGTTACAGGATATTATAATTTTAAAATCATATTACATTATCATGTATGATTTTACAAGAAATAATACTGTAAAATGTAACAAAAATTAAAATAGGTACGTTATGGGAATAGGAAAAAGAATTAAAGAATTAAGAGCGGAACTGCATCTTACTGCAGGTGAAATCGCATCAGGGCTAGATATTCCGGTAAGAACAATCGGAAGTTATGAAAGAGAAGAAGCCCAGCCGGGTGCAAAATTTTTTAGTGCACTAATTGACAAATATCATGTAAATGTTAATTGGATTTTAACAGGAAAAGGTAATATGTTTATTTCTAAAATATTAGAAATAGATGATTCATTTATTACTTATTTTCAGGAAATATTCAATCTTACAGAAAAAGAAGTTACGGGCCTAATTGACCTGTTAAATTCTGAAGCAAGCAGAGATATGGTGCTTAAATTTATTCAAATAAAAAAAGGCAATAAAGAAGCACTTAATACATTGCTTTATAATCTTCAGGGTATTAAAGCCATATACGGTTAATCAACGTCAACAGGCTCTTTTAATATTGCGGTAATTGCATCTTTTGCATGCTGTTTTAAATCTTCACTTAAATTGGGAAGAATAGTAAGCTGTCTTAATACATCTACCGTCCTTTTAAAAATTCTCACAAGGTCGCCTTCGGAGGAGTCGACTTGTTTTGCTATGTCTTCCCAAGGAGTACCTAAAATCCACTGTTCTATCAAGGGCGAATAATATGAATTAATATACATTTCAGTGTTAATATCATAGTCTCTTTGGAGTATTGCAATATTTTTGCGGATTTCTTTTATTTTGTTTAAAGCTTTTCTTGTATTTCTGCTTATTGGCTGATTTGGATATACATCCGACCTTAAATCCTCAGTTACAAGTGCACAAATAACGGAAGCCAGTTCATAAGGTTCAAGTTCATCTAAAATCCCTTTTAAAATTATCTCTGCTAAAAACAGTTCATTTTCCGCTCTAATCATTGAGCAGGTAATACCGCTGTCAGTTGGTACTCCGTTTTGGATGTAGCCTTTTTTCTCCAGTATTTCTTTATGGGCAAGGAATTTATTCCAATAAATATCCTTTTGTTTCTCTATGTTTTTAGTGGCTTCATTGTACTTTTTTTCAAGTCTGGTAATTATTTCAAGGTTTTTCATATGTTTTTTATAACTTCGGCAAATTTCACATTTGTATTTTTCAAGTTCAAGACGCATTTGTCTTGTTTTTTCCAAATACTCCGTTACTTCGGGGGCATTCTTATCACCCTTTTGTTTAGCCTGTTTTTGGAGTGTCCTTGTTAATTTTCTAAATACTATAAATTTATCTTTTAATTTGTTAAATTCTAAAAATTGTTCATTAGTCAATCCGAAAGGACATTTTTCGTTTTTTAATTTCGCTAAGCTTTGTTCATATTGTATTTGCTGAGATATAATAGGTTTTAGTCTGTCATTTGATGAAAAATACCCAAAACTCTTTAAAATCAATTCTTTTGCTTGATTAAGCTCTAAATTTTGAAGTAAATTTAACACCATTGAATACCCGGGAGAAAATCTGCTTTCTAACGGGTTTGATGAACTCCTTACCAAGTCGGCAACTTCTTCAGGTGATTGGAATTGCGTTCCCATTACAACTACATATCCGATTTTATCCATTCCTCTTCTGCCTGCACGGCCTGACATCTGTAAAAATTCATTTGCAGTAAGCATTCTGTGTCCCGAATCGGTTCTTTTACTGATTGCTGAAATAACTGTTGTTCTTGCAGGCATATTTATTCCTGCAGCCAATGTTTCTGTCGCAAATACAACTTTTATAAGACCTTTTTGAAACAACCTTTCAACTAAAAGTTTCCAGGCAGGCAATAATCCGGCATGGTGCGAGGCAACCCCGTTATAAAGGTATTCTAAATTTTTATTATTTTCTAAATATAAATGGTCTTTTAAAAATTCAGAGATTTCTTTTCTTATTTGTTTTGCTTCTTCGTCGGTTATTAATCTTAAATCCGAACATTTTTCCATATTTTCATCGCATTTTTTACGGGAAAATGTAAAAAATATTGCAGGAAGCATATCTTTTTTATGAAGTACATTTATAACGTCTTTTACATTGTTTCGTTTTTTTGCCTGACGAGAGTATAAATTCATTTTCTTTTCGGGTTTTATTTTTCTGTTTAATCTGCCTTCAGGTGTTAAAAGGGGCAGAATATCGAAAGGCTTGGAAGAATCAAAATAATAATGTCGTAAAGGGACGGGGCGGAAATCCGTGTATATGTGTTCTGTTCCCGAGTGTACCGTGTTTATCCAATCGCACAACTGCTGAGAATTAGCTACTGTCGCACTTAGTGCAATAATTTGGACATTATTTGGGCAGTATATTATACTTTCTTCCCATACCGTGCCTCTTTCTTCATCGTTCATATAGTGAACTTCGTCAAGGACAACATATTTAACATCCTTCATAATATCTTTAGCAGAGCCGAAATTAGTATTATAAAGCATATTTCTAAATACTTCTGTTGTCATAACGACAATCGGGGCTTCCCTGTTAATGGAAGTGTCGCCCGTTAAAAGCCCAACATTTCCTTCTCCGTACTTTTGCCCGAAATCATAAAATTTTTGGTTAGATAATGCCTTCAATGGTGTTGTATAAAATAATCTTGTATTTTCTTCAAGTGCTTTTTGTATTGCATGTTCTGCTATGCAGGTTTTACCTGCACCCGTCGGTGCACACACAACAACACTTTTGTTATTATCTATGCAATCAAAAGCTTCTTTTTGAAATTCATCAGGTATAAAATCAAACTTATACAAAATTACACCAAACTCATTGAATGTTTATTATCATAATCAATTCTGCCGATAAGTTTATTAAGATGTTTAGCAACCTCTTTAAACATCGGAATAGGTAAACTCTGTGCTCCGTCGGATGATGCATTTTCAGGGTCGTGATGCACCTCCATCATTACACCATGCGCACCTACTATTAACCCTGCTTTTGCCATTGGTTCAATTAAATATCTTCTTCCTGTTCCATGGCTCGGATCAACTATTACAGGCAGGTGTGAATATTTTTTTATTACGGGAATTGCTGCTATATCTAAAGTATTTCTTGTCGATGTACTGTCTACACCTTTAATTCCTCTTTCACAAAGAATTACTTTGTCATTTCCGTTATACATAATGTGTTCAGCAGCAAGTAAAAATTCTCTTATCGAAGCAGCTGCACCTCTTTTTAATATGACGGGTTTATCGCATTTGCCGACAGCTTTAAGCAGTTTAAAATTCTGCATATTTCTGGCTCCGATTTGTATAACATCGGCATATTGGCAGACTAAGTCCAAATCTAAAGTATCCATTAACTCGGTAACAATTAAAAGTCCTGTTTTTTCTCTTGCGATAGCAAGGTATTCCAGTGCCTTTTCTTCAAGCCCTTGAAAATCATACGGTGAAGTTCTTGGTTTAAATGCACCGCCTCTTAAAAAATGACAGCCCATTTCTTTAGCGGCATCGGCAACTTTTAACAATCCGTCCAAATCCTGCTCTACACAGCAAGGTCCTGCTATTATTACAGGTTTTTCTAATCCGCCTATCCTTACACCGTTTGAAAATTCAATTACCGTATCCTCCTGTTTGCCTTCTCTTGATGCCAGTTTATATGGTTCTTGAATTAATTTTACACTTCTTACACCTTCATATGATTGAAAAGAATGAGGATCAATAAGTCTTTTATCACCTATTGCCGCAATTACAGTCATAACATCCCCATGGTTTAATACGGTTTTAAATCCTTTATTGTGAAGAGCTTTTACTACTATTTCAATTTGCTCCCGGGTCGCAGAAGGCTCCATTATTATTATCATTCTTTTCCTCTTTTCTATATAGAAGCATATGTATGTTCTTTTGTTATATCTTCTTTTACTATCTGTCCTTTTATTGGTTCATTTACTTTACTGTTTGATAAGATTATTGAATTTTCTATTACAACATTATCAGAAATGTCAATATTATTCCATAAAATTGAATTTATAATTTTAACATTATTGCCTATTTTACAATTATTACCCAATATGCAATAACCTTGTATTTTTATATCGTTTTTAATTTGTGTATTATCACCTTTTATATATAAACCTTGCATTGATATATTAACAACAGGTTTATAACTGTTAACCGCATGATTTAACAAATCTATATTTGATTGATGATATTGGTCAAGTGAACCTATATCAGACCAATATCCTTCCATAACATATGTGTTTATTTTTATTTTGTTGTTTAATAGCATCGGAAAAACATTTTTAGCAAAATCAAAAAATGTATTTTCAGGAATTAAATTAAAAATATCATATTTAAATATATAAATTCCCGTATTGGCTAAATTTGATTTTGCTTCATTAACAGCAGGTTTTTCTTGAAAACTTTTTACACTGTTGTCCTCGTCCAGAACAACAATACCGTATTTGTTAACTTGTGAATGTTCTACTTCCTTTAATATTATTGTTGCAATTGCATTTGAATTAACATGTGCTTCGTATGCTTTATTAATATCTAAATCAGTCAAACCGTCACCTGACATTACAATGAAATCTTCTTTTTCATTAAAGAAAAATTGACATTTTTTTAATCCGCCGGCAGTACCTGAAAGTTCGGTTTCTTTTATAAAATTAAAATTAATTCCAAAGTTATTTTCTTTATAATAATTTTGGATTTCCTCCGCTTTGTAGTATGTATTTGCTACAATATTACGAATGCCGAATTTGCTAAGATGCTGAATAAGTATATCCATTGCAGGTTTATTTGCCAGAGGAACCATTGGTTTAGGTACTATACTGGATAATGGTTCTAACCTTGAACCGACTCCTGCTGCCATTATCATTGCTTTTTTTAACATATTTCCACCCGTATTTATTAAAATGGGAATCTTGCACCTAAATTTTTAGGTATTTTAAGTTTCCCTTTTTTTACCTTTTGTTTTATATCCGAAAAACCTTTCATCATTTGACGCATTTGATCAAATTGTGAAATTATTTGATTTACTTCAGTAATATTTAAACCACACCCAAGTGCTATTCTTCTCTTTCTTGAAGTATTAATTATATTAGGATTTGACCTTTCTTCAGGAGTCATACTTGCAATGAAAGATTCTACTTTTTTCATTTGTTTTTCTCCTTCATTTGCAATTGTTTCTTTTGTGTCACGATTTAACCCCGGAATTGGTAACATTCCCAGAAGATTTTCCATTGAACCAAACATTTTCATCTGTTTTTGCATTTTTAAAAAGTCATTATAAGAAAACTCAGCTTTTTCCATTTTCTTTTCAAATTCTTTAGCTTGTTTTTCATCAAAGACTTCCTGGGCTTTTTCAACTAATGAAACAATATCGCCCATTCCTAAGATTCTGTCTGCCATCCTGGATGGGTAAAAATCATTTAATGCATCAAGTTTTTCACCTGTTCCTGTCAGTTTAACGGGCTTGCCTGAAGAATAAACAACACTTAGTGCTGCACCGCCTCTTGAATCACCATCTAATTTTGTTAAGATTATACCTGTTATATCAAGCTGAGTATTAAAGTTTTCCGCAACACTTACCGCCTGCTGACCAAGCATTGAATCAATTACAAGTAGCTTTTCCTGAGGATGAAAGGCTCTGTCTATCAGTAAAAGTTCAGCCATCATTTCATTATCTATTTGCAAACGACCTGCCGTATCTATAATTACGACATTATATCCGTTATTTTTTGCATAATCTATTGAGTCTGATACTATTTGTTGAACATTTGTTGAACCCTCAACTGAGTATACCGGTGTTTGTATTTGTTCCCCAAGTGTTTTTAATTGCATTATTGCAGCCGGACGATATACATCTGCCGCAACAAGCAGAGGGTTTTTGCCTTCTTTCTTTAATTTAACGGCAAGTTTAGCTGCTGATGTAGTTTTCCCTGAACCTTGAAGTCCTAACATCATAATTAATGAAGGATGCCCTGATAAATTCAGCGGTGAATTTTCATTTCCCAATATATTTACTAGTTCATCATGAACTATTTTTACTAACTGCTGACCGGGATTTACTCCGTTTAAAACTTCTTCGCCAAGTGCCTTTTCTTTAAGCGAAGTCATAAATATTTTTACAACTTTTAAACTGACATCTGCTTCAAGCAGGGCTCTACGCACTTCTCTTAAAGCATCCTGCATATTTTCTTCTGTTAATTTTGAGTTGCCTGATGCCTTCTTTATTATTTCCTGTAACTTTTCCGATAAATTATCAAACATAACAATAAAATTTTACTATAAAAACTAAATTTTTTCAGTTATTATAACAATATGAAAACACAAAAAGTCAGGTTAAATAAATTTATAGCTTCTTCCGGTTTTTGTTCAAGACGAAAAGCCGATGAACTTATTGAAGCAGGCAAAATTAAAGTTAACGGGGAAATTGTAACGGAACTCGGATTTCTTATAAGCCCTAAAGATAAAGTATCTGCATACGGCAAAGAAATTAAACCTCAAATATTGACTTATATAAGATACTACAAACCTGCAGGTTATATTACTACAATGGACGATGAAAAAGGCAGAAAGACAATTTATGATATTCTTCCCGAAGAAGTACAAAACCTTAAGCCCGTAGGCAGGCTTGATAAAGATTCTACGGGGCTTTTAATTCTTACTAATGACGGGGATTTTATTAATTCTTTTGCTCATCCTTCCGTAAAAGTCCCTAAAGTATATCGTGTCTGCGCTCAAGGTAAACTTAATTTGAATGATTTGACCTTGATGGAAAAAGGAATTGAAATTGAAAAAGGACAAATGGCATATGCTTATGCCCGTATTATCGATTTTGAGGGCAAAAATACGGTACTTGAAATAGTGCTTTATCAAGGATTAAACAGACAAATCAGAAAAATGCTCGATATCCTCGGGCATAGTGTTATTTCTTTAAAAAGATTAAGTATGGGACCTGTTGACCTTTCAGGACTTAAAAAAGGGCAATTTAAATATATAAAACCCAAACAGCTTCAGGAAATTAAAAATTACCTGAAAAAATTAAGTAAGGAAAATTCTTAATTTAAATGGTCCGAGTAAATTTTTACGATAAGCCGAAGGTGTTACAAAGCGAAACACCGCAACGAAGTGAGGATTACAAAGCGAACATCTGAGCAATGCGAAGATTGTGAGCCTGTATCCGAAGCGAAGCGGAGTGTGATTGAGCCTGTATTCGTAAGCTGAGTAAAAATTTGCGAGTGGCTTATTGAAAAGGTTACAAAACGAGCAAGCGAAGAATGAGCTTTGCGAGCTTGTATGCGGAACGAAGTGTAGTCTGAGCAACTTTACGGTTGCGAGGAGCAAGCATAATGTTGCGACACCAGATTAAATATTTTTAAATAAAATTATGTACCCATTCTTCAAGCTGGTTTTGAGATACTTTAGGATTAATCAATTGCTGGCATATAAAAATTGATTTCGGTGCGGATTCTCGTAAAGCATTAATTGATTTACCTATACTGCTTCCGCTTGATGTGCCGAACAGTATGATTTTCTTTCCGACTAAATTATAACTTTCCAAAAATGTATTTATAATTGTAGGAGGTAAAAACCACCATACGGGATAACCTATAAATAATGTTGTATATTGCTCAATATTTTCAACTTTATTTAGTATTTCAGGTCTTAAATCTCTGTTTCTGGCTTCCTGTGTCGAACGGCTGTGTTCATCCAATCCTTCTAAATCAGCTTCTGTATATGGAATTTTGGGAACAATTTCAAAAATATCGGCATTTGCCGCCTTCGCAATTCTTTCTGCTATTGATTTTGTCATACCTGTCGGACTAAAATATGCAACTAAAATTTTACTCATAATTTCTACCTCTTTTAATATATTATACCATGCGTCATAAAATTCTAATTAGTTTTATAAATATAAAAAATTGAATAAATAAAATTGATTATATAATTTTGTTTTTGATAAAATAAAGTTACTATGTTATTAGAATTTTTATATGCAAAAATCCATAGAGCTACAGTAACAGACGCAAATCTTAATTATGTCGGTTCAATTACCATAGATAAAAATATTCTGGATAAAGCTAATATGACAGAAGGTCAAAAGGTTGATATTTTAAACATTAATAACGGCGAAAGATTTCAAACATACATTATTGCAGGAAAAAACGGAAATAAGGATTTCTGTTTAAACGGTGCTGCAGCAAGAAAAGCTCAGGTCGGTGATAAAATAATTATATGCTCTTATGCACAAATGACCCCTGATGAGGCAAAAAACTTTAAGCCTACTATTGTTCAATTAAATGATAATAACGAAATTGTTTAATTTTTATCTAAAAATCTTTGAACTTTTGTATTCATGGATTCTTCTTTTATTTTCCATTCACCGTTATTATCCTTACCTATAATAAAATGAGCAGGAATTTTATAATCACTGGTTGAAGGCATTCTCATGGCTGCAACCCTGTAATCCTTACCTTGACGAGTGATTTTTATATTAAAATATTTGTTTTTATACTTCCTTAGCTTCATTAATTTAGTGGATTTTTTTGCTTCGCTTTTATATCTCTCAAGCGGAATATTTACACTTTCTTGTGTCCCGTCAGGCTTTTCAACTACTCTTACAATCTTAGCGTTATCGCTGTAATACTTAAAATAATCACTGCTGTAGCTGTTTGCAGCCTCTATGTATTCATTAAAAAAACATTGTACATCTTGAATTTCATCGGCATAACATTTTAAATTAATACATATCCCAAAAATTAGCAGAACAAATAATTTTTTCATAATTTCTCCCAAAAAATATCAGTAATCTAACAACTGTTAAATTACTGACATTTTTTATGAAACTATGAAGTTATTCAATTGTATAGTCGGTTAGTTCGGGTGTACCAAACATTCCTTCTATTTCTTCCAAGATAGCAGATGGTTTTCTTGCATTGTTCTTTTCTGCCGCTCTTCTTTGAGCTTCTCTATCCTTTTCTTCAGATGCATTTGTTAAATGGTAGAAACCTGTACCTGCAGGAATTAAACGACCGATAATAACGTTTTCTTTTAATCCTCTTAACAGGTCTTTTTTACCTTCAACCGCAGCTTCTGTAAGAATTCTTGTGGTTTCTTGGAATGATGCTGCAGATATAAAGCTTTCGGTATTTAAACTTGCTTTTGTTATACCTAAAAGTACTGCTTCATATGTAGCTTCAACACCGCCTGCAGCTTTAACCGCTTCATTTTCCTGAAGAACTTCTTTTAGTTCTAAGAATTCACCTGGAAGTAATTTGGTATCGCCTGATTCAAGAATTTTAACTTTCTTTGTCATTTGTCTTACGATTACTTCAACGTGTTTATCAGCGATTTCAACACCCTGTGAACGATATACTCTTTGTACTTCGTCTACTAAGTATTGTTGAGCAGCTTCTACTCCGTTTAATCTTATAACATCGTGTGGGTTTAAAGGTCCTCCTGTAAGAGCTTGACCAGCCTTTATATCTTGTCCGTTTGCAACAATGATATTTGAATCAATGGAGTATTTAACTTCCTGACGACCGTTTTCACCGTTTAAGAATAAACGGGGAATATCATCTTCAATTTCAATTTCTGCTTTACCTGCATACTCTGCAACAACAGCAGAATCTTTAGGCTTTCTTGCTTCAAGAAGTTCTTCTACACGAGGCAAACCTTGAACGATATCGCCTGTTTTTTGTCTTTCAAATACTAATGTCGCAATCATATCACCACGGTTAACTAATGAACCGTTTGCAACCTGAAGCATTGTTCCGGGACTGATTAAGTATGGTCTGCCGACTCTTAATGTAATTGAATTTTTATCTGTTTTTACAACCAAGCCCGATAATTCAGATGTTTCTCCGCCTTCGGATATTACGGCATCCATTTTTACCAAATCACCTTTTTTTACAACAGGTTTTGATTTTGTTTGCACCTTAACTTCGCTGCTGTCTGAAACAAGAAGTAATCTTCTTACATCCTGATTGTTTTCTTTAATACTTGCAACAGCATCACTGATTGCAAGAACTTGAGTTTTAGCAACCGGTGTTTTTGGTTTTATAATTTCGCCTTCAGAAACTAATAATTCTGTCTGCATTGAAGCTGAGGTCTTTGATTGTCCTTCAAATTCTCTTCTTACAATTAAGTTTTCAAGTACTACAATCTTTAAATTATTATTTTCATCGAGTTCAACTAAACCTTTTAAGTGGCTTAAGTATCCGCCCATTTGAAGAACTAAGCTTGTTCTGGTTAATACACTGCCGTCAAGATTTCTTACTCTTGCACCATCTTTATACTGTAATTGTGTTACAGGTACCAAATCAATTTCTTCATCTGTTGAATTAAATTTAATAGAAACATCTTTTGTATCAATATTAAATCTTTGAACAGGTCTTACTAAGATTTGTATAGGCTGATTTGAAATTGCTTTTTCATCTAATGCTGCTACACCTAAATCTTCTTCTAAGTCGTCTATTTCAAGATTATCCTTGTCGTTGTCTATTATTGTTACGATTGAATCAACTTTAGCTTTAATTTTTGGTGCAATTTCAGTACCTTTTTTAACAACTTCGCCTTCATCAACTTTGAGTTCGCCTATTCCGCTTAAGTTATATATTTCACCCGGGCGGATTACAACTTCATGTATCATTTCGTTGAATTCTTTTATTTCAACAATACCGTCGATGTGTGCATATAAGTCTTTTACAACTTCTGTTCCTGCGGTTACAAATGTTCCTGACTCAACCATTTTTAATGCTGAATCTTTATTAACCTGATGGATTTCATCAGGGATGAATATTACTTCACCCGGTTTGGTAATGATTTGATTTTCATCAACTTCAATACCGTTATATCTGATTTCACCCGAAGATGGAACAGTATATTCTTCATCCATAAGTTCTGCGATAATCATACCGCTTTCAACAACAGTATCAATCGGTGCTTTAACGATATATTTTTCACCCGTCTTTTTAACTGTCCAGATTTGTTCTTTCTTTGTTTGTTCAAATGTTGCATTTGATGCCGTGATTGAAGCAATTACAATGGTTAATTCTTTACCTTGTACAATTTTCTTAATCTTTTTACCGTCAAATTTAACATCTTCAACTTTAAGATTATCACCAAGTCTGACTTCACCGCCGTGTTCGGAAATAATATGAATTTCCGCCAGTTTTTCACCTTCTTTTACGGCTTTTCCGTCTTGAACAAGTATTGTAGAACCGCCCGGTAAGTTATAAACATCACCGCCAAGCACCCAAACAATACCGTTTTTACTTGCAGTTCTTGAAATGTTGCCTTGTCTGTCTTTCTTTTCATCTGCAACAAAGTCTTCAAAAACTATTTCACCGGATAAATCAGAGGTAATATCTTTTGTAGCCTTTTCTGTTAAACGGCTTCCGTCTCCGCCTGAAACAGGTTCATAAACGGCAATTTTATCGCCTTTTTTGATTTCCTGTCCTTCATGTACATAAAGTATAGCCCCTGAAGGTATATGATATTTTTTAGTTTTTGTACCTGATTTGATTTCCATATCAGATTCTTGAACCGTTATTGCAACATTATCTCCGTGACGAGTTCTTAAATCTCTTGTAAATATTTTTGTTACAATTTTACCGTCAACATCTGAGATAATTTCTTTCATTGCACCTGCACCTTTGAATACACCGCCGGTGTGGAAGGTTCTCATTGTTAACTGTGTTCCGGGTTCACCGATTGACTGTGCTGCAATAATACCGATTGCTTCACCTACATCAACCAATTTTTGTGTAGTCATTGCCCAGCCGTAACATTTTTGGCATATACCATATTCAAGTTCACATGTTAGAGGTGAACGAACCTTTAATTGATGCAAATCTAACGGTTTTATTTTTCTTATATCATCTCTGTTAATTGTTGTATCTGCAGGGATGATAACATTTCCGTCTTTATCTTTAATATCTTCGGCTATTGTTCTTCCTAATAATCTTTCGGTTAAGGGAGCAACAATTTTTTCACCGTCGGAAATATCCGTCATTAAGATACCCTTGTGTGTTCCGCAATCATGGTCACGAATTATAACATCTTGAGCTACATCAACAAGTCTTCTTGTTAAATAACCGGAGTCTGCTGTTTTTAATGCGGTATCAACCAGCCCTTTTCTTGCACCGTATGATGAAATAATATATTCAGTAACGGATAAGCCTTCTTTAAAGTTCGATTTAATAGGCAAGTCAATGATTTGACCTTGAGCATCAGCCATCAAACCTCTCATACCAACCAGCTGTGATACCTGTGAAACGTTACCTCTTGCACCTGAGAATGCCATCATATATACGGGGTTTAATCTGTCGAAATTTTCAACAACTCTTGCCGTTAATTTTGATGTAGTCTCTGACCAAGTATCGATAACTTTTGTGTATCTTTCTACTTCTGTTATGTCGCCTTTTAAATATCTGTGTGTTGATTTTTCAATCTCTTTTTCAGCTTCATTTAAAAGTTCTTTCTTATCTGCAGGTACTGATAAATCTGCTATAGATATTGTTGTACCTGATTTTGTTGCATAGTGATATCCTAAATTCTTAAGATTATCTGCTAATGTCGCAGTCTTAGCACCGCCAAATTCAAGATATACCTGCGCTAATAATTTATTAATCGACTTTTTATTCACCTGTTCATTGATGAAATCAAACGATTTTTTTGTATTCTTATGTACTAATGTATCCATGTTATTTTCACCCTTATTTTTAACTACGATGCAAATATTGCATTTCTTACCGTTTCATTGAAGATAATTCTTCCGACTGTTGTTTCAAGTCTTTCGCCTTCTTCATCACGAACAATGATTTTATCATGAAGTTTTATAACACCTGTTTCGTGTGCTGCGATTGCATCTTCAAAACTGTAGAAGTATTTTAATTCCGTATTATTTTCGTCGTTGTTCATTAGAGTTAAATAATACATACCTAATACCATATCCTGAGAAGCGGCAATAATAGGTTTACCTGTTGCAGGAGCCAAAATATTATTTGTTGCTAACATTAACATTCTTGCTTCCGATTGAGCTTCTATTGATAACGGTACGTGTACAGCCATCTGGTCACCGTCGAAGTCAGCATTGAATGCTGTACATACGAGTGGGTGTAATTGTATTGCTCTTCCTTCTACTAATACAGGTTCAAATGCTTGAATACCTAATCTGTGTAAGGTTGGAGCACGGTTTAATAGTACCGGATGTCCGTCAATTACTTCTTCTAAGATATCCCATACTATTGCTTCAGATCTTTCTATCTTCTTTTTAGCGGATTTTATGTTCTGTACATATCCTCTTTCAATTAATTTATTTACTACGAAAGGTTTAAACAATTCAATTGCCATTTCTTTAGGTAATCCGCATTGATGAAGTTTTAATTTCGGGCCTACTACAATAACCGAACGACCTGAATAGTCAACACGTTTACCTAATAAGTTCTGTCTGAAACGACCTTGTTTACCTTCAATAATATTGCTTAATGATTTCAAAGGTCTGTTGCTCGGGCCTACAACCGTTCTGCCTCTTCTTCCGTTATCTATTAATGAGTCAACGGCTTCTTGAAGCATACGTTTTTCGTTTCTTACGATGATTTCCGGTGCACCCATTTCCAATAATCTTAATAAACGATTATTTCTGTTAATAACTCTTCTGTATAAATCGTTTAAATCGGAGGTTGCAAATCTTCCGCCGTCCAATTGAACCATAGGTCTTAAATCAGGCGGTGTAACAGGTAATACATCCATTATTAACCAAGTAGGTTCTGTATTGCTTTCAAGAAGTGATTCAACTAATCTTAATCTTTTAATTAATTTAGCTCTTCTTTGAACACTGCCTGATAAGCCGGATAATTCACCTCTTATTTCCTCTGCCATATCTTTTAAAGATATCTCGCCCAATAATTCTTTTATTGCTTCTGCTCCGATACCTACTTTTAATTGAGAATCTTCATTTTCAAGCATGAAGTCTTCATATTCTTCTTCACTTAATAATTGATATTTTTTAAATTCACTGTCTGCAGGGTCTATAACAACATAATTGTTAAAGTATATAACCTGCTCAAGGTCTTTTAAAGTCATATCTAAAAGTAAGCCGAGGTAACTTGGTATCCCTTTTAAGAACCAAATATGGCTGACAGGAGCGGCAAGTTTTATGTGTCCCATTCTGTGACGTCTTACTTTTGAATCCGTAACTTCAACACCGCATCTTTCGCAGATAATACCTTTATGTCTTACTCTTTTATATTTACCGCAATAGCATTCCCAGTCCTTTGTAGGTCCGAAAATCCTTTCGCAGAACAAACCGTCTCTTTCGGGTTTTAATGTACGATAGTTAATGGTTTCAGGTTTTGTTACTTCACCGTATGACCATTTAAGTATACGCTCAGGGGAGGCTATACTTATTCGTATATAATCAAAATAATCTATACTTGTAGACAATTTCTTTCTCCTTTAATCTTCTATTCCTTAAATGAACTTGGAGTTTCCAAGAAGTTAATATTTAATAATTCAGAATCGATATCGGAAAGTATTCTCTTTGGAGCTGCCTTTCTTAAATCGTCTGTATCAGACATTAAATCAACTTCTTCACCGCTCTTCTTAGATACTGATATATCTAAACCGATACTTTGTAATTCTCTTACAAGTACTTTGAATGATTCAGGTATACCCGGTCTTGGAATATTATCGCCTTTTACGATAGCTTCATATGCTCTTGAACGACCGTTAACATCATCTGACTTGATTGTCAGCATTTCTTGAAGTGTATAAGCCGCACCGTATGCTTCTAAAGCCCAAACTTCCATTTCACCGAATCTCTGTCCGCCGAATTGAGCTTTACCGCCTAAAGGCTGTTGTGTTACTAATGAATATGGACCTGTTGACCTTGCGTGGATTTTATCATCTACTAAGTGAACAAGTTTTAAGAAGTATGTTATACCTACTGAAACTGGTCTGTCAAAAGGTTCACCCGTTCTTCCGTCATATAGAAGAACTTTTCCGTCTTCGCCTACCCAGTCGCAGCCTGATTCTTTTATACCTCTTAATAATTCATATTTTGTTGATATTTCTGATTTATTTTCACCGTACATTTCGTCGAATGATGGTGCTTCATAGTAATCGCCCGTTAAGTATGATGCTAAGCCAAGCAAGCATTCATATGTCTGACCTACATTCATACGAGAAGGTACACCCAGAGGGTTTAATACGATATCAACAGGAGTTCCGTCAGGTAAGAACGGCATATCTTCTTTAGGTAATATTCTTGAAACAATACCTTTATTTCCGTGTCTTCCTGCTAACTTATCACCTACCGATACCTTACGTTTTTGTGCTATATAGACTTTAATTAATGTATTTGCACCGGGCATTAATTCATCGCCTTTTTCACGGTCAAATACTTTAACATCGACTACTCTTCCGCCTTCACCGTGAGGTACTCTTAATGAGTTATCTTTTACATCTCTTGCTTTTTCAGCAAAGATTGCTCTTAATAACTTTTCTTCGGGCGGATGTTCGGATTCACCTTTTGGTGTTACTTTTCCGACTAAGATGTCATCCGCATAAACTCTTGCACCTATACGAACAATACCTCTTTCATCCAAGTGTCTTAGTGAATCTTCAGATACATTAGGAACTTCTCTTGTAATTTCTTCAGGTCCTAATTTTGTTTGTCTTGCTTCGATTTCAAGTTTTTCAATATGTAATGATGTAAATACATCATCATATACGCATCTTTCACTTAAAAGGATAGCATCTTCGAAGTTATATCCTTCCCAAGGCATATATGCTACTAAAACATTTTTACCCAGTGAAAGTTCGCCGTAATGGGTTGAAGCACCGTCTGCTATTACATCGCCTGCTTTAACCTTGTCGCCTTCAGATACTATCGGTTTTTGGTTGATGCAGGTATCTTGGTTGCTTCTTACATATTTCATTAATTGATATTTATGTAATTTGTTTGATTTATCTTTTATCCAGATTTCTTCACCGACTACTTTTACAACGGTTCCGTCTACATCTGAAACAACAACCATACAAGAGTCTTTAGCTGCTCTTTTTTCCAAACCCGTTGCAACAACAGGTCTATCGGTAATTAAAAGAGGAACTGCCTGACGCTGCATGTTAGAACCCATTAGGGCTCTATTGGCGTCATCGTGTTCAATAAACGGAATAACCGAAGTAGCAACTGAGATAACCTGAATAGGTGAAACACCCATATAGTCAACTCTTTTTGATTCGCCCATTGTAAATTCGGATTTATAACGAATTGGTACATATTGAGCTTTTATGCTTCTATCCGGATTTAATGTTAAGTCAGAAGGTGCTACACGGAAGTTTTCTTCTTCATCAGCACTCATATAATGTACTTCATTTGTTACAACACCGTCTTTTACTACGAAGTAAGGTGTTTCAATAAATCCGTAATCATTAACTCTTGCGTGTGTAGCTAACGAACCTATCAAACCTGCGTTAGGACCTTCGGGGGTTTCTATCGGGCATATTCTTCCGTAGTGTGACGGGTGAATATCACGAACTGCAAACCCTGCTCTTTCTCTGACAAGACCTCCGGGGCCTAATGCTGATATACGTCTTTTATGTGTTAACTCTGATAACGGGTTAACCTGATCCATAAACTGTGATAACTGTGATGAACCGAAGAATTCTTTTAATGACGCAATCAACGGTTTTGTATTTAATAAGTTCAACGGAGTAAGTGTTTCAGAATTTTGAAGTGTCATTCTTTCTTTAACGATTCTTTCAATTCTTGATAAACCTACTCTGAATTGGTTTTGCAGTAGTTCACCGACCGAGCGGATTCTTCTGTTTCCTAAGTGGTCGATATCATCGCAGCTTCCTTCATCGTATGTTAAGTTAATTAAGTACTCAACGGCTGCAACTAAGTCTTGAATTGTTAATGTTCTTTGTGTTTCAGCTACGTTTAAGTTTAATTTTTTATTTAACTTATAACGACCAACTCTGCCGATATCATATTTCTTATCATCAAAGAAACGAGCTTCAATAATTGAACGACCGCCTGCAGCAGATGCAGGATCACCGGGACGAAGCTTTTTATATACTTCAATTAATGCATCATCCGTTGTTTCTGCCGTATCTTTTTCCAATGTTTTCTTTAAAAACTCAAAGTGAGTAAATAATGTTTCCATTTCTGAAACTGTTATACCTAAAGCTTTTAATAAGGTAGTTGCTAAGATTTTTCTGTTTTTATCTATTTTTACATAAATTATATCGTTAGCATCAGTTTCTATTTTTAACCATGCACCTCTGTTTGGAATTAAGGTTGCATTAAATAATCTCTTACCCGTAGGAGATATTTCTCTTTTGTAATATATACCGGGTGAACGAACAATCTGTGATACAACAACTCTTTCCGCACCGTTTACAATAAATGTACCTTTATTTGTCATGGTCGGAATGTCGCCGATATAAACTTCCTGTTCTTTAATTTCACCTGTATCACGGTTTACAAGTCTTGCCATTACACGCAATTGTTTTGCGTATGTAGCATCATGAATTCTTGCTTCTTCCAAAGAGTACTTTGGATTATCAAAAGTATAATTAGGCAAAAAGTGTAATTCTAATCTGCCTGTATAGTCTTTAATAGGAGAATATGAAAGAAATTCTTCTTTCAACCCTTCTTTTAAAAACCATTCAAATGACTTTTTCTGAATTTCGATTAAATCCGGAAGATCATCCAATCTTGTTTTGGGCATGCCCATCGGAGTTATTCTCTCAGAATATGGTTTCTTTAACATTCATTCACCTCTCATTATGTGGTGTACTACAACTATAAAATTAAAATTATTATTAATATTTTGGGCTTTTACCGCTTTTTGCGGTTTGTTTTTTTTGTGCTTAAACGCACTGACAGCCATTATAAAATGATACTTGCTAAAACATACCCGTCAAGAAAAAAAACAATTTTAAAAGATTTTGTTAAACAAATGTTTACAATAAACATGTTTTTTATTTTATAAGTGCCTTAAACCCTTATAAAATTTGATTTGTACTGTCAAGTCCCATAAAATTTTCGATGTGCTTTATTATATCCTAATGTAATGTTATAATTTTTTTATTATGAATTTAAAAAATTTTCATCTTAACTCGCAGGTAAAATACATTATTACAGGACTTTTGAGCGGTACTGTTATTATATTTTTTATCGCCGTAATTTCCGTTAATAATATTCAAAATAAACTTGATAAAAATTATACTGAATTTGCTCAATTAATTACCAAAACTGCAGCAATGGCAACTTCAGATATTCAACATACTTATAATACAAATCTGCCCGAAATACTTAGGCATAGATATACTGAATTTATTGAAAATAATGATGATATTTCTTTTATTGAATATAAGGATATTAATAATAATATAATTTATTCGACAAAAAATAATGAGTTATCAAAAGATGATAAAACTACCGTTAATGTGAGTTCTCCGGTTATATTAAATGACAGAGTCACCGGCTCGGTTACTTTGGGGCTTACCGGCAACGAGGTTAAGTTAATTTCAGCCTCGGCAAAAAAAACCTTATTTACTATTTTTATTCTTACTTGGTTGACTTTTACTTTAATATTACTGATAAATTTTATTTTAATGTCAAAAGAATTAAGTAAGTTATATAAAGGTGTTAAGCAGATTGCAACGGGTAAATTCGGCTATAAACTTGAATCTGAGCATATGGGTGAACTTACGGATGCTTTTAATGATATGTCTAAAATCCTTTCTAATTATGAAGAACAGAATATTGAACAACTTACACTTGAAAGGAATAAGCTCGAAGCTGTATTGATGAGTATTATAAACGGAGTTATTGTCTGCGATAACTTTGATAATGTTGTACTTGCCAATTCTGCCGCACTTAATATGCTTGATGTTGAAGAAAAAAATTTATTAAATACAAAAATTCAAGATTTTACGGATACTCACGGTCAAAAGTGTTTTCTTGAAAAAATTGAAGAATTTAAGGATACTCCTTTAAATATCATTGAAATTAAGCCCATAGAATTTAATATTGAAGCCGGTAAAAAAACAATTAAAGCCATGATTTCCCCAATGTTTTCAAAACAGCAGGATTATGTCGGCTATATAATTGTTTTAATAGATGTTACAAGAGAAACCGAAGTAAATAAATTAAAAAACACATTTATATCAAATGTTTCACACGAATTAAGAACACCTGTTACGGTTTTAAGAACATACATAGATACACTTTGCAATAACAGCGATGATTTTGACGAGGAAACAAAAAAAGAATTCTTGCATACTGCTGATATGGAAGCTAAAAGACTCCATACAATGGTTAATGATATTTTGGATTTTTCAAGGCTTGAGTCGGGAAATGTATGTCTTAAAAAAGAATATGCGGATATTGTTGAACTTCTGGTGCAAAATATTAATTCCATAAAAATTCTCGCAGATGAGAAAAATATTAATATTAATTTTGAAAAAACGGGCGAAGTGCCTAAAATCCCAATGAACATTGAAAGTATAGACAGAGTTATCCGAAATCTTTTATCTAATGCAATTAAATATTCGGATAACGGCAAAGATATTCTTGTAACGGTAAAACTCCAGGAAAATGCTAATTTTGTTGAGTTTTCGGTTAAAGATAACGGAATTGGTATTGCAAAAGAGCATTTGGATAAAATTTTTGACAGGTTTTACAGGGTTGAAAATGCCACTCATACGGTTAAAGGTACGGGACTTGGCTTGCATCTGGTTAAATTAACGGTTGAAAATTATCATAACGGCAGAATTATTGTTTCAAGCAAAGAAAATGAAGGCTCTACTTTTACAGTTATTCTTCCTGTTAATGTTAATGAGGAAGATTTAGTTTAAATTTCCGTAGATTTTTCCGCTTTTAGTTTATCGTGCGCTTGTTTTGTATTTTCAACTTCTTTTGCTATTTCTATTGAGAAATTAATTGAATCTATATCTCTTGCTATAGCTTCTTTACAAGCATAAATATCATCTATTGAACAATTTTCAAATAATGTCGAACTGTTTCTTTTGCTGTATACTGTTCTGAATACTTTTTGTGCTCTTTCATCAAAGCCCGGCATATCTTTTTTATAGCTGTTATATTTGTATAATGCCTTTATAATTTCGTATATTTGTTTTTTGCTTGAATCAAAAATCATTAATTCTTTTGAATATAAGCTTAACTTAATTCGTCTTTCGCACATAAATCCGGTCAAAAGATTTATATAAAATGCGTTAAATCCTTTCCTCGGAGTTATAAATCCTGACTTTTCGTTTATATAGTCAAGCAGTTTATCAGCATTTTTTATTGTATATACTTTTATACCCTGGGTTCTGATATATTGTTTAAGCTTTTCGGGATAATTTATATATTTTTTTACAAGCGGTTTTAACTCATCATGAATTTTAAGTTTTGTTTTTTCCGTTTCTGCAGATAAATTCAATGTACAGCTTGAATTCATTGCCTTTTTTGTCGTGGAATTTTTATAAAATGAATTATTAATTTTACTTGTATTTGGTTTTCGTACAAATAATTTTATGTACAATTCCGCTAAATATTTGTTAAAATTTTGCATAATTATCCCCATATATTATTAAAAACATTTTTAATGAAAATATTGACAAATACGTTTATAATTTAATTAAACTTAAAATATGAATACTTATTACAAAAAATACATTCCATATTTGTTTTTACTTCCTGCAATGGTATTATTGGCGGTATTCTTTTTTATTCCGTTTTTTCAGACTATTATACTAAGCTTTCAAGATTACTCAACAGATATTTATAATCCGACGTATGCGGGAATTAACAATTATAAAATATTGTTGCATTCGTCAGAGTTTTATCAAACATTATTTAATACATTTTTATTTTTAATTATTGCGGTTCCTGTTCTTGCAATAGTTCCGTTAATTGTTGCAATTTTTATAAATCAAAAAATAAGAGGAATCGGGCTTTATAAAGTATTGATATACCTGCCTGTCGTTGTTTCAATTGTTGTTGTTGCTATTGCTTTTAAGTGGCTTTATGCACAGGAAGGTATTTTAAATTATGTGCTTGAGATATTTCATATCAATGCTATAGGATGGCTTACCGATACTAAGTTTGCAATGCTATCCGTCGCCATAGTTACCATATATAAAGGTATCGGCTACTATATGATGATTTATTTATCGGCATTAATTGGAGTTCCTAAAGATTTATATGAGGCTTCTGAAGTTGATGGGGCAAATGAATTCCACAAACATTTAAATGTTACAATTCCTCATTTGATGCCTGTAATTGCTCTTGTTGTAACAATTTCTTCAATATCTGCTTTAAAAGTATTTGCCGAAATTTATGTTATGACAAAAGGCGGTCCTCTAAATTCCACAAAAACTATAGTATATTATATCTATGAAAAAGCTTTTGAAAATTTGGATTTATCAATGGCATCAACTGCTTCGGTTGTTTTGCTTATAATAATCCTTGTATTTTCTTTTATAAATATTACTTTCTTTGAAAATAAGAGGTATAAGTTATGATGAGGAAATTTTTTAAAGGATTTACAATTCATACTTTTCTTATATTAATGTCGTTTTTGTCATTGTTTCCCTTTTTATGGCTGATTTCAACAGCATTAAAAGGAATTGATGAAAATATTTTTCAATATCCGCCCGTAATTTTTCCTGTCCATCCGACTTTTGATAATTTTATAGGAGCATGGAAACAAATTCCTTTCCTTTTATACTTTTTTAACAGCTTTATAGTTGCATTTTTTACGGTTATTTTAAATTTAATTTTGTCTTCTTTAGCGGCATATCCGCTGGCAAGAATGGAATTTAAGGGTAAAAAACTTATATTCTCTCTTGTACTTGCAACAATAATGATTCCTTTTCAAGCTATAATGCTCCCTGTTTATTTGATAATTTTAAAATTGCATATGGTTGATTCATACGGAAGTATTTACGGGTATTTGGGATTAATTCTTCCGTTTGCTGTTAATGCATTTGGGATATTCTTAATGCGTCAGGCTTTTTTGACAATACCTAAAGAAATGGAAGAAGCTGCTTTTATCGATGGGTGCAGTATATTTAATATATGGCGGAAAATTTTGCTGCCTATGACCGCACCGACCCTTGCTGTTTTAGCAATATTTACTTTCATAGGTTCTTGGGGTGAATTTTTATGGCCGAGTATTGTCTTAACAAATAAGGCTTTATATACACTTCCTGTTGGGGTTAACGACCTTCAGGGAATGTTTAGTGCTAATTGGCGCTTTATTGCAGCAGGTTCTATTATTTCTATAATACCTATAATAATATTTTTTATTACTATGCAAAAATATTTCGTTTCGGGCTCTAATGAAGGAGCTGTTAAGGGATAAAAAAAATCCCTCAATTAAGAGGGATTTTATATTTAATTCTTATTTTAACCTTCATCCGTAAAGTGCTTATTTATATACTCTTCAGCTTCCTCTTCCGTAATATCATAATTGTACATATAGTCTTCTTTTATATTTTCTAAATCTCTATTGTTTTTAAATATATTTTCTAAATCTTCAAATTTATGAGATGCGATTTTTTCATCTTCATTTACGCAAAAATCAACTTCCGAAAAATCGGTTTTGTTTCCGTTTTTAGTTTCATAATTGCTGCTTATTGCATTTTTGTTAAAACCATTAATATCAGAAAAGAAACTCATTTTTTACTCTTTCTTAAAAGACTATATATTATATATAAAAAATATATACCCAAAAAATTGCTTTTTCTTTCATATCAGATTTAAGAAAATACATTGAAAAAATTAATTAATAAGGATATTTTAGATTTTACAAAATTTAATAATTATAAAAGATTGTCCGAACAAAATTTTAAGATAAGCCATGAAGTGGTGTTACAAAGCGAAGCGGAGTGTGACACTAGATTAAATTATATATATCAGGAAATATTTTTATACTTCGTTTTAAAATGTTATGCATATAGGCAATGGCAATACCGTAATTAGTAATTGGAATATTTTGCTCTTCCGCTTTTTTATATCTGTATAGAACTTCTCTGTCTTTAAGCATACAGCTTCCGCAATGGACTATCATATTATATTTTTTTAGATTTTCGGGGAAACTGCCGCCAGAGGTAAATTCAAAGTTAAGATTTTTGCCCGTAAAATTTTTAATCCACATAGGAAGTTTAACCGTACCGATATCCTCGCATTGACGGTGATGTGTACAGCCTTCTGAAATTAAAATTGTATCATTATCTTTTAACTTATTAAATTGAGCAACTCCTTTTACTGCATAATTTAAAACACCTTTATATCTTGCAAAGAGTATTGAAAATGAGGTTAGAAGAATATCATCGGGGGTTTGAGCGGAAACTTTCTCAAATACTTGAGAATCAGTTATTACTAATTTAGGTTTTTTTATTGAATTTTTAAGGGCTTCAGCAAGTTCAAACTCTCTTACAACTGTTGAGATTACACCTGCTTCAAGTAAATCTCTTAATACTTGTTGTTGAGGCAGTATTATTCTGCCTTTTGGAGCAGCACCGTCAATTGGTGTAACTAAAATTACACAGTCATTTTTATTAACCAAATCCCTGACAAGGGGAAGCGCTTTAGCATTTTGTGAATATAATTCCGCAATCATTTCTTTTAGTTCAAAAATGTTTTTATTATTTTTTGCGCTTACATATATTTCATTTTCTTTTGTTTCGGGGATTTCGGATAGTAAATCGGATTTATTATAAACAATAATATATTTAATATTTTTTTCTTTAAAAATAGAAATTAACTTATTATCAATTTCAGACCTACCGTTTTGTGCATTAAGAATAAGCAGAGCAATATCTGTTTTATTTAGTATCTGCTTTGTTTTAGCTATTCTTAATTCACCAAGTTCCCCTTCATCATTAAATCCTGCTGTATCTATTAAGGTTACCGGCCCTATAGGAAGCAGTTCCATTGATTTATATACAGGGTCAGTTGTCGTACCTTTTATATCAGATACAACAGCAAGGTCTTGTCCTGTTATTGAGTTAATAATACTGGATTTACCTGTATTAGTTTGACCAAAAATCCCTATTTGTACTCTTTCTGATGATGGTGTTGAATTTAAACTCATTTTATTTTCCTTAAATTCTTAACTTTATTTACTCTTTATTTTATAATAAACGGTAGGAATTGAGCATGAAAAAAATAATAAATTTATTATTATTAATTATAATTATGGGGATATTTATTCAGATTGGTTACGCATCTGATAATAATATTCCTGTCCGTGTAGGAATCAGCAATAATAACTTTAATACATATTTATACAGTGAAATTGAATTTAATAATGCACAAAATCTTGTTATAATGGATACGGCTACAGGGTATACAGCCCCTCAAAAAGACAATATAAGTATCTGCAAAATAACTTCTGAAAATAATTTATTTAGAATTTATCAGGATGGTGAGCTTGTTGCAAGAAATTTAACAGGCCCTATTTTAATCAGAGCCGTATCGGAAGATAAATTAATACCCGTAAACGGCTTAAAGCGGAAAGGAAAACAGGCTTTATACAGAGGGTATATCGAATTAACAAGGAGCAAAAAAGATATCAGCAAATTTGCATTAGTTAATGTACTAAGCCTAAAAAACTATTTAAGAGGTGTTGTTCCTAATGAAATGCCTGTAAGATTTGGGCTTGAAGCATTAAAAGCACAAACGGTTGCAGCAAGAAACTATGCTGTTACACCGAGGGTTAAAGCATATGAAGAATTTGATTTGTGTGATTCCGTTGCGTGTCAGGTATATTATGGTGCTAATACCGAAGAACCTTTATCGGATAAAGCAATAGATGAAACAAACGGAATAATTGCAACGGATAAAGAAGATAAGCCGATTTTAGCCTTATACAGTTCTACTGCAGGCGGTTATACGGAAAGTTATGAATATGCATTTTCAGACCCTGCAACAAAACAGTTTCCGTCCAATGATATTCCTTATTTAACGGCAGTTCCGGATGATAAAAAATTTCATCCGCTTGATGATGAAAAATCGGCAGAAGAATTTTATACTTCTAAACCTGAAGCCTTTGATGATATGTCGCCATATTACCGCTGGTCAAAAGAATGGACTAAAAAGGAGCTCCAAGAGGTATTATCAAAAACACTCATTGCTCAATCCAAAACAGGGTTTATTACCCCTGTGCTTGTTAATTCTGATGATTTTGGAGAACTGCAGTCCATAAAAGTTCTTCAAAGAGGAAAATCGGGCAAAATAATAAAACTTGAAATTGTAACGGATAAAAATACTTTTATAGTGCAAAAAGAACTTGTAATAAGAAGATGTTTTCAAAAAAATGCAATCTCGCTTCCGAGTGCCAATTTCGTAATAAATTATATAGATTCTGAGGAGCCCGTTTATAAATTTAACGGGGGAGGTTTCGGGCATGGTGTTGGGCTAAGCCAATGGGGTGCAGGAAAAATGGCATCTTTAGGATATTCTTATGATGAAATACTTCAGCATTATTATAAAGGTATCAAACTTTCTACAATTCCTGCAACAGTTACACAATTTAAACCTTATTCGGATGTATTTTATGCCGGTAAAAAATCCGATATGTATTTAGTTATAAAAAATTCAGGGAATATTAAATCTTTTAAAATAACTATCAACGAAAAAGAAATTGATGCAAATAAATTATTCAGGAACGAAAAATCATATAATTTATCGCATTACCTTATTGACGGTTTAAATAAAATTAAGGTTGAAATTACTGATGAAACACTGCCGTCTGAAGCTCAAGCTAAAGTATATATTGTAGTTAAAGAGGCAGATGATGAGTAAAGAAAATTCATTATTAAAAGCGGCATGGCTTATAGCTTTTGTAACTATAATATCCAAATTTGTAGGATTTTTAAGAGATGTCTGCATTGCAAATTATTACGGTGCAGGACTTGTATCTGATGCTTATTTTTATGCGTATCAAATTCCTTCGTTAGCAATAATATTAATGGGTGGTGTCGGCGGACCTTTTCACAGTGCCACTGTCAGTGTTTTTGCAAAGTTGGTTAATCCTGATGATAAAATGCCCTCTGAAAAGGTTAATAGATTATTTAATACTTTTTTAACGGGTTCATTTATATTTTTTGCATTTTTTTCAGTATTAATTTTTATATTTTCAGATGAGATATTAGGATTTATAATTCACGGAAATAATGCCGAATTAATAAATTTAGCCGGAATACACCTCAGAATAATGACACCTGTAATACTAATAGGCGGAATTATAGGAATATATTACGGGTTATTGATTACTTACAGAAGTTTTTTACTTCCCAATATATCTCCGGTTCTGATGAGTTTAAGTATAATAGTTATAATAGCATTTTCAAAAGGCGATAATTTAGGTATATCACTTGCCGTTGCGACCTCAATAGGTGCTGTACTTCAATTTATAGTTCAGTTTCCTGCCGTTAAAAAATTAGGATTTAAAATAAAACCCAATTTTAACTTCAAAAATAATCCCGAATTTAAAAATTTATTAGAGCTTGTATTTCCTGCCGCTTTAAGTTCAACAATCGGTCAGATTTATGTTTATGTAGATATGTTTTTTGCATCGCAATTAAAAGAAGGTGCTTGGACAGCAATAGGTTATGCAAACAGAGTTTTTCAGTTTCCTGTAGGAATTTTGGTTACGGCATTTCTGGTTCCATTATTCCCTATATTTTCAAAACTTGTTGGTGAAAAAAAATATGATGATATTAAATATTATTTTCATAAAGGGGTGGGACTTTTAAATTTTGTTGCAATTCCTGTTATGTTTGGAATTATTATGCTTGCATATGATGCGGTGCAGTTGATATTCCAGCGAGGTGAATTTGATTCACAGGCTACATATATGGTGTCTCAGGCACTTATATTCTTATCATTTGCAATTATTCCATATGTGTTTAGAGATTCAATTACAAGAATTTTCTATTCTTTTAATGATTCTAAGACACCGTTTTTAGTTGCGTTTTCTTCTATAATTTTAAAATTTATATTGAACAGTTTATTTATAGAAAAACTAGGAATAGCTGCAATAACATTGTCTACATCTCTGGTAACATTATTTAATGCTTCGTTATTGGGAATAATTTTATTAAAAAGAATTAATTTGGATTATAAAATATACTTTATAAATATATTTAAAATGTTAATTGCTGCGATTTTGGCATTTTCGGTAAATTTTGTTATTTATAAATATTGGATTATAGATACGAACTTATGGATAATGCTTGCTGTAAAAACATTTAGTATTTTCATATTCAGTATGATTTTGTATGTAATTTTTTCTGCAATATTTAAAATAGAGTATGTGGGGGAACTTCTTGAACGAATTAAAAACTATATCAGACGAAAAATTGTTCGCAGATAAATTAAATAAAACATTAAAATCAGGCGGAGTAATAGCATTTGTAACGGATACAGTCTGGGGTATAGGTGCTTTGCCCGATAATGAACAAGGTATTAATAATATCTATGAAATTAAAAACAGAGACAGGTCAAAACCTTTAATATTAATGTCAAATAAAACAGAATACCTTTTTCCTTATTTAAAAGAAATAACTCCTTTAATTAAAACTTTATCGGATAAATATTTACCGGGTGCTTTAACAATTGTTGGTGAAAAGTCAGAAAAAACTCCTGATATTATTACATCGGGTAAAAATACTGTCGGAATAAGAGTACCTGATAATGAGTTTTTTAAGAAAATATGCTCTTTAATTGATGGTCACGTACTTGCTACAACAAGCGCAAATTTATCAGGCATGCCGTCTGCAAAAACATATGAACAGGCAGTAAATTTCATAGGAAATAAAGTTGATATTGTTCTTAATGATTACGGATATACCTGTAAGGGCTTAGAATCAACTGTTGTAATTGTTGAATCAAAATCATTTAAAATTTTGAGACAAGGTGCCGTATATATAAATTAATCTTTTAAAGAATTAATATTTGAAATTTTAATTATGTCTCCTGCATGAAGAACACATTTTGTATAATCTTTATATGTACCCATATCAGGATCATAAGGACCCCAGCCATAATCGTCAAGCTTGTTGTTAGCTTTAATTCTTCCGTCTTTGATTCCGAATATTTCTTTAAAATCTTCAACATTGATATTTTCTTTTAAGAAGAAATATGTAAAAAATTCATCACCATAAACTTCTGCTATTTCATCACGAACAGCTTTTTTATCTTCAAGCTCTGATAATTCTAATATATATTCAGCTTTTTTTTCGTCACTTAAATTATCTTTATAAAGTTTTTCCCTAACTTCATTAATTTTATCTTCCGTTAAATCAATTCTTTCAGGAATTTTAATAGTTTCAGGCATATCGTCTGATTCATTTAATTTATTAAATTCTTCAATAAATTCGGGGTTAACATCATAAATTTCAGCTGTTTCTTCTAAAGAAACAGAATCACTGTAAGGAATTACAACAGAATTATGAATATGTTCATCAATTTTTTTAGCAGAACAGCCATATAATTGAGAAATTATCATACCTGCCAATAGTCCTGTTGTTAAACATTTTCCTGCAGTATTTTTAATTTGTGCTTTAGCTTTTTCATAATAGTCTCTTTTTACATATTGACTATCGAAATTTTCTGCGTTTGTAACTGGTACATTAATTTGATGTCTGTAATTTTGACCAAAACTTACCGGATTAATATTCATAATTATGCCTTTCTTGTTGTTTATTTTAATGAATCTGAAAAATTCAAATTGACAAAGTTTAAAATTTTTTTAATATTTCTTTACAATTTAAAAATTTTATTAAAGTATAAAAAAATTTTGCCGATAAAAAACAAAGTGTAGTAAAAATAGGAGTGTAAACATGGCTGAATTTGATTTAAACAATATTAAAAACTATTTTGAATCAAAAGGTTGTGATTTAACCGACATGAGAAAAAAGAGCGGAAAGTCAAAAAACGTAGATGATAAAAGTGTAAGTGCATTTGACTCTGATAACGGAATTATAAATAAAGAAGATTTCATTGAAGAATTACGGGCTACAAAAAATAATCCGCTGTCCGTAGAGCAACTAGGTTTACTATATGATGCCATAGCAAGTTTTGACGGGGAAGACGGGATGTCCCAAGAAGAACTTGAGTGGCTTGCAAGTTTAGGTAATGAAACAGATGTTAATGACCCTAACGGTAAAAAGATAAATGAAGAAGATATAGAAGTATTATTGGATTCATTAATGCTTGATGAAGTTGAAGAAGAAACAGATTTACCTGAAGCTGTATTTAAAAATGATGACAGAATTATTGAAGATTCGGAAGGCAACCGTTCGGTATATGTTGAAAAATGGGTTGCCGGTGGTAATAAAAGCCAAATGGATTGTTTAGAGCATATTATTGCCAACTGTTATGATTTAGATGCAATGGGTATCAAATACGGCAGTGAAGAATATTATGAATTAGAAAAAGCCGTAATGGATGCAAACCCTTGGATATATGAAGTTGATGAAAACGGTAAATTAATAAGAAATGACAGAATTGTATGGCATAAACCTGATGAAGATTGCTCAAAGAAAAGACATTGTGCAATATTATTTACAGGTGATAAGATACTTCTGCCTGATTTCAAACCGAAAGAACCGGATGCGGAATATTGTCCTGATGATGAGGATGATACGGAATATTGTGATGATAATACAACACCTGAACCATCACCTCCAGTACCTCCAACAGAAGAAACAAAGCCAACAGAGCCTCCGCCGCCACCTCCTCCACCAACAATGCCGACAGAGACAACACCTCCGCCGCCGCCTCCTCCACCAACGAAGCCGGATCCAACAGTACCAGATCCAACAGTACCAGATCCAACAGTACCGGATCCAACAGTACCGGATCCAACAGTACCAGATCCAACAGTACCGGATCCAACAGTACCGGATCCAACAGTACCAGATCCAACAGTACCAGATCCAACAGTACCAGATCCAACAGTACCGGATCCAACAGTACCAGATCCAACAGTACCAGATCCAACAGTACCAGATCCAACAGTACCAGATCCAACAGTACCAGATCCAACAGTACCAGA
>CANQJT010000010.1 GCA_947624325.1 Candidatus Gastranaerophilales bacterium
GACGGGTCTTGGAGCCAGTTAGATTTAACAAACTACGGAAATATTTATATTAAAGATGAAATAAAACGTTTAGACGGTGTTGGTGACGTAAACGTATTTGGTGCAGGCGATTATAGTATGAGAATATGGCTTGACCCACAGAAAATGGCTAACTTAAATGTTTCTGTAAGTGAAGTGCAGGCTGCCGTTCAAACTCAAAACGTTCAGGTTTCGTCAGGTGCTTTAGGTTCACTGCCAAGTAAATCTAACCAGACTTTAAGAATGACTCTTATGACAAAAGGGCGTTTAATAGAACCAGAGGAATTTGAAAATATTATAGTAAGGTCAAATACGGACGGTTCAAGTATCAGAATAAAAGATATAGCAAGGGTTGAACTCGGTGCATACAGCTATGATAAATTAGGTTTAATCGGAGGAAAGCCCGTTGCCGTTATTCAGGTTGTACCTCTGCCGGGGGCTAATACAATTAATATTGTAAATTTAGTTAATAAAAAGATAGCGGAAATTAATAAAACACTTCCCGAATCACTTGAAATTAAGATGATGCACGATGATTCTAAATTTATTCGTGAATCAATGAAAGAAGTATTATTCACGATTATTATGACATCGTTAATAGTAATTATGGTAATATTTGTGTTCTTAGGCGACTGGAGAGCAACATTAGTACCTTGTGTAACAATCCCTGTATCATTGATAGGTACATTCGCAGCCTTGCCTGTGTTTGGAATGTCAATAAATCTGTTGACTTTGTTTGCAATGGTTTTGGCGGTTGCGGTAGTAGTCGATGACGCTATTGTTGTTATAGAAAACGTAAAAAGGCACTTGGAAGACGGTAAAACCCCAGTGGAAGCTACGCAGTTGACAATGCAGGAAGTTGGCGGCGCATTGGTTGCAATGGCTATGGTACTTATGGCGGTATTTGTTCCGGTTTCATTTATATCAGGATTGTCGGGATTGATGTACAGACAATTTGCCGTTTGTATTGCGGTTTCTATTGCACTGTCTGCAATTTGTGCTTTGACTTTGTCACCTGCAATGTGTTCTATAATCTTAAGACCCGAAGACCCGAACAGAAAACCTTCAAATTTCTTTACTGCTTTTATCAAAAAAGTGTTTACTGCATTTGATGAAAGATTTGATAAAGTTACTCATTGGTATTTGGATATAGTTAAAAAGTTTGTTTATAATAAAAAATTAACATTATGCTTGTATGCAGGATTTATTATATTAATGGGTATTTTGTTTAAAATAATCCCTACAGGATTTATTCCTGATGAAGACCAAGCGGTAGTTATGGCTCAAATAGTTCTGCCTCCGGGGTCTGCGTTAAATAAAACACAAGATGTATTATTAAAATTAACTGAAGAAGTTAAACAAATAGACGGTGTAGTCCCTGAAAGAATTATTACCTTCGCCGGTATAGGACCTACAAACCAGGCATTTTGTATTGTTCCGTTAAAAGAATGGAATGAAAGAAAAATATATCCTTGGGATTGGGTAATAAGAAAAATTCAAGGCAAACCCACGGATTTATCTCATAACGGTATATTGAAAGAGTTAAGAGCTCGTGCGGCAAAGATAAATGAAGCATCAATAGCTGCATTCTCGCCTCCTGCAATATCAGGTATGAGTATGTTAGGCGGTTTTGAGTTCCAAATGCTTTCAAAAGGCGAGCACTCTTTACAGGATATTGAAAGATTTGCTAACCAATTAACCGTTGCAGCAAATCAGGATAAAGGTTTAAGCAGTGTTTATACTACTTATCAAGCAAATGTGCCTCAATACAGATTAAATATTGATTATGAAAAAGTTTTAGCTCAAAATGTTAATATACAAGAGTTGTATTCAACTTTAGCTTCAACTTTAGGTTCGTATTATATAAACGACTTTAATAAATTAGGTCGTGTATTTAAGGTGCAGATGCAAGCTGAAGACGAATTCAGAAACAAAGTTACCGATCTTGAAAAAATATATGTAAAAAATATGAACGGACAAATGCTGCCATTAATGACGATGATTAATATTGAGCAAACAGTAGGTGCCGCATCTATTACAAGGTTTAACCAGTATAGAAGCGTACAGTTCTCAGGTCAGGGTTCAGCAGGCAAGAGTTCGGGCGAAGCCATGAAATCCATGGAACAGGTTGCAACAAAGACTCTGCCAAAAGATGTAGGTTATGACTGGTCAGGTACATCATTACAGGAAAGAGAATCTTCGGGACAAACAGGTGTAGTTATTGCCTTAGCTCTGACTTTCGTATACTTGTTCTTGGTTGCACTGTATGAAAGCTGGTCAATACCTGTTGCGGTATTGTTAATAGCTCCTGTTGCCGCATTAGGTGCTTTAATATTCCAAATGATGATAGGTCAATCCTTTGACTTATATTCTCAGGTTGGTATGATAGCCCTAATCGGTATTGCGGCAAAACAGTCCATATTAATCGTAGAATTCGCAAAAGATTTGCATGAAAATAAAGGGTTAAGTATTGAAGATGCCGCTATAGAAGCTGCAAGAATAAGGTTTAGAGCTATTATGATGACGGCTTTAGCTTTTGTATTCGGTGTATTACCAATGGTATTCGCAACAGGTGCAGGTGCTCAAAGCCGTATTTCTGTCGGCTCTACAGTATTCGGCGGTATGACGGCAGCTGCTACGATAGGTACTATTTTAACTCCTGTTTTCTATGTACTTGTTCAATCTTTCGTTGAAAATCTTGCAAAAAGAAAGAAAGTAAATACTGAAAATAATTAGTTTTAAGAGTAGAGTGGAAAAAATGAATAAAAAATTATTATTATTTATATTGTTGGTAATGGCAAGTCCTGTTTTTGCGGAGGATGAAAATGCCATAAGGGATGAATTAATTATTCCTCAGATAATAAATGAGCTTCCCTCAAGAATGACAACTGCCGAAACTCAGCCTGCCGTTGAGATAAATAAAACAAAAAGTAAAAAGTCCTTAAAAAATATATTTACAAGAAATAAAAAAGCAAAAAATAAACCTGCTAAAGAACTAAATGCAGTTGAACCGCAGGTTGAAGAAATTAAAACAATAGAAAAAGTTCAAAAAGAGCAAAAGAAAAAAATAAAACTCGCTAAAAAACAAAAGAAAGCCGAAAAGAAAAATAAAACAGAACAAAAAGAAATTCCTGCAGTTACGGAAGGAAATTCGCAAACAGTTTTAACGGATACGGCTTATCAAGGAAGTATTGAAACAAATAAAATAATAGAAGTTAATGATTGCGTTAAAATTGCACTTGAACATCATCCTGCAATAAAGTCAGCAATGAGTAATGCAGAAATATATAAAAGCAAAATAGCGCAGGCCTGGGCAAATTATTTTCCGACTTTTTCAGCAGGAGTTAGCTATTCAAGAAATGATATGCAGGTATCAAACTTTGCATTTCCCACTCAGGTTTATGATATGTTCTATACTCCTACTGTATCAGGCAATATGCTGTTATTTGATTTCGGAAAAACAAAGGCTCAAGCGGATTTAGCAAAAAGGACATATGAATCTGCAAAATATAATCTTGAAACGGCAATAAATACCGTTGTATTTACCGTAAAACAAGCATATTATAATCTTTTATTTGCTCAACAGCAGGTAAAAGTTTATGAAGATACCGTAAAGGATTATACACTTCACTTAGAACAGGCAAAAGCATATTATGATATAGGTACAAAAGCCAGAATAGATGTATTAACGGCAGAACATAATTTGGGAAGAGCTAAATTAAATCTGCTTCAGGCAAAAAATACATTGAAAATTGCATATGTACAATTAAGCAATGCAATGGGCATGCCGGATTACACTAATTATGATGTAACAGATAATTTAACAACAAAAGCTTATGACATCAATGCAGATGATGCAGTAAATACTGCATATGATACAAGCCCCGAGTTATTGGCGGCAAAAAAGAGAGCAGATGCGTCCGAACTTTTGGTTCGGGCATCAAGAAGAGCATTTACCCCTAATTTATCAGGGTTTGCATCTTATTCAAGAGGCGGAAAAAGAATGGATACCGATTACGGGTATCAAGTTGGTGCGCAGTTAAATTATCAAACCGTAAACTTATTACAGTTGAAAAAACAAGTTGATGAAGCAAAAGCTACATACAAAAAAGACCTTGCTGATTATGAAAATACTAAACAAACCATATATTTTGAGGTTAAACAGGCATATTTAAATATGACCACCGCACAGGAAAGCATATCTGTAGCAAAATTATCCATGGATCAGGCTAAAGAACAGTATGACCAAGCATCGGGCAGATATAAAGTAGGTTTAGGCGATGCAATAGAGCTGAAAGATGCGGAAACAACCTACAGAAATTCACAGCTTGATTATTACAATACACTTTTGAATTACCATGTATCTGCTGCAAACCTTGAAAAGTTAATGGGTGTACCGTTGAATACATCGGATGTGGATTTATTATAAGTTAATTATATTAAGAATTTCATGTAAATCCGCTTTGGTTCTTTTAACTTGAGCACCTGCATATTTTATTGCACTATCCGGGTCTTTTAAGCCGTTACCTGTTAAAATACAAACGGATGTCGAATCTTTTTTAATAAGTCCCATTTTGTTAGCTTTAATTAAGCCTGCAACGGATGCGGCACTCCCGGGTTCGGCTAAAATGCCCTCCGTTGATGCCATAAGTTTATATGCTTCAATAATTTCTTCATCTGTTACGCAATCTATTCTGCCATCTGATAAATCTCTTGCTCTTTCAGCTTGTTTCCAGCTTGCAGGATTGCCTATTCTTATAGCAGTTGCAATTGTTTCAGGATGCATAATTCTTTCCCCTCTAACTATTGCGGCTGCGCCTTCTGCTTCATAGCCCATCATTTTAGGGAGCTGTGAGCATTTTTGAAGGTTAAAAAATTCTTCGTAACCTTTAAAATATGCTGTTATATTACCTGCATTACCTACGGGTATAAAATGATAATCAGGAGCATCGCCCAAAGCTTCAATAATTTCAAAAGCACCTGTTTTTTGTCCTTCAATTCTGTATGGGTTTACGGAGTTTACCAGTGTTATGGGCGAATTTTTGGATATTTCGATAACCATTTCAAGCGCCTCATCAAAATTACCTTGAATAGCAATAATTTCAGCACCGTACATCATGGCTTGAGAAAGTTTACCAAGCGCAATATAACCGTCAGGAATTAAAACAAAAACTCTGACACCTGCTTTTGCCCCGTAAGCTGCAGCCGCTGCACTTGTATTACCTGTAGAAGCACAAATAATGGCTTTTGAGCCATCTTCAACGGCTTTTGTTACAGCCATTGTCATTCCTCTGTCTTTAAAACTGCCTGTCGGGTTCGCCCCTTCATATTTTAAATAAACATTACCTTTTAAACCTATTTTCTTAGCTAAATTATCGGCTTTTATTAAAGGAGTATTCCCTTCATTTAATGTAATTACAGGAGTTGAATCCGATACGGGTAAATATTCTCTATATTTATTTATTAATCCCTGATAATGATTTTTTTCCATAAAAGCCTCCTAATTCATTACCCTTAACAGGTTATTTATATTTTTTATACTGTCTGATTTTATCAATTCTTTTAATGCGTTTTGCACATCAGCTTCTTTACTTGTTTCGGTTAATACAACTATCTCAGCGGTATTATCTTTATTAATTCCTTTTTGCATAATTGTTGAAATATTTATATTATTTTTTCCGCATATTGTACCTATAATACCGATAGTTCCGGGGTTATTGCTTGTTGTAATTGAAATATAATAATCATTATAGGTATCGCCTATATCAATTTGTTCTGCTGATTCATTGTGAGTACAAATTGACTGCGGAAGCGGAGAATTGGTAATTTCAAGTTCCGATGCCAAGACAAGCAAGTCGCCTGCAACCGAGCTGGATGTTGGTTCGGCTCCTGCTCCTGCGCCTGTGAAAACCAAGTCGCCTACAGGATAACCCGATAGCATTATAGAATTTGTTGCGTTATCTACCTTAGCCAATAAGTGTTTTTTTGCAACAAGCATCGGATGAACTCTTACATCAATTTTACCGTCGTTTAATACTCTTCCCATTGCAATAAGTTTTATTCTGTAACCTAATTCTTTTGCGGATTTGATATCTTGCGAAGTTATCTTTGTTATTCCTTCACGGTAAATTTTATTAATATCAATTCTTTTGTTGAATGAAATTGTGGATAATATTGCTATTTTATAAGCTGCATCAAAACCTTCCACGTCGCCGGTCGGGTTTGTCTCTGCATAACCAAGTTCTTGAGCTTGTTTAAGTGCTGTTTCATATGACAGTCCCTGCTCTGCCATTTTAGTTAAAATATAATTTGTTGTCCCGTTTAGTATTGCGGCAATTTTGGTTATTTTATTAGCACTTAAAATAGTTTTTATTGGCATTATAATCGGAATACCTCCGGCTACTGCCGCTTCATATAATATTACGGTATTTTTTTCTCTGGCTAAAGAAAAAAGTTCACTGCCGTGTTTTGCTAAAAGTTCTTTATTCGCTGTTACGATGTGTTTTCCGTTATTTATTGCCGTTTTTAATAAATCAAATATAGGATTTACTCCGCCTGCTACTTCAACAACCACATCAATGTCAGGATTATTGACAATTTCATAAGGGTTATCGGTTAACAAAGAATTATTAAAATTTTCAATATTTCTTTTTTTATTAATATTTTTGACGGCGATTTTTTTAATTGTAATTTCTTTAAATGATTTTATTGTTTCAAAAACTCCGCATCCTACTGTTCCAAAACCTATTATTCCTATATTTAATGATTTCATAATTACTCCGATTAAGATTTATAAGATAATTAAACCACAATAACAACTAAAAAAACATAAGGTTAAAAGTATTAAGTAATATTACAAAAAAAGAGGTGATTTTTATCACCTCTTTTTTAAGATTTACTTAAAATTTAATTATTAGCTTCAGCTTCTTTTATTGCTGCATAGCAGTCTTTACAATAAACTTCTTTACCTTCTATCGGTTTAAAAGGAACTTTTGTCTGGCAACCGCATTTAGAACAAGTAACTTCGTAAAGTTTTTTTCTGTTTTTTTGTCTTCTGTTTTTTCTGCATTCGGGGCAACGTTTTGGTTTGTTAACAAGACCTCTTTGCGCATAAAATTCTTGTTCCCCGGCAGTAAATACAAATTCACTTCCGCAATCTTCGCAAATGAGCTTTTCGTCTTCGTACATTTTGGTTTTCTCCTTAGTTTGGTAATATTTGTAAATAATTGCGATAGGAATAAACGTTTTTTCAGAAAAATTTATCACTAGGTAGTTATCTACAAAAAATATTGTATAATTTTAGTCAACATTTATCAAGATTAATAAAGAAAGTCCGAACAAAATTTTACGATAAGCCACGAAGTGGTGATACAAAGCGAGGCATCGCAATGTAGTGAGGATTACAAAGTGAATATCTGAGCAACAGAAGAGTGCGGCACCGGATTATATGAAAATGTAAAATTATGTAAATTTTTTATAAAATTGTTCAAACATGTAGCAATAATATTATTTTAGCATGTTTATAACAGCAGGCATATGTATGTGAGGCAAAATGGTCTATAAGGTAGGAGTACAACAAAATAGTCAGTTTTCAAATACTGTTTCCTTCGCCAGAAAAAAGGATAAGGAAGGTAAACAGCCTGAAGTATATATAAATGATGCATATTTAATGGTTAAAGAAAGAGAAGAACATCCACTGTTACTCAATGCAAAAATTCAGGCTACAAGATTAAAAGATGCAGTAACAACTTATCCTAAAAAAGGTTTAAAAGGCAGTAAAAATGCGAATTTCTATGAGTTTTTAACAATGGGTACCGTCCCGTATTTAATCGGAAGCGGAATGTTAATGGCTGTGTTTAATTTTGCTTCAAAATATTTTAATACGGAAGCTTGTACAAAATCATTAAAACTCGGTCAAAAAATGGCAATTGGCGTAGTGTTCTACGGTGTTGCCAAGACATTATCCAAAAAATTAATAGAACTTCCGGTTAAATGGAAACATGGGATAGATGTAAATCTTCCTTATAAAAAGGAAATAAAAGAAATCCCGGAAGAAGATAATAAAAATAAATTAGTAAAATATGAATATCATAAAGCATATGAAAGTGTTGATTTCCCTCGTTGGGATTTACTTTATGATAATAGTAATTTTGGTGAAGAAAGAAATGCATATTATGACAAAATAGCCGAAAAAATGCATCTTAAGACCGGCGATTTAACATCTTCGGATCAAAAAGTTAAACCTAAAATAAAAGAAAAATTAATTCAGACTAAATTATTCTCAACAATTGTATCATATTTATGGGCTGCAACAGGCGTGGGTATTGCAATGCAAGAACCTTTTGAACATATATCATTTGTTCCTCGCAAGTTAAAATTAGAATACGGAATTAAAAATCCGTTACAATTTGTTAAGTTATTTGCAGAAAGATTTAAGGAAAGTTGTAAGTCATTTATCAATAATAACAATAAAAGCTGTGCTTTGGCAGGAAGAATTTTATTGGGAACTGCAATTGGTGTTACTTTATTAGGCAATTTTAAAACACTTTTTGACTTTAATAAAGATAGGGGCTCAAAAAATCAGGCTGCAATATCATTAATTGATAAAAGTAAAGAAAAGGTAGTATGCTAGTATGGCAAATTTAATAGATGCATATCGTTCACATCAAAATGTAAATAATCCGTCACCGGTTTATAAACATGCCTATACAGTTAATACCCAAGGAAAGGTTAAGCCTTTGGAAGATAAAGGCAGATTACTTCCTTCAAGAATTTTTGGTTCTCCCGTAGAATATGTTAAAGATTTGAAAAAAGATATAGTTAATATAGGTCGTGCCGCAAACGGAAAAGCTAATGACCATGAACTCGGAAGAATAAATGATGTTGCAATGAAACTCGGTTCACTTGCACTTGCAACATATTTATTTATAAAAAATCCTCTTAAATTAAGTAAAACAATGGAATTTGTAGGTTTCGGAACATTCTTCGGAGCAATGGCATTATGGCCTAAACTTGCTATTCAGGCTCCTATTAAGGCAAGAACAGGTGTTGATGTTCATCAAAAATATATTGATTCTCAAGACCGTAAGAAAATGTTGTTCCAAGACCCTCAATATGATTTAACTGATTTATATTCAAGAGAAGATTTAGACAAAATGGGTAAAAAACTCAAAGTAGCTAAAAATCTTCCGGATCGTGACAGATTTATAAAACAAAGAGCAAAGAAAACAGCTGTTCAAGCTAATACTTTGTGGATGCTGACAGCAGGATTTGCAAGTCCGGTTATGAGTGCATTGGCTTGTAATGCTCTTGAAACACCGATTGATGAAGCATTTGAAAGATCTGCACTTAAGAAAACAGAACAGGCTCTTAAATCAGGTAAAGTATCAGGATTTATAAAGAATTTGAGTTCTTCAAATACCGATGTTTTACAAAAATTCCTTGAACAAAATGCAGGTAAAGAAGTAACGGAAGAAATGATTGACAAAATTGTTTATGAATTACTTCCTGATGTTAATTCTGCCGATTTGACAATGTCAATTAAAAAATCAATCCAAGATTTAGTCAGAAGGTCAAATAATAATTCATCTGCAATGAGTTTTGAATTTGTATCAAATGCATTAAAGGATATTCTTCCCGAAAACTTTATGGCTTCATTACAATTAAAAGAAAAAGAAGCGCTTAATGATGCAATAACTAAAGGTTCTGTTTCGGATATAGCAAATATAATAGGTAACCTCCTTGAAAAATCGGGACAATTACCGGTAAGACAAAAAGCTAAAAAACTTCAGCAGATAACAGGAAAATTAGCATCGGAAACTCAGGCTGCTTCTCCAGTAACTTTGGATAAAATTTCAAGTCAAATAACTAAATTGGGTGATTCATTAAAAGAATTTGTTTCGGGTAGAAAATTAGTTGACGACTTTATTAACGCAAGAGTAGGCGATAAATCCGGAACATATATAGCAAATCATTGGAACAGAGTTTGCAAAAAACTATTTAAGAAATTAAAATTCAGCCAAAAAGATTTATTAGAACTGCAAAAAGGCAATATGGACATTTTTATTGAAAAACTTACTGCTCTTTCAAAAGCAGAAGGTAAAGATGGTGTAGAGTCTTTATTAAATGAACTGTTGACCTTAATGAATGACTACGAAGAAAAAGCAGGAAATAAATTAGTTGAGGGTGTAGAAAATAATTTCAGAAGAATTTGTGAGAATACAGCCGCAAGTTTAAGTGAGGGTAATTATAAATCTTTATCCGACAAAATATTCAAAAAATACACTGAAGCAAGTATTGAAGAAGTTGCATCGAATGTTGAAGAAATCTGCACAAAAATCGGTATGCATAAAGATGAAATAGATGCATTATCAAAGTCATTTAAAAGTAAATTGAAGGCTGAAGATATAAAAGGTGCAATAGAACTTCTTAAAAACAATTCCACTTTAATGGATGAAAAATTTAAAGACCAAATTGATTACAATAAAATTCAAGAATTATACAATAAATTAATGGCTGTTAAAAGAGATACTGTTGAAAACACCGTAAATCAAATGGCTGCAGAAAGAGCATTAGGTGCTAAGTCTTCATTATACAGATTAATTCAATCAATAGATATATTAAATCCAAATAATAAATCTTTACTGGAAGACAGAATAAAAACATCATATAAAAAGATAAAAAATACTGATGCTGATGATAAAGTTGTAGCAAGCTTATATGAAACAATTAAAAAAGTTCTTTTAGAAGCAACACCAACTGACTATGTTGAAAAATTCATGACCTCTAAAATAAATATGGATGCGGACGAATATCGTATTATATCCGATGTTTTATTTGATAAAGCTGATGATGTAATTCTCTTAACCAAACCCAGCGGTGGAAAAGAAGCACTTAAAAGCTTTAATGCATATATAAAAGATTTCAGATTAAAAGTTTGGAACTGGGTAAATGACATGACTCCCGATTTAAAAGATAGGGTATCAAAAGAATTAACTAAAGATATGAAAGATGTTGCAACTAAAGATGTACCAAAAACATATGGTGCAAATGCTGTTGAAAGAAGTAATTTTATCGGTAAATCGGTAAAAGATTACATGCAGGAAAGTGCATCAAAAATTTATAATTCAAAAAAATGGCTTAAAATATTCGGTACTTCGATGGCAGTACTTGTCGGAGTAACACTTGTAGCAGGTCTCTTCTTCGGAAGAAAAAGTAAGATAGAAAAAGAATTGGAAGAAAACAAACAAAATGGCTAACTATTTAGATTTATATTTGAATAAAGTTTCACAGCCTCTGCCCTATCAGGCACAGCAGGTAAATTGTGTTGCTTCTGCCGTTAATGTTGCAAGAGAAACAGAACCGAAAGGAACAAATGTTCTTGAAAAATTCCTTCAAAGCCAAGGAATCAATGCTGCTGCAGGAATTAATCAAATAAACAGTCAGAATGTACAAACCTATAAAAATAATTTAAGAACAAAATTTAAAAATAATGATGCCGTAATTATGGGTATAATAATGAGAAGTTTTGGTGCTCAGGATAAAACAGGCAACCAGCTTTTAAGAGCAGGTGATATAAGAGGCAACTTTAATAATGCCGTAGCAAGATTGGATGAATTGAAAAATTTAGGTATTAATACATTACATGTACTTCCCGTAAATCCTCCTGGTAAAATAAATGCAATGGGAACTGCAGGTTCTGTTTATGCTCCAAGAGACTTTTTACAAATTGACCCTGCTTTGGATGATAAAAGTGACCCGAGAACAGTAAAAGAAGAATTTAAAAATTTCATAAATGAATGTCATAAAAGAGGTATTAGTGTAATGCTTGATTTACCAAGCTGTGCTTCATATGATTTATTTAAGGCAAGACCTGAATTAATGGCATTTGAAAAAGACGGAACACCTAAAACTCCCGGCGGATGGGCTGATATCAGAATGTTTAATCCTTGGAAGGATGAAACAAAAAGAGAATTAAATCATGATTTATTTAAAATGCATAAAGATTTTGTTGATATGTGCATTGAATTAGGTGTAGACGGAATTAGAAGCGATGTTGCAAGAACTAAACCCACGGAATTCTGGGATAACTTAATTTCATATTCAAGAAGTATAGACCCTGAATTTGCTTGGCTTGCAGAAAGTTATACTTATGAAGATGCTTCACCTCAATTAAACATGGATTATGACAGACCTGAAGACTCGCTAAGAGCAGGATTTGACAGCTATTACGGTCAGTACCATATATTCAATGAATGGACCAGTGCTCAGCAATTGTATGATTATGTAATCGAAAACTTAGATATGTCACAAAATTTAAATGCCGGAAAATCTTTAATCGGTTCATTCGGTACTCATGATGATGTTTCAATAATGAATCATGGCGGTGTAACATATACTAACCTTGTTTCAGGACTTCAAGCCACATTACCGATGTTAAATCCTTATTACTTTGACGGATATCAAACAGGTGATGATTATTTATATGACTTTGCAAATCAAGTAGATAACGAAACAGATACAGATTCAAATATTTGTAAAGTTCACAAAGGCAAGCCCGATATATTTAATTTCTCAAGACCTTTAATAGGTAAACATCCCGAATGCGGTGATTTCATGAAAAATACTTTGGACGTCAGAAATAATCCAAAATACCATGAAATATTGACAAAAGGTTCTTTCATTCCTTTAACCGTTGATAAAAACGGTAATGATCAAATTATTGCATTCGCAAGACATTTAAAAGGTAAAACTTTATTGGTTGTAGCTAACAGAGATGTTAACGTAAGACAATCAGGCATTATTAATATCCCCGGTTTGAGCGGCAATCAAAAATTACATAATTTATTTAAAACCTATGGTGATAAGAGTGAATTCCAAGTTTCTGACGGTCAAATAACTACAGATTTAGGCCCGGGCAGAATTCATTTATTTGAAATAGATACACCTAAAATTGAACAATCAGGTTTAAAAGTAGCTAAACAAAAATAACGGGTGTATTATGCAAGTCGGCAATTTTAATACCAATTTTTATAATATTCCTTTTGGTTCTAATATTCTTGAACAAAAAAAGTATACCGTTTCAAATAAAACTAATAATGATGAACTCATTAAAAAAACTAAAAAAACTATATGGGAATGTGTTTTTGTTGCGTTAAACATTTCAATTATTTATTTTGCAATGAAAAGAGCAACTAAATATAAGAAAATTGAAATGTTTAATTTAAGGCAGATAAGAAAAGCAAAATTACCTGTTCCTTCAAAAGATTTCAGTTTAAAACCGTTTATATAAAATTAGCTTTTTCAATAAGTTTTACACCGGAGCTTGTTCCTAATCTTGAAGCACCTGCTTTTATAAGTTCTACTGCCTGCTCATAGGTTTTTATTCCGCCGGATGCTTTTATTTTAACATCAGAATCTTTTAAGATTTCGTACATAAGTTTTATATCTTCAACTTTAGCACCGACTCCGTTTTTAACGAAACCTGTTGAGGTTTTTGCGAAATTAGCACCTGATAATTTAATTATTTTACAAGCTTTTTCTATTTCGTCTTTTGTAAGCAAATCAGTTTCTATAATTACTTTTAAAGGAGTATTTCCGCAAGCTTGTTTTACGGTTTGAATATCTTTTAAAGTATAACCGAAATCTTTATCTTTTATTGATTGGACTGAAATAACCATATCAATTTCATCAGCACCAAGTTCTATTGCCTTTTGTGCTTCAAAAGCTTTAACTTCACTCAGGCATGCTCCTAAGGGAAACCCAACAACGGTTACTATTTTAATTCCGCTGTTTTCCAGATATTCTTTCGCTGCTTCAACATTGGAACTGTTTACACAGACTCCTAAAAAATGGTATTTTTTAGCTTCATCAAACAGTTTTATTAATTCTTCTTTTGTTGCATCTTGTTTTAGCAGAGTATGTTCTATATATTGCGTTAAATCCATAATTACCTTATACTTTCAAGCATTTGTATTGTCTTAAACTTTTTTGGCGAATAGTACTGAATATAATCTTTTAAAAGATTAATACATATATTGCAGATTTTATCCGTCACCAGTTCTTCATATTTTGTATGATAAGTAAAATCTTCTTTTAATAATGTATTTAAAAATTCTTTTATTTTGTACGGAATTTTTATTTTTTTAACTATTTTTTCAGCGCAATTTTTACAAAAAATTCCGCCTTGTTCAACAGAAAAATAAATTTCTTCATTTTCATTTAAATTGCAATTACATTTAACACATTCGTTAAGTTCCAGAGAATAGCCCGTTATATCCATAATTTTAAGCTGGAATTTTAATACGGAAAGCATTATCTGAGTTTTTGATTCAGATAAAGAAATTTGTTCTAAAAATGTATAAAATAAATTGTAAATTTCTTCGCTGTTAGGATCATTTTCTATTCCGAAATTAGCGACAATTTCAGCACAATACATTGAATAGAATAATTTATTCATATCATTTCTTAAGTTAAAGAAAGTGTTTAAAGCTTCTGCTTGGCAAATGGTATCAAGGTTTCTGCCTTTATTAAGCATTAATTTATTTGCAACAAGCATATCCATTCTTCCGCCGAGTTTACTTGTTGTTTTTTTTATTCCTTTTGCAATGCCTCTGATAAGCCCTTTATCTTTGGAATACATAACAATAATTTTATCGGCTTCACTAATATTATAGGATTTTAAATTAATAACATCTGTTACAAATTGTTCTTTCATATTAATATTCCATTTGTCCGCTTCCTGTATATACACCTCTCATAAGATGTAAAAGTTCATTCGGATTATCTGAATTATCGAGGGCAACTTCTTTTGAAATTATTCCGTTTTTATAGAAATTATATAAAGACATGTTAAAGGTAATCATTTCATTATAAGAACCGTTTTGAACAAGTTTATATATTTCTTCAAGTTTGTCTTTAACTATGAAATCTTTAATTGTCGGAGTTGAAATTAATAATTCAACAGCTGGGATTCTTCCTTTTCCTTCAGCTTTAGGCAAAAGTTTTTGTGAAACGGAGCCTCTGAATACTTCAGCGAATTGGTTTCTTACTGCTTCTCTTTCGGATGGAGGGAAGAAACTTAATATACGGTTTATAGTTTGAATAGCATTATATGTATGCAGTGTTGCGAAAACCAAATGTCCTGTTTCTGCTGCGTGCAGGGCGCTTTGAACGGTTTCCATATCTCTTATTTCACCTATTAATATAACATCAGGGTCTTGTCTTAGAGCAAATTTAAGTCCATCCAGATAGCTTAAAGTATCAACACCTATTTGTCTTTGTGTAAATATTGATTTTTTACTTTTATAAACATATTCAATCGGGTCTTCAATTGTTACTATGTGCTTTTTTTGAGTTTGATTTATGTCTTCCAGAATAGAAGCAATTGTAGTAGATTTTCCTGAACCTGCTACTCCTGTTATAATTACAATTCCGTTATCAAATTTAGATAATTTTACTATACTCGGAGGCAAATTAAGTTCTTCCGTAGTCGGTATATCGTATGATACAAGTCTTACAGTCATAGCATGGTAACCGAAAGACATTGCAAGGTTTACTCTGAAACGAGAAACTCCTTCAATTTCATACGGGAAATCGCTGTCAAACGAGTTAAATATTTTATCACGCATAGATAAAGGAGCCATATGATCTATTGCTTTAATCATGTCATCTTCCGTAACGGGAGGTAATTTTGTTTTCATAATTTTCCCGTCAATACGAAAAGAGGGGACTTCTCCTACAATATAATGCAGGTCTGATGCATTAATTTCGGCTGCTTTTTTAAGCAGTGAATCTATTGAATATTCTTCCATTAATCTGCTCCATATTTTTCAATAACAGTATAACCCTTTTTTTATTTATTAGAAATAAATTTACAATTATGTAAAGTTTTTGACTAGTAAGTTTATTTGTTGTGTAATATTATATGTCTAGACATGGGTATCATCAAATATAATGTACATTAAAGAACTTGAAGTCGACAATTTTAAATCATTTGCTAATGATATGACTATACCGTTCTTAAAAGGATTTACTACTATAGCAGGTCCTAACGGATCGGGTAAAAGTAATATTATTGATTCCATATTGTTTGCATTGGGTTTTGCGAGTGCAAGAAATCTTCGTATGGAGCAGGTTTCAGAATTTATTTCAACTCATACCAAAAAAAATGAAGCTTTTGTAAAAGTTGTTTTTGCTCCTGAAAATAATGAAGAAGAGCAAATTTCCGTTGCAAGAAGATTAAGAAAATCCACACAAGGTTATACAAGTACTTATTATTTGAATGATAAAACAGCAACTTTAACAGAAATCCATACTAAGCTTGAAAAATACCGTGTAACACCGAATAGTTATAACGTTATGATGCAAAATGATGTTATGAGTATTACAAATTGTTCTCCGAAAGACAGAAGGGGAATAATTGATGAAATAGCAGGTGTTGCTGATTTTAACAGAAGGATAGAAAAAGCGCAGGAAGAGCTGTTAACCGTTGAAAAAAGAGTGGATGATGCTAATTTAATTCTAAGCCAGATTGATGAAACTATTGAAAGACTTGCATCAGAAAAGGAAACTGCTCTTAAATATCAAAAACTTAAAACGGAAAAAATTCAGCTTGAAAGCCAAATTACAACGGTTAAATATTTTGATATCAAAAGAAATCTTGAAATTGCCCACCAAAATATTTTAGATGCCAATAAAAAGAAAAAAGAGGAAGAAGAAAACCTTAAGAAATTAGAAAATTCTCTTTCGGATATTAAAAAAAGATATGGTGAAATATCCGAGCTTGTTAAAAATAACGGGGAAGCAGAGCAAATCGAGACAAAAAAACAGCTTGAGGAATTAAAAGGGCAGATTTCCCGTAAGGAAATGGCAATAAATTCCGTTGAAAAAACGGTTCATGATAATTTAAAAACAATAGAAAATGCTAAAAACGGGATTGAAAACAATAAATTAAAAATTGAAGAAATTAATCTAAAAATAGAAAATAAAAAAACTGAAATAACTTCTATTGAAGAAAATATTAAAATTCAAGAAAAAGAACTTCAAAGAATTCTTCAAGAAGTTTCGGGATTAAGCGAAAATGCCGATAAACAGATTGAGCAGAGAAATAATCTTAAAAAAGAACTTGAAAAATTAAAAGAAGAAGAGTGGAATATAAGAAATGAGAGCCTGCCGTTAGAAACAGAACTTGCTTCTTATAAAAAAGATATTGAAAATGCTAAAAAGTCATTGGCGGAACTTACATCTTTTAAAGCGAATTATAAAGATAATAAAGATAAATTATCGCTTCAGGTGGAAGAGCTTACAAAAGAGCTGGAGTCGTGCAAAATAGCCCAAGAAAATATTGTTTATAATTTGGATAAAAATAAAAATGAATTATCTGATATGATGCATGATGTTCAAATGGCTCAAAGAAAATTAATAACTCTTGAGGCACAAAAGTCAGCAAATGAAGATGTGACATTAGGCAGAGCTACAGATACCATTTTAAAAGCTAAAATCAGGGGAGTTCATGCACCGTTGCTGCAGTTAGGAACTGCTGATAAAGAATATTCAACTGCTTTAGAAGTTGCTATGGGCAGCAGAATGAAAAATATTATTGTTGATGACGAAGAAGTTGCAAGGCATTGTATTGAATTTTTAAAATCTGCAAGAGCAGGCAGTGCTACATTTCTTCCTTTAAACAGAATGAAAAAATCACCTAACAGTTTAAAAATGCCTAAAGAAAAAGGTGTTATAGATTATGCAATTAATCTTGTTGATTTTGATGATAAATATTTAGATGCATTTTATTATGCACTCGGGGAAACTCTTATTGTTGAAGATTATGACAGTGCTAAAAGATTAATCGGTAAATACCGTTTAGTTACATTGGATGGCAGTTTATTTGAAAAATCAGGTGCTATAACAGGCGGTGACAGACAATCTTCAGGATTAAGATTTGCTCAAAATCAGGATGAAGAACTTGATAAATACAGAGAAAGATTTGCTCAGCTTCAAAAACAATATTCCGCACTTCAAAAATCAAGAGAAGATTTAGAGTCGCAAAGAGAAAAAATAAGATTGAATTATTCTAACACAATGACCGCTTTAAACAGTGCAAAAATTGAGTTAAATAATTTAAACAATAACTCTCAAAATAATGAAAAGAAAATTGAAGAATATAATAAAACAATAAAAGATAACGAACCAAAAGTCCAAAATATTGAAAAGAAACTTGAAAAATATGAAGAAAAACTTATTTCTTTAAATGATAAAATGGCAGTTCTTCAAGATAAAATTTCTGAAATTGAAAGCAAAATGTCAGAGGGTGAACTTAAAAAGTTAAAGGAAATGACTTCTGCCATTGAAAATCAAATTAAGGAAAATCAAAATAAAATATTAAGATGCAATAATGAAATCAATGACTATAAAAGGGATATTGATTTTAATCAGGTATTTATCGGAACAAAGGAAGAACAAATACAAAAACTTTTAAAAGATAATGAGACAGCTCAGCAGGATAAAGAAAAATTTGCGCTTGAAATAAAAGAAATTGAAGTAAAAGCAGATGAACTGGAAGAAAAAATAAAATCATTAGGTGAAAAGCTTGTTGAACTTCAAAAACAAAGAGATTTAATTCAGGAGGAAATGTTATCTTGCGAAACGCAAAAGAATAAGATTAATAACGAAATTGAAAAATTATCGGAACAGGTTGAATCTTTTAAAGCAAGAAGGCAGGATTTAGAGCCTCAGCTTGAAGAAATAAGAAATGAACTAAAAGAAAATGAAATTGATATAAACGGTTTAACTCCTACCGAAATATCAACGGAAGAAATAACAGGTAAAATTCAACGGCTGCAAAAAAGGATGGAAGAAATGGAGCCTGTTAATATGCTTGCAATACAGGCATATGATGAAGTAAAAGCAAAACAAGACGAGAAGAAAGAGCAAATAGCAACACTTACAAATGAACGTAAAGAAATCTTGGCAAAAATGACCGGCTATGAGCAAGTTAAAAAAGAAACATTTTTAAAGACATTTAATAACATAAATGAGAATTTTAAAGATATATTTGCGAAATTATCCGAAGGTGAAGGATCTTTAGTTTTAGAAAATCCCGATAATCCTTTTGAAGGAGGTTTAACTATTGAAGCCCAGCATAGGGATAAAAAACGGCAAAAACTCGGAGCTATGTCAGGCGGTGAAAAATCGCTTACTGCACTTGCTTTGGTTTTTGCAATACAGAAATACATGCCTGCCCCGTTTTATGCCCTTGATGAAGTTGATGCAAGCCTTGATGAGATTAACGTTGGAAGAGTTGCGGATATGATACAGGAACAGTCAAAAAATACGCAATTTATAGTAGTTAGTCACAAGAAATCTATGGTAAAATCAGCTAATAGGACAATTGGTGTGACACAAAAAGAACATGGAAAAACTCATGTTACAGGGGTAAAATTTAGGGACTAGTTAAATGTTAAATCCGAAAAGTACAGACAATTTTTACATAGAAAATTCAGAATTTACAGTAGATTCTATAATAGATACACCGACAGAAGAACATGACGGAATAGAAATACTTGTTCAAATGGCAAAGCAAGGTAAAATTGATCCTTGGAATATTGATATAGCTGATATAGCAGATAAATATATGATTCATCTTGCCGAAAGCAAATTAAATAATTTACGAAACAGTTCAAGGGCATTATTTTTCCTGGCGGTTTTATTAAAATTGAAATCCAATGTACTTGTAGGATTAGACCCTATGGAATTTGAGGTACATCAAGAAACTTTTGATGATTTTAATGATGATTTTCTGCCGGAAGAAGATATGTATTATCAGAATTATCCCGATAATGTTATTCCCATTGAAGATATTATTCAAAGAAGAACAAGTGTAAAACTTAACAGGAACAGAATAGTTACTTTAAAAGATTTAATAAGACAACTTGAATTTTATGAAGAACTGGATAAAAAGCAGGCTGTAAAAAATTCACTTGAACGGGCAAAAAGAAGAGTTCACAGTTATAAAAATATGTCAGCTGATGATGTTATTAATCTTGCACAAGAAGAATATATTGAAAGCGGAGTAAAAATACTTCATGAAAATCTTATAAAAATTTTTGAAAAGGAAGAAAAAGTGGAACTCAATACTTTAACTTTGTTGGGTTTAGATAAAGTCACCGCTTATATCTCACTTTTATTTCTAACGGAAGAAAGTGATTTTGAATTGGAACAAGAGAAATTTTATTCTGATTTATATGTAAAAAAGAAGTCACCTGTACAAGAAAATGAAGAAATGACGGCATAGTGGGGTTTTATGGATTTAAAATCAAGAATTGAAGCTGTTTTATTTGTAACAGGAAAGGCGGTAAGCCTAAAAGAAATTTCCGAAATATTACAAACTGATGAAGCAGAAGTTGAAGATGCTATGCTGTCATTAATTATGGATTATTCTTCCCGTGAAGGTGCTCTTGAAATAGATGATGAAAACGGATATATTATACAAGTAAAAAGTGAATATATGGATATAGTAGAAAAACTTTGTCCTGTGGATATATCAAATGCCGTTTTAAAAACTCTTACGGTTATAGCTTTAAAAGAGCCGATAAGACAATCTTTTCTGAAAGATTTAAGAGGTTCAAGCGCATATGAGCATGTTCAGGAACTTATTGATAAAGGACTTATAAGCAGAAAAAAAGATAAGAACGGTCGTTCATATAACTTAAAAACTACGCCAAAATTTGCAGAATATTTTAAAATAAAAGGTAATGCTGATATTTTATCAAAACTTGAAACAGAAAAATTATCCGAGGTATTAGAACTTAATAAATAAAAGGAGAATATATGGAAGAACAAGAATTTAATGAAAAATATGAAGAACGGAAATATAGTGAAAACCGTTTAAATCACAATGACAAAAATAAAAAAAATATAACTTTAACGGTAGTTATATTTATTGTTCTTTTACTGATTATTTTAGGGTTTAAATTTTATTTAACAAGATTTATGCCTGAATATATGTTAAATCAGGGTAAAAAATATTTAGAAGCAGGTGAATATGATAAAGCATTAAAAATGTTTCAATCTGCAGAAAACGGTATGCCGTTAAGTGAAGAACCTGTTTATTACAGAGCAATAACTTTATCAAAAATGCCTCCTACATTTGAAACCCAAAAGGCATTGTATGAAATTGCACAATTAGATGACTGTGATAAAGCAAGCGACTATGCAGATCAAACCTTAATGAACTTAAGAAAGGATTTTGACAGGCAAATAGGCCCAAATTATGCTGATAATGTTTTATATGAAGATAAACTTGTAAGATGGAATAATTCAAATCCGATTACTTTTTCAATATCAAGTAATTTTAAGGTGCCTGATTCATATTATGAGGATGTAAGGAATGCATTCAGAAGCTGGCAAAGTGCAACAAACGGCACTATAGTATTTAAAGAAATTACTAATTCTTCCGCATCTCAAATAGCTGTTACTTTTACAGATAATATAACGGTAGATAATAATTATGATCCAAACAGGTTTGGTCTTGTTGTGCCTAATATAAAAGATGCTACTTTATTAAAAATGAATATTAGTTTAAGAGGAACAAATAACAACGGACAAGCTTTAACGGATAATCAGGTAACTGAACTTGCTCAGCATGAAATCGGACATGCTTTAGGTTTATGGGGTCATAGTGCTTATGATGATGATGTAATGTCATATAACGGTGATTATGTTTATGATGATAATAATGTTAAAAATATCTCACACAGAGATTTAAATACATTGCTTCTGGTTTATAACATGATTCCAGATGTTATTGATAAACCTTTAACTAGCGATCAAATGAAAAATATGTATTATCATTATATTTTAACTACATATCCCGGTGAAAATTTTGAAGCTGAAATTCAAAGAATAATGTCCTTATTAAACAAAGATAGAAGTAATATTGTAACTTGGGTAGATTTAGCTATAAATTATGCTTATAAGAAACAATATGCCCGTTCCAATTATATTTTAAATAAAGTACTTCCTTTGACATATTCGGATTTAGCAAATGAGCAGGTTGTTTTATATAATCTTGCAGCAAATTATTATTACTTGCGTGATTATAATACTTCGAAAAAATATCTGCAATTTGCAATAAATATAAAAGATGATTTAGATACACAAATACTTGAAGCATTTCTTGACTATAGACTTGGCAATATAGATATTGCAAAAGAAAAATTAATACATTTAAACAAAGTATATCCTGATAATATTGAAATTGCTCTTAAATTAGCTGAAATTTATTATAAAAGCCAGGATAAAGAAAATGAAAAAGTTATAATTGAAAAGCTGATTAAAAATAATCCCAGAGCCATAAACGACAGAAGAGTCAGAAAATATCGTGATGGGGGGGGGGAAAAAAAATAAATAATTAATAAATAGCAATTAAATCATATTGTTTAGCTCCCGTTATTTTAGCGGTGATTATATCACCCGGAATAACGGGAGTTTTTGTATTAATATAAACAAGACCGTCTACTTCCGGGGCATCTTTATATGAACGGGCTATAATAGTATTATTTTCTTCATTTACGGTTTCTGCTATACATTCAATTTTTTTCCCGATTAATTTTTTGTTTAATGATTTTGAAATTTCCTGTTGAAGTTTCATTAAAGTATTTTTTCTTTGTTTTTTAATTTTTGCGGAAATTTGAGGTTTTAGAGAGTATGCTTTTGTATTTTTTTCACGGGAAAATTCAAAAACTCCGAGTCTGTCTATTTTCATTTCCTTTATAAAATTATAAAGTTCATTAAAATCTTGTTCGGTTTCATTGGGATAGCCTGTAATAAATGTTGTTCTTATTGCACAATTCGGAATTAATTTTCTGATTTTTTTTATCAGTTTTTTATAGTCCATAATGGGTCTGTTCATAAGTTTGAGCATATTTTTGCTTACATGTTGAAGCGGAACATCAATATATTTAACAACTTTATCCAGTTTATTAATTGTCATTAAAAGTTCATCCGTAAGTAAAGACGGATATGTATACATAATCCTAATCCAGGATAGTTCTTCAATTTTGTTTAATTCCGTTAAAAGCTCTGCTAAATATGGCTTTCCGTATATATCTTTGCCGTAGCTTGTAGTATCTTGTGCAATTAAGACGATTTCCGATGTTCCTTTTTCGGCAAGTTCTTTAGCTTCTTTAACAATATTTTCTATTTTTCTTGATTTATAAGGACCTCTTAATTGCGGAATAATGCAATAACCGCAGTTAAAGTCGCATCCGTCGGCTATTTTTATATAAGAGCTTGCTCCCATTGTAATTTGCTGCCGTTCAACATTTTCAGGGTAGATATATTCGGGATTATCATTTACTTCATATTTAACTTTATTATCTTTTGTAATTTTTTTAATGACATCAACAATTTTATCAATATCCGAAGTACCTAAGAATGCTGATGCTTCAGGTATTAATTCTTGAAGTTCTTTTTTATGTTTTTGAGGCAGACAACCTGTTATAACAATTTTTTTCCCTGCTTTTATCATGTCAAATATTGATGCAACGGATTCTTTTTCGGCATCATTAATGAATGAGCAGGTGTTAATTATTACAATATCGGCTTTAGTTTCATCAAGTGTTATTTTATAGCCTGCTTGAGCGAGTTTCCCCAGCATTAACTCGGAATCTATAAGATTTTTAGCACATCCGTGGTTTATTAAAGCGATTGTTTTCATTTATCATCCTTTTTTGACTAGTCAAAAGACAAAGTTAATTGAGGTACATCGGGAGTGTTTTGTTTTGATTTTTTTGTTGACAAGTCTTTAGAATAGTCTTTTTGCATTCTGTTCATAAGAGATTGTGCTTTGGAAATAACACTATCAGGCAGTCCTGCCATTTTTGCGACTTGAATTCCGTAGCTTTTGCTTGCGCTTCCCGGTATAACTTTTCTTAAAAATCTTATTTCGCCGTCTTCTTCAGAAATTGTAATTCTGTAATTTTTAATCTGCTCAATAGATTTAGGCATAACGTTTAATTCATGATAATGTGTTGCAAAGATAGTTCTTGCTTTAATTTTAGTGGCAATATATTCCGCAACTGACCAAGCAATGGCGACTCCGTCGTATGTAGAAGTTCCTCTTCCTATTTCATCAAGAAGAATAAGACTTTTTTCAGTTGCGCTGTTAAGTATATAAGCAGTTTCGCTCATCTCTACCATAAATGTTGATTGTCCGAGTGATAAATCATCAACGGCGCCTACTCTTGTAAAGATTTTATCGACAATCCCGATTTTTGCATAAGAAGCCGGGACGAAAGAACCTATTTGAGCCAAAAGAACAATAAGCGCATTTTGGCGCATATATGTGGATTTTCCTGCCATGTTAGGGCCTGTAAGTATCATAAATTGCGTATCTTCAAAATTATGAATATCGGCAATAAGTCTTAAATCATTGGGTACATATTGCCCCATAGGTAAAATCTTTTCTACAACAGGATGTCTGCCGTCTTTAATATATAATTCTTCAGTATTTGTAATTTCAGGCTTTGTATAATCCGATTCTATTGCATTAACGGCAAACGACATTAATACATCAAATCTTGCAAGAAAGTGCGCCGCTGATTTTATATCATCTGTGTATGTTTTGGAATACTCTACTAAATCATTATAAATTTTTTGTTCAAGCTCTAAAGATTTAAACTGAGCCGAAAATACATCATCTTCATGTTTTTTAAGTTCTTCCGTTGTAAATCTTTCAACATTGGTAAGGGTTTGTTTTCTTACATAATTTATGGGCACCTGTTGAAGATTGGATTTTGTAACTTCAATAAAGAAGCCGAAATTACGGTTATAATTAACTCTGAGATTTTTAATTCCGGTTAATTCTTTTTGTTTTTCTTCAAAATCTTTAAGCCAATTTTCTCCGCCGGTAATAAGGTCTCTGTAGTAATCAAGCTCTGCATTGACATCATCTTTAATGATACCGCCGTCTTTAATGTTAACCGGAGGATCTTCTTGAATTGTACGGCTTATAACTGACGCAAATTCAACGAGTTCATCAACTGCCGATGAAAACTCATTAAGGTAAGTGCTTTTGAAATTATCGGAAATTGCTTTAAAATTGGGAAAAATTGACAAAGTATCTTTAAGCGCCAGAAAGTCTCTCGGATTAATTGTAGAGTTGCTTAATTTTATCGCCAATCTTTCAATATCCGTCATTTTTTCAAGCAGATTAGAAAGAGTTATTCTTGCCTGCGGATTATTTATCAGTTCTTCTACGGCATTTTGTCTGAGGGTAATTTCTTCAATATTTTTAACGGGCTGAGTTATCCATGATTTTAATAATCTTGAACCCATTGATGTTTTTACTTTATCTATTGCCCAAAGAAGGCTTCCAAATTTAGTTTTGTCTCTTGATGTTTCGGTTAATTCAAGGTTTTTTCTGGTTGAAGCATCTATGGAAACAAATTCCGATATAGAATATGATGTAATTACATCAAACTTAGGGAAAACTCCCTTTTGAGTTTCGGAAATATAGTCAATAATAGCACCTGCGGCTCTAAAGGCAAGTTTATTTTCGCTGTAGCCGAAGGAGTCTAATGATATTACATTAAATACTTTTTTTAAATTTTCAGCAGCTCGTTGTTCGTTAAAAGAAGTGCATGACATTTTAGTACATGGGTACAGAGAGGTAATTTCATCGGGCAGGTCTATTTTTTCATCAGGAACTATTTGGAACGGAGTTATTTTTTGTTTTTTAATCGGTGTTAAAATTTCCGCAGGCTTAATTCTGGCAAGTTCTGATAAAATATCATTAAGTGAACCTTTAGTAACTTTAAACTCACCTGTAGAAATATCCGTATAAGCCAGTCCGAAAAGATTATTTTCTTCTATAACTGATGCCAGATAATTATTCCCCGTAGGTTCAAGCAGATTAATTTCCGTTATAGTGCCTGCCGTAATTGTTTTAACAATATCTCGTTTAACAAGTCCTTTAACCTCTTTAGGATTTTCAAGCTGTTCGCAGACAGCGACTTTAAAGTTTTTTCCCAAAAGCTTAGGGATATAAGTGTTTAAAGACTTAACGGGAATACCTGCCATCGGGACTTTGCCCAGGTCACCGCCTTCTTTATGTGTTAAAGTTAATCCGAGTTCTTTTTGGAACAAAATTGCATCTTCAAAGAACCCCTCATAAAAGTCGCCCATTCTGTATAGAAGAACTACACCCTGATATTTTTTCTTAATATCAAGGAACTGCTTAAACATAGGTGTAGCAAGTTCATAATCAACATCCAAACTGTTTGTATTCTTGATTTCTTCATTTATCATAGCTATACTTAATGTATTACAAATTTTAGTTATTTTCAAATAAATTAAGAGATATATAAAGGAGTTGTAATGAAAGGCTGTTTAGGTTTAATAATAAAGACAATTATAGCGGTTCTGGTATTTTTCGGGCTTCTGCATTTAGGGGTAATTGATTTTATAAAAGATAAAATTAACGAATCTAAATCGCCGTCTCAAGAGCAAATGCTTGAAAAAACAAAAGATATTATTGATTTATCAAATATTGATGATGAATATTCAATTGATAAAAACTTAAAGTTTCTTAAAAACAGAATGATTATAGCGGATCATAACGCATCAGGGCAAAAGATGATTATGATAGAACCTGCTAACGAAAATATACTTACAAAAGCTGATATAAGAAGTGATAATCTTCAGTCAAAGATAGAAAATGCGGTAAATAAGTATAAATATAAACCGATTAAGTTTGAAAAAATAGAAGTTTCGAAAAAAGGCAGCATGCCCGGTGTTAACCAAGAAATTCCGTATGCAAAAATAACTGCGGAAATAGCAAATCTTCCGATAAAGGATATGGAAGGTATTGTAGGAGTTGCGGAACTTAAAAACGGCAAAAATCTAATAATAATTTCAATAAATGAAAAAGGTAAATATTCCCAGATTATTGCAAATTCATTTTACGGTCAGGTAAAACAATAATGCAAAAAGAATATAACAAATTAATGAAAAGGTGTATTAACCTTGCCAAGAAGGGATATGGCATGGTATCACCCAATCCGTTAGTCGGGGCTGTTATATTTGATGATGATTTCAGAATAATTTCAGAAGGATACCATGAAAAGTACGGGCAGAATCATGCCGAACGCAATGCGATATTAAGCGCAAAAGAAGATTTAAAAGGAAAATCAATAATAGTAAATCTTGAACCGTGCTCACACTACGGGAAAACTCCGCCCTGTGCCGATTTGATTATAGAAAAAGGAATTAAACGGGTAATTTCGGGCATGGTTGATCCTAATCCCATTGTAGCAGGCAGGGGGCTGAAAAAACTGAAAGATGCAGGAATTGATGTTATTGAAGGTGTTCTTGAAAAAGAATGCAGAGAGTTAAATAAAATTTTTATAAAAAACCAAACTGAGAAACTTCCTTATATAACAATTAAAACAGCTGTTACAATGGATGGGAAAATAGCTTCGGGGACTTACCAATCAAAATGGATAACGGATGAAGTTTCAAGAAAAGAAGTTCATAAATTAAGAAATATTTATGACGGAATACTAACAGGCAGTTCAACGATTATAAAAGATAATCCGATGCTTACATGCCGTATAAAAAACGGAAGAAATCCGATTAGAATTATTGCAGATACAAATTTATCCTGTCCGTTAACTTCAAATGTGTTTAATGATGACGGTACAAAGGTCATCATATTAGCCGGTGAAAAAGTTTCGGCGAAAAAAATCAAAGAATTTCCTTCCGATATACAGATAATAAAATGCCCGTTGAAAGATGATAAAATTGATATAAAATCAGCAATAGATATTTTATATGAAACAGGGGTAAAAAGCATACTTGTTGAAGCAGGTGCTAAAATTAACAAATCAATAATAGAAACCAACTTGGCTGATGAATTAATTGAATTTATTGCGCCAAAGATACTTGGTGATAAAACGGGGGTAAATTTTGTTGAAGGTTTTCAAAGAAACGAGATATCAAAATGTAACAATTTAAAAATTCTATCGACGAAATTACTTAAAAACGATATAATGATTATCAGCAGATTTAAGAAGGGGTGCAGATGATTACAAAAGTATCTTTCGGTGAAGCGGTTAATAACGGTAAAAAGCAATTTAATACTGCATTTGGTAACTGCCAAAAAGAATATAGCAATGCACCGCTTGTTTATTATAAAAATTTTAAAGGTGATATTTCTGATTCTGATAATATTAATCTAAATGTTAACAGTAATGAACAAACACCTAAAATAAAACAATTTGGTGCTTCTTTTGTAAGCAATGTTGCGGATAGAGCACCTGCATTACTTATATTAACGGGCGGATTTACCGCATTTGATAATCTGATTAGAAAAGTTCCCGTAAAACATGCTTTAAAAAATAATTTAAAATGGGTATTTGCACCTGTTCTGCTTATCACCTCATTTGTATCTGCAATAATAGAAAATAAACAAATAAATAAAGGTAGTAATAAAAAATAATTTTTATAATATAATATTAGTATGACGAATGAATTAGCTGAAAAAGTATATAATTTGCAAAAAAATGTGCTGGAACTGCACAATCTTTTTGATTTAAATATGGCTGCAAATCAGTCAAGGACTATTGAGGAGTTATTATCTAAAGTTTCGTTTTTAGTAAAATCATCATTATCATTAAAAAATGTAAGATTTCTTATTAATAACGGGGGAACTTTTCAAACTAAAAATATAAGCAGTGAAAGCGATTTAGAGTTCGAATTTAATGCAGATAATGCACCTTTTTTACAAACCATTACAGATAAGCTTATAAAAGTTGTAAATAATGACGGAAGTTATATATATAAAGCTTTTTGGCATACGTATAAATTAAGCGAACTGGAAACAGAGTATATAAAAGTTTTTTATAATGAAGGCAGAGCTTATTGCCTTTGTTCTTTAAGTAAAAAAGATAACGGTGAAAGTTTAAATGATGATGATTTTAAATATCTTGATCAGGTATTCAGCTGTATTGACCCGATTTTACTTAAATTTATCAGAGATAAAGAACAGGAAGGCAAGATACAGGAATTAAATAAAACAATACATAACCTGTCAATACTTTATAATATTTCACAGGCAGTTAACTTTATTGACGATTTAAAGCGATTAATAAGTATCATTTTGGATAAAGCAATAGAAACCGTAAATGCCGAAAAAGGTTCTTTGATGCTTTATGATGCATCAGATAATACATTACAGGTAAAGGTTGTATTTGGGTTAAAAGATAAAAAGCATGAAGATGATATAAACAACGGGATTGTTGAATGTACTAAATTAAAACCGGATAGTGGGATTGCCGGTAAAGTATTTACGGAAAAGAAATCAATTATAACCAATTTAGGGGGAAATGATCCCAGATTTAACCAACTATCCGCAGACAGTAATGTATCATCATTAATATGCGTTCCTTTAATTGCAAAAGGGGAATGTATCGGTATTATTAATATTACCAATAAAAAGAACGGTAAATTATTTAATAAAAAAGATTTAGAGTTTGTTGAAGCATTGGCAAATCAGGCTGCTATTGCTGTTGATAATGCTCAGTTATATGAACTTGCTACAAAAGACGGCTTAACAAAATTATATATCCACAGACATTTCTATTTCTTATTGGAATCGGAAATTAAAAGAGTTCAAAGATATCACCATGTATTATCATTAATAATGATGGATATTGATAACTTTAAGAATGTAAATGATACGTACGGTCACTTGGTTGGTGATATGGTATTAAAAGAAATTGCAGCGACAATTCAAAAAACAATAAGGCACGTTGATATTCCTGCAAGATACGGCGGTGAAGAATTTACAATTATTCTTCCCGAAACCGCAGCTTTAAATGCGGTAACAATAGCTGAACGTTTAAGACAAAGAATAAGCGAAATTGCTGTTAAAGTTGATGATGAGACAATAATAAGACCCACCGTAAGTATGGGTATAGCTGAATTTCCTAATGCTGCTGATAATATCAAAGATTTAATTGATTGGGCTGATAAAGCTTTGTATGTTTCAAAAGAAAACGGTAAAAATTGTATACATTTATATTTTGATGAAAAATTTTCAAGATATAATCCTTAAAAATTTGTAAAAAGTTAGAAACAATTCAGGCATGTAAATAATCGAAAATTCATGCTTGCAATATAATGAAATTATAGTAACTATAACAAAAGGCGGAAAAAGTTGAAAACAGCTATATATCCGGGAAGTTTTGATCCTGTTACCAAAGGGCATTTAGATGTCCTTAAAAGGGCTGCTGATATATTTGAGAAGGTTATAGTTGTTGTTTCCGTTAATATGAATAAGAAAAGTTTTATCCCTGTGGAAGACAGAATTCAATTAATAAAAGAGTCATGCCGGAATATAGCTAATGTTGAGGTAGAAAGTTTTGACGGTTTGACTATAGAGTATGCCAAGAAAAAGCATGCAAATGTAATAATAAGAGGGCTCAGGGCTGTATCCGATTTTGAATATGAAATGCAGTTATCTCAAGCGAACAGTGCATTATGCAGTGATATACACACTGTGTTTTTGATAACAAAACCGAAATACAATTTTATTTCATCGGGAACAGTTAAGGAAATAGCATTAATGAACGGTGATATTTCAAAATTTGTGCCGGAGCCGGTAAAAAATTATTTAGAAGAAAAATATATGAAAGGTTAAAGTCATGACAGAGTTAAGAGTTAGTCATTTAATAGACGAAGCGGATGAAATGCTTGATAACAAATTTCACGTAGGAAGCTATTGTTTATTTATGAATACTGATGATATTCAGGATATATTAAGCAAAATAAGAGCAATATTACCTGAAGAAATTAAGACTGCCGAAATGATATTAAAAAGACGGGATGACATTTATATGGAAGCTCAAAGCAAGGCAGACAGAATAATCAGTGAAGCACAAAACACTGCGGCAAATATTTTAAGCCAATCGGAATTAATAAGAGCCGTAAGAGAGAAAGCGGCTAAAATACAAGAGCAAGTTAAAGAAAGCTGTGACGAAATGAAAAATAAAGCTATAGAAGAAGCTGATTCCGTACGCAGAGCCGCATATCAAGATGCAATGCAGACAAGAGAAGGTGCTCAAACATATGCCGAAAAAGTCCTTGAAAATTTAGAACGGGATATTGATGAAGTACACAGAATTGTTAAAAACGGTCAAGACTATATTGCTCAACAAAAAGCAAAAGAAAGAAATTCCGTAAATACAAAATACGAGAATGAAAAAGTAATTGCTCAATAATTAAAAAAAGGAACGGTTAATATTTAATGGCAGGGAAACTTGTACAAAAAAAAGAAGAGGGGATGCTTAAACTTCTGCCTCAAAGTATTGAAGCGGAGGAAGCTGTTCTTGGTGCTGTGTTGGTAAATCCGGCTTCAATCGGGAAAATAATAGATTATATAAAGCCCGAAAGTTTTTATAAGCCGGCACATAAAGTTATATTTGAGGCGGTATCCGAGTTGTTTACAAAAGGTGAACCGGTTGATATTGTTACTGTTTCAGAATTTTTACGTAATGAAGATAAACTTGAAAAAGCAGGCGGAAGGTCTTATATAAATGACCTTGCTTTAAATGTTGTAACTACCGCTAATATTGAGTATTATGCGAAAATAATTCAAGAAAAAGAAATAAAGCGCTCTTTAATAAATGCAGGCTCTGAGATTGTTTCCATGTCTTATGAGAATGAGGAAACGGATATTGTTCTTGATAATGCACAAAAGTTAATTTTTGATATTGCAGCTCAAAAAGATACAAGTGATTTAGTTCCTATTCAAAAGCTTGTGGCATCAAGCTATGAAATGATAGAGCAAAGATATAACAATAAAGATGATTTAGTCGGAGTAACAACAGGTTTTTACGAATTAAACGATATAACTTCAGGGTTTCAAAAAGCGGATTTAATAATTCTTGCGGCGCGTCCATCTATGGGGAAGACCGCATTAGCGTTGAATTTGGCGCAAAATGTTGCATTAAAAGGGAAAAAAGCTGTTGCCATATTTTCATTAGAAATGCCAAAACAGCAGTTAGTAAAACGTATGTTGTGTTCTGAAGCCGAGGTTGATACAACAAGGGTAACGGCAGGCAATTTGCAAAGTAAAGATTGGGATAAACTTGTTGATGCGATGACAAGGTTAGCAGATACAAAGATATATATAGATGACGCATCAGGTGTAACGGTTACTGATATAAAAGCAAAGTGCCGAAGATTAATGATGGAAGAAAAAGACTTAGGGCTTGTTGTAATCGATTATTTGCAGTTAATGGAAGGCGGAGGAAATCCTAATGACAGAAACCAGCAAATTTCACAGATTTCAAGAGGTTTAAAGGGATTAGCCAGAGAACTGGATGTTCCTGTCATAGCGCTTTCTCAGTTATCAAGAGGTGTTGAGCAGAGAAACGATAAACGGCCGATGTTATCTGATTTAAGAGATTCAGGTGCTATAGAGCAGGATGCTGACATTGTAATGTTTATATACAGAGATGAATATTACAATAAGGATAATGTGGAAAATAAAGGCAAGGCGGAAATAATAATAGCAAAGCACAGAAACGGGCCTACAGGGTCTTTTGAGTTGTTATTCCAGAAAGATATAACCAAATTTAAGAATAAAACCAGACCGGCTGCCGAGTTGTATTAATTTTTTTATTTAAATATCTGATACGAAAAAAAATAAAATTTGAGGGTATATATTCTGTTTTGTCTTATTGCTTAACGACGCAGGAGCAAGGCGGAGTTCTCTTTACGGAGCCTCGGGCGGAGTTTAGCAATACAAAAACAAATATCCGACCGAAAATTTTATTTTTTCGTATTAATTCTTTCAGAAAAATAAAGTTGAAGTTCATTGCGCAGTATAGTTTAATATCTTAGCGAAAAGACGTCAAAGCGAGGACTGTTTGAGCTGCACAAAGTGCAGCGAGTTCCGCAGCTCGTTTGAGCTTAGATATTATCTATACGGAGCATTAGAACGAAACTTTATTTTTCTGAAAAACTAACTAAATTAAGAGAAATATGAAATTAAGCCTCAATAAAAAGTCTTCTGCCTACAATATTGGGTTTGCCGTTATAATATCCTGCAAAATATCCTCCTTTTACGGGTTTATTTACTGCATAATTTTTCCTTATAGTATTACTCGGCTGTAAGAACGGGTTTTCAAAAGGATTATAATTATTAACTTCTACAGAAGCGGTTTTTGTTGAAACAGGTGCATATAACACTTGTGATACCATACTTTTTAATTGTTCTATCATATTAATCCCTTTTTTACTTACACAATATTTTTTGTCCGAGTAACTTTCACGATTTGCCGGAGGTAGAGTGCGACATCAAATTAATTTATAATGAAAATAAATCCTATGTCATTAATTATATATTTAATTGTAAAAATTTTTAAACATTTAATAAAAAATCCTGCATTTGTATGAATAGTTTTTAATTAACACGGGCATTAAAGAAATATATTCAAAAGAAGTATTAATGTAAAATTCAAAGTATATATTAAGCGGACATATAAATAAAATCTTATTTTTGCCCTGTCTGATTTGTTCGAGGGATATAGTAATTAAAAAAGTTTTATTATTTGAATGCGATTATACCCAGAATAAATTTGCATTTGTATTGCTTTTGAAAATTTAATATAAATAAAAATAGAAAAAAATATATAAAATCTTATACTATAAATGGTGTATTTTTTTAAATAATAAAAAATACTAAAAAGTGTTGTATGGCTAAATTAGACTATACGGCACCATTTCAATCAACATTTTGTAATCTATTGACGAGATGTTAAAAAAAGTATACAATTTACGGGTATAGGATTAGTTTAAAATCAAATGAAAGGTAAAAAGAATATGAAAAAACAAGGTTTCACCCTTGCCGAAGTCTTAATTACTTTGGTAATTATTGGTGTAATTGCGGCTATGGCTATTCCAACCGTAATGAACAACACAAATGCTCAAGAATACAAAACAGCTTTCAAAAAAGCTATTGAAACAATGAATTCAGGGCTTCAAATGGAATATGCAACAGAAGGTTTAACGGCTCAGGATTTTACTGGACCTGAACAATTAGTAACTATGTTCAAAAGAAGATTAAATGTAATGGATCAACAAAATATTGCTTGGCCGAAGCCTGATTCAAAAACAGGAAAAACTGGTACCGACTGTTCTGGTACAATATTTTCTACACAAGACGGTATGATTTTCTGCGTTGTAAGTTTTGAAGGTTTAAGCGCTGAAGGTAATGATGGTACTAAGTGTGATTCATATAACGAACATCCTTGCGGTACTGCTCCAAACTTATATATTGATGTTAACGGTGCAAAAGGTCCAAACATAATGACAACACAATCTTCAAGACCACGTGACCAATATCAGGCAACAATTTATGCACAAAAAGTTGTTCCTTATGGTGATGCAGCTCAAGAAGTTATGTATGATAAACCTGAACAATCAACAGCTTCTTCTACTGGTAAATAGTAGTAACTTAAAAATTATTGATGAAAACGGATGTAAATCTTACATCCGTTTTTTTGCGAAATTTCGCTCTCTTGAAATTTCTTTCCGCTCGGGTTTGTCGCTCGTTTGACTTCGTCTTGCTCTCGCTTCACCCTCACTTTCCGGACTTGCGTCCGTCCGAAATTTCAAGAGAGCGAAATTTCGGACGGACGCAAGTCCTTTAAACTATATTCAAATTATTTATCTAAACTTTCTTTTAATAACTTATTAAGTAATTGCGGATTAGCTCTGCCTTGAGTTTCTTTCATAACCTGACCTACAAAGAATCCGAATAATTTATCTTTACCGCCTCTATACAATTCAACCTGTGAAGGATTATTTGCAATAACTTTATTAATAATATCTTTTAAAGCTCCTTCATCTGATATAACACCCAAACCTTGTTTTTCAACAAGTTCTTTTGCGCTTCCGCCATCTTTTAACAATGTTACAACAAGTTGTTTACCTATATTATTTGATATTTCGCCTGAGGTTACAAGATTAATTAATTCCGTAAATGATTCCTGAGTTAATTTTGTTTGTTCAAGCAGTAATTTTTCTTCTTTCAAGTATGCAGCTATTTCTTTCATGAGGAAATTATTGGCAATTTTAGCATCAGCTCCCAAATTAACCGCTTTATCATAAAAGAGTGCAATATCTTGCTGTTCAACTAAAACATTTGCATCATAAGGAGTAAGCCCGTATGATACATATCTTTGTCTTCTTTTATTAGGAAGTTCAGGCATTTTAGATGCTATTTCATTAACCCACTCACGAGATATTTGAAGCGGCATTAAATCGGGTTCGGGGAAGTATCTGTAATCGTGGGCATCTTCTTTTCCTCTCATAGATTTTGTTACACCCTGATTATCGTCCCATAATCTTGTTTCCTGAACAACTTCTCCGCCTGATTCAACTATATCAATTTGTCTGTCTATTTCGTATTCAATAGCTCTTTGGAGTGCTCTGAAGCTGTTAACATTTTTTATTTCAGCCCTTGTACCAAACTCTTTTTGTCCTATAGGTCTTACGGAAATATTTGCGTCGCATCTCATAGAGCCTTCCTCTAAGTTTCCGTCGCAAACTCCTATATATCTTAATGTGGTTCTAAGTTCTTCCATATATGCTCTTGCTTCATCAGATGAGCGCATATCAGGTTCCGATACTATCTCTAATAGCGGTGTACCTGCCCTGTTTAAATCTACAAGAGAATAGCTTGAACCTGCTATACCTGTTGAACCCATATGAACCAGCTTTCCTGCATCTTCTTCCAAATGAGCCCTTGTTATTCCTATTCTTTTCCCTTCAATATCTATATGTCCGTTTACGCAAATCGGCTGGTCGTATTGTGATATTTGATATCCTTTAGGAAGGTCGGGATAAAAATATTGTTTTCTGTCAAATTTACAATACTCGGGAATTGTGCAGTTTAGTGCAAGTCCTGTTAATATCCCCATGTTTACTACTTCTTTATTTAAAACGGGTAAAACTCCCGGCATGCCGAGTGTAATCGGACTTATATGTGTATTTTGCTCGCTCCCGAATTCGGTGGAATCCGGTGCAAAAATTTTGGATTTTGTCTTTAACTGTGCATGAACTTCAAGTCCTATTACAACTTCGTATTTTTTCCTTAATTCTTCCATTGTTGTCATTTATTATAAACCTCTGCTTTTTATCCCATTTGCTGACAAAATCATATCATAAACAAAATTTTAAATTTGTTTTTTTTGTCCGAGAAAATTTCGCGATAAGGAACATGAGCGAAATTTTGGAGTGGCATTTATAAAAGGTGAGCAACTTTACGGTTGCGATGAGCAAGCGGAAGGTTGCGACACTGGATTAAATAATTTTCCATAATGCTTTTAAAAATAAATTATTTTAAAATTTTGATATACAAAATATCATGTAGTAAAATATTATGGATATGAAAAAGAAATTATTAATATTTATTATATTAACGGGTTTATGTTTATCAAATACTTCAATGCTTGCATTAGCAGATACACCGTATCAGGGGCATATTGAAGAAACTGACGTGCGCAATAAAGGTGAAAAAGATAAAATGTTCACCAATGAAGTTAAAACTCTTGATGAAGTTAAAACGGTTGAATTAACTGTATCGCAAGTATTAGCAGGAACAACATCGGTTGAAGGTGATGAATTTTTTGCTGAAGTCTCGCAAGATGTATTGGCAGGTTCAGGAGTGCTTTTGCCAAGAGGAACTATTGCTCACGGTACAATTAAAAATATTGTTGACCCGAAACGCATGGGCCGTGACGGTTATATAGAACTCGGGTTTGATTATTTAATCACTCCTGACGGCAGAGAAATCCCCATAGAAGGCGGAATGACCTCTAAACTTCATCCTGCTCATTCTGCCGTAAATGCAGTAGGTAAAAATCTTGCTAATACCGCTATAGGCGGAATGTATGGTGCAATGGCAGCTATTGAACTTGTCGGATTGGAAGGTGCTATTGTCAGCCAGGGTTACACTCTTGCAGGCGGAGCTGCCCTTGGCGGCGTTATTGCTCTCGGGATGAGTTTGTTCAGAAAAGGTCAAGATGTTCTTATCTCACCCGGTGACGAGATTAAAGTTAAAATTAAAAGCACTGAAGCAATCCCCGTTATGACCTTTGATGCCGTTAAACAGGAAGAAATTAAGTACGATGGGCTTGATGTTAATATTACTGATATGTACCTTGAAAAAGATCCGTTTGGTAATCTTAATACTATCTCACTTGATTTAATAATAAAAAATAATTCCAAAACTGATTTTTCAACTTTTGATATCGCAATGGTGAACGATTTGCATAATACCTATAATCCTTCTATATTTACGGATTACCGAAATTCACTTGCGATGAAAACAATAAAAAGAGGTGAAAGTGTTTCAGGGGTGCTGTCTTTCTCGGTTGATGACCCCAAAAGAGAACATTGGCTTGTTTTTTACGATAAAAGAAACCATAAGCCGCTCGCAAAAATTTCTATTGATAATGCTAAAAAGGACTTAAACATTACTAAGCTTGAAAAAAATAAGAAAAAAATAAAAAGAAACAGATTTTAATGCTTAAAATAGATTTATTTGAAAAAATTGATAATAATGCAGTTATGCAATTACTACAATGCATAGGGATTAAAACCAAAGTATATAAGAAAAACACTTATATATTAAAGTCCGGCAGTAAAATAGATTTTTTAATGATAATTTTAGACGGCTCTGCAGTTGTTTCAAAAACAAATTTTAAAAATAAATCCGTTATTATTGAAAAATTAAAAATAAATGATATTTTTGGACATAACATTGTGTGTTTAGGGCAAAATAAATGTCCTGTTGATATTTATACCGAAAATGGCTGCGAGGTGCTTTTTCTGCCTTTTGAAAAGGTTGTTGCTCCCTGTGCTAAAATTTGCCCGTATCACCTTCAGCTTATAAAAAATGTTATGAAAATGATATCGGGCAGAAACTCAATTTTAAATGATAAAATAGATATAATAGGGCAGAAAACCATAAGGGATAAGATATTAGCACTTTTACAATCTTATAAAACCGATGAAGGAGTCTTTTCTATCCCGTATTCAAGGGAAGAAATGGCAAAATTTCTTTGTACAGACAGGAGCGCATTATCAAGAGAACTTTCTAAAATGCGTGATGAAGGGATTTTAAGATACTCCAAAAATTATTTTGAACTTCTGAAAAATTAAGAAAATTTTTTATTTCTTTTCAGAAAAATAAAGTTTCGTTCTAATGCTTCGTTAGTTTTTTGTTTTAATATATCAGCGGAAATTAATAAATTTGTAATCTGATGCTCCATATAGATAACTTCTAAGCTCAGCCTATGCCCCGTAACTCGGGCTTTGCTTTAAGTTCAACGGTGGTTTGCTTTGTATCGGGCTTTGCCCTCAAACAGACGGGGCAATGCTGTCGCTTCGCCAAGAAGTTGTACTATATTCCGCAAGGCTTACAAATTTACTAATTTCCGCAGTATAAAAAGTAAATATTTTTCTGAAAGAATTAATACGAAAAAAATAAAATTTGAGGGCATATATTCTGTTTTGTCTTATTGCTTAACGACGCAGCTGCAAGGCGGAGTTCTCTTTACGGAGCCTCGGGCGGAGTTTAGCAATACAAAAACAAATATCCGGCCTCAAATTTTATTTTTTTCGTAATTAACATTATCCGTAATTAACATTAAAATTTAAAATATCACTAGAACAAATAATCAAATTCAAGATGTCCGATTTTGACAACATCGCCCTCTTGAACACCTGCTTCCTTTAAAGCTTCAAATACTCCCATTGATTTTAAAATATTCTGAAATCTGTATAACTGCTCGGTGTTTCTTCCGTCAGTTACATTCGCCAGCCTGAATATTTTTCCGCCTTCTACAACAAATGTGTGTTTGTCAACTTTATATACACTGTAAGAACTATCATCATTATCTGTTGCCCCGTCATCTTCTTCAACATCAACCTGAATAACGGGTTTTGGAATTTCATCAACTTTCTGCCCAACAAAATACATAAATTCTTTTAAATTTTCTCTTGTTGCCGCAGAAATTAAAAATACATCCTCCTGAATCTGCTTAAATTCTTTAAGATATTTATTTTTTGTTTCTTCATCAACAGAATCAATTTTGTTTAATGCTATAACCTGATAGACTTTCGCCAGCTGTTCAGAGTGCTTCTTTAATTCTTCATTTATCAATTTATAGTTTTGAAGCGGATTTTCTTGTGTGATATCAACAAGATGTATTAAAAATCTGCATCTTTCAACATGCCTTAAAAACTCATGACCTAAGCCTATGCCTTCTGATGCCCCTTCTATTAACCCCGGGATATCCGCAATAACAAACCCGTCGCCCGTATCTTTCTTTACTACTCCTAAATGCGGAACAACTGTTGTAAAAGGATAATCTGCTATTTTAGGTTTGGCTGAGCTTACTGCACTTATTAAAGTTGATTTCCCTGCATTTGGCATGCCAAGTAGTCCTACATCCGCAATTAATTTAAGTTCAAGCTCCAAAGTTCTTTCAATTCCGCTTTCCCCCGGTTCACAGTATTGCGGTGCTCTTTTTTGAGCGGTCGCAAAACAAGAATTCCCTCTTCCGCCTCTTCCGCCTTTGGCAGCAAGAACCACTTGCCCTGCCGTATTTAAATCAGCAATAATTTTCCCCGTTTCAACATCTTTTACCACCGTTCCCACGGGAACATTTATAAATAAGTCTTTTCCGCATTTCCCATGCTGGGTTTTTATATAACCGTTTTCTCCGTTTTCGGCTTTAAATACGGATTGAAACTGGAAATCCATTAACGTAGACATATCTTCCGTTGCACATAGATAAACGTCTCCGCCTTTTCCTCCGTTACCGCCTGCAGGCCCGCCTTTATCGACGTATTTTTCCCTGCGCCACGCAACTATTCCGTTTCCGCCTTTTCCCGATAATATTTTGATTTTGGTTTTATCTATAAACATACTTGCCTCGGATAAAATTATACAATAAAAAAGGAACTTTTTAGGGTTCCTCTGAAATCTTTTTCAATTTCCTCGTGTGTTAGTAAAGGTAGTAAGTAAGGTAAGTATGAATATTAAATATTGGTTTTTCTTTTTAGGCTCTCTTAATATCTTGTGTTTATCATCTACATATATATAAAGTATATATCTTTTCAATAATTGCCTTTTTTTATTCCCGTTTTTTTAAAAAAATTAAAAAACCATATCTGCAAAGGGTTTTAAGGGTTTACAATTCTTAATATTAGAAACTCATTTTTTTATTCTGTTAAAATGTTGGTATGAATAATATTGTATTAATATCCGATAACAATAATACTCTTAATGAAATTGGCAGTATATTAAATAATAATATCTATGAAATTATTAATATTTCATCTGAAGACGATGCCTTAAAATCTGTGCATGACGGAATAGCAAGTATCTATATCTTTGATTTAAACTCCGAAAATATAGATATAATCCCTTTGTTGAGAACTTTAAAACTTACAATGCAGACAAAAGATATGCGCTCAATAGTTATTCTTCGTGAAAATGAAACGGATTTTTCGGCGCTTAAGTATGCTAATTCCTATGTTCAAAGACCTTTGAATGAAGAATTATTTAAAGCCACAGTTAATTCAAATATGCAGTTGTGCGAAACCTTTAGAGTCCTTTCAAAAAATAACAACGACTTAGCTAAAAGCTTATATCAGCTTAATGTTTTATACAATACCAGTACCCAGCTTGCAGGCTCATTGGATAAAACAAAATTAATAGAGATTATGTCCGACGGTTTGGATAAAAGCCTTTCACTTTCTCTTTGCTATGCTTTAATTTTAACTGATGTAAATGATATTAAATTAATTATAAAATCAGTACTTCCGATATCCCAAAGGCTTGAAAATGCAATAAAATTAAGGGCTTTACTTAATTATAAAAATCTTTTTTCAATAAATCCTTCCATAGATGATATAAAAATTATCAAAGAGGTTAAAGACCAGTACGGGGAGTACGATTTAAACATATTCGGGTTCGATAATCTTTTTGCCCCCATTAATATTAAAAACAAATTTTACGGAATAATAGAAGTTTTTAGAGAAACCGATTTTGCACAGGAAGATACAAAATGCTTTACTACTCTTGTTAAGCAGGTATCATTACCGCTTGAAAGTGCTATTCTTTATGAAGAAATAAAAGATACTAATATAAAACTTGAAAAACTTGAAAGATTAAAATCAGAGTTTATATCTATTGTGTCTCACGAGTTAAGGACACCCTTAACCTCGATAAACAGTGCACTTGAAATTATCTTAAAAGGCAGTGCCGGCGATATTAATGAAACAATGGAAAAATTCTTAAATCTTGCCAAAAGAAACGTGGAAAGACTTTCTGCTATTATATATGACTTACTTGATTTATCCAAGATTGAAGCAGGTAAAATGGAATTCAGGTTTGAAAAAACAAATATTAATCTGCCTGTAGAACTTGTTAAAAATACACTTGAAAGCTTGGCAAAAGAGCAAAATATAACAATAAAAATGAATTTGGCGCAGGACCTTGACCTTGTTTATATAGATACTCAAAGAATGGAGCAGGTTTTGACTAATCTTGTTTCTAATGCAATTAAATTTACAAGGGAAAACGGAACTATAGAAATTACAAGCTCCAGAATAAAATCAAGCGAGATAAAAAATAATCCGTTTTTTGAATCTCTGCCCGACCACCTGAGCGAGGAATATATCAAAATTGCGGTAAAAGACAACGGCATAGGCATTGCACCCGAAAATTGGAGTAAAGTTTTTGAACAGTTTAAGCAGATAGAAAACTCTCTTAGCCGTAAAGTCGGCGGTTCGGGGCTAGGGCTTCCAATTGCAAAAAGGCTTATGGATGCACATAAAGGATTTATCTGGCTTGAAAGCGAACTGAATAAAGGCTCTACATTCTATCTTGCAATCCCTGTTATGAATGAAAAAGAAATTTTTATTCATTCGCTTGAACAAGATATTCAAAAAGCAAAACAAGAACACATGAATATTTCATTAATAGCCCTTTGCGAGATTAAACATGATGAAAAATCTTTAATTAATGATGTTCTTAATGAAAATATAATCAGAAAAACTGCACAATTTAAAGAACTTACGACTTATAAAGCGGATAGAAAATACTATTATTCGTATGCAGTTGATATAGATTCTTTTGTTTATGACTTTGAAGTAAGAAAATTGGATACTTTTATCAAAACTTTAAATAAAGAAAATGAAGGTTATGATATAATGTATTCATCGGCACTGTATCCGCAAGACGGAAATAATTTAAAAAGTATAATTGATAAACTTAATCAATTTACTAAAGGGGATGAAGATGAAGAAGATATTAATCGTTGATGATGAGCCTGATATAATTGAAATTCTTCAATTTGTGCTTGAGGCGCAGGGATATGAATGTATAACCGCCACTGACGGCGAAGAAGGTTTAAATCTTGCAAGAGAGGCAAACCCCGATTTGATTATATTAGATGTTATGATGCCGAAAATAAACGGGTTTAAGATAAGCAGACTGTTAAAATATGACAATAAATATAAAGATATCCCGATATTAATGATAACTGCAAGGTCGCAGGAAGAAGATAAACAAATAGGCGAAGAAACAGGCGCTGATGAATATATTACCAAACCTTTCAACGTTGATTTTGTTGTTGAAAAAGTGAAAAGTTATTTAGGGTAATCTTAATGGAACTCGTAACAAATAAAACTCTTGAAAAATTAAAGTATGATTTGGTTCGTGACGGCTATATAAGTTATGATGATATTGAAAAAGCCGAAGAACTTGCTTCTTCTCAAAATGTTAATATCGGTCAAATACTTATAAAATCAGGCTTGATAACGGAAGAAAAACTTTTAAAATTCTTAGAAAGCAAACTGCATATCCCTTATGTTGATTTAAAAGATTATACATTAGATACAAAATGCCTGTCATATATAAGCTTTAATGATGCCAGAAAGTATAAAATTATTCCCCTTTTTAAAATAGAAAATGTTTTAACTGTTGCAATGGCTGATCCTTTAGATTTATTTGCCATTGATAAAATAGTAGAACAAACGGGATGTGATATAGAACCTGTTGTATCTGCTGAAAGTCTTGTTTTGAAAAAGATTGAAGAATATTATGAAAGCGGAAGCTCTGTCGGGCAAATTAAAATAGAAGATAATGAAACCAAATTCGATTGGCAGGAAGAACTCCATAACGATGTGCTTTCCGATGAACACATACAAATTTTAATTCGTTCAATATTAAAACAGGCAATTTTAAATAATGTTCATGAAATGTTTTTTGAACATGTTCCGAGCGGATTAAATGTTAATTTCAGAAAAGATGCTCAAATTATAAACACAGGGCAGATTCCATCCGTTCTGGTGGTACCGTTTATATCAAAATTAAAAACACTTTCCGCATTGGATGCAAATATTTGTGAACTTCCCCAGCTTGGTAAACTTATTTTTAAAGTAGATGATATTGTTTTAACAGCAAGTATTTCTGCATTTCCGACAATTAACGGCGAGAGAATTTCACTTAAAATATACAAACCGCCTAAAAAATTAAATGAATTAAATCTGTCTGATTCTCAAATAAACTCAATAAAAAATGAGCTGAAAACTCCCGGCATTATTCTTGTGTGCGGTTCTTCTTTGTCGGGAAAAACTCATATAATTTATTCAATTCTTTCGGAAATATCAAACGGTTCTAAAAATATCATGACCATTGAAGCAATATCAAAATACAACCTTGAAGGTGTTAATCAGTGTGAATTGAATGAAAATATAGGATTTAATATAGATAAAGCCATGCGTTTTATTGAATTTCAATCACCCGATATAATTTATTTTGAAAACATTACAAGCAAAGAAGGACTTGATTATTTCAGTTCTCTTGTGTTCAAAAATAAAATATTAATAACTGAATTTCTTGCAGACAATATGGCAGATTTAATAAAGAAGCTCTCTTATATAGGTTTTGAAATGTTTAAACCGCTGATATCGTGTATTGTTTTTGTCCATAATCCCCAAAATATTGAAGTGTTCGATAAATCAGATCTTAAACGGTTTACGGGTATAACATAGTATGTAACATTTTATTAACAATGAGCAGGGCATGAGAAAAAAAAATATTTTCAGGTTTTACTCCAATGTGAAGTTTTGAAGGAGAGACCATGAAAATAACACCGATATTCCCTTCTAAATCGGTACAAAATAAGGGTATTAACAGTAATTTTATAAAAGCATGCAAAAATGAAATAAATATAACAAATCCGAATAAAATGTTTCAGGTATATTTTGGCAAAGACCTTGTAAATAAATCCAAACCTGATTTTCAAAGTACGGTAGATAAGAATTATTATCATTTAAAAAAAGGTTTTTATCCTGATGAATTTCAAATAAATGCAGGCAAAAGAATATACGAAGGGAAAGATGTTCTTGCTGAAGCCCCGACAGGGATAGGGAAAACGGCACTGGCATATTATGCTGCATCAAAAAATATGGATGAGGGAAAGAAAACCTTTTATACAACTCCTTTAAAAGCTTTGAGTAACCAAAAATTAAAAGAATTCAGAGAAATTTTCGGAGAAGAAAATGTCGGAATTCTTACGGGTGACAGAAGGGAAAACCCTGATGCTCCGATTATTGTCATGACAACTGAGGTATATCGTAATATAGCGATGTCCGATAATTTTAAGCATGATAATCCGATAATGAAAGACCTTGGAACGGTAGTATTAGATGAATTTCACTATTTGGGTGATGAATCAAGAGGCCCTGTTTGGGAAGAATCCGTTATGTTTACCCCAAAAGATACTCAAATTCTTGCATTAAGTGCTACTATCGGCAATGCTCCCAAACTTGAAGAATGGATTTCTAATATCAGAGGAAATAATGCAAGCTTAGTATCCGTAGCACCTAAGGATAGACCTGTTCCTTTAGAATTTAATACTTTAGAAACGGAATCATATAAAAAATCAGGTAAAAAATCTTATAAATATATGGGAATGAATGAAGCTGAAGAAATGAAAGAAATACTTTCGGCAAAGTCCTCATCTCACTCAACCCCAAGATATAAAGATTATCTTATGGCATTAGCTAAACTTAAGCAGAATGACCAATTGCCTGCAATATTCTTTGTATTCAGTAAAAATAATTCAAGAGGAATTCTTGATTTCTTCGGTAAAGAAGGCTCTGATTTAAATACAAAGGATGAAAAAGACGAAATTAAGAAAATTTTAAATGAATATAAATCAAAATATTACCTAGGTAAAGATTTCAACGAAGAGGCACTCTTAAAAGGTTATGCAATACATAATGCAGGTATAATGCCAAGACAAAAAGAACTTATAGAAGAACTTTTCCAAAAGAAACTTGTAAAAGTAGTAATATCAACAGAAACACTTTCAGCAGGGATTAACATGCCGGCCAGAACTGTCGTAATATCAAGTCCTTATAAACCTGCCGAAATTTCTTCAGAAAGAAGGCAAAGTAATATTGCGGATAATTATACTGAAATTAATGACGATGAAGATAATGATGAAAATGATATAATAACAGGCGGTTCAAAAATTATAAGCAGACCTTTAACGGCAAATGAATTCATTCAAATGTCAGGCCGTGCAGGCAGAAGAGGTATTGATAAAACAGGTTATGTATATACAATGCCAGTTGACTACGAAACAGATAAACTGTTTACATATTTAAAATCTCAACCTTCAAACTCCATAACAAGTAAATATGACCCGACATATTCATTTTTGTGTGAATATTATTCTAATTTAAGTGATAAAAAACATCTGGATGAAATATTTAAAAAATCTCTGTTTATGCAGGAAGATCAAAAAACTGATTTGTTTTATCCCAGATTAACAGATGGCGCAGAAGATATATATCTTGATACGGGTTTCTTAAAATATGATAAAAACGGCAAAGTAATACCGACGGATAAAACTAAACTTTTATATATATCAAGTTTCGCAGATGCTCTCTCAAATGTATTATCAGAATATAAATACCTTGAAAGTACGGAAGATTTCGGATATAAAGCAACAGTAAAAGGAAAAATGGCTGCAAAAGTTGCAGGATATGACCCTATTCCTTTGGTTGAAGTATTGTCTAATCCCCAATCATTTAAAAACATAACCCCTGAAGCATTAGTAATGCTCGCAGGAACAATCGCAGTTCAAGACAACGATAAATACAGTGTATTTAAAGTCGACGATGATAAATTAAGCGAGGACTCCGTTAAATATGCAGAAGAGTTGAGAGATGAAATTTCACTGGAGCTTAAAAGAAAACTTTCAGTGATGTTGAAAGATTTAGGCAAAACCTTTGATGATTTTGACTCTTTCTCCGATATGCTTAAATATGCTAAAAATCTTGAAACTACAGATAAAAATTTAAGTGAATTAAAGTCACAAGTTGATGAAATTGAAGAAATACGGGCAAAATTATATAAAATAGATTCAAATACAAAATACACACTGACGCAACTTTATTCTGCATTTGAGGCAGGAGAGATAATTCCTTCAAAAGCTCTAAACTATTGGAAATCGGAAATTCAAAATTATAAAAATAAAAATATGATATTCAGCTTTGATGATTACCTTGTTAAATTAAAAAGAAATCTGGACAGAATAGATTTAACATCAAAAGCAAAAAAAGCACAGGCAAGAAATAAAAAAGAAGCAGAAGAAATAAAAAATGAAATTAAAACAGTAAAATTAATGAAATATGTTGAAGAACATCTGGATAGTGCAATTAATTCAAATAAAGACTTTAAAAGAGCAAACTCAATGGCAAATGTTAAAGCCGATCATCAGGAGGTAATGAGTTTATATACCGCAAACAGCTTAAAGGATAAATTAATATCAACAATAAAAGCATTAATTGAAATTGAAGAAAATCCTGATGGCGATATATCCATAGATGATAATGCAAAAAATAATATCGGCAATATATTCAGATATATGTTTTTAATGTCGAAAATGCTGTATTCGGAAGAATCAATATGCGGAATACAAGGCGAGCTTCCGATGTATAGTGAAAATGCCGGTAAATTGCTCTATACATGGGCATCATTAAATAAATTAAATCCTGACAGCCGTTTGAATTGGGATAAAGTATTAAAATGCTCAAAGAAAATGGAAACTGATATGGAAGAGGAATATGAGGCGCAAAGCCCTAAAGATGATATATCAATAGGTGTATTAGTCGCATCATCAGACGGAAATATACCTAAGAAAAAGAAAAAAGGCACTCAAGGTTTATATGATGAGGGAACAATATTCAGAATGGTAATGCAGACCGGAGATTTGCTCTCCCAAATGTCTGATATTGCGAAAATCGGATATGAGAATGCAGTAAGTCTTGCAGAACAGAACAATTATAAAGATTTAATAGCTAAAATCAAGACTGCAAAAGAGTTAATAATAAAAGACCCTCTTATATAAAGCGGTTGAAATATGTTTGGAAGTTGTCAAGAAATTTACATAAAAATAAAGAAATATTAAGAAAAAAATAAAAAATAAAAAAATACTAGTTGACGACAAAACATGTTTAATATAAATTTATTATGCTGAGATAGGCATTTATAATTTGCAAGAAGCATGAATCAAGAGAAGAATGGTTTACAAGCGAATATATAAAAGACTGTTGAAGCGAAAGCCATAAGACAAAAGGAAGTGGAAATGAACGAAAGCAAGCAACAAAGGATTAGAGTTTGTTTGAAAGCTTATGATCATAAACTAATCGACTTATCTGCAAGCAAGATTGTAGAAGTTGTAAAGAGAACAGATGCAAGAGTAGCAGGACCTGTTCCTCTTCCGACTAAGAGAAGATTATATTGTGTACTCCGCTCACCTCACGTTGATAAAAAGTCAAGAGAACACTTTGAGATGAGAATACACAAAAGAATCATAGATATTTATGATCCGACGGCACAAACAACAGAAGA
>CANQJT010000011.1 GCA_947624325.1 Candidatus Gastranaerophilales bacterium
TATTTGAATTATTTATACATTGTTCTTCTTCAATATCAATAGGGTGTTTATATTCTTCTTGGAGGGTGTTACCAATAGTTTTTTTATCATCAACAGATTTTTTCACAAAAAATCCTAAAGAAAAGGATGATGCTGATAAAAGTAATGCGATTAAAGTAATAAAAATTGTTTTCATAAAGATAATTATAACAATTTTAAATAAAAAAACAATAAAATTTTAATGGAATTAAAATGTATACAAATGCAAATTAATGTATTTAATGTATAAATAGTATTACAAAAACAAGTTAAAAAATAATTAAATATACAATAAAATGTAAAAAACAGAAGGGATAAAAAATGTTTGATAACTCAGAAGATAAATGGGAAAGAAGAGCAAGAATTTTATACCCGACAATGAAAGACAAAGAGAATCCGAAAGAGATTATAAAAGATAAGCTTGTAGAAGCATTAGCCCCGAGGATAAAACAATTAAGCAGAGAGGATATCTTATATCCGACAATGAAAAGTAAAGAAGAAGAAGGTATCTTCACAGGAGGAGCCGCGGATATTTGTAAGGAAAATAAAAACTATATAGAAAATCTTAAAGAAATTAATATTCTTAAAAAATATGAAAGAAATCAATTAGCAAAATTTGGAAAATATTTAGATAATGAATCAAAAGAAACACCTATTTTGTGGGATAGTAGTAATAATGCGAAATTTTCTGATGAAGAATTAAAACGAGCGCGAAAATTTATACATGGTATTGAAAAATTTAGAGAAGATGCATACTATCCGACACCAAATGATAAATTGACAATAGGCTACGGACATACTGGTTTAGTTGATGGTAAACCAATTAAATTAGGGATGAAGATTACAGAAGAAAAAGCAGAAGAATTATACAGAAAAGATTTTGAAACACATACAGCACCTTTAAAAAATATACAAGTACCTTTAACAAGTAATCAAAAAATAGCATTAGCAAGTTTTCTTTTTAATCTTGGTCCTGGGGTACTTAAGGAAAACTCCGATATAGTGAATAAACTAAATAAAGGAGACTTTAAAGGAGCATCTGATGAAATGGATAAATATATCAAACAAAGAAATAAAAAAACAGGGAAATATGAAGTTTTAAATGGATTAGTTGACAGGAGGGCAAAAGAAAAAAAGTTATTTTTTACACTGGATGATGAATAAAAACATATTTAGTTTTTTTTATATTTGCATAAAGCATTATAAGCTATTTCACCATTAATCCATCCACCTGCACCGTTATAACATACATCATAATTATTTGGTTCATCTGATAATATATTATCATTTTTATCATATTGTTTTATATGTATAAGACATAACGTAGGATTGTTACAATCAGCTTCATACTTTATTAATTGATAAAATACAGGAACACCATTAATATTATCATTAAAGGTGTTTTCTGTATTATACATTTTAAACCAGCCGGAAATTGAGTATTTATTTATAGTTATTGATTTTTTATCCAAATAAATATCTTCCGATAATTCTAACCAATTTTTATCGAATTCAGTTTTCATATGATTAACAGACTTTGAAAGTTTGTAATTATCTTCCGCAAAACGATTAATTTTATTTTTAAGATATTCTTGTTCCAAATTGTAAAAATAAAATTTTTTATCATCAACAGATTTTTTCACAAAAAATCCTAGAGAAAAGGATATTGCTAATAAAAGTAATGCGATTAAAGTAATAAATAACTTTTTCATAATGATAATTATAACAATTTTAAATAAAAAAACAATAAAATTTTAATGGAATTAAAATGTATATAAGTGCAAACTAATGTATTTAATTTATAAATAATAATACAATAACAAGTTAAAATATAATTAAACATACAAGAAAATGTAAAAAATGAGGGAGAAGAAAGTAAACCTGTTATAGTAGGACGTAACAGACAAGAAAAAGGAGAGATAACTCCGTATTTTTACGCATATCGTGTTATAATACCAAGGGCGGAAATGAAATCCGCAATAAAAAATCAAAAGGATAAAGAATAATGAATGACGGGAAATATGTGATATCTAAAAAAACAATAATAATATATTTAATAATTTCACTTATTTATCTTGTAATTTCATATATGTGGAAAGCTGAATTTATGGGAGCGATAGTGTTTGAGTTATTTTTTGCATTACCGGCAATAATTGCGTTAATAATAAATTTCACAGTAAAAAAATTTAAAATACAAAATGAAAAGGGAATAAAAATAACAAGAATTATATATAATATTTTTACTGTAATATATTTAATATTAATGGGATTTATCGCAGGTATTTTTTATTATTTAAAAGATCTTGACCTGGGACAATAGTTAATAACTATATAATGTAATAATATCGTTTTTATGTACTTATAATATGTACAATAAATACATTAAATTGTTAATTATTTGTTAATAAATACATAAAAATGTAAAAATTTAAAGTATGGGAAGGAGTTAGTTTTGGAAAACTCTTATATTTGTGATGCCAATTTTAATAAGGCGGTCGGCTTTGTGCTTAAGAGTGAAGGTGGGTATTCTAATCATAAATACGATAAAGGCGGAGCTACAAATTACGGAATAACGCAGGCTTCATATAATTCGTTCAGAATACGCAAAAAAATGCCTCCGCAGGATGTGAAAAAAATTACAAAAGACGAGGCTTTAAAAATTTACTATGAAGATTATTGGCTAAAAAGCGGTGCCGATAAAATTACTGATTTCGCTCTTGCTTTAGTGCTTTTTGATTCAAGTGTTAACCATGGGGTTGGATGTGCAAGAAAGTTATATTCGCAGTCAGAGGGGAATGTTAATAAATTTTTGGAACTAAGGAAAGAAAAATATAAAAAAATTGTACAGGCTAATCCTAATCAAAAAGTATTTCTGAAAGGATGGATGAACAGAATTAATAATTTAGAAAAATATATTTCATCGATTTAAACGGTGAGTTAAAAGAATGACAGTTAAAAAGAGAAAGGAAAAAACTATGTGTTCCACACCAAAAATGCCGGTATATCAACCGGCAGAAGTTATCAAACAAGCTACACAAGCAGATGCTTCCGTGCAAAAAGCTAATTCTGCTAACAGAACCGGAATTAAAGGCTTGGTATCGGAAAATATAAGAACTTCAAATAACGGACTGGATGAGGAAGTTAATTTATCTAAGAAAAAATTACTAGGGGAATAAAATGGAAGAAAAAACTTATACTAAAAGGTATTTTAATGCAAGAAAAGCAGAACTTGAAACGGCTTTTAATTCTATTAAACAAGACTGGCAGGATTTAGCGGATTATTTTCTGCCCCGTTCTGTCAGATTTCTTGCAAGAACAGCAAATAAGCCTCCCGTAAAAAATAAAAAAATAAAAGATTCTACTCCTCTTCTTGCTGTCCGTAATTTTTCTTCAGGGATGATGTCAGGTGCTACAAGTCCTGCAACTAACTGGTTTAAGGTAAGAGTAAGAAATTACGGGCAGGAGGTGAGTTACGAAGTGAAAAGCTGGTGTAATTCCGTAGAGAATTTGTTCAGGGATATTTTTAATTCCTCAAATCTCTACAGAATTCTTCCTTCGGTATATAAGCAAATCGGGGTATTCGGAATTTCCGTATTGGGATTATTAAATGATGAAGCTTCTATATTAAGATGTCAGCTGCTGCCAATAGGTTCATACAGAATTGCCAAAAATCATAAAGGTGAGGTTGATACTATCTGCCGGGTGTATATGGAAACGGCTAAAAATCTTTATGATAAATTCGGAGAGGAAAATGTTTCTAAATCTGTTTTAGATGCAATTCATTCAAACAGATACGAGGAGTTATTTGAAATAGCGCATTTTGTAGAGCCGAATAAAAACTTTATGCCTGATTCTGTCTGGGCAGAGGATAAGAAATATGTTTCGGTTTATTATGAAGTTGATTCGAATGAAGAGAAATTTCTCTCTAAAAGCGGATTTGATAAATTCCCTTATGCGGTATTTGAATCGGAAGTGAATGGAGAAGATGTATACCCTTGTGAGTGTCCGGGGGTAAATGCACTGCCTGATGTTAAACAGCTGATGAGTATGGTTGTTGATGAAGGTAAAGCAATAAAAAAAATGATAAGTCCTGCTTATAAAGGGCCTGCAAGTTTGAAGAATAAAAAACTTATTGATGCACCTGCCGCATTTATTGAGGAGGATGAAAACGGAAGAGGGTTAACCCCGATTTATGAAGTAAATCCGAGAATTTTGGAAGTTGATTCAATTATTGAAAAATTAAAGCAGTCGATTAAAGAAATCTTCTACAATGATTTGTTTGCAATGATTTTAAATACGGCAGAGCGCTCAAGAACTGCAACGGAAGTAAATGAATTAAAAGAAGAAAAAATGGTGCTTTTATCGCCTTTGCTTCAGCAAATTCATAACGGACTTAATCAAATTATAGATTGGGTCTTTGATGAATGTATAAGGTTAAATATTCTTCCTGAACCTCCCGTAGAAATTATGGGCGCTGATATGGATATAGAATTTGTTTCTACTTTAGCTCAGGCTCAAAAGGCTGTAAAGATATCGGCTATGGAAAGGTTTACTACCTTTACTATAAATCTTGCACAAGCTTTAGACCCGTCCTTAAGAAATAAGCTTAATGCAAATAAAATTGTGGATGATTATGCGGATTATGCAAATATTTCGCCCGAACAAATTGTTCCGACGGAAGATGTTGAAAAGAAAAAGAAGAAAGAAGAAGAAGCTTTAGTCCAAAAACAGCTTGTTGAACAGTTAAAAGAAGGTTCTGAAATAATTAAAAATATTGCAGGCACTGACTCTTACGGTAGTGACTTAATGGCAAGACTCGGTTTGATGTAAAAAAAGAAGGAGAAAAAGATGAATGATGAAAATTTAAATGAAAAACAAACTTTTGGTTTAGGTGAAAATGCACTTGATAAAAAAGAAGAAGCTCAAAATAATACTTCTTTGGAAAAAGTGCCTCAGGAGGAAAGCTGTTACGGCAAGCCTGAAAAATATGATTATTCGGGTGTAGAACTTCCTGAAAACTATTGTTATGACGAAAATTTATTAAAAGAGTTCAATGAATTGGCCGGAAAATACAACCTGTCGCAAAAAAGTGCTAATGAATTAATGTCTATGGCAGTGAAGCTGACACAGTATATGGGTGCTAATTACTCTAAAACTATGGCTGAACAACAAAGGCAAAAAGTTGAAGATTATAAGCAAAAATTAATTTATGACAGAGAAATCGGAGGCTGCAATTTTGAAAGAACTCTTAATACTGCTAATATTGCCTATACCCAATTTGCAGACAGTGATGTACAGGCACTGTTAAGTGAAACAGGGTTAAATTGCCATCCTAAAATAGTAAAAATGTTCTATAACATCGGCAAAAGAATGCAAAATGACTCTGTTTACGGTGTAGGTATTGCTGCAGCACCAAAAGAAAACAGGGAAGATATTCTCTACCCTAATATGTAGTATTGAAAAAACAAGAAAGGAAATTTAAATGGCTACTTTAGGCTCAAGTTATTTAACACTCGCTGACAGATTTAAAAGAACCGAAAACGGTAAAATTGCCGCTGAAGTTATTGAAATGATGTCAGAAACGAATGAAGTTCTTCAAGACGCAAATGCACTTCAATGTAATGATGGTTCTAACCATATCACAACAATAAGAACAGGACTTCCTACCGCTGTATTCAGAACTTTATACGGCTATGTGCCTACATCTAAATCAACAACGGAACAGGTTAAAGATGTAACAGGCATGTTAGAAACTTATTCTGTTGTTGATGTTGACCTTGTTGATAAGTCTGAAAGTCCTAAAAGATTTAGAATGTCTGAAGCTTCGGCATTTATTGATGCAATGAATCAAAAATTATCCGAAACAATTTTTTACGGAAGCATAAAAGAAAATGCAGCAGCTTTTGACGGACTTGCAATAAGATATTCTAAGAAATCAAATGATTCTAAAAAAATCGGTTATAACATAATAGATGCAGGTGGTACAGGCACAGATAATACATCTATATGGCTTGTAACCTGGGGTGATTTACATACTTCATTAATTTATCCGCAGGGTTCTCAAGCAGGTGTTCAGCATAAAGATGACGGTATATTAACCGAAACAAGTTCAACAGGCGGAAAAAGAAAAGTATATCAGGATCACTTTAAAATGGATGTCGGTTTATCTTTAAGAGATTGGCGTTCAACCTGCCGAATAGCAAATATAAGTCTTTCTGCACTCGGAAGGGAAGGCGCTCCCGATTTAGAGGCTCTTTTAAATCAGGCTTATTACAAAATAAAAAGATATGCTAAAACGGGTAAAACCTTTATTTACTGCAACTCTACCGTTCTTATGCACTTTGAAGCTCAATTAAAATCAAAAACCAATGTAAACTTCACTATAAAAGAATATCTTAACGAAAATATCCTTCATTATAAAGATATTCCAATTCGTGAATGTGAACAAATTACTTTCAACGAAGAAAAAGTATCTTAATTAAAGGGGGAAAATAAAATGATAATAGATGAACAAGGATTATTTTCAAATAAACAGGCTGTAACTGATACTTGTAATTCCGAAAATATTTTGGATTTGGGGAAAAGGGAAGTGTCTTTCGGTACTCCCGTTCAGTTATTTATTCAAATTGCTGATGATTTTGATAATCTTACGAGTTTGACAGTAAAGGTACAGACTTCAAAAGAAGAAACCTTCTCTGAACCGGTAGATTTAATTGAACATACAATGCTGTTAGAAGAACTGAAAAAAGGCGCATTATCAACAATTAAATTTTTACCGAAAGGTAATTTAGGTTTTATGCGTTTAAATTATGTGGTTACAGGTGAAACAAAACCGACAAAAGGCTCTATTACAGCAGGTATTGCTGACGGACTTGAAGAAAGTTTTCATAATATTTAGCTAAACTTATTTAATATTCTTTCTGAAATCCGAGACAGCTCGGATTTCAGTTTTCTTAAAAAAGGAGAAAAAATGAATTATACAAAAGCAAAAATATTTAATATAGTTTTAAAAAATTTAAGAGTAAGTACTGGAATTCAAAATGTAAATCAGGGTGATAAAAACTCCGTTGTTTTAAATGAATTCTATGATAGTGCAAAAGAACAGGTCTTAAAAGATTTTGACTGGAATTTCGCCAGCGCTTACAGAGAATTAACTTTAACGGGAAATATTCCGCAAAATCCGAAATTTTTATATGAATATGACTATCCGAATGATTGTGTATTTGCAAGAGAACTAATTCCTTATAGGGATGGAAGTGTTGTTGAATTTGAAATTGCATCAAATCAATCAGGGACAAAAGTAATTAATACAAATCTTACACCTGCAATTTTAAGATATACAAAACTGATAGATAATGAAATTTTTTATTCTACGGAATTTACAATGGCATTATGCTGGTATTTGGCATTTTTAAGCGCTCCTTCAATTTCAGGAAACAGAAGTATTCAGAGCGACTGCTTGAATGTATATACAAGTATGCTTGCAAAAGCAAAAGCATTAAATGCTTCCGAGGGGTTCATAAAAAACAGTGAATATTGCAATTGGTTTGATGAAAGATAAGGTAAATAAATATGGTAAGATTTACTCAGAAGTCATTTACTGGCGGTGAATTAAGTCCTGCTTTATATTCCAGAAATGATTTATCAAAATATTCTGTGGGGTTAAAATGTTTAAAAAACGGCTTTGTAAGAGCAGAAGGCTGTGTAAGCAACAGAGCAGGGCTTGAACTTGTATGTGAGGTTAAAGATTCCTCAAATATAGTAAGATTAATCCCTTTTTCTTTTAATACGGAACAAACATATATTATTGAACTCGGAAATAAATACGCAAGATTTATAAAAGATGGTGCGCAAATTCTTTCGGAGAAAAATACTCCCGTAGAAATTACCACTCCCTATAACCAAGAAGATTTATTTAATATAAAATATGCACAAAATGCTGATGTACTTACACTTTGTAATAAAAATTACAGTCCTTATGAACTTTCAAGGCTGTCTCATACAGACTGGGAATTGAAAAATATATCATTTCAACCAATGATAGAAGCCCCTAAAAACTTAAATGCAAAATGGTCAGGAGGGGGTGAAAATACAACTACATATAGTTATGTGGTTACTGCAGTAAGAAAAGAAACCTATGAAGAAAGTAACAGATCGGAAATTGTATCCGTTGTAGGCGAAATTGAGGCTAATTGGGGAATATCGGAATATATAACAATTAATTTTGATGCAGTTGAAGATGCTGCTGAATATAATATTTATAAAAGTGTAAACGGAGTTTTCGGATTTATCGGAACAACTTCGCAAACAACATTTAAAGATGATAAAATAGAGCCGGATTTAACTTCAACTGCTCCTGTTTTTACAAATCCTTTTGAGAATGATAATAACCCATCTTGTGTAAACTATTTTCAACAGCGAAAAGTTTATGCATGTTTAAAAAACAGTCCTCAACAGCTTGTAGCATCTCAAACTTCAACTAATAATAACTTTAATATTTCTAGACCATTATCTGCTTCAGATTCAATTAATATAACTCTTTCGGAACGAGAAGTTAATGAAATCAGACATATTCTTGCTATGAATGACTTAATTATATTGACCTCGGGCGGTGAATGGAAATTAAACGGTTCTGATGGTGCTTTTACGGCATCTTCCTCGCTTGTTGCATCCCCTCAAAGCTTCTACGGATGTTCTAATGTTGCCCCTGTTGTATCCGGAAATATGATTTTGTTCGTTCAGTCAGGCGGTTCTGTTCTTAGAGATCTAGGATATACCTATGTTTCAAACAGTTATGACGGCGAAGAACTGTCAATATTTGCCAATCACCTTTTTGAAGGGAAACAAATAATCGATATGGCATATGCTAAAGAACCTTATAGAATTCTTTGGTGTGTTATGTCTGACGGAACTTTGAATGCTATTACATATAATAAAAAACAGCAAGTTTCAGGCTGGCACAGGCATGAAACCAAAGGAAAGTTTGAATCTGTTGCAGTTGTAAGGGAAGGCTGTGAAGATGTTGCCTATTTTATAGTTCAAAGATACATTAACGGACAAACAAAAAGATTTATCGAAAGAATGGCATCACGATTTGTTGAAAAAACCGAAGACGGGATATTTTTAGATTGTTCTTTAAAATATGAAGGTGAGCCGGTTAAACAAATTTCAGGACTGGACCATTTGGAGGGTGAAACAATTAATGTCCTTGCAGATGGCGGAGTTAAATCAAATCTCGTTGTTAAAAACGGCTCTGTTACTCTAAATTTTGAAGCCTCTAAAATAATTGCCGGTCTGCCTTATGAGTTTGAATTGGAAACTTTAAACATAGAAGGCGAAAATACTTCCGGACTTCTTAAAATTGTTAATTCAGTTGATATTTCCGTTGATAAATCAAGAGAAGATTTTTTTGTTGTCGGTACGGATGGAACAGCTGTTCAAAATGCGAGAAGTTTAAAAAGCATGAGTAATCCTAATTATCTTTATTCGGGGAATATACCTGTTTATTGCTTTTCAAATTATACAAATAATGCAACGGTTCATATTAAACAACCTTATCCCTTGCCGTTGACTATAAATGCAATTTCAATAGATGTAACTTTAGGAGATGTAAATGATTAAAAAAAATCCAAATTATGAAGATATTTACTATATATTAAATCATTTGAGAAATGAAGATATAGAAGAACTGCAAGCTATTTGGCATAATAATTGGTTTGATAAAATGCTGGATAATTTAAAAAATAAAGAGATTTTAGTCTTATACGGAAAAGATGAAAACAATAAGATTATACCAATAGCAATGGGCGGATTTCATGAACTATTTGAAAAAAATCCTGAAATCGCCTGTGTTTGGCTTTTATCAACAGATTATGTATCTAAAAATAAAAATTTATTTATAAAAGAATTAAAAAATCAAATAAATAAAGCTTCTGAAAAATATGCATTAATGTATAACTATATTTATAAATCAAATGCAGAAGCTAAAAGGTGGTTGCATAAGATGGGATTTAATTTTGGTTGTGAAAATCCTGAAAATCTTCATATAGATAAGGACTTTGAATTTTTTTATAAATTGGCAAAAAGGAAGGAAATAAGATGTGTGTAGTGGAAGCGGTAAATGCCGTTACAGAATTTATGGATTTAAACCAACAAAAAATTAAAGGAAATTATTATACTCAGCAGTTAATAAATCAAGGTAAAGAATCAGAGAATAATGCTGCAATAGTAAGACAAGAAGGTATTGAAAAAGCAAGAAGAGAGAAGCTAAATGCTATCTTAAATATGGCAAAAACAAAAACTAATGCAGCTTCAAATAATCTTGCATTGTCTTCGGAAACTGTTTTAAATTTGGAACAGGACAATTTACAAGAAGGAAAACTTAATGCTTTAAATACTTTGAAAAGTTCCGAACGAAAAGCAGAACAATATATAAACTCTGCAAATAATTATTACCAAAAAGCAGCTTTGAATTCATATCAAACAAAAATGAATTACAGAAAAGGAATGATTAATTTCGGTACTAAGACTTTATTAGGAGGTACTTCTGCTAATATGAGTAATCTGTCTATGATAGCAAGTTTGTTATAAACTGTCCGAGTAAATTTTCACGATAAGCCGTTAAGTGATGTTACAAAGCGAAGTGTAACTGAGCCTCTATGCGTTAACTGGTGACGTATTGAAAAGGTTACAAAACGAGCAATCTAAGAATGAGACACCAGATTATATGGAAGTGAGGATAATATGACACAATCTTTTTCACTGCGGAAAATTCCTTTTGTTAATGATATTCCTGCAGAAACTGTCGAAAATGAAAATACCGATAAAGTAAAAATCCTGGAATTATCCAATACAATTGATGAATGGGAAAGAGAAATTTTATTTTCAGAAAACGGGTTTTACTCTTTAAAAGGAAAAGAAACAGAAAATAAGACAAAAGAATTTATAAATGATTTAGAAAATATTATTAATTTAAGAATTTCAAAAATAGTATTTGCCGATATAAATTCTCGTCAAAAAGCAATTTTAATAAAAAATGAAAAAATTAACTTAGTAAAAATTCAAATGGAATTATATGAAAAATCTCAATTGAGAGAATGGGAATATGAAGTTTATGAAAATGCCATTAAAGCAGCAAAGCAAAGAGCTGTATTATATAGAACGAATTCCAAAGTTATAGCTCAGGCATATAATACTGCAATTGATATTCTTGAAATTATGCGTGATAAAGAAGGCTGGAATAATATTATTTTCAGTAACAAAGTAAAAGCTTTTGAAGCCGATTTCTATTTATCATTGATAAATGAATTTATAAAAGATAAGGATATTAATGCTTCTGTATTTTATGAAAAATATAAAGATAAATTAAATCCTGAAGATAAAAAGAACATTGAAGAGTGTATTAATAAGTTAAAAAATAATGTTATTGCTTATAATTGGGCAAAGGAATTATTTTCTTATAATTTATCAGAAGATAAAAATGAAAAAGAAATTTCCTATATAAAAGATAAAACTTTGGTGCCTTTAATAAAATATTTTTTGAAGCAGTTTAATGATGAGAAAAAAAGAAATAAAGATGAAGAAATTAATAACAGAAATGAAGAAAATTGGAAAGAAATAATAGAAATTTTAAAGGTAGATCCTAATAAATCAATTTTGTATATAGACGGCTTTTTATCCGAGGAAAATCAGAAATATAAAAAAGAATATATTAAAAAAATTATTGAAAATAAATATATAAAGACCGATAAAGAAAAATTTTTGGAAGTGTTAAAAGAGTTATATGAAGATTATCAAAAATTTAAGAAAAAAAATATCTCTGACCTGCGATACTGCTTTTCTGATGAGGATTACAAAATAATTGAAAACTTTAAAAATCAAACTGAATCTCAATATAATCTTTTTGCTTCGGATTATGAATATATTATAAAGTCTTTTTCGGAAAATTTAATAACCCGAACAGATACTATATATAACTTTATAAAGTATGTCATAACGGCAATAAACAATTATAAGGAAATAAATAAAAAAGAACCGGAGCCGGAGGTAAGAAACAGAATTATAAAATCAGCTTTGGAAAGATATAGTAAAAAAAAGGAAGGAAAGTAGGACATGACTGTATCATCAATTCCGCCGTATAAAGTTCATTGCGGTAATAATTCATCCAAACAATTTGATTTTGATTTTTTAATTGAAGATGAAAGTCAACTTGTTGTAAAACATATGAATAAAGAAGAAGAAACAAATTTATTAGTAAATAATCTTGATTATTCCATTAAAGAAATAAATAATGAAAACGGAAGTTCAATTATATTCCCGTTAAAAACCTCAAAATATAAAGTATTAGGGAACGATGAAAAAATAATATTATCTTTAACCCTTCCCATAAAACAAGAATGTGTCTTTAATAATTCGGACGGGAATATATGGAAAAATGTTGAAAAAAGTTTTGATTATTTAACCAGAGTTATTCAAATATTGGATAGAGAAGTTGAAAGAACTGTAAAAATAGATGAAGGAAAAAATCAAACTTGTGATGAATTGTTAGCTTCAATAGAAAAATCTTATATAGAGTCTAAAAATTATTGTAAGAATGCACAGGAAGCTGCTTTGAATGCTTTAAATGATGCTGCGAAGGCAAAAAATATATCTGATGAACTTCAGGATAAAATTTCTATGATAAAACCTGCAGGTAAAGATACTTTAGGCATGATAAAGCCCGACAACAAAACGACATTCACGGATGAAGACGGCACACTTCGTTCACCAAAATGGAATTTATTCGATATAGTCCAAAAAGACCACAAATTAACTTATGAGGAAAAAGAGGGATTAGAATTATTAGGCGAATATGTGTATAAAGATACACAAGATAAACGGTACGGTTATCCTGATTTCTATGCAAAATGTTTGGAAGAATATAACTCAGAAGATAATACCGAAGAAATAGAAGGAATAACAATAAAAATAAATTCCAACGGGCATAAGTTTTACGATATTAAAGACAAAGAAAAAATAGATGAAATATATGAAACTACAGGTGTAGCCTGGTATTACGGAATTGATGAAGAAAATCAAAGAATTTTATTGCCGAGAATTTCAAATATTATTTTAACGACAAAAGAAAAAATTCCTGTTATAGGTAATGGTATGACTTTCGGTGTTACAGACGGTCAAAAATACTTTGGTTTATTGCCATCAGGAAATCACTATGAAGATTATATTGGTAAAGCTTACGGCGCTCCTGTTGGTTCAACACAACAAGATGCTGTCTTCTCATCTGGAAAATCTTTAGGTGTTACATCTGACCCTGAAAAATCAGGTATAATTGCCGATTTAAGCTTGGTAAAAAATAAAGAAATTTATCATGTCTATATGGTTGTGGGAAATACGACAATAACCCAAGCACAAACAGAGGTTACGGAAGTTGCCGCAAGTGAGAATGATACAATTCCGTTGTTCTATGGTCAATACTTTGATTTTACACCGAACCATGTTTCATGGTTAAAAGCAGGTGCAAATGAAAGCGGTAAAATTTATCAAAGTGCATATAACGAACTCTTAAAAATATCCAAAGGTGAAGAAACAAAATACGGTGAAGGTTTCAAAGTCATAAAAGAAACAGCTAAATTGCCCGATACTGACTATAGCGAATATTGGATAGTTAATGAAGAAGAGCAAACTTTTAGAACTCCGTTAAAAACCTCGCTTTTAAATACAATATCAAATGCAAGAATACTTATTGATAAAAAAGAACCAACGGAAGAAGATAAATCATGGTATAACCTTTATTCTGACGGTTGGCTTGAGCAGGGCAATTGGGGTCAACCCCTAAATTCGGCAACAGGGCGAAATTTAGTTAAATTATTAAAACCATATAAAGATACAAATTATGAAGTTTTTGCTTCAAGCACAGCCGGTCACGCATATGCAAGTGCATCTGTTAGTTCCGAAAGTGAGATTGGGTGCGAAACAAGAGGTCATGACTTCTCGCTACAACAATGTTCTGTAAGCTGGATTACAAAAGGTTATGCACAAAAGCCGAATGTTGAAGAAATTTCAAAATCTCAAAATACAGGTCTTTATTTTAAAGTCGCAAATGCTGTTGAAAATCAGCAGTTAATTGACTGTGGGGAAGTATTAGAAGAACTAAACAATAAAATCGGGAAAACCGAGTGCAAATCGTATGTTATTGATACATATATAAACGAAGATAGCGGTTACAGAGTGTATTCAGACGGTTATTGTGAACAATGGGGGCGCTTAACAACAAAATCAAGCGGTGATGAAAAAATGACTGTAACTCTTTTAAAAACCTATTCAAATACAGATTATAAAGTTCTAACTCAAATACTAGATACTACTGACACACCGTTTATTCCTTGGTATCTGGCTTCAGTTACAAATAAAACGGTAAATTCGTTTCAAAAATATACACATCCACATTGGCCGCTGGATTGGTATGCTTGCGGTTACTTGGCGGAAGGAGAATACTAAAATGCAAAAATTGAAAAAACCTTTTACAAAAAAAGAAAAATTAAATTTTATTGTTAAATTCAATCATCAAATGGGTTTATCCATAGAAGAAACCGAAACGGCTCTTTATGCGCTTGAACCTTGGGAGGAACTTAAAGGTGATGAAGTTATCAGCAATAAAGAAGCTTGGGAAAAAGAACAGGAACAAAAAGAAAAAGAACGAATAAAGATACTTGCATTAACTGCAGCAGATGTCGAAAGGGCTATTTATAAAGCTAAAGGTATGGATTTTGAGGATATTGTTGAATTTATAAAATCAAATCCGCCCGAAGGCTTAGATATAAAGGCTTTAAAAATTGAGTTAAAAGCAAATAACTTTTACAGGGGCAACCCTTATGTTGAACAAATTGGAACACTTTTAGGCTACACTTCGGAGGATATTGATTATCTGTTCAAGAATAAGGAACTGCCGATAAAAGAAGGAATAAAAGATGATAATTTGGTATGAAGATAAAAAAATAAAAATTGAATTTGATAAAATTCCTAAAACAACAATGTTATTTCCACTCCCCGATATGACAAAACAAGAGAAAAATGATATAAAAGATAATCCGTTTGTGAATCTTGAAAATTTATCGGTAATTATTGAGGATAAACGAAAATATAAGAAATATTCTTTTGTAATAGAAGAAGGATACAGATGGGACGGGGCAACTATACCCCGTCTTTTTTGGCGGTTAATAGGTTCAAAAACCGAGCCTGAATTTCAAGTTGCTTCCATGCTCCATGATAAACTCTGCGAAAACCATTCTTTTATCAATAATGACAGATATCTTTCAACATTAGTACTAATAGGATGTATGAAATGTGCTGATGTTTGCCCTCTAAAAAGATGGCTTGTTAAACATTCGGTTGATAATTACCAAAAGATTATGGGACATTGGAATTTATGAATTTATCGGCGGAACTATTGATTTTAATTATTATAAATGTTATATCGGCAGGAATTTTTATCGGCGGACTTGCTATGAGTATAAAGTTTGTTGAACAGCAAATAATAAGACTAGAGCAAAAACAAGACAAGCATAATAACTTAATAGAAAGAATGGTTGCAGTAGAACAAAGTACAAAATCAGCACATCACAGAATTACTTCAATTGAAGAACAGTATCTGGTTGAAAAAAGAAAATGGTATTAAAAAAGGGTGAAAGCATTATGCTTTCACCCTTTTTTTTTAATTAAACATTTGGCAAATCACCTTTAACGACTGCTTCAACTTCTGTTTCAAGTCCAAATGTTTTACACAAAGCTTTTATCGCTTTATTTGAATTTTCTTTTTCAACTAAACAGCTGATTTTAATTTCACTGGTTGAAATCATTTTAATATTTATATCATTTTCCGCTAATGCTTTAAACATATCAGCAGCAATACCTGGTCTGTCTACCATGCCTGCTCCGACAATTGAAACTTTGGAAATGTTTTTATCAACAGAAATTTCGCCTGCATTAAATTCATTTTTAACTTTGGTAACAATTTCTATTGCACTGTCAATTTCATTTTCGTCAACGGTAAAAGCAATAGAGTTAGTTCCGTTAGAAGCTAATGACTGAATAATCATATCAACACTTATATTATTTTTAGCTAATTCACCGAATACTTTAGCTGCAGTTCCCGGTATATCGGGAAGTTCCGAGAGTAGAATTCTTATTTGTGAAGAATCTGCTGCAACTCCTGCGACCGGTTTATATATTTCCATATTTTCAACTCCTATAATTAAAGTACCTAAATTATCTAATTTAAAAGAACTGCGAACCCTTAAAGGAACATTAAACTGCTTTGCGGTTTCAACACTTCTGGGGTGAAGAACATTTGCACCGACTCTAGCCAGTTCCAGCATTTCTTCATATGAAATAATATCCGATTTTTGAATATTTGGAACTATTCTCGGATCAGTTGCATATACTCCTTCAACATCCGTGTAAATATCACATCTGTCCGCATTAAGTGCAGCTGCTATAGCTACTGCTGAAGTATCGCTTCCGCCTCTGCCTAAAGTGGTAATTTCTCCATCCGGGGTAACTCCTTGAAACCCTGCAACTACAATTATCTTACCTTCATTTAAGTGTTTTTGAAGTTTTTCTGTTTTAATATCTACAATTCTTGCTTTTGAGTGTATACATTCCGTAATTATACCTACTTGCTGTCCGTTCATACTTACGGCTTTATATCCGTGTGATTGTATTGCCATTGCTAAAAGAGCTATGGATACTTGTTCGCCTGTAGATAAAAGCATATCCATTTCTCTTGAATCGGGGTTTTTTGTTACTTCTTTTGCAAGTTTAATAAGATAATCCGTTGTATGTCCCATTGCAGATACAACAACTACCACATCATTTCCGTTTTCTTTTTCTTTTATTACGGCTTTTGCTACATTGTGAATTTTTTCCGGATCCGCAACAGATGTACCGCCGAATTTTTGAACAATTACTCCCACGACTTCACCCTTTATTGATTTTTAATGTCTCGCTTATATATGTTTGTACGGGATTTATATTTTTATCTTGATTGATTTCTTCAAGTTTCTTTAAATATGAATCCAGCATCCTTTTATTATAATCCGAAGGATTTTCATCTACAAGTATTTTATATGCGCAATATGATAAATATGTATGTATACTCTTATTTTTATCATCTTCTTTAATTGAATATAAAATATTTAAAGCTTCTTGAGGTTTGTTAATATTTATTAAAGCTTGTATTTTTATTAATTTAGCTTCCTGATTATCAGGTAAAATGTTTAATAATAAATCGGATTTTTCAATTGCATCACTGTAAATTCCTGCTTTTAAATCCGTTATTGCATATACAAAAAGTATTTTTTCCGAAGTTCGGCACAATTGATATGCGGTTCTTATTTTTCGTAATGCTTCTTTTATATTCCCCGATTCTAACAGGCTGATTGTGTAATTTATATATGCTTCTATATGGTTCGGATAGTATTCTATAGTCTTTTCATAATATTCAATACTTTTCTTTAATTTATTCATCTTGTAATAAGAATTAGCTATATAAAAATATAAATATGTATTTTTAGATGAGGTATCTATTGCACTGAAAAATAAATTAATTGCTCTTTCGTAATCGTTCTTGTTGTAGTATAAAATTCCTAAATCAGCTATTGCCATATAATTTTCGGGATTTTTTGACAGGGCTTCTTTAAACTGTTTTTCTGCTTCGTCAAAATTATTTTCTTTAAAAAAACATTGTCCCAGTCTATATATAGCTTTGTCGTCATTTTTTAATTCAAGTGCTTTATATATTTTTTCCTTAGCTTTAGTAATTTCATTCGCTTTTATTAAAGAAATACCCCATGCAAGATAAAATTCATAGTCATTAATTCCTCTTGATAAACCTAATTCAAAAATTTTAAAACATTCATCAACTTTATCAATATTAAAGTAATTTTGTGCCAGCATTATGTATAATAAAGGATTTTCGGGATTTTCTTCCAATGCTTTTCTTGAATATTCCATAACCGCCATAGTATTATTTTCTTTTTTGTAACATAATGCCAGATAATAATTCAGATTTTTATAATTCGGACTCATCTCTTCAAGAATTTTAAATTCATTGAATGCTTCCGTAATTTTATTTGTTTCAAATAACATGACTCCAAGTAAAAAATATATATTTGGATTTGAAGAATTATAATATTTTGCCTTATTTAACATTTCAATTGCTTTTAGCTTTTTCTTCTGTTTTATTAACAAAATTCCATAATTCAAATAGACTTCAGAATCAGTAGGAGCCAGTTTTAAAGCTTTTTTGATATTAATTTCAGATTCTTCAAATTTTTCAACGGCTGTTTGTACACTGCTTAAAATGGAGTATACATAAGCATTTTGCGAATCTCTGGCTATTGCCTTTTTTAAATTTTCTTCGGCTTTATCATATTCTTTTAACTTCGCATATATAATTCCTAAACTTATACAAGGCTTAGGATTTTGATTTGACATTAAAATTGCAGTTTCAAGTTTATCAATTGCACTTTTAAAATCTTTAGTCTGAGCAAAATGCATTCCCCAATTTGTATACGCAAGAGATGGTATTTCAATATTAGAGTTTTTTAAATATTGGCTCGTAAAATCATCAAGTTTTTCAATTTTTTTAAATATTTGAAGAAAAAAGTTTTTCATAATAAAGAATCTGCAATCTCTCTTAGAACTCCATGCCCGCCTTTTGCATCAGTAATATTAATTTTTTCAAGACATTTTACTTTTTCGTGAGCATCAGCTGCCGTAAACGGAAATCCTGCTTGTTTTAAACACTCAATATCATTGATATCGTCGCCGATATATAAAACATTTTCATTGTTGATATTATATTTTCCCAGTAGCAAGTTTAAAATATTAAGTTTATTCCGCTCATTTTGAAAAGAGTCAATTTGCGGAAACTTTTCTTGTAAGATATCAATTGCATAAGATTTTTCTCCTGAAAGAATGGCAAACTTAATACCCTTTTTTAATATTATAGAAATTGCCATTATATCCCTGTAGCTTATTTTTTTGGAAGTTCTGCCGTCAGAAAAAACTTCCAGTTTACCGTCTGTAAAAATTCCGTCAAAATCACTTATTATTAATTTGATATTATCTGCTTTCAGGTTATTAATCATAGTAATTTAATTATATAAAATATATTTAAATTATAGTAGTAATTTTCTTTAAGTAAAGTTACAAAAATATAAAAAAAAATCTTGATTTATAATTTTGCTTGTGTTTTGATTAAATTGAACTTGATAGAAGCAATCCTCTTTCTACTTACTAAAAGTTCAACGGCTGCAGGGGCGGTAAACAGAGGGCAGAGAGGTGTATAGCACTTATCTGTAATGATTAAACAGTAAAACTTCAAAAGTTTGCCAAACCAAAAATTAAAAAGCAGTATAGATAACGGAGAGTAAAACCACATGGTTAAAATAAGATTAAGAAGATTAGGATATAAAAAGAATCCTGTATACAGAATAGTTGTATTAAACTCAACAACAAAAAGAGAAACAGCACCTATTCAACATTTAGGTTTTTATAATCCTAAAACAAAAGAAATGAAATTAGATAAAAAATCAGCATTGGAATGGGTAGCAAAAGGCGCTCAACCTACAAGAACCGTACAATTTTTAATAGATAAATGCAATGATGACGGAACTTTAAATTACGAAAAGAAAACAACTGAAAAATTATCTAAAAAAGCTCAAGCTAAACTTCAGGCAGAAAAAGAAGCAGCTGCTCAAGCAGCAAAAGAACAGGAAGCTCCTGCCGAAGAAAAAGCCGAATAAAATTTTTTACAGGGAAAGAGAACACTTATTTACCGCTTTAACAAAAGCGGTTTTTTTTATATTATATTGTCCGAGTAAATTTTATAGGACTCTATTATGTCATTTATTGAAATTATTATATTATCCATCGCACTTGCTATAGATGCCATGCTTGTTTGCTTTTCTTACGGACTTATTATTGATAAAAATAAGTTATTAAATTCTGTAATAATGTCATTATCTTTCGGATTTTTTCAATTCTTGATGCCCGTAATAGGCTGGCATGTATCAGAGATTTTTTATTCAAAATTATATTTATATTCAAATTTAGTAGTATTTTTAATATTTACTTTTTTGGGAATAAAGTTTATAAAAAATGCATTTGAAAAGAAAAAATCAGAAAATATAAACTGTATTTCATTTTTTTGTGTTATGGGTTTAGCCTTTGCCACAAGTGTTGATGCTTTAGGTGCCGGAATATCAATAAAATTTATGAATATGGAAATTTTATACCCTTCAATAACTATAGGTATAATAACTTTAATAATTTCATTATTCGGGTTTTGGATTACGGAGATATTTAAAAAAATGCCTTCAAAATATGTAGAAATAGCAGGAGGCTTACTTCTTATATTCTTGGCTGTAAAAACATTGATACAATAAAAAGGCTATTGCGAAATAAAAATTTTTACTGTAGTATATATTTGAAGTTAGGACTTCAAACCAATTGCGGAAGTAGCTCAGTTGGTAGAGCATCTGCCTTCCAAGCAGAATGTCGCGGGTCCGAGTCCCGTCTTCCGCTATTTATTTTTTTAAATTTGGCGGCATGGCCAAGTGGTAAGGCAGAAGCCTGCAAAGCTTTTATCCCCAGTTCGAATCTGGGTGCCGCCTTTTGTTAAATTTTTCACTTAAATTTCCTGCATTCGATTGACGAAAAATTATTATTAATATTATAAAATATTAAAAAATATTTATATGTAAAAATTTGATTTGCCTATTTTTACTAATACGTGTAAAATATAAAAAGAAACTTATCCTGAATAAAGAGTGAGAGATATGGTAGATAAAGAAAATCAATGGGAAGATTTGGAATATTCGGAAGATAATATGGAGCAGATTGATGGCGCTTCAACAATGTCGGATGAAGATAATTACGGTTCTGAAGAATATTCCGATGACGGTTATGAAGAAGAATATTCTGATGATGAGTCAGAGATATATAATACTCCGAAAAAGAAGAATAACGGTGCTGTTTTATTGATATTATTATTAATTATAGGATTGTTAGGTGCAGGTGTATTTTTTGTAATGTCAAAAAACAATAATAACAGTGCTGATATACCGGCTAATAATCAACAGACAGCAGAAGCACCAAATAACCCTGCCAGCCCGGAAAACCCTGATAATAATGATATGGCGGATATGTTTTTTGAACAAGCCAATGGTAACGGGTCAGACATGGTAAGTGTAGATTTTAATAATCAGGATGGTTCTGCAAATGTTACAACTCAAGGGAATAACGGAGAAATTGTTGCAAATGTAACAGATCAACCTCCGGAAAATATTAATAATAGTCAAAATATTATGAATGAACAACCTCAGGATAATCAAAATAATAATGATATGTTATCAAACAACAATTTAAGTATACCTGAACCAAATAACACAATTATGGTTTCATATAATCCTACGGCGAGACAAAATCCATTTAAACCGCCTGTATTAAATCCCAAAGATGATGAAACATATAAACAAATTAATAATACGGAATTTGAAGTAATAGAACCTCCTGTTACTTCTGTTGAGGATGAAAATTTAACAAAATTACTTCAAACTCAAATATCGGGTATTCTATATGATGATGATAGTCCTTCTGCTATTGTTAATTTAAACGGGATGGATCAATTTGTTAAAATTGGTGATACTATTGCAGGATATAAAATACAAAATATAACAAAAGATAAAGTTCAAATAAGTTATAAAAATAACAGTTATGTAGCTTCAGTCGGAGAATTATTCGTTCGAGGTACATTAGATAAACAAAGGGCAGTTGCAAATCTTGAAAATAAATTTGCAGGAAGATATAAGAGTAATAATAATTAGAGGAGTTTGAGTATATATTATGAAAAGAAGTTTAGAAAACATTTCAAGGCTTTTATTAGTAACGGGATGTGTGTCAGTACTAGCATTGAATATGACAGAGGCGGCTCCTCTTGTTTATGATATGTCTCAGCCGGCAGTAAGAACCGATTTATCGACACCTAATAAAATAAGGCTGGAAGGTGATATTCACTTTAATGAAGCTGCCGCAGGTCAAAAAATTACTTTAAGTCTAAGAAATACAGATGTGCAACAAGTTTTAAGAATGTTTGCCGATAAAGCAGGAATGAATATAGTCTTTCATGATTCTGCTAAAGGTACTGTAACATTAGATTTAGTTGATGTAAGCTTAGAAGATGCTTTTAAAATGGTTATGAAAATGACCGGTTTAACTTATGTTATAAAAGATAAAACCATGCTTGTTGTATCAACCGATAAGGCGGAAACTTTAAATTTAACAAAAGATAATATAGCAGTACTACCTGTAAAATATGCAGATGCTGCATATCTTGCACAATTCTTAAATACAAATATATTTTCTTTAAATGCTCCGGGTTTATCTTATGGCCCTATCGTAACTACGAATTCGGACAGAAATGAATTATTAATATTCGGAACTGAAAATGATTATCAGATGGCAAAGAAAATAGTTGATAAATTTGATAAAAAACCTACAATGACAACATACAGAGTAAACCATACAACTCCGTTTGAAATGGCAAAAATGATATGTGAAACATTATTTGATATTCCTGCAGTAAGTTCTTCAACTACAGGCTCTGGTTCAGGTACTTATCAATCAAGGTTAAATGCGTCTGTTAAAATACAAGGTTCAGGCGGGTATTCATCTGACGGTAAACTCGGAGGCGGTACAATAGCTTGTACGGTTAAGAGTGGTGTTTCAACCGGTAATATATCTTCGTATCAAGGGAAGCCGACATTAACAATATATGTACAGCCTGAACTTGGTACGTTAACAATGGTTGGCGGTACTGAACAGCAAGTACAAATGGTTAATGATTTTATATTGGAAAATGACAGAAAACAGCCTCAGGCATATTTAGAAGTTTCAATTATAGAATTGACGGAAGAAGGTTCAAGAAACTTTAATAACTCTTGGACATACACGGGAAAACATTTAAACCTTTCATTTGACAGCGGTGGTTCTACCAGAACAACAACTCCTTTAGTATGGCATGGTCCAAGTAACGGGAGTGCAGTTCATTCTCTTCAACAAACAATTTCATTCTTAATTTCAAATAACAAAGCAAGAATACTAGCTAACCCTAAAATTGTTATTACAAATGGTAAAAAATCAACGATTGACTTAACTCAAGATTATATTGAATCTACAACGGTTCAAATTTTGAACAGTTATGGCGGCGGTGAAATGGGTGGAACCGGTTCTATACAAAAAACATATAATATAGGGAATGATAACGGTATAAAAATTGAAATTCTTCCGTTTATAAGTCCTGACGGATATGTATCTCTTACAATGAAACCTGATTATGCATCAGTACTGAGAGATATACCTGATACATATATGGGTGAAACATATACTGCGGCGACATTGCTGCAAAGACACAATCTGGATTTAAAAAATGTAAGAATAAAGGATGAAGAAACATTATTACTCGGCGGTATGATAACAGAATCCGAAAAAAATTCAACTTCTAAAATTCCTTTACTGGGTGATATTCCTGTTATTGGTGCTTTATTTAGAAGTCAAAATAAAACAATGCAGAAAGCTGAATTATTAATAATGTTAACTCCGAGAATTATTAAGGATACGGAAGACATAGCAGAACTTTAGTACGGTATAAATAAACAAATGGCAAGTCAAATTTCACAAGAAGAAAAAATGGAAAAATTAAAATCTAAGATAGATTTTTCTTTAGTATCAAGATTTGATATTAAAGAAATGGAATCTGACTTGTATATTCCGATTTGTTTGGCAAAAGGTTCTGTTTTCGTAATAACAGCAAATGAATTATTAGATAATAGTGTTAAAGAAACTATTATATCAATATCTCAGAATGACAATGTAAAAATGGTAGTTGTCAGTCCTGATGAATTTAAACTTGTGTTAAATTATGTTAAATCTAACTTACATATTGAAATTTCGCAAGATTCAACGAATGATGACTATGAAGATTATAATAATGATAATCAAATTCAATTAAAATATGATTATGTTTCTGATGAAGATGAAGTTCCAATTTCAAATGCGGAATCAAATGAACTTGGCGGAAGCGAGGGTGATAAATATTCATCAATGAAAATTGGTGAAGTTTTAGTCCAAATGGGTTTTGTAACAAATGAACAAATTTTTAACGCATTAGTTGAATCTAAGAAATCTCATATTCCGTTAGGTACAATACTTGTTCAACAAGGGATTATAACATTAGAAGAATTAAAAAAAGCTTTGGTGGCTCAACAAGGTTATGAAACAGTTAACGAGTCTCAGTTAAAAGTTCCCGATAATGTTTTATCAATGCTCCCTGAAGATTTTATTAAAATTAATAAAGTTATTCCTATCAGTTATGATGATAAAGTTCTTGTAGTCGGTATGGTAAATCCGAATGATAAAAAAGTAATAAATGATATTATATTTTTGACCGGATTAAAACCAAGTATATTAATTATTACACATTATGAATTTACAATGTGTATTAATAATCTTTTTAACGAGCAAAGAAAAGCTACAAAAAAGATAATTAAGAAAATTGAAAAGCAGTCACTTGCATTTGATCAGGAAGAAACTTTATTTGAACAAGCACAACGTGAGTTAAAAGATGATTCAAATATAGTAGTTAAATTTGTAAATAAAATGATATCTGACGGTATTGATATGAAAGCGAGTGATATTCATATTGAACCAAGGCTGGATGGATATGTAGTCAGATACAGAAAAGACGGTATATTAAGGCAGTTTTTAAAACTTCCCGAAAAGTCAGAGTCTGCAATATTAACTCGTTTAAAAGTAATATCCAAAATGAATATTGCGGAGCACAGACGACCTCAGGATGGTTCATTTTCAATTACATATAAAGAACAAGATTATGACTTCAGAATCAACACACTTCCCGTGGGTGATGCAGAAAAAATGGTAATAAGAATACTTGCCCCTGCTGTATCTTTGTCGCAGTCTAAAGATGAACTGCAGTTGAATGGTGCATCTCCTGAAGAAATGGAATTAATAAAGAAAATGGAAAGTGTACCTAACGGAATAATATTAACGACAGGTCCTACAGGTTCAGGTAAAACAACAACGTTATATACATTATTAAGAGCAATTAATGATGAAAAAATTAATATAACAACAATTGAAGACCCTATAGAAATTAGAATTGACGGAATAAATCAGTCACAAGTTAATCCGAAAGCAGGTATTACATTTGCATCTTGTATGCGTGCAATATTAAGACAAGACCCCGATGTTATACTTGTAGGTGAAATTCGTGATATTGAAACATTGGAAACAGCTATATCAGCTGCATTAACAGGTCACTTGGTATTGTCAACACTTCACACGAATTCAGCTGCATCAACAATTACAAGATTAATTGATATGGGTGCAAAGGATTATTTAGTTTCATCTACATTAGTTGGAATTGTTGCACAACGTTTGGTTAGAAGATTGTGTCCGCATTGTCATTCACAATATTTTGCCACAAGAGAAGAAGCTGAACTTGTAGTACATGGCGGTGAAAAAGAAATACAAGAATTTATGAAAACACCGATATACAGACCAAATGGCTGTGATAAATGTAATTTTGAAGGATATTCGGGACGTTTGGGTGTATATGAAATAATGCCTGTAAATAAAGAAATAAAAAGATTAATTGCACAAGGTGCGCATGATATTGAAATTGAAGAAGCTGCAATAGGTGCAGGTATGAAAACATTACATCAAGTCTGCTTACAACATATTATAGAAGGCAGAACCACGATTGAAGAATTCTTAAGAGTACTTGGTCCGGTTAAGGAATAGGGGTAGTGCAAAATGGCCAGATATGAATATGAAGCGGAAAAATGGAACGGTGAAAAAGTAAAAGGTCATATTGATGCGAAATCGACTGTTGAAGCTCGTGTTCGTGTTAGAAATATGGGCTATAAAGTAATATCTGTTCTTGAAATAAAATCAGTGCAAACGATGAGAGTTGCACATCTTCAATCCTTAACATTAAAAGAAAAAATAGATTTTACTCAAACATTTTTGACCTTGAATAAAGCAGGTCTGCCGATTATTGAAAGTTTAATATTTATTGAAAAAGATGCGGCATCAAGGCAGGTAAGACTGCTTGCACAAGAAATTAAAAGGCAGATTATTTCAGGTTATACACTTTCTGATACAATTTCTAAATATCCTAATTTATTCGGTCAGGTATATATTGGTCTGGCCAAAGCGGGTGAAGATTCCGGTGAAATTGATAAGACTTTTGAAAGATTGGTTCAACTTCTAAAAAAACAAGGAGATATAAAAGGTAAAGTAATTAGTGCGGTTACATATCCTATATTTGTTGTTATTTTGGCAATTGCTGTTGTATTAATTATGTTGATGTTTGTATTTCCTGCTTTTAAAGAAATGTTTGAACAACAGGGTAAAACTTTGCCGTTTATTACTCAATGTTGCATAAATATGGGAGAATTTTTAAAAGATAAGTGGATGATTATTCCAATAGGTATATTTGTAATTATTGCTTCATTTATGTATTTATTAAGATGGGAACCTTCAAGAAGAAAATTGGATGAGTTTGTTCTTAATATTCCTTTAATTTCTGATTTGGTGAAATCTGCAGCTTTTTCTAACTTTCTGACAGTACTTCAAATTGCATATGATGCCGGTATTCCGATTATTGAGTGTTTGTACTTATCAAGAACAACCTTTTCAAATTATGTAATGCAGGATGCAGTAAAAATATCAATAAAAAAGATGCAGGCAGGTGCGCATTTGTCAGAATCGTTAAAAGCTTCAAATTTATTTCCTAAAATGATTTTATTTATGGTTGCCACAGGTGAGCAATCGGGCAGACTCGGCGAGTTAATGATACAAAGTGTACAATATATAGATCAACAGCTTGATGTAATTATAGACACAATGGGAAAATTAATAGAACCTATTTTGTTAATCTTTATTGGTGTTGTAGTTTGTTTCTTGGCTTTGTCATTATACTTACCATTATTCCAATCATATACTGTATAAAAAGAAAGGTCACATAAAATTATGGGAAAACAAAATATTGAAGAAGAAAATAACAGTTTTATTACTGGAGTATGGTCAGAAAAAGTATTAGTTATTACAAAAGACTATGAAATAAAAGGAAACGTCTTTATGCCTAAAACGGGCAGAAAAGATAGAGTGCTCTCTGATATTTTAAATGGTGCAAAAAGATTTGTTGCAATAAAAAATTGTGAAATAGTACATAGAGAATTTCCCAACAGAAAAGCTGAAACACATGAATTTCTTCAGTTAAACTTAAATTCAATAATAATATTGCGCCCATTAAACGAATAGAAATGCTTGATTTTAAAATGTGTTTGTGTAAGTATATAAACAAAGAGAGAGAATAAGGGCTATTAGCTCAGGTGGTTAGAGCGTACGCCTGATAAGCGTAAGGTCCCTGGTTCGAGTCCAGGATGGCCCACCATTTTACAAAAGAGGCAATATCGACTAAAGGTCTAAATGCCTCTTTTATTATTATGACAAATTTTTCGCCATCATATTGTAGTTAATTGTGTTGTAAAGAAACAGGACAATACAGAAAAGGGGAACTAGCCTTAAAGCCCCTGAACTCAAAGGTTCTTTATGGTAATTTAGGGTTACAGAAAAGTCCGGTATGTCCGATTTCCATCAAAATTAAGTCCGGTAAAAGTCAAATTTTTCATATTGATATACCGCAAAGTCTTATTTCTGTATGACAATAGCCAATGACAGATATCGGACTTTTGCAATAAAATAGTAACACAGGTTCCGGAAAGAATTATTTTTCTGTTACAAAACGGAACCTTGACGGAACTTTTTGCGGAACCTAAGCGGAACCCTAATATTTATGTATAAAATTTGGGAATGTCATTTTCTGTTGTTTTTCTAATATATCTAAAAAATGATTTAATAAAACGTTTTAATATATCTGGGAAATTATCACTATTTTCAAAGTAATATTCTCCGTCGTCATTCCACGTATTTATCCATAGTTTATTGTCTATAAAATTATATTGAATTCTATAAGCTTTTCCATTAATTTCAGTTCCACATTTAAAAAATTTCAAGTTATTTTCATAATCTTTTTCTATTACATAGGTATATTTAGAATTCAGGTATGAAATATTAGAAGGATTTTTCTTCATATGAAACACGTCTTTATCAAAAAAAGATTCTAGTTTTTTAACATATAAGTTATCCTCTGGTAGACTTTTTAATTTTTGTTCAGCTTCATTTCTTTCTAGAGAAGTATCAATACCTTTTAATTTATTTTTTAGATCTTCATAGGCTGTATTATCTAATTTATTGTATTCGAAATTATATAAATTGAGGTCATTTACTTTGGCATCCCATTCTTCTTTATTAATATATAATTTTAGCCAATTTTCGTACATAAAATTAAAAAGCTCAGTTGAACGTTCATATATTTGTTTTAATGTCCAAACTTCTTCCTTTGAAATTTTGATAGCAGAACGTGAACCGTAGCAATATGCGAATTTCCCAGATTCTACAGAAATATCTTTCTTTACTGGAAAACTATAATTTTTTAAACTGCTATTTTCTGAACCTGTTGATAATAGTAAAAGATTTCCTAAGGAATTAATAGTATTTAATCTCTGTTCTTCACTGTCTGCACCTAATAAGTTATATTTCTCTAGCATACATTGCCAGTACTCTCTTTTAGGATCTTGAGGAAGAATATGTTCAATAGAAATCTCTTTATTTTTATACCATTCAACAATGGCAGCATTCTGTATTTGTAATGAATTGTTATATTCAAATAAAAAATATTTTAAACCATTCCAATTGTAATAATTTTTATTCATAATGTATTCATGGAATCTTTCGATTGCCTGCATTATACAATTTTTATTTAGAGGCAAGATATCATGCTGTTTTATGGAATTTATTAATGCTTTGATTTTTTTATTTTTTTCATTTTTGTCACACCATAATAAATTTCTTGTTGCTGCAATTAGAAAACTCATATCATTCTTATCTTGTGCCATTAATTTAAATATAAAAATAAATTTTTCTAAAATATTATAAAATTCTATCTTGTCTTCAGAGCAAATATCCTTTTCCGCTAAAACAACCATTGTAGATACTTTTGCGTAAAATAGATCAGGCAATCTTGAAAGCCTTTTTAACCAAATTTTCTCTTCATCAGGGATTTTTAAATCTATATTATCAGGAATATTAACAATTGCCCAAAATTTGCTGTATAGTTCCAAACTTTCAATATAGTTATATAACAACTCGAATGCTTTTTTGTAATCTAGATCCTTGCAACAAGCTTGGTAAAATTCTCCATTGTCAACTGAAAACTCATTATTTAATATATCATCAATAAAAGCATTTCCATTTTTTTTACTTAATCTTTTATATACTATCCAATGAGCTTTTAAATATAAATCATCTGATAAATTTGAGTTTTCATAATTTAAATAATCATAGATATTTTTCCAAGCTATATCAATTTTATTTTGCAATCTATTTTCATAATTATTATTGTCGTTTTTATTAAAGAAAGTTGATAAATACATTAATCGATTTTTTAATAATTCTAAATTCGTTAAAGGTTTCCCTCTATTATTCATTGTTTCAAATGTAACTCTTACATCAAAATCTTCGGTAATGTAATAAACATTAAAAATTAACCTATTTAGTATTATATTAACAATTTCAACAATATTATCGTCATCAAATTGATCTAATTCTTTTGCTATATATTCTGCTGCAAAGTTAATATTTGATAAATATTGACTGCTATGTTCCATATCAGTTCTATAATCATATATTCTTCGACTAAAATATTCCTCTGCCTTATCTTGTCTTTTTACAGAATATCCAAAACGATGTATTTTACTTGTATTTTCTAAAATATTTTTTACAGTATTATAATCAAAACTTTTAATATTTTCTTCTTTTGCATATTCAAAAATTGTTTTCAAAATAATTATTATAGATGTAATTCTTTGTTGTCCGTCAACTATATAAAAAGAAGTTGTCTCCTGTAAACATTCTTGCATTAAGTCGATTTCTTGTTTTATTTCATCTAAAGCTAACATTCCCACATAATGCTTTCTTGAGATGTTATTTATATGAAATAATCTAATTATATCATTCCATAATTCTATAAATTCTTTGTTCCAAGAATACCCTCTTTGATAATCTGGAACTCTATAAAAATGATCTGCCGAAAAAAGCTCTTTAATTGTTTTCAAGTTATTTTGGTTTGTTATTTGAGTTGTCATTTCTCAATTCCTTTATTATTTTTGTTTATTATTCTTCCCCTCAACATGTTCTTTAATTACCTTATAAACATATCTTTGAGTTGTATCACAAGCTTTAACTAGCTCGATTATATTTCTTCTTGTCGCAGTATAGTTATCTATAATATACTGCTTTTTATATGGTTGATTACAGTGAGCATGGATTGAAAACTTGTCTCCTGCGGCATTAAACATCAATTTTTTAGTTGCTTCTAATCCAATAATTTCGCAAAGCAATTTTAAATCTTCTGTTGGAAGATTATCCTCTGTTATATATTTTGCCCATACAGGCTCAGGTTTTAATTTTATAGCCATGATTACCCCTTTACCTCATTATATAACAAACGGAACTAATTTCGGTTCCGTTTGGTTCCGCTTTTGCTCCGTTTGAAAAAGGTCATTATTATATACAAAAATTTTGCCTTTGCAATACAAGAAAATCTTTGTTTTTGTAGGTTTGAAATGGCACTTGTTGATATGTTTCGATATGGATACATTGACTACCAATTTCCGGAAAGCAGAGTTAATGTGTGAAAGGAGAAAAATTATGAAAAATTCAAATGTAGACTGGATTACAACAAAAGAACTCGCAGAAATTAAAGGTATATCTGAAAGAGCTGTTCGTAAGTCCATCGCTAAAAACAAGTATGTTATAAGGAAATGTTCAAAATCTTATGAAATTTTAATAACATCTTTGGAAGAAAGTGTTAGAAAAAAAGTAACAGAACGAAGAGAAAAATCAACAGCACTTGTTCCTATAAATTATGTTGTTCCTGAAGAGCAAAAGAAATTGGCTCTTGCAAAATATGACCTGATTAAAAATTGGGATAAATTCAGGAATGAAAAAACCAACAAAACACAAGCAGGAAAAGATTTTCTTGATGCCTACAATAATAATTGTTTATGCAAAAATTTATTTGTTGCAATAGGCAAAGTTGCTATCGGAACAATTTACGAATGGCATAAAAAACTTCGGGAATATAATGACGATTGGCATAGTTTAATCAATAATTACACATTTGGAGCCAAAACAACAAAGACATTATTAACAGAAGCCGAGAAATCAGAACTACTAAAAAATCTCTTACATCCAAACCAGTTAAATATTGGGAAAGCTATTAAATATACTAAAATGGCATTAAAAGGCAGGGGATATGAAAATTTATGCTGCGATTTAACTTACCGAAGATTTGCGAATAATTATAAGGCTGAACACTATGACGTTTGGGTAGAGGCAAGAGAAGGAAATAAGGCTCTGCACGATAAAGTTCTCCCATATATTACAAGAGATGTTTCAAAACTGGAAGTTGGAGATGTCATTATTGGTGATGGGCATAGATTAGCATTTTTTGTTAAAAACCCATACACAGGAAATCCTGTCAGACCAACGTTGGTTGCATATCAAGATTGGAAATCCGGCGGCTTTGTAGGTTTTGAGATAATGCTTGAAGAAAATACTCAATGTATTGCTTCTGCGTTAAGAAATTCGATTATAAATCTTGGTAAAGTTCCTAAGTTTGTATATCAAGATAACGGTAAAGCTTTTAAAGCGAAATATTTTACCGAAGATGGAATAGCAGGATTATTTAAAAATCTTGGTATTCAAGCTATATCTGCAAAACCATATAATGCAAAAGCAAAACCTATTGAAAGATTATTTAGAGAATTACAAGATAGTTTTGAAGTTATGCTCCCGTCATACACAGGAACAAGTATTATTAAAAAGCCGGCTCAATTAAAAAGGAATGAAAAACTCCATAAAGAGTTATTCAAATTAAATATTCCGACAATAGAGCAAGTTATTTTAGTTTTAAATGCTTGGTTGCAAAAATATCATTATGAACAACCCTGTCCACATGTTGAAGGTAAAACTATCGGGGAAGTCATTAATGCCGGTAGAGGCGAGGGAGTTAATATCAAAACTTTGGATGACCTTATGATGGCTCGCAAAATCAAGAATATTCAGAGAAACGGAATAAAATTCTTGAAAAACGATTATTTTGACCAAGCTTTATATGGTTATAAGAAAAATGTAATTATAAAATACAGCCTGTTTAATTTAAGTTCAATTAAAGTTTATAAATTAAGCGGTGAGTTTATTTGCGAAGCTAAAAGAGTAGATCCGTCAGACCCGTTAGCGAATTATCTTGGAACTCCAAAAGATATTGAAGATTTAAAACAAAAAACAAAATTGAAGAAGCAATTAGAAAAAAGAACAGAAACTGAATTTGTAAATCACTTAAAAAGAACACAAGTACATAATCCGTTATTAACAATGGATTTGCCTGAGAAACAGGAAGCAGATGAGATACAAGAATTTAGTATTGAAGTTAAAAAGCAAGCAAATGAAGAAATTTTCAATGGAATTTTCAAAAATAAATACGAAAAATATGAATATTTACTCCAAAAAGATACTCTAACCAAAGACGAACAAGACTGGATTAAAGAATACGAAAACACTGATGAATACGAGCAAATATATGGCGAAGATAAGGAGGTAATTGATGCATAAATTGTTTGTTAAAACTCGTAATGTCAAAAATTTTATTGGATTGATGAATAACTTAATTGATAAATCCAATGGAGTTCCAAAAATGGGATTAGTTTATGGCGATCCCGGATTAGGAAAAACTCAAACTGCTGTTTGGTGGACAACAAGAAATGATGCGGTTTATGTCAGAGCCCAAAACAAAATGACCAGCCGATGGCTAATGGAAAAAATTGTTTTTGAACTCGGAGAATCCCCATCAAGAAAAATGGCTAATCTTATGGAACAATGTATTGCCCATTTAAGGTTAAAACCGCAAGTAATAATCATTGATGAAGTTGATTATCTTATCAGCCGTTGCAAAATCGTAGAAACTTTGCGTGATGTTCACGATTTAACAGGAGCACCTGTTGTATTAATCGGTATGCAGGAAGCTAAAACAAAACTCGGTAAATACAGGCATTTGTACGACAGGTTATCTGAAATTATAGAATTTAAACCTTTTTCTAAAGAGGATATGGAGGTAATTGTTGAAGAATTATCCGAAATAAAGATAACAGATGAGGCTAAAGAGATATTTTTTGAAAAAACTAACCGCTTCCGCCAGATTATAAAAGGAATTTCATTGCTTGAAAATTTGGCGGCAACAAACGGATTAAACAAAATTGATGTAAAACAAGTGAAAGGATTGACCATTGAAAAGTAGAGATTTAATAATAAAAACAGCAAGAAGATTAGATAAATTTAATCTTGATGAATTAATAGTAGTATCAGAACTTGACGAAAAAGAAGTTACGGAAATTTTATCGGATTTAATTAAACAACAAATTATTTTGAAAAATAATAATACATATTTTTTCAACACTAAAAAGTCCGCAGAAATTACCAATAATGACGGTGATGAAACAATAAGCGAATTTAAACCGATAGTTATAGAGGAAGAGGAAGGTTATGGGGATTTTCTGAAATTTGGAGAAGAAACTCAAAATCGGGTAAGAGCCTATGTGGGATTATTAAACTTAATTCACCAAGCAGGAACTAAAAATATAAATAAAGTTGTAGAGTTGTTTAATGAAACCTCCGGTTATCCAAGAATTGCACCCTCAACTTTTACAAGAATCCGCAGGAAATACAGCCAATACGGTTTTAGAGGAATTCTTCCAAAATTCAGTAAGCATATAACAGTTGCTATTCCTGATGAAATATATACTTGTTTCAAAAAATATTATTTAACTAATGAAAAATTATCCGTTCAAGAAGCAATATACAGAGCTCAAAAGGAATTACAATCAGAGCAAAAGATAGAACAGCCTTATGCTTATACTTCTACCCCTTTTGTAAGAAAAGTAAGAACGGAATTTACAAAAGAGCAAATTGAATATTTCAGAAATAATATTGAGGCTCAAAAGCCTAAATTTGAGCCAATTAAAGTAAAAGAACCTCTTGATATGAAGTTTGAGAAAGCCGCATACATATATTTAAAACATCTAAAAATGGAAAATAAACTTGAAAGATTAATGCACGATAAAACTAATTATAAAAACCATTTAAAACCATATTTTGATAATTTATCAATAAGAGAAATAACGACAAAAGTTGTAGCTCAATTTAAACAAAGTATGTTTGATAATGGATTTCAATTAGTATCAGTAAATATTTATATTACATTACTGAAATTAATTATAAAAACCGTTTGTCCTCTAACAAATAGTCTTGTTGTAAGAAATAACTCTAAACAAAAAGTTTATAGCGTTGATATGAATATTTTATCAGATGAGAAAATTGCCGAATTACTAAATATTTGTAAGAAAAAATATCCTGCGGCATACCCTGTAATTTATTTGAGTTTATCTACGGGAGCAAGTGTTCCTGAAATATTAGCTTTAACTTGGGAAAGGATAAATTTTGAAGATAATACAATATTTTTGAAATATTTTCTATACGAACAACGTCTTGTTATGAATAGATGCGGATCAACAATACGAAAATTAAAATTTGATGACAATATTTCCGATATTCTGAAAAAGAAATTTGAAGGAACAAAACCTGAATTAACAGATTTTGTATTCAAATTTGACTCTCCAAAATCTCCTCAACAGTATATAGAAAATGTTGTATTAAGAGGATTATCTGCCCATCTTGTGATAGTAAGACTACACCCAAGCGATTTACAGCATAATTTTGTTAATATGTGTCTAAAACAAAATGTTCCGATTACTTTTATTCAAAAAGCATTAGGATACTATGGCTTACCCAATTTTATAAGAATATACAAAGATTTAATCGCAAATTTGGATAACGGAAATTATAATCCGCTCAATAAAATTTTAGAAAGTAAGGAGTAATTATGAAAAAGCAATTATTGGCAGACTCTGCCGCTAAACTATATATTGAAAAATTAATGACATTAGAAAATATCGCACAAAAGTTAAATGTGAATGAAAGAACTCTTCGCCGTTGGAAATCAGCAGATAAATGGGATGACAAACGCTCTGAATATCTTAAAAACAATACGACATTCCACGAAGATTTGTATAAATTTGGGAGAAACTTGTTGGATTCTATACAAAATGATATGGCAAAAGGTGAAAAGATTGGACCTGCAAGAATGTATGCGGTTACAAAGATTATGACAATGCTTAAGAATGTAAAAATCTATGAGGATAAAGTAACTAGTGAAAAACACATGCCGGAAGCGACAAAACCTGAAGGTTTATCTCCTGAAGTTATAAGAGAAATTGAAGAGAAAATTTTAGGAATAAATTATGAGGATTAATTTTTAAAATCGTTTTTTAACGGTTTTAAATATATTCAAATGAGGTTTTATATATAAATTGCATTTACCCCATCTTAATCGACCGGTTGAACACTTTTTGAACAATGTTTGAATATAGTTTACATTAATTTAATTTTTTTGCTATTTTGTTATAAATTAATATTAGAAAATTGTTATAGAATTTCCTGTCAAATCTATATTCTCATTTTGAGCAATATTATTATATATTTTATTTATTTCATCTGAAACTTTTTTTGTAACATATTCCTCTATTGATTCTATTAGTGGCATTATCATCCATCCGCAGTAATCATCATCTAGAATATCGGCATATTTCATTTTAATAGGTGTTTCTTGCTGTTGTTTCATAAGAATACTATAGTGGAAACTACAATATAAAGAATTATTTATTTTTTTATCATCAATATCTTTTATATTATATTCTACTAATAATGGAAGATTAGAATACATAAATAACATATCTTTTATAGTTGGGAAGAATTCTTCTACAAATTTCACATAAGCAATATGCATTTTATAAAAAAGCATTTGGCAGTATTTGTTTCTTTGTTCTTTGCTATATGAATCAATAATAATACTCCCATCTATTCGTTCTTTGATTTCACCATTAATAGATTCACAAATTATATGCGGAAGTTTAGCCTCTGCATCTGCTCTTGGTAAAGGGGAATCTAGTGTTTTGCTATATTTTTGATATTCTATTAGATAATTTTCTAAGATATCAATCCCTGCAATTTTTATATTGGGTATTACTTTTTGTGTTTGTATAAATTGTTCTATTAAAACATCATTGTATTGTACAATTTTATTATTGGGTTCTATTAAAATTGTTTGATTAGAAAAATCGATTTTATTCTTACCATCAAGATATATTTTTATTTTTAATCTATTTATTTTGTCTAAAATATCACTTATTAAAATTGGAAAAATATTTTTTTTGTATCTATTGTATGAATAATTCCCGTTTTTACTTATATTTTCTTCCTTATAACCAAGCAAACAAGAATATACTTCAAAAAGATTGAATGTTCGTTCGTTTAATATAATTTCATTATTTTTTGGATCAAAATAGGAATTGGGATAATATTCTGGAGAACCTCCAAGACCATTGTGGCGAGGGTTTTTTAATATTCTAAAAACATCTTCTATTAATCTTATGAATGCTTTTGATTTCATACTATTTTCATCATTAATCTTTAATCCACTTGAAATGCCGCCTAATTTATGGAAAGTGTCATTATATTTTTTGCTGTCATCAAAGATCGTTACCATATCTTTGCTATTTTTAGTGGGATATAAGAAATAGCGTGGTTCAACAGGATTTTTTAAAAAGGCGATTGCAATTTTGTCAATACATTCTGGGTAGAGTGTATTTTTAATTTCTTTAAAATATTTATTTAATAGATCATTGTATTTATTTATAAATAATAAAATTTTACTCATAAAATAATCTTCAATTAATTTTTTATGAGATGTATCAGCAAATTGATAGTACCACTGAATAATGCTCGTTCCTATTTTGCTCAAATACAATGTTGGCAACATATTTTTAAAATCTACTATTGATAATTTGTCAATTTTTAAGAGTTTAAATCCAATAATATAATCTCGAAATCTAGTATAATAAAAACTTATTAAAGGTTCGTCATATATCACTTTTTGCAGAATCTTGTGTTCAAAAAGCTTATGCGGTATAGTTTCAGTGACACGTAGTTGAAGATTTTTATTTAACTCTTGTTCTGAAATTTTGTCGGACATGTTGTAAATATCATACAAAACATTTATGTATTTTCCTATAGAGCTGTTCCAAATATATTTACTTACTTCTAAAAGGATGTTGTACGTAATTTCCTCGTCCTCTTTGTTGGTACACATTTTTGAAAACTTTTCTTTTAAGTATTCGTCCATCATTTCTAAAATATTTTTAAATTGAAATTTTCTTTTATTTTTATGTATTTCTGCATAAATTCGCAATATAAATCCATTTCTGAGTTCGTAATCAATTTCTCTTGGAATTTCTAATAAATTATATTTCTCTATATATTTAGATTTTATAGTATCAAATTCTTGTTCAGAAAAATTTTCTAAATATAAACTTATACCATTTTTATCTCCATATACATTTTTTAAAATTATTGTCGGATTGCCTTTATTATTTATAAATCTTTCATATTCAATATCCTTACAAGTAAAGCATATTTTAATATTATAATCTTTTATTTTTCTTATAAAATCATTAAATTCAACACAGAAATTATCATTTAAACTTTCATCAATAGCATCAAAAAATATAATAGTTTGTTTATCTGAAATAGCTGATATTCTTTTTATAATTTGGTCTGTTGAATGTTGAGATGTGAAATGCCAATTAAAATCTTCTTTTATATTTTCAATAATACTGCTATACATTTCATGACAACTAAAAAAATATGATAAATTATCTGGATGCAAATTAGAAGCATATTTTTGTGCTAAATCACATATAACATTTGTTTTTCCAGTACCAGATTCTCCAATTATCGAAAAACAAGTCTTTTCGGATGCTAAAAATTGTTCAAATTCATTATATACATTACCACGTTCAATAAATAGTTCTGGAATATATTTTTCATCTGATGCAATACTATTCCCTCTTAATGTTTCCATTCTTGAATCAATTTGTTGTTGGCAGAATACTGACAAATTATGGGAAGACATACCTATAAGATATTTAGTTGCATTATAAAAATTTTCTTCTATATCAAGAGATAATGTATAATCATAATTTTTTATATTAATATTAAAATTGTCATCATTCAAATTAAGTTCTTTACCATCATATTTGAATACTCTAGTATCTTTTCCATTAGTTATAACTACAAATGGGGTAATTTGCTTTGTTAATCTAGCATATGATAGACCCTGTTCTATATCATTATCATCAATTTTTACATTTTCTGCTTTTATTTCAAAAATAAATAGATTTTTATCATCTTTTTTAACTAATATGTCTGCTCTTGGACAAGCTATGGTTGCTGAAACTAAGGTATCTACCTTGACAACGCCTTTACCAAATCTAATTGTGAAACTCTTTTCTAAATTGATTTCATTAGCTTCAAAACCCCATTTTTGTATGGTGTTTAATACTATATGCTTGATATTTTCTTCGTTTAAAGCATTCTTCATATAAAAATTATAATATAAATATTAATTATTCTTTTAATACATTGAGGATTTTAAGTCTTTTGTTTTTTTATCCCATCTACATCTATAAAAAATACATTTAATAAATCCGCATTATTCCTTAAATTTTTAACAACGGGAGCAAGGTTATAGCACTCTTCAATCTCCGGCTGATTACAAACAAAGTAATCCACAATTACGGCGATATTATACACATCTTCTGCCCACTTGCTGACTTTCTTAAACTCTTGCTCGCTGATGTTGTATCCGCTAACTTCTTTCATGTTTCCTCCTTATATCAGGAAACACATTAGCGTAAAAGCAGACAAAAAGCATTGAAATATTTACATATCAACACAAAATACTAAGGGATTTTCTCTTGATTATTTTTATGATAAAAGTATCTATAGGAGAAACTAATGAGCTACTTTAAAAATATCAAAGAACCAAGCAAAATTATTACAGCAATAGATACATCTATAAAATTTCCAGAGATTTTAGAAGCTTCTAGAGAAAAATATATAAATGATATTAATTTGTTTATAAAATTGGTCAATAATTCTATTTCTTCAGAGTCATTACTTAAAGAAATTCGTTCAGTAGATATTGACAGTAAGCAAAGAATGTCTTTATTAAAGTTATACAGAAGATGTGTGTGTCCAATTCTAGATACTGAAATGACAAAAAAGATTAAAAAAGTTTCAACAGAAATGCTGATAGATAATTATGCATATTCCTTTAAAGATATAAATATTCTAAAAGAGCAACTAAAAACGATGAGCTCAGATACTTTATCAGCATTAGCAGTTTTAATCGGAGAATATGATTTTAGGGGACAATCTGGCTATTTATTAACAGATAGGTTTTTCTCATGGTTTGAAAAACAATTTAAAGATAGATTTACTATTGACGGACCAAGAGGGGCCGGGCGAGATATTGAACTTTCGACGATTTGTTGTGATTTTGATGATAATTGTCCTTGCGATTTTGTAATATTTAATGTTAACGATAATAGGTTGTTAGCCGTTGGTTTTGCAAGATATGATTCTACAAGAGGAGGTGCACAATCTGATGATAGAACGGGTGGAAACTCCAATAAAGTAGATAAAATCCAAAGATACTGTGAGAAATCAAATAAAAAACTCAAGATAATTTTTCTTTCAGATGGACCAGGTCTTTTACATAATGATACTTGGAATGAGACTTGTCATATTGATGGTTCTTGGAATGGCAATGTAAGAGTTACCACGTTAAAACTAGCGGAAGAGAGAATTGATGCGAACTGGCTACTTAGTTAATTTGATTCAATAGAACTTATAATTTCTTTATAACTAATATATTTAGATTTTTCTATATAGATATTGTATTTGTGCTTGCATTTACCACTTTTAGGGAACTTCTTAGTAGGTTTTACATAATCCCCCATTGCACATAGTCCATAATTTAATCTTTTTAAACAAGTTTTTAAAGCAATAGGAGATTGGTCAATACCAATCCAGTTTCTATCTAATTCGTCCGCTGCTTGCAGTGTGGTGCCAGAACCGCAAAATGCATCTAAAATAGTATCTCCAGGGTTGCTGCTTGCAGTTATTATCATTTTTAGCATATCTAAATTTTTTTCGGTAGGATAACCTGTAATTTTTATGCTTTGGTGATAAGCATCCCTATAATTATCCCAATAGTCAGTTATGCCTAATAACTTATTATTATCAAAATAAACCTTTCGTCTGGGATTTCCATTGCGAGACCAATGAATTTCTCCCTTTTTATCCATTTCTTCTAATTTTTCTGGAGTATATTGCCAATGTTTCCCTGGTGGTGGAAGCATATTACGCCATTTTTTCCCTGTTTCACCATTACGAATTCCCGGAGCATGGATTGGAACTAATTTGTATCTGCCATTATTATCTACTTTGGGATATTCTTTTAGAATCCACTCTTCATCTGGCATTACACCAGGTTTGTTCCAAATATAATTTTTTGTTTTTGTATAGAATAGAACAAAATCATTTAAATTTGCATATTGATTTTTTGTATAATTTTTACTGCTGCATTTTTTTCTTGTTATTATGTTTCTAAAATTGCTTATCCCAAATATTTCATCCATTAATATTTTGATATACGCAACCATTTGATGACCAATATGAACATATATAGAACCATTATCAGATAAAACTTCTTTTAAGAGAATTAATCTTTTTCTCATAAAATCAATATACTCTTCAAGTGATAAATCATCATTATATGCTTGCTCTAAGTTTCTTGATATAAATTTTTCACCAGTACAATACGGGGGATCAATATATATTAAATCTACTTTGATATTATTTTTAATTAAATTATATAAAGCATAACAATTATCAGAATATACCAAGGCGTTTGAATCTATATTTATATTAGTTTGAACTTCGTTAATATTATAAAATGAAGTTTCAATAGGATTTAGTATAGTTTCTTCTGATTCTTTATTTCTATATGACAATTCAACACTCCCATATTTTGATAATTGTAATATGGTACCAATCTTGTTATGTTTTTTTTCTAATAATTGATTTTGCATAGATCTCCTACTAGTATTATATTACCAAGAAAATTCTTTATAAGCATCAATGTTAAGTTATTTGTTTTGATTACATAAAATATCTAAAATCGTAAGATTTATTATACAAAGCCTCTTTTTGCTTAGACATCCTCGAAAGTGTCTTTGCAAAGTCTAGTGTTACCGGCATATTTTTATACAAATTATCGCCACTGTTCCAATTCATCTTAGTTAGCATTAATATCTCTTTAACCAATGTGTCCCCGGATGCTTTGCCATAAAATCTTTTTACTAAAACCGGTATAGGTATTCCTCTTCCACCTTTATAGTATGTATTATATCTGCAATTCCCTATATCATCTCCAACAACACAACCATGTGTCCATAACAAGAAACTGTCATTTGATAATTTTATAGTAGTTCCACGTTCAAGAGGAAAACTATTAGGAAGAGCTTTTCCCTCTTTTATAAAATATTTTATCGCTCTGTAAGGAGAATAACCCTGAATTTGCAACAATTCAATATCTTCAATTCCCTCTAATGCTTCAGTAAACCCTGCAATTTCTTGAGGTGTAAAAGGTGTTGTTTTATGTATTACAATTCGTCTTAGTTTTGCAACGGGATCACATTTATAATATTCTTCTCTCAATTTACTTATTGTTGTTCTTGCTTCATCTCGCTTCATGTATGGATTTTTACCAACATATTGAGGATCGTCTAATTTTTTCAATATTAATCTTATTCCGGTTCCTGTTGAATCAAATAATTGGCTACAACCTATACATATTCCTTTTGTGTTGGATTTTGCATAACTAATTCCAACAAAAGCAGTCTCATCATCTAAAACTACAGGATGCCACAAAACACCGGATGCTTTTGCATATAAACTGGTAGATAAAGCCCACATTACTTTGCATTTATCATAGGCCGTTAGAGAACGCTCTTCTATAAATTGAATTTTTACACCTTTATTGGTTCCGTAAAGCTTTATAGCATCGTGCAAATTAAAATCTTGATCATAATTACTATCTTCTCTAAATTTTGCAAATGATTTTGGTATATATAAAACTAAAACATCAAAATCTGATAATTGAGTTTGAAAATAATCTATTTGAGATTTTATGCTATCGACAAAAGATGCTGTGTTTGCTTTGGAAGTTGCAGTTTCATCGTACATTCTACATAATTGCGTATTGTTTTTATCAGGTATATTTATAGCTCTTTTATAGATTTCATAAAATCCTTCATAATTCGGCAAAAACATTTCTTTAGTATTAGCAGAATGTTTTACATTAAGATTATTTAAATGTCCTATAATATTATCTATTTGTTGATTTGGAGACAAAATAGCAATTTTAATAGGCGATTTTTCGGCAGTTTCAAAAGAATAATCAATAGGTGCATACCTTTGCAAACCTTTTAACTGATTTATGCTTGTATGATTTATATCATTAACATCAAATAACATTTCAGGTTCGTCAAATTTAAAAGAAGAAACTTGAGGGTGTTCTGGCTTAGTAGACAACTTATATGACAAACATACCTGATTAAATATTACAGCAAAATTATTAATTTCAAATTTAATCTCTTTGCTGCCTTTCACATAAAGACTTTTGTTTAAATTTAGTAACAGATTGCCATATTCGACATTATAAATCTTGGACATTATACTGTTTATTTCAATTTGTTTATATAACTTACTAACTTCATTGCCATTTTTATTAGTCAAATAAACAGTGGGAATTATTGACAAGTAAATCTTTTCATTCAAGTATGATAATTGGATTTCAAATGCTGAATATTTTTTATATGTGAAGTTTGATTTATTTTTGTACTCGGTTTCGGAATCTACAAAATAGTATTTACTTTTTCCAAAAGATTTTATATTGGGATTTTGTAGTAACGAAACATTTATTAAATCATATAGCATACCTACATATACAAAATTGGATTTATTTAATAATTTAGTTTCAGGAAACTCTTTATGAATTTCTGATTTAATATGAGTGAGAAATACTTCTTTTAATTTATCATAATTACAGAACGAATAAATTTTGCCTTTAAATAGCCCTGCAATTATGTTATTAGGATTTATGATCTTTCGTAAATCTTCCCAATTTGTTATGTCTGTTTCAAATACATTGCACGAAGGTAATTCTGTCGAGACAAAGGTGTTCATTTTTAATGAGCTTTGAGCTATTTTATCTGAAGAAAAATTAATTTCTTTTTTTCTATTGTCAAAATCTTTCCATCGTTCATCAATTATAGAATTTTTATGCTCATAATTTTGGTATATCAAATTTAAAAATTCATCAAAACCATCAATATCAATTACACAGGACAGCTCATTGTTTTGGCAAGCCCTTTCCATAAAAGCATTTGCTCGTTCAGATAATGTTGTATTTTGTGGCTTACACCAATATATTCCTTTGCTTAAAAAATCTTTATTATCTATATTATCCTCAAGAACTTTCATTACAGAGTCATCATTTCCTGCATAACCTATAACAATGAGTCCTTTGTTCATTAAATTCTTGCAAAATAAATCTGATAATTGGCTTTCTAAATTTTGCAATTCCTGTTCTGTATTTTGTAGGGAATCATACCTATAATCACCATGCAATTTTATGATATTTTGAAAGCTATTATTAACAATTTGAGAGATACTGTCTTTTTGAATCGAAGATACTACGTTAAATGAATATTGAGGGGATAATGTTTTAATGCCTGCTTCAATTAATTCATCAAAATTCGTTGTCCAAATATTTTCCACTTTATTGTTAATAAACAAATTAGCAAGGCAAAGATGTCCTCTTATGGGCTCAACATTTGCAACGAGCTTTTTAATATATGCATTTCTCGCTAAAGTATTGTCATAGCACTTTTCAAAATAAAATGAATATTCTTCTTTTGAACCCCTTTTGGGGAATCCATCTAAAGAGTTAAAGTAATCCTGTAATTTAGTTCTATTTCGTTCAGATTGCAGATCTTTAAATAGTTCTCTGGAAACATTATTTTCAGAACAATAAATTTCTTTTTTAAATTGCCAAACTAGATTTTGTCCGCTTGGAATACCCGCTAATAAAGATGCACCAGAGCCAAGAAAAAAGTCTATGTCACTACTAACTAAGAAATTGCGAATAAATGAAGTTGGATCTTTTGTATTAATCACCTAATCACCCCTTGTAAGGCAATTTTATCATGATAAAACTAAATCTTCACTATTGTAAAATTTCTGGAAATTTGTGTTACTTTTTCTGCTTTCTCATGTTAATTAACATCCTGTTTGGGTTTTAGCTGTCGGAAATAATCAAACTATCCGTTTACAAAACGGTCTTTTTGGACTTTTTTGGATAAACGGTTAGTATGATTATTACGGAAAGTTGAATTAAAACTATTCCCCTGTCTGCATTTCGGCTGTGTGTTTGAAGTGTACGCTTAGTTTGATTATTTCGGAAAAGACCGTTTTGAAAATCAGCAAAAAATTAACACTAAGTTTCGGAAAAAGTAACACAAATTTCAGAAATTTTTAATTGATACAAAACAGACACAATACTCGGAAGTGGTGTTCCAATGCTTCCGAGTTGGATTTATGGTGTTTGTGCTATGAATAAT
>CANQJT010000012.1 GCA_947624325.1 Candidatus Gastranaerophilales bacterium
CATATACATATCCATATTACGGAAGGCTTCATCGTATGAATTTAACTGGTTTAGGTAACCGCCTATTTGAGCTGCAATGGGTGCTGCCATTATTGCAGGGTTAAAGTCATGGTATGTGTTGCCGGTTGGTGCGAAGGATATATTTTCATCCGTACTTTGTACCAGTAATTTTCTTAACGGAGACATAACATCGTGGCTGTTTTCATTAATTGTTAATTTCTCGCTATTTACCCCGAGTCTTTCAGCGAGTTCATCTTTTGTTATCGAACCTCTGCTGACAAGTGAATCACCTATCGGGTTGAAATCAGTGAGAGTTACGTTTTTATCTTTTAATTTTTCACCAAACGTATCTGTGTTGCCTGTTGCCGAACTGATATCAACTTTAATATTTGCATCGCTGCCTTGCCATGTAATTTCGTCACTTTCAGAGCCTGCATTAAATGCGTCAAGACTTCCGCTTGTTGTATCTAATGTACTGCCATTATTCATGGTAACTTTTGAACTATTAAGCGAGCTGCCGCTGTCTAAATGCAGAGTACCCGTTTCAACAGTCATATTTGCGTTTTTAATCTCGCCGTTAAATGTAAGGGTACCGCTTCCTTTTTTTGTTACATCATATTGTTCCGCTCCCGAAATACCGTCTGCTATCGTAATATTTCTGTCAGTCTCTGAAGTGAATGTTAATTTGCCAATTTCCTTTTCTTGTCCGTTAATTTTAAGATTATCCATGAAAATGTCGGCGCCATCTCCTGCCGAGTTACCGCTAAATACTACATCATTATTTTTTGCTTCAACGGTCAAATTATTATTAGCCCAAATTGCACCACCTTTAGCACCTGCACTGTTACCGGTAAAGCTTGTATCAGTAATATCTGCATCAACATAAGAAGCTATAGCGCCTCCATTTTTAGCAGCGCTGTTACCGCTAAAATTGCTTTCATTAATTTCCAGAGATGAAGTATCCCCGTTCGGGTCAGCATTTGAACGTGTTGCTATAGCTCCGCCTACCGTAGCAGATGAATTGCCGATAAATTGTGAATTATCAATGACTGTGTCAGAGTTGCTGCCGACAAATATAGCGCCTCCACCTTCAGAATCCTTTTGAAAATCGGGGGTATCACTCAAATTTGTTCCCGTCGTTTTATTATTTTTAAATACTGAATTTTCAACAAGTGTTGTATGACCTGACCAGATTGCACCGCCTTCATTTTCAGCCGTGTTACCGTCAAAAACAGCACCGTCAACCTCTAATGTATTACTTTTTCTGTCGGTAAATATAGCGCCGCCCTGCCCGTATAAAGGATTTCCGCTTTTATCCACTCTTCCTGTTGCTGTGTTACCGCTGAATGTACCGCCTGAAACACTTGTCGAAGAGCCTGCTGCACCATATATAGCGCCGCCTCTTAAGGCAGAGTTATATGAAAAATTAGTGTTTTCTACAGCAACTGTTGCTCCTTCAGTTGTGTTATTAAATATAGCACCGCCAAGACCGTTTGTTGCAGCATTTGAGTTAAAAGTGGAATCCTTGATAGTTGTTTCAGTGTTTGTTACAATAGCCCCCGCAGCAGCTGCTTTATTAGAGGTGAATGAAGAATTTTCTACCGTTAATTTGCCGTTTGTACCTTTATTTTGAAATACGGCGCCGCCAAAATTGTGTGCAGTATTACCGTTAAATGAGCTGCCTTTAATGGTTGTATCTCCGCTTGTTACAATAGCTCCGCCGTTACCGTAACTGCCGTTTTTTGTTCCTGTTGCGGAATTATTGTTGAATGATGTATCGGTAATGGTTAATGTGCTTTGGTCATCTGCAAAAATACCACCGGCATTACCTGCACTATTGCCTGTAAATTCAGCATTTTTTATATCTAAATTTGTTGACTTACCGGCATGTATGGCACCGCCGTTGCCTGTATTAGTACTTGTGGTTGTTTTGTTATCCGTAAATTTTGTACCGTCAATATTCAAAGTAGTATTATCATTTGCATAAATAGCACCGCCATAATAGGTTGCTTTATTGTCTGTGAATAAACCGCCCGTAAGACTCAACTGTTTGTTCGTGAATACGGCTCCGCCAACATCTGCATGGTTGGAAGTAAAATCGGTATTTGTAATAAAAGCTTCTACTGATGAAAATATAGCACCGCCGTATGCACCTGTTTCTTTTTTTACTTGTGTAAAATTATTGCTGAATTTTGAATTATTAACAGTCAGTTTTCCGCTTGATGCAATGGCTCCGCCATAAGCAGTTGTATTTGGTTTAGTTGCTTCAGCATTATATGCATAATTATTACTAAATGTCGAATTGTTTATCGTCAAATCAATATCAGCGCCTGAATAAATAGCACCACCCCATGTTTGTGCAGTACCAGTAAATGCTGTTTTATTATTACTAAATGTAATGTTATTTAGAGTATGAGTATTGTCTTGTTGGAGTGATTCATCTTTGTAGTACATAATAGCACCACCATAACCGGGATATTTATCGTTCTTGTTATCGCTTTTTGTACCATTATAATCAGTCATTGTTTTACCGCTTATTTCATCGTCGTTTGGATTATACATATGCGCTGTTCCTTCTGCATTTGCTTGCAAAGAAACAGACATACATAAAAGTAATGTTGCCAGTAAAACTTTTCTCTTTTTCATATTTGCTCCTTTTATTACTTAATAATTAAAAAATTTTATATTAATCTGCTACAACTATTTTTTTTAATAACGTGATTATTATAATATCATATATGGTAACAATGCAACTATTTTTTAATAAATCTTGTATAAATTTTATCTTTTTGTATAATAATATATGATATATAATGTTGCCAAGGAGTATTTGTATGGCAACATTGAGCAAATTAGTCGGAAAACGGATTAAGCAAATTCGTGAATCAAAAAATATTAAGCAAAATAAACTTGCAGAATTAATTAATGTTGAGCCTACAAATATGAGTAAAATCGAAAAGGGTGTGCATCTACCAAAAGAAGAGACAATAAATAAATTAACAAATGCCCTTGGGTGCAGTGTAAAAGATTTGTTTGACTTTGAACATCTAAAATCCAGAGAAGAATTATTAGCCTGCATTAATGAAATTTTAGATAACTCCAAAACAGAAGAATTAGAGTTTTTCTTTAGAATTATGCGTTCTTACAAAGAACTAAAATAAATTTAATAATTACAAAATACTTTTAATAAATTAAAATTCATGATTTAATAAAAACAGAAGAGAATCTGAGAATAGCATAATGATAAAGATATTAAAAACAGAAGATAATAAAAAACTATCAAAATTAAGCATAAGTGAAGCTGTTTCAGGTTCATGGTTCAGTCTTATAAATCCTACGGAAGAAGAAATAAAACAAGTTTCCCTTGTTTTGGGATTGGATGAAGATTTTCTAAGAAATTCATTGGACTTAGATGAAAAATCCCGTATAGAGATTGAGGACGGGAATATACTTATAATTACCAACTTACCTATTATGACTGATGACGGATGTTTTGATACTCTGCCTATGGGTATAATATATACCCCTACATCAATAATGACAGTTTGTTCAATGGATAATAATATTTTAGCATCATTTAATGAAACAACTGCATATTCATTTGATACAAGAAATAAAACAGAATTTATGCTGAAAATATTATACAGGTCAGTAAAATTTTATTTAAAATATCTTGATATAATAAACAGAACAACAGATAACATAGAAAACGAACTTCAAAAAGCAACTAATAACAAAGCTTTATTTCAATTAATGGAAATCCAAAAAACTCTTGTTTATTTTTCAACCGCACTAAAAGACAACGACATAGTGCTTCAAAAAATAATGAGAATGACAAATTCCACTTCAACAAATTATTTAAAAACAACGGAAGAAGATATAGATTTGTTGGAAGATGTAATAATAGACATCAGACAGGCAATTGAGATGGTCGATATGCACAGAATGATTTTAGAAGCAATGATGGAAGGTTTTGCCTCTATAATAAATAATAACTTAAACTTAGTAATGAAATTCTTGGCTGCAATAACAATTATAATGTCAATTCCGACAATGATAGGCGGTTTATGGGGAATGAATGTAAAAGTTCCGTACGGAAATAACCCCTACGGATTTTTAATAGTAGTGGCATTATCAATAATTACTTCAATTGCTGTAGTATTTTACTTTAGAAAAAAAGGTATGTTCTAAAAGAACAAATAAGGGTGGAATAGTTGAAAAATAATTACATACTTATTATTTCAAACGACGAAGAAATCGGTAAAAGTCTTTCTGAAAAAATTAAACTTTTAAGAGAATGCGATACAATAAAAATTGTATCTTATATAGAGGCAATTTCAGCATTAAATTCTACACAACCTGCTATAATCTTGTTATATTGCGGTCATACGGATAATACAGGAATTGTAAAAGAAATAAGAACAATAAAATCACTTGATAAAGTACCCATAATTTTTATTACCGAATCATTTACCGAAGATAAATTATTATTTGCTTTTGATAATGGTGTTGATGATTTCTTTTTCACTACAGATCCCGATTCAATAATATTAATGAGGATTTTTCTCACACTCCAAAAATCAGTCTTATATAAACAAATAGAAATCAATAATGATATATTAATTTCATCAGGAATTTTGGATAAAAATTCAGGAATATATTTAAAAGAATATGTACCTATAGTAATGAAGAATTTCTTCTCAAAGAGTATAGAAGAAAATTTAGAAAATACAATATTTATGTATGTTAAACCCATGCCTGTAAACAATAAAAGATTAAATCTGACAAAACTGGCGCAGGCAATAAAATCAGTATTAAGAGGAAATGATATAGTAGGCTACGGAAAGAGCTCCGGATTTTATTTATTACTATACAGTGCAGGTGTAAAAGGCGCTCAATCCGTATTAAAAAGAATTCAAAACATAATGAAAGATGAATGTAAAATATTTGCGAATGCAGCGGAAGTTACAACATCTTTTGAAGAAATAGAACCTGTTTTATATCAAAATATGAAATATCAAATTCAAGAAGATAATGATTTTAATTTTTTTGATGAATTAGCTAATGGTGAAATTCCCGAAAACGTAGTAATAAAAGATGAAACAGGGAAAAAGTTTAAAGATTTTAAAAAAGAATTTTATACGGGATTTGAAAAAATAACTGCACCTGTATTTTATCAAATTCAATCTACATATGCAGAAAAATTTCCGGAAGCTGAAATTAAATTTAATATGACAGAGACAGAAAGTATTTTTTCAATAGAACAAGGTAATTTAAAAAGCGAATTATCAATAAAATATCCTGCGTATATAAAATTAATTATTGATATAAAACACTTTGATGATACGCAAAAACCTGTTATAAGAAGACTAACATATGATTTTGAAGATTATTCCGAAGAAAAATTATCCTCATTATTAAAAGATATGATTAATGAATTTTCTCAAAGAATAAGTCTTAATTCAATATATTCGGCAGAATAAAATTATGAATAAAAGAAACAAAATATTAATATCATCGTCAGCAAAAGAAACAATAGAACAGTCAGCACAGTTGGCTAAAGAACTTAATTTAGGATTAGAAATAAGCAGAGTACCCTTATATAAAGAAGAAAAACTTACTGTACAAGACACAATTGAAATATTAAAAAAAGACATAGAAGGTTTTAACAACAGAATTACACTGCACGCAATGTTTTCGGATGTTAATGTTTCATCACAGGATTGCTTATTAAGAAAATTTTCACAACAAAGATGCCATGAGTCGTATGAAATAGGAAAATCGCTAAAAGCGGATACTATATTGTTTCATAGCGGTAACAAAGGAACAAAACACTATGGATCTATAGATTCATTTAAAAAGAATTTTACAGCATTTTGGAAAGATTTTATCAAAGAATTTGAAAATTCAGGAATAATAGCGGTAATAGAAAACGTATTTGAAACAGAACCGGAATTTTGTTTGGATTTAATAGAAAAAACAAATTCTCCAAATTTAAAGCTTGCTCTTGATACGGGACATGTTAACTTATATTCGCACGATACCCAAATAACTGACTGGATAAAAGCATATTCAAATAACTTATATCACATGCACATTCATAATAACTTCAGAACGAATGACGATCATTCAAATCTTTCAAACGGAACAATAAATTACAATGAAGTATTTAACACATTAAATGAACTAAATTTAGAACCTTCAATAGTCCTTGAAATGTTTACGGAAGAAGACATAAGAAAAAGTATTGATTTAATGTTCAAACTTAATTTCCTTGAGCCCTAACCCGTTTAAATCAATTTCAACATTAGTAGAATCTATCGAAAGAAGCATAGATTTTTCTTCGTTATAATCAATACTCCAAGTACCTAAGAATAGCGGTCTTTCATGTGTAAAAGCATATGCATAAACCACAAGTCTTTCGGGATTATTTTTATCCCAGCCGACAGGGAATATATCCCACATATAATCTTTTAAATCAATTTGTTTATTTTCTCGCCACCAGTAAATAATTGCTTCACGAACGGCAGATAATCTTTTCCAGGATTTTGTTTTAAAATCGTAAATTATAACATTAGTCTGCCAAGTTTCTTCAAAATTAGAGCCGATTTTTTCTTTAAAAGCTATCTTAGAACTGTCTTTAGACCAATCAATAGGAAACAATGTTTTAAACTGATAATTTTGGAATTCGTCAGCCCCGACTTCCACAATTGGATTAACATTCCCTTCAATAACATTTGTCATATACAGTGCATCATATGCATCTTTTGTATTTTTAACAGGAATATAAAAAGCAGCGGAAGAAGTCTGTAAAAAACTCGGATAAAAAGAGCACTTTGTATAAACCATTTTAGTTTTATCAGGCGATAAAATCCCGGGCGATGAAGCGGTTCTTTCGGATACTATTCTTGATACATCTATATTTCTTTGTCCCGGAGGAGTATTATATCTTATAACTCTAAATTGAGGATCAGGCAGGATTATGTCTTCTTCTGATGTAAAAATCGGCTCAGGAACAACAAAATCCTTTCTTTTTTTATCTGCCGCAAGTTTATAATAATCCTCCATTGTTACGGGGATTTTAGATTTATCTATATTATGGTAATAAATTTTTTTAGTGGGAGGCAGATGAAGTTTTTCCCTAACTTTTTCATTTAAAGTTCTTGGGTCTTTTTCCTTTAATTTAACTTCAACTTTAGAAGAATCTAAAGGCGGAGTAGAAAGATACAAAGGGTCAGGAGGCGGTGTTTTAGCTTGTCCTGATAATGCCGTAATAATAAACACAGCAAATAAATAAACCCATTTAATACCTTTCATCAAACAAGCCCCTCTTTCACGGCTTGAATAGTAGCCTGTGTTCTGTTTTTAACATACAATTTTTGCAAAATGCTGTGTACATGTGCCTTTGCCGTGGCAAGAGTAATGACTAATTTTTCTGCAATTTGAGAATTATCAAGACCTTCAACAATTAAAGCTAATACTTGAAGTTCTCTGTCCGTAAGTCCGTAACTATTCTTTGAATTACTTGTATTAGTGTTTTGAGTATTGATATTGGCTATACTATTATTATTTGATTTTCTGATATTAGATAAAACGAGCCTTGCAATAGCCGGATCAAGCCAAGCCGTACCTTCTGCCACTGCCTTTATTGCTGAAATCAACTGATTTTCATCGGCTCCTTTCATAATATAACCGTCAGCACCTGCAGATAAAGAATCAAATACATCATCATCCGATTCTCTTGAAGTAAATATTAATATTTTTATATCGGGATTTGATTTTTTAATAAGTTCGGTTGCTTTAACCCCATCCATTTCAGGCAGTCCGATATCCATAAGAACAACATCAGGTTTAAGTGATAAAGCAAGTTCAACACCTTGTTTTCCGTTATCGGCTTCGCCTATTAAATCAATGTCCTGACAATTATCAAAAACAAGCGATAACCCGAGACGCACCATTTTATGATCTTCAACAAGCAAAACTTTTAAGTTGTCCATACAGGCTCCTCTTTCTTTAACATTATGGCATCAAGCAGCAGAAAAAAGAATTCGCTTCCTTTTCCTTTATCACTTTCAAGCCAAATTTTTCCGCCGTGAGCGGTAATAATTTGTTTTGATAAATACAGTCCCAATCCCGTACTGATTGACCGTTTTTCCTGTGTACCCTGCGAAAATCTTTTAAAGAGTTTGGGAATATCTTTTTTTGGAATACCCTCGCCGTTATCTTTAACCGAGAAATGCAAATCATTTTCTTCTATTTCTGCTTTTACTTCAATAAGTCCGCCGTCTTGTGTATATTTAACTGCATTCCCAAGCAGATTTACAATAACTCTTCTAAGTTCATTTCTGTCTGCAACTATTTCAGCTTTATCAAGATTTTTAAATAATTTTTCTATTTTTTGATTTTTACTGTCCGCAATGACTTTAATTTGTTCAATACATTCATTAACCAACGGTTCAAACGGAAAAGATGTTTTAACAAGTCTTAGTCTGCCTGCTTCATATTTATAAACTTCCAACAAAGTATTAACTAATCCCAGCATATCTTCACTGCTTTTTTTCATAGTTTCAAGCAGCATTTTTTGTTTATCGGTAAGTTCACCTAATTTACCGTTTAAAAAATATTCCAAAGTTTGAATAGTTGCAACCGAAGGAGTTCTTAAATCATGAGTTAATGTAGCAATAAAATCTTCACGAAGCCGTTCCATTTCTTTTTGCACATTAACATTCCTTATAACAAAAACATACATTCCGTCTTCTGTATTATTTTTTGGCGGAATAAAAGCAGAACTTATTTCAACGGGAATTTTGTTCCCGTTTACCGCATTCAATATTTCAATATTTCTTAAAAGTTTTTCTTCTTCACTTGAAAATACTTCATTCCAATTTATTTCATCCGTTATAAACAAATCATTTGCATTTTTTGTTAAAAGGATTTCTTCTGATAATCCAAATAATGATTCACACATAGGATTAACATCCAATAATTTTCCTTCACTATTCAGGATTATAATTCCGTCTGCACAGTTGTTAATTACAGCCGATAATTTTTCATTCATTTCAATAATATCAGCTGTTTTAGCTTTAACTAATTCTTCAAGATTATTTGAATATTCTTTTAATTTTTTATTTTTTTCTTCCAAAGAAATAATAAGCTGAGACCGTTCATAAGCATTTTTAATATTTATAATAAGTTCATCATTATCCCAGGGTTTTTCAATATATTTATATAAACCCACCTCGTTAATAGCTTTTATTGCATTTTCTTTGTCCGCATAACCCGTAAGTAAAATCATACTTGCATTTGGATAGAGCTTTTTTGCTTCGGATAAAAATTCTATACCGTTCATTTTTGGCATCATAAAATCAGAAATTATAACATCTCTCGGGTTTTTTTGAAGGTAATCGAGAGCATTTTCAGGACTGTTAAAGAATACAACATCATTAAATCCTTCCAATGTCAATAATGACTTTAAAGAAGAAGTTACTAAATTATCATCATCCAAAACTAATAATTTATATGAAAACTGCATCTATCCACAATCCCCCTAATAAAATAATAGTTTACCTTAAATAAATAAACAAATATTTAACAAATATTAAGTTTCAGAACTTAATACATCTTCAATTTTAGAATATTTACCATTAAGATTTTCTATATATTTACGGGTCAACTCAATTTCAGCTTTTATACCATCTATTATTTGAGGAGTTCTTACATTTGCTGACAGTTCATTAATTGTTCTGATTTGTCCGCAGATTTTATTATATTCATCATCAGCCTGTTTTTTAGGCATAATTGCCGTTTCATTTTCCAAGGATTTAATTTGAATTTTAATTCTTTCAATTTCATTTTGTAAATGTTTTTTCTGCTCTTGAATTTTGAATTTTTGATTTTCAAGTTCTTTACTTCTTAATGACTGCTTATAAGCAATAACGACAGGCTGATTAATTAACTTTTGAAGCTCAATTTCAGCCTGAATTTTAGCATAACTTCTTATTAAACCTTTAACAGAATTGGAATCAGCCTTATATCCTACGGCTTTTATTACATTCAATATATCAAGATATTTATTATAAATTTCCTGTTCATCTTCAGAATAATTTTTAATATCAAATTTTTCGGAAGGAAGTGTTTTTAATTCCTCACTGCATTCACTTTCATCTTTAGTTAACTTAGCTAAATCATCTTCTTTTAAAGGTAAATCCCTTTTTATTTTTTCAAGCTGAATATATTTATTTATAATTGAATAGAAATATTTTTTCCGGGTTTCCAGCATATCAAGAGTTGCAAATTTATTATTAAGAGATTCAAGTTCAACCTGTAGTTGAAGTGATTTTTCTTCATTTTGTGAGATTTGAGTTTTTTTATCCTCTAAATCATTATTTAAAGAATTAATTTTATCATTAATTTCCTCAATATCTTTTGGTGATAAAGGAAGGGTTTCTTGTCTTAATTTTTCTTTTTTCTTTGCCTTCCTTGATTTTTTAGATGAACCTGTTTTAGACATATTTTTTAAAGAATCTTCTAAGGATTTAATCTCTTCTCTAATTTTTGTTCTTTCTTTATATAAATTATCTAAATTTGCTTTTACCTCATCTAAATCAGCTTGTAATTTAATTCTTTTTAGAATTGCAGTAAACTCATCATTTTTGCACAATTCATCATATTTAGATTGAAGTCCATTAATATCATTTTCTTTCTGAGAAATTGCCTCCTCAAGATGAGAAATTAACCCTTCTATTTGATGTTTACAGTCATTTAACCTAAAGTTAGCAGTTGAATAATAATTAGCTGCATCTTTCTGCTGAAAAATTAACCTGTCAGCGAATTTTAACATATTAGAAACAGAAAGTTCCGAGAAAAAACTTTTTTTATCTTCATCAGACATTTGAGATTGCGCATAACTAAACTTCTCTGCAGGCATATTATTTTTTATGGAAGGATACATCTTAAAAAATTCATAGAAAGACGTGCCTTTTTTTAAATCGTGATTACAGCAATAACAAGCTTCAACAAGATTTATATCAGAATTCTGATTTTCATTATTCTCATTTTGCGGAGATACATGGTCTATTGTAGATAATAAAGGATGCATATTTTTTTTCAAAATTCTAAGCGCTTCATCCGTATCATAATCATAAATTTGCTTAAATATTTCCTCGCCTGTCAAAAAGGATTTATCATTAGAAAAAGCTAAAAATTTACGGAAAAATTCTATTTCGTCTTCATTTTCAAGTTTTTTAGCCACTTCTATTTCTTGAGAATTTTTTGCACCCGATAATTTTTCTAGTACACTTTTAACTTTACCTTCAAGCCTTCCTGCTTTATTAGATAAAATTTCCTTTGCAATACTTTCAATCTGCTTATCGTCATATACCTTGCATCCGCAATAAGCGCAGTGATTTGTAGGGTTTAAAATAGAATTTGCATCATATTTTTTAGCACCGAAACTTACAACATCACAATTTAAATTGCCTCTAAGTTTAACTGCAGGCATTATCGGTGACGATACATTAGCCGTGCTTTTTGTAAATGTTTTTATTGGATTTATGTTATATAAACTGTTTATATTTAATATTTTCACTTTTGAATTTCTCTTAACTCACATGGGAAAAAACCTGTAAATAATATTTTTGTCACAATATTAAAATTCTTTTACAAAAAAAGAGCCTGAACAAAAGTCCAAGCTCTTTTTAAATATGATGTTAAAATTATTAACCGATAATTTTATCAACAACACCTGCACCAACTGTACGACCGCCTTCTCTGATAGCGAATCTCATACCTTGTTCAATAGCAACAGGAGCGATTAATTCAACATCCATAACTACGTTATCACCGGGCATAACCATTTCGCCGTCAAATTTGATAGAACCTGTAACGTCAGTTGTTCTGATATAGAATTGAGGTCTGTAACCGGGGAAGAAAGGAGTATGACGACCACCTTCATCCTTAGTTAAAACGTAAACGTTAGCAGTAAATTTAGTGTGAGGTTTAATAGAACCGGGAGCTGCTAAAACTTGACCTCTTTGAACATCAGTTTTATCAACACCTCTTAATAAAGTACCGATGTTATCACCTGCGATACCTTCATCAAGAAGTTTTCTGAACATTTCAACACCTGTAACGGTAGTTTTTTTAGTTTCGCCGAAACCAACGATTTCAACTTCCTGACCAACTTTAACTTTACCACGTTCAACTCTGCCTGTAGCAACTGTACCACGACCTGTGATAGAGAATACATCTTCAATAGGCATTAAGAACGGTTGATCAACATCACGTTCAGGGGTTGGAATCCAAGTATCAACTGCATCCATAAGTTCCCAAATTTTATCAACCCATTTATCTTGACCACGAGTAATTGTAGGATTAGCTTGAACTGCTTCTAAAGCTTTTAAAGCTGAACCTTTAATGAAAGGTGTGTTGTCGCCGTCGAATTCATATTTTGTTAATAATTCTCTTGCTTCCATTTCAACTAATTCAAGTAATTCTTCATCTTCAACCATATCACATTTATTTAAGAATACTACTAATTTAGGAACACCAACCTGACGAGCAAGTAAGATGTGTTCTCTTGTTTGAGGCATTGCACCATCTGTAGCTGCGATAACGAGGATAGCTCCATCCATTTGAGCTGCACCTGTAATCATGTTTTTAACATAGTCTGCGTGCCCGGGGCAGTCAACGTGTGCATAGTGTCTTGCATCAGTTTCATATTCAACGTGAGCAGTAGAGATAGTAATACCTCTAGCTTTTTCTTCGGGAGCTGCATCGATTTCATCAAACTTTTTAGCTTGAGCTTTACCAACAGCTGCCATACAAGATGTGATTGCTGCAGTTAATGTTGTTTTACCGTGGTCAACGTGACCTACAGTACCAATATTAACGTGCGGTTTGTTTCTTTCAAACTTTTCGCGTGCCATGAGTTTAAACTCCTTTTTCTTTAATATTCTACTTTCCTATATTTTATACTAGGTTTTTTACTTTATAATCAGCCCTTGACGGGACTTGAACCCGTGACCTCTCCCTTACCAAGGGAGTGCGCTACCACTGCGCCACAAGGGCTCATTTGTTTTTGAGCCTGTTGCCGCTTACTCCCTACGGGAGTGCTTCCTCTCCTCGGACGTGACATTTAGTCACCTCCTCGTCGGCAGAGTCACTGCGCCACAAGGGCTCATTTGTTTTTGAGCCTGTTGCCGCTTACTCCCTACGGGAGTGCTTCCTCTCCTCGGACGTGACATTTAGTCACCTCCTCGTCGGCAGAGTCACTGCGCCACAAGGGCTCATTTGTTTCGAGCCTGTTGCTTCCCTGCTCGGCAGAGTCTTCCTCTCAGAAAACAATACTCAATTGTTTTCTTCGGCAGAGTGCCACAAGGGCTCATTTGTTTCGAGCCGAAAACTCGACCCTTATAAAAATGGGCAGAGGTGGATTCGAACCACCGTAGACTCACGTCAACAGATTTACAGTCTGTCGCCTTTAGCCACTCGGCCATCTACCCATCAATATTTAATTGTTAATGTCCAATATCTTTAAACAGCCGGTGATAGGAATCGAACCTACAACCTACGGTTTACAAAACCGTTGCTCTACCGTTGAGCTACACCGGCACATTTATATGCTTATTGTATAATATAAAGGACATACTCCATTGTCAAGAAAAAATTATTTTTTTACTCCGTCTGGACTTTTTTTTTTCTATTAGTTATCATTATTCAATACCTTACCAATTTACTATGTTTATTTATTGATTTATTAATAAATTCGGTAAATAAAAAGGAGTAAACAATGTCAAATGTTTTAGAAATAGATGATAATAATTTTAATCAGGAAGTAACGGAACAAGATAAACTCACGCTTGTTGATTTTTGGGCAACTTGGTGCGGACCTTGCAGAAAATTATCTCCTGTTATTGAAGAACTTGCAAAAGAATTTGACGGCAAGGTAAAATTTGTTAAAATAAAAGCAGATGAAAATATTAAAACGGCACAAAATTATTCCATCAGCGGAGTCCCCTGTCTTTTATTATTCAAAAGCGGGGAAGTTGTTGAAAGAATAGTTAATATAGTTCCCAAGTCAATAATTTCATCCGCAATAAATAAGCACTTATAATATGAATAATAAAAATTACAATAACGACTTTTTTAGCTACAATGGTGTAATCGGAAGAAAAAATTATACCATTAATATGCTCATACTTTTTGGTTTATATATCGCTTTGAATTTCGTAAAATTTGAAACTTTCACTCAATTTACTAATGTTAAATTTATACTACCCGTTTTAATTTTTATGGTAAGTCTTTTTAAATTTGTAATTTTAATGTCTTCGCTTTCTGTTATTTACAGAAGAATTGCAGACATTTCCGCATTTCGTTCATACAATTTTAATCTTTCAATGAAAAGAATTTTTGTTTTGCTTTATGTTTTCCCCGTTTTGTATTTATTTTGCATAAGATATTTCCTTGATATAATGCCATTTTTAATAACAACTTTAGATTTTACGGTTCTATACATATTATTTCCTCTCGGGTTAATAGGAATATTTTTATTCTGCTTTATTAAAGCAAAATAGAAATTGTAATTTTTAAAAAACTACTTTATACTATCAAAGGAGGTATTTAAACAATGAGTGACGACAGGTTATTTGTTTCCAATAATCCTATTGGAAGAAAATGGTATTTTATAAACATAATAATTTTATTAGGAATATATTTAGCAACTAATTATTCTTTTACCCAATATATAATTCCAAATACAAAAACAGCGGAATATCATCTTATTGCACAAGTAATAATGTATTTCTTATACTTAATATACATTGTTACATTTTTTGCTCTTATTGACCGCAGATTATACGATATTACAGGAGATAGAGATTCTGTTCCTTATAAAACAGTCTCTCGCATTTTATCTTTGATTATTTTATACGAAATATTCATAACCGCAGTTAATGTATTATCAGCTAAATTACCTCCTAATATAATAGCTTTGAATATTTTAGCGGCAATATTCGTAATTATATTCGTCATTATTACATTTTTATTGTGCTTTTTTAAAGGTAAAATTTCAGGCAAAAATTAAATTTATATAAAGACCTTTATATGTATGGTATAATAATTCTTATAGTTATAAGAAGGAAAAATTATGCCGAAAAAGTATATATATTTTGTTGATGTAACAAACAGAGACGGAGTACAAACTTCAAGATTAGGTTTGGCAAAATTACAAAAGACCATAATAAATTTAATGCTTGATGATATAGGTGTAACTCAGTCAGAATTTGGGTTTCCTACAACAAAACATGAAATAAACTATTTAAACGGAAATTTAGAACTTGTAGATAGAGGAGTTATCACTAAAACAAGATTATCAGGCTGGATGAGAGGAATTGAAGAGGATGTTATTTTATCATTTCAAAATGTACCAAGATTAAAATACATAAACCTTTCGGTTTCTACATCAGACCAGATGATAAAAGGTAAATTCGGCGGTAAAAAGACAAGAGAGGATATAATAAAATCAACAAATAAAGCATTAGATACCGCAATAGCATGCGGAGCTCAGGATATAGGTGTAAATGCTGAAGATGCTTCAAGAAGCGATATTGATTATTTAATAGATTTTGCACTTGAAGCAAAAAAACACGGAGCTAAAAAGTTCAGATATTGCGATACTTTAGGTTATGACGATCCGATAAGTGCTTATGAAAGAATATCAAAAATTGCTCAGGCAACACAAATGGATATTGAATTGCATTTTCATAATGACCTTGGAATGGCTGCCGGAAATTCCGTTATGGGTGCAAAAGCAGCTATTGATGCCGGAGTAAATGCTTATATTAATACTGCTATAAATGGTATGGGCGAACGAGCAGGCAATGCCGATTTAATTTCTTGCTTATTGGGTGTTTTAAAGTCAAGCGGAATGCATGGCAAATATGAAATTGACCCAAATATAGATTTATCCAAAACCTGGAAGCTTGCAAAATATACATCTTATGCTTTTAACGTTCCTATTCCTATCAACCAGCCTGCAACGGGAGCAAACGCATTTGCTCATGAGTCGGGAATTCACGCAGATGGGGCATTAAAAGACAGGTTGAACTACGAACTATATGCTTTTGAAGAACTCGGAAGAGGTGAACCTGAAATAGTTGAAACAGGAAGAATGATTACGACAGGTGAATACGGCGGTATTAAAGGGTTTAGAAATGTATATGAAAAAATGGAAATAGAATTTGCCGATGAAGATGAAGCAAGAAACATCCTTGAACTTGCAAGATACGCAAATGTACATACACAAAAACCTTTAACTCAAAGTGAATTAAAATTTATATACTATTATCCTGATATTGCGGCAAAAATAATGACAGTAACACCTTATTATATGCCGACGGGAAGCTTGAAAAAGAGAATTGATAATAACTTTATCACACAGCCTCATTTATTTGTATAGGAGAGATTATGGGACAAACAATAGCGGAAAAAATACTATCGGCTCACGCAGGTAAAAATGTAAAACCCGGCGAGCTAATTATATCCAAAATTGATGCGGTAATGGTTCAAGACGGAACAGGGCCTTTAGCTGTCAATGAATTTAAAAAATTAAACAAAACAAAATTATTTAATCCCGAAAGGACAATACTGTTTATCGACCATGCAGCGCCGAGTCCCAGAAAAGAACTTTCAAACTCGCACAGTGTTCTAAGAGATTTTGCAAAAGAATACGGTGCAGTATTATCTGAAGTCGGAGATGGTGTCTGCCACCAAAGATTAGTTGAAAGCTATATAAACCCAGGGGAAGTTCTCTTAGGTGCAGATTCGCATACTTGTACATCAGGTGCCTTGGGTGCTTTCGCTACTGGTGTAGGCTCAACTGATATTGCTGTTGTTATGGCGCTAGGGAAAACTTGGTTAAAAGTCCCTTCTACATATAAAATTGTACTTAAAGGCGAATTTCAAAAAGGAGTTTATGCAAAAGATTTAATACTTCACTTAATAGGCTTAATCGGAGCAGACGGTGCTACTTATAAAGCATTGGAATTTACGGGTGACGGTGCAAAAAATATGCCTATGGCAGACAGATTTACAATATCAAATATGGCTGTTGAAGCAGGCGCTAAAGCTGGGCTTTTTGAAACGGATGAAAAAACTTATGAATATTTAAAAGAGCATAACAGAGCGGATAAATATAAAGAAATAAAAGCAGACCCTGACGCAGTATATGAAAGAGTGATAGAAATTAATTTAAACGAAATAAAGCCGACTATTTCATGCCCGCATACGGTTGATAATACAAAAACAATAGATGAACTTGGCGAAGTAAAAGTAAATCAAGTATATATAGGAACATGTACAAACGGCAGGATAGAAGATTTAAGGATTGCCGCAAAAATTTTAAAAGGCAATAAAGTAAAAGAAGGTGTAAGACTGCTTGTAGCACCTGCTTCAAGAAAAGTATTTTTAGAAGCATTAAAGGAAGGATTAATTGAAACCTTTGTTGAAGCAGGAGCAGCGATAGTAACATCAGGCTGCGGAGCATGCGTAGGAGTACACGCAGGGATTTTAGGTGACGGCGAAGTTTGTCTTGCAACTCAAAATAGAAATTTTAAAGGCAGAATGGGAAATACAGAAGGATTTATATATCTTGCATCGCCTGCAACAGCGGCATACAGTGCAATAAAAGGATATATAGCAGATGTTAGGGAGGTCTTATAATGGAATTAAAAGGAAAAGCATTTAAGTTTGGCGACGATATTTCAACAGACCATATAGCCCCCGGGAGATTATTTCATCTGCGTTCCAATTTGCCGGAGCTGGCAAAACACGTACTTGAAGATGCAGACCCCGAGTTTGCTTCAAAAATGAGTAAAGGCGATTTTGTTGTTGCTGGAAATAACTTCGGCTTAGGTTCATCTCGTGAGCATGCCCCTCAAATAATTAAAATAGCAGGAGTTGGAGCGGTTTTAGCTAAAAGCTTTGCCAGAATTTTTTACCGCAATGCAATAAATATAGGGCTTTTACTAATTGAATGCGATACCGATAAAATCGATGCAGGCGACGAGCTTGAAATAGACATAAAAGAAGGATATGTACATAACATCACTAAAAACATAAAAATGCCTATTACTCCCCTGCCTGACGTAATGATTAAATTGTTAAACGAGGGCGGACTTATTGAACACATTAAAAAACACGGTGATTTTGACTTGGTTTAAGGAGATAAAATGCAGACTGTAACATTAATTCCCGGGGACGGGATAGGGCCTGAAATAACAGAATCGGTAGTTAAGATACTACAATCGGCAGGTGCTGAAATTACTTGGGATATACAAAGTGCAGGTGCTGACGTTATAGAAAAAGAAGGTACACCATTACCTGATAGAGTTATTGAATCAATAAAAAAGAACAAAGTAGCATTAAAAGCCCCCGTTACAACACCTATAGGAAAAGGGTTCAGAAGTGTTAATGTTCAGCTGCGCAAGGCTCTTGACCTTTATGCAAATCTGCGTCCGTGCAAAAATATAGACGGGATAAAAACAAGATTTGATAATGTTGATTTGGTAATAGTTCGTGAAAATACAGAAGACTTATACGCAGGTATTGAAAGACAAGTTGATGAAGATACGGCGGAAAGTATAAAAATAATTACAAGAAAAGCTTCTTTAAGAATTGCTGAATTTGCATTTGACTATGCGGTTAAAAATAACAGAAAACAAGTAACTGCAGTATCAAAAGCAAACATCTGCAAGTTATCAGACGGATTATTTTTAAACTGTGCAAGAGAAATTTCTCAAAAATATCCGCAAATAGAATATAAAGAAATTTTAGTTGATAACTTATGTATGCAATTAGTCCAAAATCCCGAAAAATTTGATGTTCTTGTACTTCCAAATCTTTATGGTGATATTGTTTCAGACTTATGTGCAGGTTTGGTTGGCGGTCTTGGAATAGCACAAGGTGCAAATATAGGGTTAAATGCCGCAGTATTTGAACCTGTTCATGGCAGTGCTCCCGATATAAAAGGTCAAAATAAAGCAAATCCTACCGCTTTATTGCTTTCTGCCATAGAAATGCTCAAACATATTAATCAAAATAATACTGCAGAAAAAATTAAAAAAGCTTTATATAAAACCATAAAAGAAGGTAATTTTTTAACGGCGGACTTAGGGGGAAATTCTTCAACAAAAGAATATACCAATGCTATAATTAATAATTTATAAATATTAACATTCATTTACATAAATTAAATTTTTCTAAAGTTAATATCAAAAATGCCGATATATTAATTAAATATGAAGGAAAGGTATTATGGATATTAACAGTATTAAATCCGAATTTAGAAATTACATAGTCCAAAAACAAATTGAAGAAAATCCTGATGGGAATATTGATTACAATGTAAGTATATTCAGATATGCTGCAGAATTTAAGGAATTTTTAGGTGATAAATATAATATTTTACCTTCTGCAATAGATATTAATGACCTTGATAATTTAGAATTAGACGGAAATAATATTGTAATTGGCGATAACGAAGAAGCTGCAGTTAATAATGAAAATATGCAAGCTTTAGATAATGAAGATTTAGCTAATGATGAATTTATTGAAACTGATAATAATGCAGAAATGCCTGCAACAGAAGATTTTATCAATGAATTTTTTACAGATGAAAATGTCAGAAATTTTTCTGATTTAGACGGTAACGGTGATTTAACGGAAGATGAAATAAGGGCTGTATTAAAGTCAATCAGCGGAAAAGACGGAAATATTAACGATATTTCCATTGAAGATTTAGCTGCATTATATGGAATTTTATACCCTGAAGCAAAAGAGGAAACTGATGAAATTGTAAACAATACTGACTTAAGCTCAGATAATTTTATCAGTGATAATATACAAACTTCAAACAAATCATATCCGGCAGGTAATGTAGCGAAAAATGAAACAGGAAATTTCCAAGCGAACGTATCACAACCTGTTCAGGAAAATTTAAAGACTAAAACATTAGACGATATGACATATGATGAATTAGTTGATGCACAATCACTAGCTCAAGCTGATTATATCAATGCAAATAACGAATTAACAGATATTATGAACGGGAATAATATAGATCTGTTAAGAGAAAAAGCTCAAGTTCAACAGTTATATGATACCTATGAAGAAGAATTAGAAAAACTTGATGAAGAAGAAGCTAAAAAATTAAATGAATTTAAAACTTCTATTGACTTAAAAGAACAAGAAATTGATAAAAAAGATATTGAAATAACTAATCAGGAATTCGTTGTCAGAAATACAAAAAGCGAATATGAACAAGCAGTACAGTCAAGAGAAAGTATTGAAGGTTCAATATCCGAATTACAAGGTTCTTTATCAGGAGCAACAGACGAAGAAACAGCCCAAATTCAAGCAATGATTTCCGCATTAAATACGCAGTTAGAAGCTGCAAAAGCTGCTGAATCAGCGGCCGAAAAATTGTGGCATGAGTCTGAAGAAAAATTGAACAGTCTTAAAGAAGAAAAATCCGGTCTTGAAAATGAATTGACTGATATAAATAACCAAAAAGCAGAATGGGAAACCGATCTGGCTCAAAAATATCCTGAAATCCAAGAATATATGGATAAGTACAATGAAGCAAATACTCAATATGAAACGGACAAAGCAAATGCAATTTCTGCTGCACAAGATACCGTAAATGAACTTTCAGACTATCTTGCAGAAATTGAAAGTCACATAAATAATTATGAAACAGATGATAAAAAATCCGAAGCAATTTCAAAAGTTTTAGATGAACTTGGAATAAATACATATAAAGACGACCAAAACGGAACAAGTGCTGATTACAACAAGAAACTCGCAAATGCGATACTTAAAGCCGCAAAAAGTTATGTAGGCGGAAATACTAAATCAACAGGATACTGTGCAAGAGGAGTTCGTGAAGCATTAGAAGAAGCTTTTGGTGTCGGTAATTATGGATTATTTTCGGGTGATGCATATGAGTGGGCAGATTACTTTAATAGCGAAAAAGATACCTGGGCAAACATAACAGGGGACTACAAAAGTGCATCTGATTTACAGAACTTACCTGCAGGCGCAATTGTTGTATGGAGTAAATACAATGGAGGACAATACGGACACATTTGTATTGCAGATGGCAAAGGCGGTGAATACAGCGACTTTTACAGGTCTAAGATAATTACAAGTTTTGCCGATAAAGGCGGAACATATCAAGTTTTCATTCCAAAAGAATAAAAAAAAGAGCTTATCAAATGATAAGCTCTTTTTTTATATATAATTAACCTAGTGTGGGATAATTGAAAGCAAAACACCTGCAGCAACAGCTGAACCGATAACACCTGCAACATTCGGACCCATTGCATGCATCAATAAGAAGTTTTGAGGATTAGCCTCTAACCCGACTTTATTAGATACACGAGCTGCCATAGGAACAGCAGAAACACCGGCTGAACCGATTAACGGATTAATTTTTTCCTTAAGGAATAAATTCATAATCTTTGCCATTATAACACCTGCTGCCGTTGCCAAAGAGAATGCGATAATACCCAAGAACAATATTTTTAATGTTTCAACGGTTAAGAAATGGTCTGCCTGAAGTTTTGAGCCGACAGTCAAACCTAAAAATATTGTAACGATATTAATTAAAGCATTTTGCATTGTATCTGAAAGTCTATCTGTAACTCCGCATTCCTTGCATAAGTTACCAAAGGTCAATGCCCCGACTAAAGGACATGCTGAAGGTAAAAAGATTAAACAAAGAATTAATACGACCAGAGGAAATACAATTTTTTCACGTTTTGAGACTTCTCTTAACTGAGTCATTTGTATTTTACGTTCTTCTTTAGTCGTTAACAATTTCATAATAGGCGGTTGAATAACAGGGACTAATGCCATATATGAATATGCTGCAACCGCAATTGAGCCCAACAATTCCTGTTTTAATTTAGTTGTAACATAAATAGAAGTAGGGCCGTCAGCACCGCCGATAATTCCTATCGAGCCTGCAGCCTGCATATCAAATCCGAGAACCAATGCAAGCAATAATGCACCGAATATACCAAATTGAGCGGCACCGCCCAATAATAATGTTTTAGGGTTTGCTATCAACGGACCAAAGTCTGTCATAGCACCTACCCCCATAAATATAATTAACGGGAATAATCCTTTATCTATACCTGCTGCAAAGATAATACCTAAAAATCCGTTCGGCCCTGCTATTTCTTCACCTAAAGGCATAGGAATATTTGATAAAATACCGCCGAATGCAATCGGTACAAGAAGCAACGGTTCAAATTGCTTTTTAATACCAAGCCAAAGAAGAAAACAGCATATTAATATCATTAACGGCTGGCCGAAATGAGTTAAAAATTGTTCAACACCCGTGCCTTCAACCTGTGATTGGGCTGTCCTTATAAAATTACAGATACCTGTAGAGTTCCAAAGTGATATTAATCCTTCAAGTAATTGCATAATACCTCCTAACCTACAGTAGCCATAACTTGACCTGATTGAACTTTATCGCCCTGTCCTACGGAAATTGAATTTAAAGTACCTGCAACAGGTGAAGTAATCGGAGTTTCCATTTTCATTGCTTCAATGACAAGTATTTCTTCATTTTCAGCAACCGTATCACCTACATGTTTAAGTACTCTAAGTACAGCACCGGGCATCGGAGCTTTAACTTCCGTGCCTTCTGCATTACCTTGTGCATGTGATAATTCTTCGATTCCGTCAGTAATATCAACTGTATATTCTTTTCCGTTTACAACTGCTATACCATTTTGAAGTTTAACGGCAAACTTTTTACCGTTTACTTTTACGGTACAACCTTCTGAATTTGAACAAGTAACAGCTGCCGCTTCAGCCTTAGCAGGTTCATTTTTTCTTACTCCGATTGTTCCGTGACCTTGTAAGAAAGCAATACCCTTCTCTTTGCATGCTGCTGCTATAAATATATTTTCTTCTGTTTGTTCTAACCCTGCATCAGCAAGCATTTTCTTAGCAGGTTCAATACCTTTATTCGGATCTTTATCATTTAAGTCAAGAACGGTTTCGGTTGTAGGTGCAAGTCCTAATTGTTCTGATGCTTCTTTTATAACTTCAGCATCAGGTTCACAAGGAGTTTTACCAAAATACCCGAGAACCATCTTTCCGTAGCCTTCAGTCATTTTTTTCCAAGGTCCGAACATTACATTTGCGTATGCCTGCTGGAAGTAGAACTGAGAAACTGGAGTAACTGATGTAGCAAATCCGCCTTTTTCAACTACTTCTTTCATGGCAGCAACAACTTCAGGGAATCTGTCCATTGTTCCGTTATCTCTCATCATTTGAGTATTAGCGGTTAACGCACCTCCCGGGAGCGGTGAAGATATAATTACCGGGTTTACTGCCAATGCTTCAGGAGGCATAAAGTAATCTTTCATACATTCTTTAAATATTTCTTCGGTTTCGAGTATTTTTTCAATATCAATACCCAAATCATATTCGGTTCCCTTTAATGCGTGCCACATAGAAACGATATCAGGCTGAGCAGTACCTCCCGATACAGGCTTCATAGAAAGATCAATACCGTCTGCACCGCCATCTAAAGCAGCTCTATATGCTAAAAGCCCTGTTCCTGCAGTTTCATGCGAATGAAATCTTATATGAGCATCGGGACCAAGGATTTCTCTTGTTCTTTTTACTGTTTCATATACTTTTTGAGGTGCTGAAGTACCTGATGCATCTTTAAATGCCAACGATGTAAAAGGAATACCTGCATCAAGAATAGAACGAAGTACTCTTTCATAAAATGCAACATCATGAGCGCCTTTACATCCTATAGGAAGTTCCATCATTGTAATTGTAACTTCGTGATTTAAACCGTTATCAACAATACATTGACCTGAGTATATTAAATTATTAACATCATTTAAAGCATCAAAGTTTCTGATTGTAGTCATACCGTGTTTTTTAAACATTTTTGCATGAAGATTAATTATGTCACGAGGTTGAGAATCAAGTCCTACAACATTTACACCTCTTGCTAATGTTTGTAAATTAATATCAGGACCAACGGTTTTTCTGATTGTATCCATCATATCAAATGCATTTTCATTGCAATAAAATATCGGTGATTGAAATCTTGCTCCGCCGCCGACTTCAAAATGTTTCAAACCTGCCGCAACTGCTGCTTCCAAAGCAGGTAAAAAGTCTTTTGTGAATACTCTTGCACCATATACGGATTGAAAACCGTCACGAAAAGAAGTATCCATTACTTTAATTTGTTTCATTGTCATTTCCTTTTCCTCATATATTTACTAATAATTACTTTCTGTATTTTGCTGCCGCAATAGCAATTGCCAATTCGACATCATTATTTACCGCTCTGTCTGATACAGGTATTGCAGTTTTTACTTCGACGGGAAATAATTTATTTAAGTATGCAATAATTTTCCCCATAATACTAACGGCAATCCATAGAATAACAAGAAACGAAAAAACCGTTCCCATACCTGCCGCCATAAGTGTTAAACCTTCATTTAACATAATATATCTCCTGTTATAATCTTACATTCATTGTTATTTTCGTCTATTGCAAGCAATAAACCATTATCATCAATTGATTTAGCAAAATATCCGATACTTTTACCCTGTTCTTTAACGGTAATATTTTTTCCTAAAAATCCGCATCTTTTTATATAATCTGCTTTTATAAATTTAAACCCTTCCTTTATAAATTTGTCATAATCTTCAAAAAATTCATCGGATAGTTTTCTCAAAATAATTTCACAATCAAAGTTTTTATTTAATATTGAGTATAGAGATGTTGCCTTTTGGTCAATAGAACTTAAAGTATCATCTTTCATATTAACATTAAGACCAAGCCCCAGAACAATTCCCTCTACTTTATTATTATTCATATGAGTTTCCGCAAGGATACCTGAAATCTTAGCCCCGTTAACCAGAATATCATTCGGCCATTTAATCTGCGGATTTAAATTAAATTCTGTTTCCAAAAACTTACATAAAATAACCGATAAATACTGAGTTAAATTTTGATAAGGATAGTTATCGGTATTTTCAGGTTTTAAAACTATTGATGTATAGATATTTTCAGAATTATCACATATCCATTTTCTGTTGTACCTGCCCCGTCCTGATGTTTGATTGGTAGTAAAAATAATAGTCTTATCATCAAGGCATAATATATTTTCAAGCGCCCAGCTGTTTGTAGAATGCACTTCATCTAATGTTATTACTGAATATTTCGACATGTCTAAGTTAATCATAATCAAATTTATAGTAACACAAACAAAATCAAATATAAATTTTTTATAGTTTGATATTACTTAAGAAAGGCAATAATTTTTCAAGCATAAATTTCATTAATAATTTATTATTATAAAGCCGATTTTTTGATATACATTCTACATTTAATTGTTTTGCAATATGTTCAATATTATACATTGCCGAAATTAATATAAATTGGCAATTAGCATATTTGGGTATATTTTTAACCTGTTCACAAAGCCACTCACCAGCAAGTTTCGGTTCATAGTCATTTTCCATTTGTAAATCCGAAATAATTATTGTAAAAGGATTATCTGTATTTTTTTGAATTATCTCATATGCTTCTTTTGCTGATGATGCCGTTGTAATTTCAAATAAATTACCATATAACTCGGTTATAAGGCTTTTATGAAATTCAAGCCAAGCATGCGTATCATCGGTTATTAAAATTCTTATCTTCATAAAATTTATTATACATTAGTATAATTTTTTCTCAAAAAAATTAATAATTAGCACCTTATTTGTAATCAATAAACAAAATATAATAATTAAGGTAAGTTGGAAGAAAAATGAATATAAAAATTTATTTGAAAGAAATAAAAAACAGAATTAATAAATTAAATAATTTTGTGACAAATCCGATTAATTATAAAGAAATAAATAATCCCTTCATATCTGCTTTGCCAAAAACATACGTATGGCTGGAGGAAGAAAAAAATACTAAATAACTTCAGATTCTATAATATACCTTGGTCTGGCTTTAACTTCCTGAAAAAGCTGTCCAAGATATTCCGCAATAATACCCAGACAAAGAATTTGAATTCCGCTTATAAACCCTATTGAAACAACAATAGTTGTCCAACCGGGAACCGGATTATTGTTTGTAAATTTATCAATTATAGCACTTAAGCCGATTAAAAAACTTACAAAAGACATAATAAAACCAACAAATGTCACTATCCTTAAAGGAATCAAACTGAAAGAAGTAATTCCGCTCATTGCCAATGAATATAAAGCAAACGGTGTATACTTCGACTTTCCGCATTTTCTGGGTTTAACATCAAAATATACATAGTCTTTTTTAAACCCCAATTCATTAAACATTCCTCTTAAGAATAAGTTTGTTTCTTTAAAAGTATTCAAAACATTTATTACTTCTCTAGATACAAGCCTGTAATCAGAATGATTTACTTTTATATTTACCCCGAGTATATTCATAAATTTATAAAAAGCAAGTGCGGATAATTTTTTAAAAAATCCGTCAGTTTTTCTGTTATTTCTTATACCAAGAACTATTTGAGCACCGTTAAGATATTTTATTATAAAATCTTTTATTTTATTTTCATCCTGCTGTAGATCTGCATCTATTGTAATTACACAGTCCGCATTGTATTTAACAGACTCTGTCAATCCTGCAAGTATAGCTTTTTGATTTCCGTAATTTCTGCTGAATTTTATTCCCTTTACTCTTTGATTTTCTTTATTTTGAGTTTCAATAATACTCCAAGTATTATCAGTACTTCCGTCATCAACATAAAATATAAAACTTTTATCGGAAATTAAATTTTCTTCTGCCAGATTATTTATAACCGTAAAAATTGCAGTTGTTGTACTATTCAGACATTCTTCTTCATTTAAACAAGGTATAACTACAGCTAATATAGGAACAAATGACATTTTTAATTACCTTTTATGTTACAATTCATATGGAAATAATAAAATATATTTTTAAATTATGCAAATGAAAAAAATAATTATTAATGCCGATGATTTCGGATATTCTAAGGATAATAATGAAGCCGTAAAGCAGGGTTTTTTATCAGGGTTTATAACTTCTGCCAGCATTATGACAAATATGCAGGGATTTGATGATGCGGTTAATATCTTAAAAGAAATACCAAATATAGATTTAGGTTTTCATTTTAATATTATGGAAGGAAAAAGCATTACAAAATGCAGTTTATTATGCGGAAAAGACGGCTATTTCAATCAATCGTATATTGATTTAATATTAAAATCACATAATAAAGCTTTTATGCAAGAAATAGAACAAGAAGTTAAAGCACAACTGGAAAAAATTTTGAAGTATCATAAGATTTCTCATATAGATTCCCATATTCACACGCATGCAATTCCAAATATTTTTAAACTTACCGTAAAACTTGCAAAAGAATATAATATTAATTTTATAAGGACTCAAAAAGAAATACCTTATATAGTTTTTGAAAAATCATATAATTTAAAATATCCCGTAAATATGATTAAAAATATATTATTGGATTATTATACAAAGATAAATAAAAAAGAGCTTTCAATACAAAAAATTAACTCAAATGATTATTTTATAGGTATATTATATACCGGAAATATGGATGAAAAAGCAATAATAGAAGGTATAAAAAAAATAAAAAAAGATAATACAATTACGGAAATTATATTTCATCCTTCATTAGATAAAAATAAACTAAATAATTACAGAGAATTTTTAATAACACAAAACCCAAAATTAAAAGAGAACCTTATAAATTTGGGATTTGAGTTTTGTAATTATACATTAATAAACTAACAAAAAATATTAAATATTTTTTCTACGGGAGTTTTTTGCTTTATCATACTTAAAATATAGTTAGTTTTTTCTCTGTTTATAATGTTATCTTGATTTTTACAAGAAGAAATAAGCTTTTCAATTTGAGAATAATCCGCTTTATGGTATTTCAGACTCCATAAAATATCAGAAAGATTTTCATCAAGATTACCATCTTTATCAGAACAAAGTTTAAGTGCTTTTATAAGATTTTCGGATGGTTCCCCGTTATGAGTCATTGCGGCGCAAATTGCAGAAGCCGATTCACCTGCTTCATTTTTTGTACCTTTTGATAAATCAAATAATGTTTTAACGAAGTCTATTGTTACTTCATCAGGATATGCGGAAAGAATATCATACATTATTTCATAGGAATCTTCATTTATTTTCCCGTCATCCGATTTCATTATATTAACAATACCGGAAGTTTGCCCCTGTTGAGGAATATAATATGCCAAATTAATAACTAATTCTTCCAGCTCGGGATTCTTTTTTATTGCAGGGAGAAGTTCTAAAATTTCATCAATATAAAAACAATAACTTGACAAATCAGAACATATTTTCATATCAGCTTCCGATGTTTTTCCGTTTTCATCTTTTTGACATGCATCATTTAACGGTTTTATATAAGTTGAAATTATTCCCTTCTTTTTTAGTTCACATACAGCAGAGAGTTTATTATTATCTATATTTCCGTCTCTATCGGTAATATATTCCAGTAAATTTAATAAAGAAGAATATACAATTCCTGCTTCTCTTAATGCTATTGCAGCTCTAATATACTTATTATTTATTCCGCCATTTTCATTCTTAAATTTCTTAATAAAATCAATTATTAAAGCCTCTTCCGCTTCATTAACATATTTTTCATATTCTTCTTGTTTTTCCGCTAAAGTTTTATCCTGCTCAAATAATTTTCTGCACAATTCTTCAATCATATCGACATTATTTTGAGATAAAGGATGTTTTCTTTCTTTTGCTTCATTATTTCTGGAATACTGCAGGCACTTTCTTAATGAACATATTCCATTAACCTCATCTTTTGATATCACCTTATTACCATCTACACTATCTGCAGAAAGCATAGATAATATTCTTATAGAAGAATCTACCGAAAAATTAGCTAACAACTTTTTCATACAATCTTCAAATAATAATTTATCTTCAAAACCACCTTCGTTGAAATTTCTGGCAAGCCTAAAGGCATCAAATTCTTTTAATTGAGGCATTACTTCAACAAATTCTTGCGCCAGTTTTTCATTTTTCAAATTCTCTGCTTCTTCGGGAGTTAACTCATCAGCATCATTAACATGTAAAGCATTATAATTTGCTATTAGAGTTAAAATATCAAAATCAGGCTCACTGTTTTGTTTTGAAATAATATCTTGAATTTCTGAAATCCGCTTATCTATCCAATCAGATTCTTCCATTTTATTTTCGGAAAATGCTTTAATTTTAAGATTTTCAAGTACTTCAAGTTCTTGTTTAAGTACAACATCTGCATTGGCAAAATCTGTTTTTGAAATCTTTTTTGCCATTTTCATATATTGAGATTTTAGTTTTGAATAAGAACCTGCTCTTTGTTGTATTCCAATGTTTAACTTATCGTAATAACCTTCTATTCCGGAAAACTTAATCATTTTTCACCTTCTGTACCTATTTTTATTTATATAAAAATTAAACAACACTTATTTCAACTACGTAAAAAAACAAAAATATTAAAAATTTTCTATATTCAAGTTTAAAGTTACAATTTTTTACAAAGAATATATATTAATTTTTGTAAACATTTTTCAATATTTTGTAAATCCTAAAAATTCAGATTTGTTTTATTAAGAGTAGTAAGTCGGAATAGAAGAAAAGGTAAGGTAAAATGTTAAATCAAGACAAAAAAGTAACAATAGAATTAGTAAAAGAAAATGATGGTGCAGTAAAAGAAAATGCAGCAATAACATGCCCGATAACAAGTAAATTTTCTGATTCTGATAAGCTATCTTTAATGATTTCAAAGATTTTGCATGAAGAATTACCCATGCTTAAAGATAATTCATTATTATTCAATTTAGTTTTATACTCCATTTCAGAGAAGATGAAGACTGTACAAACGGTAGAAAATGTTCTATCATATATAAAGGAAGCAAATGCAAAAACAGTGCAAGATGTTTCTTTTAGAAATGGAGAAGTTTGTATTAAATGTTCAATTTAAAGAACTTTAAGCTTGTAAAAGAATTAAAAAATACAAAGCCGCAACTTGATTGGCTTAAATTCTCGCATTCAAAAAATAAAGCAACTTTGCCCGAAGATTTAATTAATTCATCTTCTGACGGAAAAACTTTTTTAGAAGAAGATTTAAAAATCAGAGCAATGGTTGAAGATATGCTTGTTAAAGAGTTTTCTCCCAAAATTAAAGAAATGAAATCATATAATTTTTTAGTTGATTCTGTTGTAAATAAACTAAAGCAGAAACAACTCGGCGATATAGAAGAGACGGAACAAATATAACTTCTTTTATTAGCCTGTAAGGTAATGTTTTATTGTGTTCTTTTATACAAAATGAATACAAATAATTTGTATAAATGTATAGGAGAAAACAATGAAATACTTAATAAAAAAACCTGATACTTTTTTAAACACATTAAATGAAGATATAAATTCAATATTGCAGAAAAGTTTTGATAACTTATTTCCCGAGTATATTTTTCATCAGGAGCTAAACGGCATGGCAATGCCCGTAGATGTAAAAGAGTATGATGATTATTACTGTGTAAAAGTAGAGCTCCCGGGAATTAATAAGGAAGACATTAATATCGATATTAACAAATCTTATGTAAAAATTGAAGCACATAAAGAAACAGAAAAAGAAAACGAAAATAAAAAACATAAATATCATAAAACAGAATTCAGATACGGAAATTATTCAAGGACATTGTATTTCCCGTATGAAATTGATGTGGAAAAATCAACTGCAGATTTAAAAAAAGGGATACTTGACTTACATTTACCCAAATTAGAATCTGATGATAAGAAGACAAAAAAATTAGAAATTAAAGAATAAAATGACTGTAATAATAGGGGTAAAGCTTCCCGATAAAGAGGAAAATGCGGTTGAATTTCAGCGGATTTTAACAAAATCAAACTGCATAATAAAAATGCGGATAGGAATAAATAACTCATCAATATTTTGTTCTTCTACAGGGATAGTACTTCTTCAGACAGAAGATGAAGAAAAAGCCACGGAGCTTGAAAAATCGCTTTTAGAAATAAGCGGTATTGAAATACAACAAATGATATTTTAGGAAGAAAAAATGACTGAAAAAGTTGTAATTATAGGAGGCGGTGCAGCAGGCCCAAAAACCGCTGCAAAATTAAGACGGGAAAACCCTGATATTAAAATTGATTTATATACGCAAGAGGATATAATTTCATATTCTGCTTGCGGGCTGCCGTATTTTATAGAAAATATCATTCAAAACCCCGAAACACTTATAATGAGAACTCCAGAAGATTTTCAAAAACAAAATATAGATATACATTTAAAACAAAGATGTCTTAGTGTAAACACTGATGATAAAACCGTTTTAATTCAGGATTTAATATCGGGTAATAAATACGAAGCAAGCTATGATATTCTTGTAATAGCGACAGGTGCCGTTCCGGTATTGCCTCATATAGCCAATATCAACTTAAAGAATATATTTACTTTAAGAACAATTCAGGACGGAATAAATATCAAAGAAAAAATGCTGTCATCAAAAAGGGCAGTACTGCTTGGTGGTGGTTACATATCAATTGAAGTAATGGAAGCACTTGTTCAAAATAATATTACCGTAACCCTAATTGAAAAAAATTCTCAAATATTAAAAATGTTTGATGAAGATTTTTCTCAAATGGTAACAGACTATATTATAGGGAAAAACCCCGGGCAGGTTACAATTCTTACAAATGAAGAGGTTATTGCATTTAAAGGAAATGAAAATAATGAAGTTAGCGAGGTTATCACTTCATCAGGGAAAATAATAGAAACTGATTTTGTAATATTAGGAACCGGAGTAAGACCAAACACAGATTTTTTACAAGGAAGCGATATAAAACTCGGAATAAATAATTCCATAAAAGTAGATAAAACTCTAAAGACTTCAAAACAAGGGGTATATGCCGTTGGTGACTGTACGGATAATTTTAATCTTGTAACAAACAGATATACCTGGGTTCCGATGGGTTCAACCGCTAATAAAGAAGGAAGGTGCGCCGCAATTAATATATCAGGCGGAAGCTGTTTTTTTGACGGCATATTAAATTCAACAATAACAAAATATTTTAACCTAACTATTTCCATAATAGGAATAAGTTATAGAGAAGCCCTTGAGCTTGGCTTTAAACCCGAATTTGCAATAGTTACAAAAAGAGATAAAGCAGGATATATGCCTAATACAGGAACAATGACATTAAAGCTGATTGCGGACAGAAATACACAAACAATACTTGGTATACAAGGAATAGGGGAAGGTGATGTAAATCAAAGAATAAATACCGTAATTCCTGCAATATTAAGCAAAACAAAGCTGGAGTCCTTCATGAACTTGGATTTACCTTATTCACCTCCGTATTCTCCAGCTATAGATCCTGTATTAAATGCAGCCCAAATTGTATATCACAAAATTAACGGTTAGCTGTCATTTTTTCATTTTGAATCATTTGAAGTAAGACATCCTGTGCTTTTTTAAGCTGAACATCATCTTTATCTTTAATATTTTGTTCCGTAATTTTAACTTCAATATCAGGTGCTATACCTTTTTTGTTTATATCAGTACCGTTAGGAGTCAAATATTTTTGGATAGTGATATTAAGACCGGCACCAAAGGGAACTAAACTTTTAACTTCCTGAACAAGTCCCTTCCCAAAAGTATTTTCACCTATAAGTATTGCCCTTTTATTATCTTTTAAAGCACCTGAAAGGATTTCACTTGCGGAAGCACTGCCTTTGTTAATCAACACAACTAACGGTTGTGAAGAAAAGTATTTTTTTGTGGATCTTGAAGTATCTTTATAACCGTCACGGTCAACAGTACTAACTATTATTTCATCATCAAGGAATAAATCTGCTATATATATTGCATTATTTAAAAGTCCGCCTGTGTTTGCTCTTAAATCAACTATTATACCCTCTTTATCCTTATATTTTGTCAAGATATCTTTAAATTCAATACCGACATTACGGCCCATAAATGAACTGAGCCTGATATAGCCTACTTTATCATCAACTTTAAAGTTTTCAGGAGCCTTGACTGATATTGATTTTATTTGAATTTCATCTCTAACTACTTTAAAAGTCTTATTGGGAGTATTTTTTCTTTTAATTAAAAGTTCAACGGTTGTACCTTTTTTACCTCTGATTTTATCGGCTGCCTTATCAATAGTCATATCTTTTGTAGATGCTCCGTCTATTGCAAGGATTTCATCTTCGGCAAGCAGACCTGCCCTTTCCCCCGGTGTATCTTCTATCGGAGCAATAATCACTATTTTGCCGTCTCTTAAGCCTATTTGTATTCCTATTCCAAATAATGAACCTTTTATTGCACTTTTTTCTTCTTCAAATTCTTTTGGCGGAACAAATCTGGTGTATCTGTCGTTTAAACTTGCAATCATAGTATCTATTGCCACATAGGCATCTTCAGGAGTTTTTATTTTTTCATCATACTTATGACGCCATCTAAGCCAATCTTGCCCGTTATTTGTCTGATCTAAATATTTTGTATTTACAATTTTCCATACATTATCATATAATTCCGAATCAGACTCCGCCATTGCAGTATTACTTCTGCAGCAGGTAATACTTACAATCAATAGCGATAATGTTATTAATGCCGAATTTTTTAAAAATTTTTTCACAACTCTCTCCTTACTTATTTTATTATAATATAAAATTATACATTTGTTTATTTACCCTTATGTCTATTAGACTTCCTGTTAAAAATAAAGTTTCATTTGAGTTTACATTACTTAAAAATTATACTTTCGGCACTCTTTTATGCTGATTTTTTTATTATTTATCCAATATATACTCTCATTAAAAAGGAGTATATTATGCATTATTTAGATATTGAATTAAACGGAATTGATGAAAACGGGAATGAAAAAACATATAAATTATCAGACTTAAAAGGGGAAAACTTAATTGTTTATTTTTATCCCGAAGATGACACACCGGTTTGTACACAAGAAGCTCATATGTTCCGTGATGCAATGGAAAAACTTAAAAATTATGCAAAAATCATTGGTGTAAGTGCAAATGAAATTAAAGACCATCTTGAATTTAAAGCAAAGCACAATTTAAATTTTATCCTTTTATCTGATAAATTAAATAAACTGAAAAATGCATTTAAAGAACATAATAATAACCTGCCTGTTCAAAGAACAACATTTATTCTTGATAAAGAAGGCAATATTATAAAAGTTTGGGAAAAAGTCGATATTGATAATCATATTGAAGAAATTATCCAATATTTTGAAAAATAGACTTTTAGATTACAATAATATATAATATAACCTAAAAGGATATATTAATGAGTAATAAAACCATACTTATTGATTTAGACGGAGTTTTGAACAATTATACCGGTAATTATAATAAAGAAATAATTCCCGAAATTAAAACAGGAGCAGCTGATTTTCTTAGAAAACTAAGTAAAAATTACAACATAAAATTATTTACCGTCAGGAATAAAAATCAGACTCAAAAATGGCTTAATGAAAATAATATAGCGGAATATTTCTGTGATATTACTGATATAAAAGAACCTGCCTGGGTATATATTGATGACAGATGTATAAAATTTGAAGGAAATTATGAAACTTTAGAAAATCAAATAAATTCATTCAAAGCTTGGTATAAATAAACCTTTTTTTCAGCAGTATAACTGCTGATTTTTATTGATTAATATATACTTTTGTGTAATAATTAGCGTTATGAAAAAGAAAATTTTACTTTTTATATTATATGCCGTAATTTCATTTGTTATTATTTCATATACAATTAATATTTCATATATTCAAATCCCGATTTTGCTCAAGTTATTAATTCCTGCAATACCATTTATTTTAGGTATTATTTGTTTTTATAAGGGGAAAAATAAAATAACGGCAAAAGAAAATTTAATTCTTTATATTTTCGCTTCTTTAATGTCATTATTTCTTATTTATTCATTTAACATATATAAACATAATCCTCAGGTGCCTGTAGAAGTTGAAGTTTCTACAACCCATACTAAAGCAGATAATTCATCAGGTTATAATATTAATTTAAATGCAATTTATTTAGATAATAAAATTATATTTTATCAATATATGGAAAATATCGGAGATGTACAATTAAAAAAAATTCGAATTGATAAATTTAATATCATCAAATATCTGGAACTAATTTCCAATAAAGATACACCTTCTAAAATAAAATTAACAGGTAATGCAAACAACATTTATTTTGTTTTTAACGGCGGTAATGATTCAGGCATTGCTCAAATAAAAATTAATAATCAAATATATAAAATAAATACTTTTCAACCGACATATAAAGATTATGATCAATATAATTTATATTTTTCAAAATTATTTGCTTTTAACAGCGGAAATCAACTAAATCTTTCAGAAAAAATACACAAATATTTATACATTTTTGCATATTTTTTAATTTTTCTATATTCCGTATATTTCTCGGGTTGTTTAATTTTAAATACATCATTTAAATTAAATAAAGAAGAACAAAAAATATCTAAATGGTTAATATTATTATATGCCTGCCCTATAATTATTATGGGGCTGTTTTATCTTTTAATATTTTTCCCTGCTATAATGCCTTTTGATTGCATGGTGCAATGGACATATGCCCACTCAAATCAATATGCGGATGAACATCCTATTTTTCACACTTTTCTCATTCATATTTTAACAAATATCAGGAATAGTCCTTCTTTTGTTGTAATAACACAAATTTTATCTTTATCATTAATTACGGGTTACTTTTTTTATAAACTCCGTAAATATTCAATCCCTTCATACATTTTACTGATAACTTCCTTCCTAATAGGTTTATTACCATATAACGGTATTACATTAATAACTTTATATAAAGATGTATTTTACAGTATTGCTTTATATTCAATAGTTTTATGCACTCTTTTTATCTATATTGAAAAAACACAATTCTTTAAATCCCAAATAAATATATTCATTTTTATATGTTCAATAATATTGATTTCACTTACTCGTTATAACGGTATATATACAACTATTGCGTATTTAATTATTCTGTTTTCTATGTTTAAATCAATAAGAGCCAATATTATAAAAATTGCTATTATCTCTTTAATAAGTATTTGTTCAATTCTTTTGTTTATCAATTGTAAGATTGATATTTATCATCAAACTTTTATAAAAAATCAGACTTGGGAAGTTTCTATTCATCAAATACAAAATGTCTTCCATTATAACGGTAAAATAACAGAAGCAGATAAAAATACTTTAGAACAAGTAATGCCTTTGTATAAATGGGAAAATAATTACTATAAATACACCCCTCACAATATAATATTTAACACCTCTGAATTAATGGATAAAAAAATCAATTCCAAAAATTTTATATGTGTGTATTTAAATATCTTACGCAATAACTTCTACATTATGTTCAAAGATTGGCTTATGTTAAATTCATATATATTCAAGTTCTGTATTAATCCTGAAGGATATAATTTCACGCAGGAGGTTACAACTAATATTGCAAATTTCGATGCCTTAACTATTCATTTTAATAAAACAGATAATTCTTTAAAAGAAAATTCCTTTTTTCCGGAAATAAAAAAGAAATTTGCCAGTTCAATTGATGAGATACTTTTATTTGAAATATTATATAAACCAACACCTTATTTTATAATTTTATTATTATTCGGGACTTTATTCACAATTAAAAACGGAATAAAAAGCATATCTATATATATCCCAATATTACTTACAATGTTTTTTATATCAATATCTATGCCTGAAATGTGCCCCAGATATTTATATATATTATTTTTAATATCGCCCGTTAATATCTTATTATCGTTGCTAAAAATAAAAGATGAGAATTAAATATGGAAGAAAAAAAAGACTTAATTATAATAATGCCATTATTTAATGAAGAAAAAACCATACATGAAACAATTAACAAATGGATTAATGTATTAAATAAACTGGAAATTAATTATCAAATAAGAATATTCAATGACGGTTCAACTGATAATTCGGCAAATATAATTAACAATATTACAAACGAGAATAAAAATATAATTCTATATAATAATCAACACTTAGGGTTTGGTAAAACTCTTTATAATGCTTATAAACAAGCAAAAGACGGGGAATATATTTTTCATGCAGATTCTGATATTGAAATTGATCCTGAAAACTTTAAATTGTTTTGGGAAAATAAAGATAATGCAGATTTAATAATCGGTCGAAGAAATAACAGAGAACAAAATTTATTTAGGTTTATTGCAAGTAATTTAGCAAAAAAGTTTGTAGCTGTTATGTTTAGCAAATCCAAAAAAATAATCATTAATGATGTTAATATACCTTTCAGATTAATGAAAAGAAACACATTAGATAAAATATTAGACACTATTTCACCAAATTATTTATATGCAAATTTATTTATCAGTGCCTATTATTTAAAAAATAACTTAAAAATAAAAGAAATTTCTGTTGAATATAATAAACCAAAAAGAAAAAGCCATTTAGATAATATAATTAAATTGAGCATTCATGAGGTAATTTCCTTAATCCAGTTAATTGAATATAAAATAAAGAATGTATGAATTTGTCAAATAGTTTTGTTAAGCTTTTATCAATTATCATTTAATTTTTTATTTTAACATTTTTTGTGTACAGCTTGTACCATTATATGGATCGCTTGAAGTATTTGAGCAAGAACTATCACCTGTAAATACTGTTCCGGAAGCTCCCATAGGAAGCACTTGACCATCACTCATAAGTTGAAACATAAATAAATCTTCACCGAAACGATTTGGTCCTTTATCACCGTTAACATCAACAGAAAAAGTAATAAAGGAACCAGAATTTTCTATAAATACTATTGTCCCATCGTTTAATACAAATTGTCCATCATCTAAAAAATAGGTAGCTTCCACTGCTTCTTGACCCGTTTTATTTTTATATTTTGTATAATCCATACAGCGAGTCGTACCTTTACAATCTTTTGCAACAATAAAGTATTTTATTATTTTATCTTTTAATTCTAAGGGAGCAATATCTTCGGGCAAAAGTCTAATACCGTTATCAAATTGATACATATTTAAAGCATCTTTTAGTACTGAATAATTTTTCTTTAATGCAGATTTAACAGCCTGTTCCTTATAATTAGTAACTATAACGGGAATAGCGAAAGCAGAAATAACTCCGATAATAACAATGGTAATTAGAACTTCAGCTAATGTAAATCCGTTTAAAGCTATTTGTCTTGGATTTTGCTTCATTTCGGCAGAGGATTTTGCTTCACTTCGTTGTCGCAAAACTTCTGCCTCAGCACTTCGGCTTCGCTTCGCTTTACTACGACTCCAGCCTACGCAAAATCCGTTCGGGGGGGGGGTATTACTTTATTCATAATACTTTATCTCCTCTTTTTTTAACTTATTATATCAAATTGTAATTATCAAAGCAATATTCTCTCTTTTTTTCAAAAAACTTTTAACCAAAAAGAGGGTTTCCACCCTCTTTTAAATGGCGGCAAATCATCGGCTCTCACAGCTCCGTTTCACTTCGCATACAGGCTCAGTCACCTCACTTCGTTGCGGTGCTTCGCTTTGTATCGCTTTCGCTCGTTCTCGCCTATGTCAGTCAATAAAAAAAGAGGTTTTTCAACCTCTTTTAAATGGCG
>CANQJT010000013.1 GCA_947624325.1 Candidatus Gastranaerophilales bacterium
CATTTTATCCGAAATGTTACATGGAAATACATGGGGTAAAATAAGAGTTTTTTATTGCAATTTTTTCGGACATATATACTCCAATACAAAAGAAAAAATTAAAAAAAGAATGAATGTTGAAGATATATCCAGACTTAAGTTGTTAAAAAATGAGGTTGTTAAGCGAAATGAAAAAAATCTTATTAGTAGGGTATAATAGTTATTTAGCAAACAACATTGAATTTGAATCTGACTATATAGTGAATAAAATACAAAGACCTTTTGAGAATGATTATAGCAGATATAATGATTATGATTATGTCGTGAACTTCTGTATTCAGCCGGAACATTTCTCTTCTTATTTATCTGAAGATGAGATGATAGATTTAAATATTGCTAAAAGTATTACAAATAAAAACACAAAATTAGTTTTTTTATCTTCAAGAAAAGTTTATGGTTCAAATGTAGAATTAAAATATTATAGTGAAAATGATATTTTGCATCCATTTGATTTTTATTCGCACAACAAAGTGAATATTGAGAATAAATTAAAAATAATTATGCCAAATCAACTTTTGATTTTACGTACGAGTAATATTGTTGGACTACCACCTAAAAAAAACTCTCCGAATTTTATAAGTTGGTTTGATAGTGAACTAAAAAAACGAAAAAAAGTTACAGTAACAATAGATAAAAATGCAAAAAAAGATTTTATAACAAAAAAATATTTTCAGTATGTTCTAAAAAATCTGATAGAGAATGATGCCACCGGGATTTACAATGTAGGGGCAAGTTTTGGTATAACTATTAAGGAACTTATGGAAAATTTGGTTAGCAAGGAAAGATTGTTCTATGAACAAAAAGAAGATAAAGGTGAACAATTTATATTAAATTGCGATAAATTACATACAGTTGCAAAAGAATTAACAAAGGAGGAACTGTTAAAAGAATGTTTAAATATAAAAGTTTATATGGAGAATAATCTTGTCTAATATTCCAGTTTTTCTACCATCTGATAATAATTATGCACCATTTGTTGCAACGACCATTGCTTCAATTTGCGATCATACAGATTCTTTTTGCGAATTTTATATACTGGATAGCGGAATTCAGAAAAAAAATAAAACTAAAATTTGTAAATTGAAGGATAAATTTGCTAATTTCTCTATTGAGTTTCTGCCAATTATTCCCGAGCAAGCTTTTAAAAATTTTCAGGTACCAAATAATTTAAACATATCAACATATAATAGGTTATTAATTCCAAGTTTAAAACCGGAATTAAAAAAAATATTATATATTGATACGGATACTGTAATTCTTGATGATATTTTCTACCTTTATAATATCTCACTTGAAGATTATGCATTAGGTGCGTGTTGGAATAAGACAAGAGTTCTATATAATACGGATACAAAAGATTTGCTTCAATTATCGGATGACTACAAGTATTTTAATGCCGGAGTTCTGCTTATTGATATCCAAAAGTGGATAAAAGATGATATAGTTAACAAATTATTTAAAATTCAGAAAGAATATGCAGATAAAATTTTACATGCAGATGAAACATTATTAAATAAATATTTTGATAATAATTATAAAATTTTAGATATTAAATACAATTATCTTGATTATGATGATTTGAATTCCCCAAATCATGAAGTTTGTATAAGGCACTTTGCAACACCAATGAAACCTTGGAATTCTAATTTTGTTATGCAGGCAAACAAGATAAAAAAAATGAGGAATTTTGAGGATTTCTGGTATTATGCCAAAATGACGGAATTTTACACAGAACTAAAGGAAAAGTATGATTTGGAAATAAATAATAACCCCTTTAAAAAAAGAATGAATGCAATAGTTCAAAAAATGAATTAATATAATAAATTTCCATGTAACATTTTGAATAATATGTTACATAGAAAAGTATACCATAAACAAATATTTGGGGAAATTTTTGCAGTATTTTTTTTAATATTTAATTTTATAATTTACTAAACTTACACGGCTCTTTAAAAGACTATGTAACATATTATTCAAAATGTTACTGGTAAGACTTAGAGAGTGTATTAGCATATGTTTGAAGATATTAAAAAGGTAAGAAAGGTAATAAAAAAACATTTCAAATATTGGGCAAACGGCAATGGAACAATATATAAAACCGGCTGGTACAGCAATAAAAATTGGTACAGATATTTAACTTTGAGATATTTTTTCAAACGGAAAATAAGCATAATTTCCATACAGCACATGCTTACCACTCTTTGTACTTTAAAATGTAAAGAATGCTGTTGTTTTATTCCGTATTATAAAAAAGAAGGACAGCTTCTGCCTTTGACTTTTGAAAAATACAAAAAACAATTGGATGAATTATTAAAATATACGGATAAAATTTTAATTTATGCCTATATGGGCGGTGAATGTTTTTTGGTTAAAGATTTGCCTAAGATTATAGAATATGCCGCAAAACAAAAACAAATCAGATTGATACATCTGCCGACAAATGCAACAATTATCCCTTCAGAGGAGCTTGTTGATGTCTTAAAAAAATATAACAAAAAAGTAAAAGTTATGATTTCGGATTACAGAATAAATAAAAATGTAAAAGTTTATATAGATGAAATTACAAATATATTTAATTCAAACAATGTTTCATACGAAGTCGCTAATGCAAAAGGACTTGTTTGGGCAAAAAAATATAAAATTAATACAGAAATTAAAGAAGAATCTTTAGAAAATGCAAAAAATTGCTATATGCGCCGCTGCATACATTATTCTGACGGAAAAATCTATCCTTGCGGAGTTGGAGCATATATAGACAGAAACATTGATGAAATCGATGTTAAAGAAAAAGATATTTGTAATGTTTTTGATAAAAATATGTCAAACAAAAAACTTTGCGATTTCTTTTTAAATGATGATTTAGAAATCTGCAGACATTGCGATATTACATATTATCCTGCGGAAGTTGCTCAGCAGATAGAGGCTTAATATTTCCAATAAACTCCTCTCTTTACAATTTTTGCCGGAGTGCCGGCTAAAATGCAGTTTTGTTCCTGAAATTCTTTATTTACAAAAGAATTTGCCCCTACAACACAGCCTTGCGGTATAACAGAGCCCTTATGAACGGAAACATTTCTGCCTACCCACACATTATCAGCGATTACAACATCTTTGTCCTGATTTATTCTCATATCGGTATTTTTGTCATAGATTTCGTGCGAATCGCAAGTCCATATATAAATGCCGTAGCTGAACAAACAATCATTTCCGATTGTAATTGATTTATTTGAATCAATTAATCGAATATGAACATCCCCGATAAGTTTAGAATTCCCGATTTTAACGGTTCTGTTATTATTTGGTTTTTCAAATACACAATAAATATGAGACGGACGCTCAACTCCAGCCAGTTCAAAGTGATTATTATTTCCTTCTATCTCAATCCTGCATTTTAAATTTTTACTTTTTGGAATGATTATTGTATTATTTTCTCCGCTTATTATAAAATCACCATATTTTGTAAGCTGTTTTTTATTGGTAACTCTAATTCTATTTTTTCCCCCCCCCCCTCGGGAGTTAAATATATTTTATTTGTTGAATTTTTTGCAAACAGTTGTTTATAAGGGTCGATTTTACCAACGCAAATTGAAAACTTTATTCCTAAAAAATAAATTATTAAACTCTTTTTTGGAACATTATTTAAAGCTTTATACTCTGTAATTTCAATTGAAAAAAATTTTTTTATATTAATCATTCAACTTGTTCTCCGCAGGGAAGGTTTGTTTTAATATTTTCAAAATGACAGTAATGACAAAGCTGTGAATGAGGAATATTATATAAATTAATTAGTTTCTTTGTTAAATCCTTTTCGGAAATATCACTTCTTATATCAATTAATTCTTCTTTTAATTCGGGTGTTAGTTCTAAATTTCTTGAAATATACGGTCCGACTAAGCAGTTTGTAATAACACCATCGCACATCATAATTAAATATTCTCCAATACAAGAAGTTTGGTATCTTTCGGTTAAACATTTTTCATCTTGTTTATCTTTGTAAATTTCAGGTGCGCTATACCAGGTAACAGAACCTCTTTTTTCCTGATAATTATTAAATCTTATTTTATTATCAATCAGAAGTTGTTTAAATTCATGATATTTAACAGTGACATCGTTTTTTATGTTTTTGACATGGGAATAATCAGAAATTTGAACTGAAAGACGTTTATTTTGCATAGCTTTTAATAATTTTTCATTCGGTAGAATAGTACAATTTGTTGCTATTAAAATATGATGCAATTTCTTTTTTGAACAGGCATACTCTACCATTTTGTCAAGCTCGCTCGCAAGAAGGGTTTCGCCGCCGCAAAAAACAAATATGCTGACATAATCAACCGATTTTAGAAACTTATCTATGTCTGCTTTAAATTCTTCAAAAGTAGTTATTTTTGAATGAGTTTCATTTGTAAATTTAGGCATAATACTGTTGCATTCTTTGCAATTAAGGGTGCATCTTGTTGTTACAACATATTCAAGCATTGTTATCGCAGGTTTTTTGGTTACTTTAAATCTTAATTTTTGATATGCCTTAAAAAGAGTGCGGCCTTTTTTAAATTTTTTTAAAAAATTTATGGTTTTCCAATCAAATAATTCATAGCACCAAGTTATATTAGGAACTTTCCAGAGATTGTTAATATTATTTTTTTTATAATTTTCCCATTGCTCTTTATTCATCAGGCTTTACCTCATCTAATATGTCGTAACATTTTTGTTAAAATGTTACACAGATAGGAGGGTTAAAATGGCTACTGTTGAACCAATAAGAGATATTAGAGATTTAAGAAGAATTGAAAAAATTTTACAGGAAGGAAACATTCGTGACTTTGTGATGTTTAAACTGGGTATTAATTGCGGATTAAGAATTTCAGACATTTTGTCTTTAAATGTAAAAGATGTAAAAAACAAAAAAAATATAAGACTTATTGAAAAAAAAACTAAAAAAAAAGGATAATACCTATAAATAGTAAGTTAAAAAAAATTTTAGACAATTACACAAAGACAATGCCTATTAATTCACCCTTATTTTTAAGCTGCTACGGGAAAAGGCTTGAACGGGTTTCGGCATACAGGATTTTAAATGCAGCTTGCAAGAAAGCAAATCTTGAAGAAAATATAGGTACGCACACTTTGCGCAAAACATTTGGTTATCATTTTTATCGTAAATATAAGGATGTCGTAATGCTTCAAAAAATTTTTAATCATTCATCGCCTGAAATAACATTACTATATATCGGGCTTGAACAAGAAGTTATTTATAAAAGTTATGTAAATTTTATTTTATAAATTTATTGTTTATTGTAATATACTAATGTAACATTTTAACAAAAATGTTACGGCATATTAGATAAGGGAAAGCCTGATGAATAAAGAGCAATGGAAGAACTATGTAGAAAACAACATAATACAAGTTTGGTGGTGGGCAAATCAAGAATGGGTGCAAGAGCTTTTAAATTTTCCTCTGATTTATACACTTAACAAATTGAAATGGGGGGGGGTAGGTAAAGGTTTACATAAACTGCTCTTACAATTAAGATTTAAAATAGTTAAAAAACCCGTAATGCCGGTTATGGAATATATGATTACATCAAGATGCACTTTAAATTGTAAACATTGCAACTCTTTTATGCCAAAGTTCAAAGATGAAACACATATAAAACTTGCAACTTTTGAAGATTTTAAAAATGATATAGATAAAGTCCTGTCGGCTGTTGATTATATTAACTTTATAGGTTTTGTCGGAGGAGAACCCACTTTATCCAATGATTTAGCTGAAATGATTGAGTATGCTTGTTCAAAAAAGCAAATTCGTCAGGTTTTTCTGGTAACAAATTGCACTATTGCGCCTTCGGAAAAGCTTATAAAAGTTATGAAAAATAAAAAATTTGCAGCACAGTTAAGCGATTATTCCCATGTTAAAAACATAAAAAACGGTGTAACCGTTAAATATGATAAATGGAAAGATGCTATTGTTCGAAATCATATTAGGTTTAATAATTATCAGGAAAAAAGAAAAGCATTAACATGGTTTACAATGCCTGAATTATATAAAGATGTTCAAGATAAAAATATGATGAAAACACAATATTCTAAATGCGTACAAAGTTGTAATGTCATATGTGACGGTAAAATTTTACCTTGCACCGCAACACCTTATATATATCATAATTTGGAATTGCTTCCCGAAATTCATAATGAAGTTATAGATTTAAGAAACAACCAAACTCCAAAAGAGCTTACAAATACAATAATAGAATATTTTGCAAGACCGAATCCGACTTTTTGCAATTATTGCCATTTTGGAAATGTTGTAGGAGGGCTTCCCTGCGGAGAACAGGAATAAAGATACTAATTAAGCCTCTAGCTGCTGTGCAGCTTCCGCAGGATAATATGTAATATCGCAAAGTTTTTTATTGCATTAAATAAAGTATTATAATATGATTTTTATACAACATTTTATTCAAATGTTACGGCATAATAGAAGAGGGGAAGCCTGATGAATAAAGAGGAATGGCATAATTATAAAAATAACTGCATTAAAATGACTTGGTGGTGGCCGACAAGAGAATGGGTTCAAGAACTTTTGAATTTCCCCTTAATCAACTTTTTAAATAAATTCCATCGGGGGGGGGGATTTTTATTATAACTATTTAAAATTACGTTATTTCTTCACAAGAAAACCGACTTACGGATTGTGTGAATATTTAATAACTACAAGATGTACATTAAATTGCAAGCATTGCAATACCAGAATTCCCGAATTTACAAACGAAACCCATTTTAATATGGAAACTTTTCAGGAATTTAAAAACGATATAGATAAATTATTAAAATCGGTAGATTTTATAAACATTCTGGGTTTTGTCGGCGGAGAGCCCACTTTATCCAATGATTTAGCTGAAATGATTGAATATGCCTGTTCAAAAAAGCAAATCCATCAAGTATTTTTAGCAACAAATTGCACGATTCTACCTTCAGAAAAACTAATTAAAGCAATGCAAAATAAAAAATTTGCAGCACAGTTAAGCGATTATTCTCATGTTAAAAATATAAAAAACGGTGTAACCGTTAAATATGATAAATGGAAAGATACTCTTGTTCAAAATCATATTAGGTTTAATAATTATCAGGAAAAAAGAGAAGCTAATACCTGGTTCAGTCTGCCTGAAGTATATATAGATGAACAAGATGCTCAAAAAGTTAAGAAAACATGGCGAAATTGCGTACAGATTTGTAATATTTTATCAAACGGCATTTTATTACCCTGTACAATGTCGGTACATATTTACAAAAACTTAGAACATACAAAAGCAATAGATGATGAAGTTATTAATATAAGAAATCTTTCAGATAAAGAACTCACAAAAAGATTAACGGAAAATTTTAAAAAACCGAACTCCGCATTCTGCCATTACTGTCATTTTGAAAACATTGTAACGGGGCTCCCCTGCGGAGAGCAGATTGAATAACGGAATATCGTTATATGTTATTTTTCAATATTATAACAACAAGTTTTTAAATCTTTAATAAATATTTCAATTAATCTCGGATGCCTGTTTAGCATCTTTAAGGTTTTGTATTTTGTCTTTAATTTTATATATTCACCAAAAGTTTTTGGGTGTTTTACTACATCTTGAATTTTCATTGCTCTGCATTTTTCTTGCAGTTCAGAGTAATAAAAATTGGTAAACATAATCATTCTTGAATAATCATTAGTCTCTTTTTCAAATATAGTGTTATTGAACTCTTTGGGTAAAATATCGTTTGAAATTTTGTTTATAAATTTTGTCGCAAAATTAATTTGTACTTCACAACCTGCGGTTTTTGCATCTTCAATAACAATATTCCAATCAAAATCAGTTTTGTTTTCAAGCAGAAACTTACAATCAAAAATAGAATATAAAATACCTGCTCTGCATTTATTTTCTCTTAAATTAGAGGCAAGGTTTAATAATGTGATAAACATTAAATCTTCATAACTCGGAATTAAAGCTCTGACTCCGTAAACATCTTTTTCAACTGCTCTTTCAAATAAATCTTTTATCCATTTTTTTTCGTTTCTTGTTCCTATATAAATAAAGTTATGAATATCTAAAATTCCGTATTCCGACTCTTTATTTTCTAATATGTCAAAAGAATGGACATCCGATTTTTTATACCAATACCCCAGAGATTTTGCTATTTTTGCTGATTTTTTCCACTCGTTTTTTTGTACCATTATGTCAATATCACCCATATATCTCGGGAAATCAGGGTTTAAAAACCTCATTAATCCGCCTTTAAATATCAAAGGTGTTATTTTATGTTTGTTTAATTCTTTCCCTATTTTTGTATAATGTGCAATAATTTTTAGGTTTGAAAATCTTTGATGAGATAACAGACCTTTTAATCTGGGCTCTTCGTATGATGTTGCGTGTAATTCAGGATGAGATTTTATTAAATATGCCAATAATAAATTTTTGTCACCTTGTTTAACTTCAATATCCCACTTCTTTATAAGCTCATCAAGTTTCACTTGAGACGGATTTTCTTGCATTAATAAGTCAATTAAGGTCTTTTCTTCTTCGCCCATTATTTCTTGGTAAAAGTTTTCAATTAAGGCATCGGTTATTGAGATATTTTCTTTAAAATATCCTGATTTCTTAATGCGTTCTATATCTGATTTCCATAAAATTGGTGTATTTGTCATTTGAATAATAATATTGTCCTTTATTAAATATTACTATAAAAACTTTTTTTAATCAGTTTGTGTTAATTCTGCCCTTTTTTGTATTTCTGTTAAAATATACAAAGAGGTGCACAAGTGAAAGATTTAATAACAGTTGTAATCCCGTCATATAATGGCGAAAAATATATAAAAGAAACAATAGAAAGCATTCAAAGGCAGAATATGCCGACAGAAATTATTGTTGTAGATGATATTTCAACGGATAAAACCGTTGAAATCGCAAAAGAGATGGGCTGTAAAGTTATTGTTAATACTTCACATAAAGGTCAAATGGCAGGTAAAAATACGGGAATAAGAGAAGCAAAAGGTAATTACTGGCTTACAATCGACCAGGATGATAAATTGGTTGACGGGGCTTTAGAAATGCTCTATGCGGAAATGCAAAAAAATCCTGATTGCAAAATAGTTATGGCGCAGTTAAAAAACTTTTGTTCCCCTGATACTCCTCAACAGGCTAAATATGTAAACCCAAAACCTTTTTCAAATATATTAACGGGTTCAACTTTATTTAGAAAAGAAGTTTTTGATACTATCGGATTTTTTAGAGAAGATACGATTACAGGCGATGTTATAGATTTAAAAGACAGGCTCGGCAAGCATAATATATCAATATACATGGCAGATTTTATTACCTGTAATCGCAGAATTCATGACAGTAATTACGGCATTACAAATCAGCCTGACGAATATAAAGATTATGCTAAAATTTTAAGAAATCGTTTGAAAAAACTTAATTAAATCTTCAAAGTAACTTTTTATTAACAAAAACTTAAATTTAAAAAAAAATAAACAATTTTATGTAAAAAAAATACTTTATTTATATAAGATTTAAATAAACTTTTTGTTGTTTAAAAAGAAATGGGGATAAAATGAGTCTTAATGGAGTAAATTATAATCCGTATTTGTATACAGGTACAAAATCTGTATTAAATTCATCAAGAGCAAATTCGTCGGCGAATATTGACTATACTAGTCCATCAGTTGATACATATATTGAAAATAATGATACTATATCAGAAGAGAGTTTAAAAGCAAGTATAAATAAAACAAAGTCTGAACAGGGACTTTTAGGTAAATTATGGAATGGTTTTAAAAATTTAACTGGAATAGGCGCCGGTTCAAAGAAAGCTGAAAAAGCTATTGAAGATTATAAAAACGGCAAAATTACAAAAGATAAAATGCTCAAAGCCGTAAAAGGATATCAGGAAGGTCAAAAACAATGTGTTGATATTATTGCTGATATTTTATCAGGTATAGTTTCATTCGGAGCATTTTCTCTTGCGACAGGGGTTGGCTTGGCAGCTGCTCCTTTCACGGGAGGTGCATCTTTAGGACTTGTTTTGACCGGTTTTGGAATTGCAGGTGCTGCAGGTGCTGCGGTTAAAGTTGGAATTAAGGGGATTGAAGCTGCTGTCGGCGGAAAGAAATATGATACATTAGGATATGACTTGGCAACGGGAGGAATAAACGGTATATTTGCTCCTATTACTGCAGGAATAGGCGGAGCTGCAGGTAAGGCCGTTGCAGGCAGGGTTGGTGTTACTGCTCTAAGAGAGGGCGGTGATGTCATTCTTAAAGAAGGGATAAAAAATACAGCGAAGGGGACTATTACAAAAACTCTGCTTACAACAAACGTAAGATATGTCGGTGGGTCTTTAGGCGCAAGGGCTCTGGCTCTTGGTGCTGATATGGCTGTAAACGGTGCTATATCAGGCGGAGTAGATTCTGCAGTAAGATATGTCGCAGGAGATAATGAAAATAAATCACTCAAAGGATTTACAACTGAAGTTGCTGCAGGAACAGCAGGCGGATTTATATTATCACCAGTAATCGGCGGCGGAATGAGAGTTGTCGGAAACGGTCTTGGTAAAATTACAGGAAAATTAAGTAATAAAGTTGATATTAATTATACAAAAGCAAAAACAGCAATGGCAAATATTCCGGCGGCAGAAAATCCGGATATCGAAGTTGTTCGGGAATTTGGGGGAATATTAAAACAAGCAAAAAATTTAGCAGATGACGTTCATATAAAAGGTTCTGCAATTCTTGACAGTATTGATAATGATATTGATGCTATCAGCAGAAATATTACTTCAAGTCTTGAAAGTGCATCGTTATTAAATGATGATATTAGTTCTGTAGTTAAAGAAAATAAAGCAATTATAAAAGAAATTTTAAGTGACATTGCAAACGGAAAAGATGTAAAATCGAAAACTTATACTTTATCACAAAAAGGGATTTCTATTCTTGATTTAGTTGATCAAAGGTATGAAAAACTTACACAAGATTTAGATAATATTTTTGGAAAAATTACTGATGCAAATGAAACATTAAGCGGAAAAGCATCATCCGGTATCCAGCTAATTAATGATACTTTAGATTCTGCAAATGAATTAATTCAAGAAACAGCAGAACAAATTAAAAAAATTCCTGATACAAATGCCTATAAACAATTGGGTGATTTGCCGGAAAGAGCTAAAAAAATCTATGCTGTTCTAAGAACAGATGCTAAAGCATTAGATGATAGTGCTGCCATGGCAAGAAATAAAATTTTAAATGGAAATATTGAAGAAGGTTTATCGGATTTATCAAAATGTTATGATGATCTAAATGCATTTAATGTAAAATTAGAACAGCAAATTACGGATATGCAATCAAGTGCGGCTCGTTCAGGATTAACGGAAAGCGCTGATATTTTAAGAACAAGATTAGATAAGTTGATGTCATCTAACGAATTCCAAAATATGACCAGAGATGAACAAATACAAGCAGTTATGGAAAATTCAAATATTTTATTATCTAAATTTGCGCAAACTTTCTCAACAGATGACAATCTTCCTAAAGAAGTTTCAAATATATTTAAACAGTTCACAAGTAATTGTACTGTTTCAAGAGATATGGCTCAAGCTCAAAAATTTGCAGATGAATTATACGGTGCAGGTAAATATACTATACTAAAATCCTTCGGAGCAGGCACTATAGGTGAAACATATCTGGCAAAGACTTCTGATGGTACGGAAGTGGTTATTAAAATGTTAAAAGAAGGTATAACCCCAGAAAGATTTGCACAAGACAGAGCAATATTTACAAAATATATTTCAGAATTTGTATCAGATCCGGCTGAAAAAGAATATAAAATGAATTTAATAAACAGTATGTTTGATGCTTGGGATAATGAACTTAATTTTGGACTTGAAGCTAAGGGCGCAAAAAATATGGCACAAGGTTCAAAACGATTTAATGTTGCTCAAACTATTGAAGTCGGTTCAAAAAGCGGTCAAAATGTTTCATTGGTAATGGAAAAAGCAAATGGAACAAGATTGGATAATCTGCTTGAAATGCTTAAAGTCTATAAAGAAAATCCTTCTGAATATTTTTCAAAATATGCTGATGAAATTGAAAAATATCCTGCACTTAAAACTCCTGAAAACTGGATGAAAGATTTAGGTGAAGCATATCAAAGAGCGCAAAATGAACAAGTTATGTTCGTTGGTACGAACGGGACAAGAACAATACATGCTGATCCGCATCCGGGGAATGTATTTATAGATTTTGATGCTAAAACTCAAAAACCGATTATTAATTATATTGATACAGGTAATACTGTTACAAGAACGAACAGTCAAACATTGCAAGATATAGGTCTTTCAATAAATATGTTGTTCGGAAATTCAGAAGGCATCGCAAGAACAATGTTAGAAGGAGCCACTATTCCTGCCTCAGCTGACAAGGAAGCTCTTGTTAAAAAATTCGCACAAATGTTAGATGATAAACTTTATAATGCAGGTGTTAATTTGAAGAGTACACAATATACTCAAAATACAATTAACAGTATTATGAAGGAATTAAATATTGTTCCGGATGCAGGAAATTCAAACCTTATGAAGGCAACTTTGCAAAGAATTGAAACCAGCCGTGCAATAAACAGAGCTTGCGGTACTTCATCCAGTAAATCTGTTGATATTAAAGATTTGGCAGAAGGTATTTTAAAATCCTTTAAAGTTAATCCTAAAGAAACTTGGCAAACTATTACCCCAATTATAAAATGGGCATATAAAAATAACGATCAGGCTATGATAACATTTTTCCAAATGATAATTAAAAATGTTAATGCTCAGGCAGCGGCTAAGGTTTAATATCTTTTAAGTATTTAGATAAGTTTGGAAATGTCTCTGTCATTAAATTATGATTATTGACATTTAATACCATCCCGGAACCGTATATTCCCCCTCCTCTGTTCCACGCACATACATCTGCTGCTATTTCATCCACGGGTAAATATGCATTTTTTTTAAAAAAGTACTGAAAAAGCATATCCCTTTCATTTTGGCTTAATTTATTTAATTTATTATTTTTTATTAATAAATCAACATCTTTTTTTAGCAGTTCAAGAGTTTTTTGACTTTTATCTATCCCTTTAATATTTACTATTCCATGAGATAGTTCATGGTTTACAATGGAAGGCATATACATATCCGAATATGGCGGTTTATCACAAAATGCAAAGAAATTTTTACCAAATTTTCCTTGAGCATATGTTACACCAAGAGTTCCTTTGGGATTTATTCTTTCAAAATATTCAACAGCAGGATCAAATACTCGTTCTGCTTTATATGCATCAGTAAATTTAGGAGTTAAAATTATTTTATATCCTTCTGATTTAAATTTTTTTAACCATTCCCGTGAAAAATTGCTTATTTGTTTTGTTATTCTTGTTATATAATTATCGCTTACTGAAGGTAGAATTTCTAATTGCGGAACTAATTCGGGATTTGTTTTGAATAACCCTTCAATACCTTTAAAAGAGGTATTTCTTCTTTTTTTTAACACATTTGTATCAGTACCGCTTTTTTGCGGAGTTTTTTCATTAAGCCGTTTATATCTGTTTATAATTGTATTATTTGCTATTTTCAATTATACCTGCCTTACTTATTACCTTTAAAAACGAATATAAAAATAAAAATTGCCTTTTTTTTAAACTTAATTAATATTTTTTAATAGATTGCTTTAATTAAGTATTGTTACAATAATTAAAGAAATTTAAAAATAAGCCGATATAATAAATGTTGTCCGAGTAAATTTTTACGAAAAGCCGAAGGTGTTACAAAGCGAAACACCACAACGAAGTAAGGATGTTTGAGCCTGTATGCGTCAGCTGAGTAAAAATTTGCGAGTGGCATATTGAAAAGGTGAGCAACTTTACGGTTGCGAGGAGCAAGCGTAATGTTGCGACACTAGATTAAATCTGATGTTGAAAAGGGAAAAATCGTGTCTGTCGATAGAATTTCAGGAAAATATGAAATAAATTCTCAGTATAAAAATGTTTCATTAGGCGAGAATGAACAAGACATAGATATTTTTGAAAATAATAAAACAAATGAAACAGACATAATAAATAATGATATTTCATATGGACAAGTTAATATGGTGCAGGGTACGGAAGAAACAAGTTATTCCGCACAAGAAACTCAACTTACTCAAGCAATAACAAGTTATCTTGAAAATCTTGTTCTTGGATACGAAGAGCAATTTGCATCTGTTAAAGAAAATAACGGCTGGATTGCAAAAGGCTGGGATTGGTTTAAAAATAAAACGGGAATAGGGGCAGGCTCAGATAAAGTTCAGAATAAAATTGATAACTTAAAAAAACAAATTGAAGAACTTAAAAAAGATTCTTCAAAATTAAATGATGTATATAAATCTGTTGTTGGAAATGAACTTAATGAAGAAGAATTAAATAACTTGTTAAATGGTCAAGTTGATTTATCAAATTCCGAAATTGTTGAAAGTGTTTCTAAATATACTCAAGGTCAAAAACAGTGTACTAATGTTATATCCGGAATTGCTTCAGGGTTGACAGTAGTGGGACTTGTTGCGGCAGGTATAGTCGCAGCTCCGTTTACAGGAGGTATAAGTTTAGGTGCATCTGCTGTAGCAATAGGGACATTAACAGCTGCAGGTACGGCAGCATATATGGTTCCTCAGGTAATAGACGGAGTTACGGAAAAAGACGGATATTCGTTTGGTGAAGTAATGGAGGATCTGGGAAAAGGTGTTGTTAATTCCACCTTTACTGCAGTCGGTATGGGCGCAGGCAAAGCTGTTGGCAGTGCTTTAAGTAAAACTGCAAGTAAAACCTTGGCAGGTTTGGCTGCAGGTGAAACTAGCGCACTAATTATCGGGGATGGTATATCCGTCGGAAATTATGCCGTTGAAGCAGGTGCAACCAGACTTGATGACTTGGAATTAACGGAAGATGATAAAATTGCATACGAAAAAATAATAAATAATGAAATAAAACCGGGTGATGAAGGTTATGAAGAAGCATATGATAAAGCATATAAATATATACAAGCTAAAAGAAATAATTCTGATTTATCATTGGAAGGTTTTGGAAAAACATTATTAACATCTACAGGCGCATCTTTGGCGGCAGGTTTTACGGCATATAATATATCATCATTTTTAAGACCATTATTAACCTCGGGAACCAGCGCCCAATCTCAAATTATCGGAAGATTGGTAAGCTCAGGTGCTTCGGGCGGCGGTGCAGGCATGTCTGCTGCTTTCGTCGGCGGCGGTACAAATTACTTATTAGATAGTGCAATAAACGGGAAAGAATTAACTTTTAATGATTGGTTAAATGCAAGTACTGAAAACATACTAACCGCAGGATTTACAGGGACTTTGGGCGGTATTGCTTTTGAAGCGGTAAATATTGCAGCAGGTACACCAAACCCCTCGGGTACTGCCAAAGTACAAAAAGGTACAACAGAAAATGGCATAAAATATAAAAATTATCTTGATAAAAACGGCAATGTTATAGCAACGGATGTATCAGCCTCAGAGCTTCAGAAAATATACGAAGTTCAAAACAATAATGAACAAGGTTTAACTAAATATGAAAATAATAATTTAACAGAAGGTAAAGTATATAATACGGCAAGGACAATAAGGTTTAATTATACAGAACTGCCCGGAAAAACATATACCGAAACACCTGAAGGGATAGCTGCTTCACAAAATTACAAAACGGATGCAACTTTATTTGATTGGGCAGGTAATTCCTATTATATGGGAACAGGATTAGTTAATGAAAATGCTATTCCAAATACTAATAACAATAAAAACGATGTAAGATATGAGTATAATACTGCAAATTCTGATGCAGAATACTTTGATAAAGGTGTTGAAACTTCACAAGAAAGTGCTTTGGCTGCTTCGCAAAATAATACTCAGCTTCCTAATTCTCAGAGTATAGAAATTGTAGATGCTTCATTAGCACAATTATCAGCAATACAAGGACTGGTACAAAATGCAGTCGTCGCAGCGAATATTTCTTCCGCCATGGCAGCTGCTTCAGGTTCATCTGATGTAGTTAACTCTTCATTTGCACATGCGGCATTTAATGATGAAAATACTTATAATAGCCAAATTTCATCAGGTAATAATCCGCTGACAAATAATTTGGGGAATTCAGTTAACGGATTAACAGAAAAAGGTATTAATACAGAAACTGCCGAAAAACTAAGCAGTATCTTAACTAACGAAAAAATTGATTTAATTTTAAAAAGTGAAAATCCTGTTTCTGTGGCAAATTCATATCTTCAAAAAATTAATAATTTTGAAGAAATATTGAGTGAATACGGTGCTGATGCAAATGAAATTAAACTTATTACATCATTTATGTTTAAAAGTGCTGCCTGGATTGACAGTGACGGACAAGCAGCTATAACAAAATTACAGCTTGAACAAATTTATGAAATGGGTGCTTCAAAAGAAAATACATATGTTTTAGCACCTCAGCCAAATGCAAAAAATAACTTCAAAAGTTATACAAATGCGGCAAGAGATATAATAGAAATATCGCAAAACACAAGTCTTGCTTTGGATGGAAATAATGCAAGAGCAAGTTACAAGCAAGCTGACGGATACTATAGTTTTGATTTATCTCAAGTAAATGATGATGCGTTTATAATTGTTAGTGATGATTGTTCCGTAACAGGGAATTCAATTATTGAAGATACACTTAACGGACTTTCTGCATCGAATGGTATTTCAGGTTCAAAGACAATATGCTTCACACCTACGGTACTAGGTGATAAAGCAAGCTCAAGAATTAACGAATTTATTGATTGTTTTGATAAAATGACTCCTTCAGAAGCAGAAGAAATAGTGAAATTATTAAGTAATGTCGACGAAGGGACTTTAACCGTTAATAAATCCGATATAGCGGCGATGTCAGAAAACGCACAAGAGATGTATAAACTTATTTCCAAGATAACTGACTTTGAAGCACAACCGTGGCAGGGTACATTTGGCAGAGTAAAGATACTTGCTTCAAATATTAAGAATTTAGTAGAAAATAATGCTAACAATCAAATTCATTTTAAATTAATCGACGGAGTCGAAGCAAAAGATTACAGATTAACAGATGAATATATAAATTTGTCGCCTGAAGAACAAAAAACCGTAGATTATTATTTAAGCGGAGCAGGTCAAAGCTTTGGCTATGGAAATAATGCAACTTTAATAGCTATAGAAGGATATCAAAACAACACTGATATATATAATTTTGATACGGCAGTAACCGATGCGGCAGCAAGGCAAGCATTGGGAATTGATTATGGCTCACTGCCTCTCAAGGGTAATGCTCCAAATAATAATATGCCTCTTGCAAGAGAATTTGCCGTAAGTGTAGGAGTTTCTTCCGATAGGGTTAAAATTGCAGGCGAAACAACAGCAGAGGTATATCTGGATGCGGCAAGTAAAGGATATACACTCACACCCAAAACATATTCTGATGACGGTACAGAAGTTGTTACTTCAAAACCATACAGGATTACACTTGAATTGAAAAAAGACAGAACATATACGGGTAAATATAATGTATGCGGTACGGTATGTGAAGGCGGAGATACTATTGTAGTTTCATATACATTAAATAATAAAGTATATACAAGTGAGATTAAACTGCCTGTAGTACAAAATCCTAAAGGTGAAACTCAACTTAAAGGTTATGAATCACTTAAGATAGTTCAGGATGGGCTTTTAGGTGAAAAAGATAATGTAATGCTGGTAAAAGGCGCAGAGGGCGGTGCTAAAGCATATAGAGGTGAAGGTGAAACATTAGTCCCCGGTAAACGTGAACAATATATAATTGCTTTCCCTGAAGGAGCTTCAAATATTAGGGTTGATAAAAAAAATACACAGAGTTAATATAATTAATAATAAAGGTGAATATGGACAATAATATTTCTAAAAATTTAAATGGTTTACAGGCAAATCATATTAATAAAAGGACAAATATGAGTGAAAAAACAAATCATATTAATTCGGAGCCTTTTATATCCGAATGTATTAAAAATTTAAAAGAATGCACTGACATTAAAGAAATTTCTCAATATTTAGAAAATATTTTAAAAGATAATAATCAATTTAATAAACTGTCAAATACGGTTTATAAATATAAAGACTATTATATTAATATAGGTAAAAAATTTATATTATCCCCTCAGGTTTACGGAATGACGCAATATAAAGATATGAATTTATCTTGTATGCCTGTTCTTGTTGATTATATAGAATGTAAAAATAAAAAAGACTGTGTATTGATTACAAAAATACCTGATACACAGGATGATTTACCGGTTCCATACGGGGAAAACAACTCATTAGTTACTCTGGATGCTAAACAAGAGTTTATGCAAGATATAAATAAAATGCTCGAAAAAGGGCTTACAAACAGACAAATTGATGATATGAATAATTGGTATATTATTCCTAAAACAGGAAAAATATTAATATCAGATTGGTCTGAATTAGCAGGCTTTACTAATGATACTTCTAAAAATGCTTATAAAAAAAGAATTAGTAATATGTGCGGATTAATATATTAAATTTTGTAAAAAAAATTTTTTTAAATGCAATAAATTTAATTCAGCTGATTTCATAATCAATAGCAGGCAAAATGATTATGATAAATTCTTGTTCAAAAGTTAATATAAACCCTTTATATAAACCTATAAGTTTTGGAAGAAAACACTCAACTTATACGCAAAATGGTATAGATTACTTTATTCAGACAAGCGGTTGTAAAAATATTCAAAATTCAAAAATGTTTATTCCGCATTATCATGGTTTTTCTATTCCGATTGATTGTAAAAACTTGCCAAATACAAAATTGGAAGGAACACAAAAGGATATTGAATATAAAAAGAAAATATGCTCCAATACGGGTATTTACGGTATTAAACCTTATAAACTTGCATCTGTTATAGGACCTGATGAATTTAAAGATGCAATAATAAATAATTCTTCCAATCGTAATTTTTATGTAACAGGCGAACGTCCGCAAGATAAATTGAATATTCCTGATAGTAATAAGCTTGAAAATGTTAATATGAAAATATTCGGCGGTGATTATCATGTTCATACGATAAATTCTGACGGTTCATTATCAGTTGAAGATGTCTTAAATCAGGCAGTAGAATATGGAAATGAATATGCAAAAGCGAACGGGACTCCTTTTATTATTGGAATTACCGATCATAATACCGTTGAAGGTTGTAAACAAGCGGTTAAAATTATTGCATCAAATCCTGATAAGTATAAAAATATAAGAGTTGTATTGGGTGTTGAGATTTCTACAAAAGAAGCCGAACTAAATGGTTACAAGTTTAAAAAACCTGAAAAATATCATATTTTGGCAATGTGTATTGACCCATTTGACCCAAAATTAAATGCATTTCTGGATGATTTAAAAAGTCAAAGCGGAAATCCTTTAAATATTAAAGCAATTTCCGTACAAGATGCATATGATGGTGTATGTCATCAGGAGCAATGTTTCTTCGGACTTGCACATCCTGCATATCCTGATATTACTCACAGAATTTACGATGATAAAGATCCTTATGAAACAACAAAAGAATTAATAAAACATTTTAAAGACATTACGGGCGACAGGGGTTTATATTCTGAAGCTTATTATTCAAGTTATTCCGGTGATTGGTCTACAGATCCTGAATTATATAAAACAATTATTAAAGCATGTGATAATCTGGGATTGTATAAAGCCGGCGGCATTGATGTTCACGGGGAATCAATATTTTATAGCGGTCAAAGAATTAAACGAAAATAATTATTAATTATACATTTTAAGTGCTTGTATTTCGTCATTAATTGTCTTAATTGAGTTATTATTTAATTTTTCTTTTAATAAATTATCTAATATTGAACCCATTTGTTTGCCGGGAGTATAACCCATCTCTATTAATGCTTTACCGTTTAATAACGGAGTTCTGTATTTTAATTCATTATAATACTTAATAGCATTAGTATCCCCTGTAATTGAGTAATATACCGCTAAATCTTCATTGGATTTATTGTGTAATTTTTTATATATATCGTAATTTGACGGATTTTTATTCCCGTCATAATTATTAATGACATCTTTAATTACATTATTGTCCAGCATTTTTATATAAACATTTGCTATATTTTTAACATTAAATATTTCGCAAGCCTCTTTAATTCTGTTTGCCCAATTGGGGTTTGCCAGAGTTTCGGGAGCAAATAGTTTATATAGACCTTCTTCAATAATATGTTTATATGCTTCAGGTGCAATATCTTTATCTTTAAATAATTTTTCTCTCAGACTTGTATATACACGAGCCATACTTATTTGTTCTATTGGCGGATTTTCTAAAAATTCATCCTGCATTTTTTGTGTTTTTTCATCAAATTTAAATCCGTATCGAAGTCTGAATTTTAGTCCTCTTAAAATTCTTGTAGGGTCATCATTAAAACTGTCATCATAGGTTGCACTTATTATACCGTTATTTAAATCATTTAAACCGCCTGTAATATCAATCGGAATAAATCTAAGCTTTCCTTTTTCATCTATATCTAACTTAAGTGCCATTGCGTTTATTGTAAAATCCCGTCTTTTAACGTCTTTTTCTATGGAACATCCGACATTTGAAACATTAGGAATACCTTTTCTAATGTAACTTTCCTCACGAGTTGAAGCTAAATCTATATGTTCCCCGTTAAATCCGAGTTTTGCGGTAGCAAAATTATCTTTTAGGTACTCAATTTCGGATTGAGGATATTTTGAATGGAATTGTTTGGTGAATTCAACTGCGTCGCCTTCAATTAAAAAGTCTAAATCATTTATATCTTCGCCAAGAAGCATATCACGGACAACTCCGCCGATTAAATAAACATTAGTGTTATTAGTTTTGGCAAATTCTGCTATTTTTTTTACTATTTCTAAATTATTTTTTGAGAATTTATCTTCATAATTTATATTTCTAAAACTTATTACAGGTTTTGAAAAAGACACCGTATCTGATTTTAGAGGAGCTAAAATCGGATTACTGTTTTTAATCGGGCTTTGATTAAGAACAGGAAAAGGGCTGTTATATTGGTATATTTTGTTTAACTTTAATGTTAGCATTTTTTTATTTTCTAATTTAAAGGTCTTTGAATAAATCAAAACCCTGAAGCAATTTAATTGCTTAAATAATTATTCTTCGTTAACAAAACTTAAAAATGATTTATTCCATATTTTCATTGTTAAATAAAATATTTCGAATAAAGTAGATATCATCTATATTATAAATCGGAGTCATTTTAGAGTCTTCTTGAATTATAAGTTCACAGGGATTATCTTTAGAATATTTTCCCCAATGTAAGTTAAAAGGAAGCGGTTCGCCGGTATTAGGATCTCCGGTTTTAATAAAATTAATAAGTCCGGTATGCAATATATCAGAAAATGGAGAGTTTATATTCTCTTTAAATATATATTTTATATCTGATGTATGATAAACTCCAAGATTTTGACCCGGATCATCAATATAATTAAAGTGATAAACATATACATTATTATTTTGTGAGAGCGAATCAGCATATTCAAAAAGACCGCTTGTAAACATTGCCATTGTATATATTTGTTCTATTCTATCCGCTGCAGAATGTTTATTATCTATAGGAAATTTTTTAATAATTTTTTCAGAATATTTCCCGAATATTTTTTCTATTTGATTTTGGTAATCTTCTTGGGGGGGGGTATTCATTTTATTATCATTAATAAACATACTGCTTTCGTTTGTATTATAACCGACCATAAGTTTAACATTATTGACATTGCCTTCATGCAATCGATTTAAAAAATCAAAAGGAATAACATCCCCGTCAGCAACAGGTATAAAAGGTGAAGAAAAAATATTTAAGGGGGTAATGTATGAGGGCAAATAACTAATAATAATTTCAGGATTTATTTTTTGTAATATTTTTAAATCATTTTCGTTATCTTTCAGATCAAAATTACTAATAAAGTCTTGTGCAAGTTTTATTTGAGAATTTAGATTGTATTTTGAATTTTTATAGGTGGCTTTTAAGCTGGGCAGTGCATTACTTAACATTATTGCCTTTTGAAATAATTTATGTCCCTTATATGAAGATGCTTTTGGCGAGGAAATTAAAGCGGATACTATTGTTGAACCTGCCGAAATGCCGCAAATTGTAATATTATCAGGGTCGCCGCCAAAATCTGATATGTTGTCTTTAATCCATTGTAAGCCCGTAATAATATCTATTACACCCCAATTACCTGTAGTATTGTACTTTTTGAGAGTGGTTTTTAACGGAAGAAATCCAAAAACATTTAATCTGTAGTTTATTGTTACATAAATAATTCCTTTGTTTGCATAATTTACCCCTATAAAATGTTGATTTTCTGAATTTGCAGTGCCAAAGAGAAAAGCTCCTCCGTGTATTAATACAAACACAGGAAGTTTACTTTTTTTAGAAGTTGATTTTGTCCAAATGTTAAGAGTAAGTGCTTTTTCAGATAATGAATATTTTTCATTATTAATAATTTTAGGCTGACTTATAAAAGGGGAAAATTTTGTTGCATTTATAATAAACGGGTATATCCTTTTTTTTATTGTCGGCGCAAAACGATTTTTACCTATGGGAGGTTCGGCATAATAAATTCCTCTGAAAGATTTTACACCGTCTTTTTCAAGGCCTATAACTATCCCTGATTTTGTACTAATTATAATCGGTTTCCCATCTTTGAAATTATTATTGATATAAAATTTATAAGAACAAAAAATAAAACCTATTAATATTAAAGTAGTTAGAATAATATTAATTTTTATTTTAAAGTTACTAAACAATATTAATACCTATTATTAAATTAAAAACTCCCCCTCAAGGATTCGAACCTCGATAGCAACATCCAGAGTGTTGCGTCCTACCATTAGACGAAAGGGGAATGTTGATTTAAATATAATACAAAAAATTTTTTTTGACAATCGATTGAGAAATAAGTTTTTTTGTATAAGAATAAGAGTAAATGGAGAGGTGTCCGAGCGGTTTAAGGTGCAAATCTCGAAAATTTGTGCAGGGGTAACCTTGCCGTGGGTTCGAATCCCACCCTCTCCGTTTTTATATATTTTATTAGTTGTGAAATATGGGATGAGAACCCCATAAAGCGAAGCTTTATAATAGGTTCGAGCGGAATTTCCGTAGAACGAAAAGAGCAAAGCGAAAGAGTTTGAATAAAAGAGGGCAAGCCGAATGACAAGCGATAGCGAAATGAGGCACTTGCCCGAGAGAGAGGAAATTCCAAGACAATCCCACCCTCTCCGTTTTTATATATTTTATTAGTTGTGAAATATGGGATGAGAACCCCATAAAGCGAAGCTTTATAATAGGTTCGAGCGGAATTTCCGTAGAACGAAAAGAGCAAAGCGAAAGAGTTTGAATAAAAGAGGGCAAGCCGAATGACAAGCGATAGCGAAATGAGGCACTTGCCCGAGAGAGAGGAAATTCCAAGACAATCCCACCCTCTCCGTTTTTATATATTTTATTAGTTGTGAAATATGGGATGAGATTATTTTTTTATTTTTGATTATTTATGATAAAATTTTTCTATGAAAAAGTTAAATTGTTTTTTTATACTTCCTGCTCTTATTCATTTTTTTATGGTCGGAAAATATAATAATTCTTATAATAAGTTTTTTGAACTTATATATTCTGCTAATACCCCCCCCATAATGTAGAATTAATATATTTTATACTGTCTCAATTAATGGCTCTTCTGTTAATTATATTATTATGGCAGATAATCCCCACTGTTTATTATGCATTTAAAAACAATGATAAAAAAATAAAAAATTATATTTTATTTGCTGGTATTTATTTTATTATAAATTTAATTATTATGTTGTTAACATATCCTGCAATGAGTATGAATGATGGGTTAGCATCTGACTACAATTTTGCTAATAATTATTCTATTTATTGGAGTTCTTGCTTTGCAGTTAATTATTTAGAAAATGTTTTTCACAATATCTTTCCGGTTTATATCGGAGGTTCGATTTGTATTGTAATTCTTTATTCTCTGGGATTTTCATATATTATTAATAAATTTAGAGAAATTTGTCCGCATTCTTTTTGGCTTTTATTTATTCCTTTTTGTTTCCCCTGTGTATTACTGTTAAATGGTTCACTTGACAGAAACTATGTAATTGGAAACTTAATGGTATTTTTGATGGCTTATATCTTTTTAAATATAAATAAAAAAAATAATAATTTGATTGTTTGTATTCTATTATCAATATTAACTGGTTTTATAAGCATATTACGTTCTGAATATATTATTTTAATTTTATTTATTCCCCTTCTGCTATATTTGTGTAAAGTTTTATCAAAAAATAAAATACTGATTTTATTTGTAATTTCTTGTGCCTTTTTTTCTTTTAATAATTGGATACAACATTTACCTTATGGATATAGTTTTGACTATGAGCTGCATAATATGAGCTTTGTTTATAAAGCTTATAATGAAAATAAATATTATGATAAGGATATTGAAAAAAATATTGATTTACTAAATAAGTTCTATAACTACGATGGAAGTGCAAAATATAATTTCGGAAAATATGAAATAAAAGAAGCAAAAAAATGTACTTTTGTATTAATGAAATTTGCATTATTGAATTCTAAATATTTTATAAAACACTATATACATGTTGATTTAAATTATAATATTTTTTATTTTCCTGAAAGAATAATCCGGGGACTGGAAAATCCTGAATTAATGAAGCTTAATGATTTTTTTAATCCAAATAATATAAAATATAAAAATACTTGTTATTTTTTATATGGCAGTACTGATAATTGCGGAGATAAAAATATAGAGTTAAAAAACAAATTCTTAAAAACTATATATAATTTTCAGGTTTGTTTTGGACTTTTGCTTATGATGTTTATGTATGCTTTGCTCAAAAGAAAAACATTTTTTATATTCTATTTTATCATTTGGAGTCTAGTATTACTTATAATATTATCTTTTTCATATGTAAGAGCGTGGTTTTATTATTATGCATTTATTTTGAATGTTTGGACATTCTTTTTTATACTTTTGTCAATGTGTTTTAATTCGTTATATGCAAAAAGTGAAGTTAAAAATTAATATAGACTGCTATTTAAATTTGCATATCAATAACTTTTGCATTTGCTCTGGCATCTTCTAAGCACTGATTATAGCAGGTAAACCAAATGTGATTTTTTTCTTTCTGTGATAACTCAATTAAACTGCTCCAAGCATTTGCTTTTAGGGTTGCAATATCATGTATTTCTTTTAAATCTTTACTTGGAATATAAGTAACTTCTTTTTGATTTACAGTTAATTTCCCGTCAGGTTTAAAATTTTTTACGGCATTTTTCGCACTTTCTTCTGTTCCGAATTTAAGAATTGTCATTTGACCGAATGATACAGACATAGTTTTCTCCTTAATTATCATCATTTGTTAATAAAACATCTAAAAAATTTTTTTGCGGATTAAAATAATGACTGCTGAAAATTAATATTTTTAAGGTTAAAGCATTTGCAGGCATGCTCTGTTAATTTTCTTCCTCGAGGGGTTCTTTGAATGTAGCCTTGCTGCAGAAGATAAGGTTCATAAACATCTTCAATAGTTTTGGTATCTTCACCCAGTGCTGTTGCAAGAGTTTCAATGCCGACAGGGCCTCCCGAGTATTTTTCTGCGATTAAGTTTAATAAGGCTCTATCTGTATTATCAAGTCCGAATTTATCAATTTGAAGAATATCTAATGCTTTATCAGCTATTTTTTCATCAATAATTCCGTTTGATTTAACAATAGCATAATCTCTTACTCTTTTTACAAGTCTGTTTGCAATTCTTGGAGTTCCTCTTGATCTTTTTGCTATAGCTTTTGCGCCTTCTTCATTTATTTCAATTTCAAGAATTTGAGCTGTCCTTTTAATTACATTAGTAAGTTCAGCTTCACTGTAGAATTCAAGTCGGTGAATAATTCCAAATCTGTCTCTTAACGGCCCTGATAATGCACCTGCTTTAGTTGTTGCTCCGATTAAAGTAAACTTTGGGATGGGTATTCTTATTGATTTTAAAGTTTGTGATTTGCCCGTTGTCATATCCAGATAAAAATCTTCCATAGCAGGATATAAAATTTCTTCTGAGATTTTATTAAGTCTGTGGATTTCATCAATGAATAAGACATCTCCTGCTTTTAAAGACATTAAAATCCCTATAATATCTCTGGGTCTTTCAAGTGCAGGTGCGGATGTGATTTTAATATTTGAATTCATTTCTGTTGCAATAACTGTAGCCAGTGTTGTTTTTCCCAGTCCGGGAGGTCCGTAAAATAAGATATGGTCTAAAGGAAGCTCTCGTTTTTTAGCAGCTTCAATAGAAATTTTTAAAGTTGATTTTAAACTGCTCTGACCTATATATTCATCAAAATGTTTCGGGCGGATATTAGCCTCAAAAGACATATCGTAAACAGTTTCTTCTGATGTTGTATCTTCGTTTACTTTTTTTTCGTATTTTATATTGTCATCGTCTGATATTATTGCCAAGTTTTTATCCCTTTTAATATATATAATATCATCAGATTATAAAAAGGGGAAAAAAGTAAAATTTTTAGTTTATAATATAGAAAAAAGCATGAGAGGATATAAAATTGGAAATAAGTGAATTAATCACAAAATCGGCTTCTGAGCAAAGAAAAGCTCTGTTAAATAAGGAAGTCAGCGCATCTGAACTTGTAGATGCCGTATATAAAAAAGTAGAAAGTATTGATGACAAAATAGGTGCATACAATTCTTTAACAAAAGAATTTGCAATTGAAACAGCTAAAAAAGTTGATGAAAAAATAGCAAAAAATGAAGAAATTGCACCGCTTGCAGGTATTCCGCTTGCACTAAAAGATAATATAAATTTAAAATCATACCCTACTACGGCTTCAAGCAAAATATTAGCGAATTTTGTATCTCCTTATGATGCAACGGTTACACAAAAATTAAAATCAAATTTAATCCCGATAATAGGAAAAGCAAATCTTGATGAATTTGCAATGGGTTCAAGTAATGAAAATTCCGCATTTAAAATAGTAAGAAATCCGTGGAATTTAAATAAAGTACCGGGCGGAAGCTCGGGAGGAAGCGCAGCTGCCGTATCGGCAGGTGAAGCAACTGTTGCACTTGGTTCTGATACAGGAGGGAGTATAAGACTTCCTGCAAGTTTTTGCGGTTTGGTCGGATTAAAACCTACTTACGGAAGAGTTTCCCGTTACGGACTTATTGCATTTGCTTCGTCACTTGATCAAATAGGACCTATTACCAGAACGGTTGAAGATGCGGCATTGCTTTTAAATGTCATCGCAGGGCATGATGAAAAGGATTCAACCTCTTTAAATCAAACTCCGCCTGATTTTACAAAAGATTTAAAGAATGATTTAAAAGGGGTTAAAATAGGCTATATTAAAGAATTATGCTCTGAAGGACTTGCGGATGATGTTTCTTCTGCTGTTCAAAAAGCGCTTGAAACATACAAGTCACTGGGAGCTGAAATAGTTGAAATTTCACTTCCTCTTATTAAATATTCGATTGCTATATATTATATAGTAGCAACTGCGGAAGCAAGTTCAAATTTAGCAAGATTTGACGGTGTAAAATACGGATACCGTGCTAAAGATGTTGATACTTTGTATGATATGTACGTAAAAACAAGAGCGGAAGGCTTCGGCGAGGAAGTTAAAAGAAGAATAATGCTTGGTACATATGCTCTAAGCTCCGGATATTATGATGCATATTATAAAAAAGCTCAGCAGGTAAGAAGACTTGTTAAAAATGACTTTGACAATGCCTTTAAAAAAGTTGATGTATTATTATCCCCGACATGCCCGAATACAGCATTTGATATCGGTTCAAAAATTGAAGATCCTTTAAGTATGTACCTTACAGATATTGCAACAATTACTGCAAATCTCGCAGGAATACCTGCAATGAGTATTCCTGTCGGGCAGGATAAAGATGGTATGCCAATAGGTATTCAGCTTCAGGCTGATTGTTTAAATGAATGTAAACTTTTAAATGTTGCCTTTAAACTGGAAGAGGCTGTACAATTTAATTATAAGAATTCGTCAATGATTGCGGTGTAATGAAAATAAATAAATTTTTAATATTAAATACATTATCAATTATAGTCCTGTTTTTTACGGGTATCAGTTGTTTTTCCGAAGAAATTGAAGTTTCGGAAGAAGATATTGAAAGGGCTATGGCGGCTTATAAATCAGGTATTGACTTGACCCGTTCAAAAGCTTACGATAATGCAATTAATGCATTCCAAAAAGCATTGTCTTATAACCCCAATATGACGGATGCTCTTTATAATATTGCGGCAATTTATGTTTCTCAAAAACGATATGATGATGCTTATAATGTATATGTTAAAATTATTGCAAAAAATCCTCATGATTATGATTCAATACTGCAGGCAGCTAAAATTTCGTATAACAGAAAAAATTATTCACTTGCAATGAAATATTTAAAATATATTCCTTATGACTATGAACATTATGAAGTCGTTCAGCAGTTAAACAGAGATGCTCAAGAAATGTTGAGTGCACAGGTTAATAAGATAGAAAGAGCAAAAGTAACTACTGCCAATAACAATAAAAGAGTGTTAATTGATAAATTTAATTCACCTGCAGGCATGGTGGTTGATTCAGAAGGTAATATGTATGTTGCAAGTTATTCGGATAATGCAATTATAAAAGTTGATAATAAAAAAAATAAAACTAACTTCGTAAAAGATTATTTGCTTGACGGGCCGGTAGGTCTTGCTATAGATAACTATGATAATCTGTATGTCGCAAATTATGATGCAAATAATATTTTAAAAGTAACAAAAGCAGGTCAGGTAAGTGTATTTATGGATAAAGTATCAAATCCGTATTTTCTGTATATAAAAGATGATGTTCTTTATATTTCAGAACAGGGAAATGATGTAGTTATGACCTATAATTTAAAAAGCGGAAAATAATTATTCTTCTTCATTTTCGTCAGGTTTAATACAGTCAAAACTTCCGCCTACTTCATATAACTTTGTATGTTCTCTCATATAATTGTTAAATTTTCTTATCTGCTCGCTTGATAAATGACTGTCAAGTCCGTAAGCAGGTACTACGGATTCAAAAGCGCATAGCATACCTTTAGACCTGCTTTGTATATCGTTTATAAAGTTAATAACATTATCAAATGTTTTAGGATTTCGTTCTTCAAAATAATGTGAAAGATAATATGGTGAAGCAATTGCCAATACGGGCTTTTGGGGTTCATTACTTAAGCATTCTATCATTTCATTATATAAATTTTCGGCAGAAGAAACTACTTTACCCTGCTCTTCATCCTTATGTGTTGAATATTCATGAAATACATCTTTTATTTTTTTATTTAAATCGGAGTCTTCATCAATAATTTGAGTTCCGAGTGCGGAATACTTTTCGTTTGAACCAAGATGAACTTTGCTTAATTGATTTAAAATTTCTTCGGCTTCCCGAACAATTTTTTCAGGTACCATTTTAATACTTTTTATTTCGATATCACCTTTTGTTTCCGCATATTCTCTTGCCCTCCAATATAGATTGGAAATAGTATAATCTCTGTAATATTTTAGTTTGTTTTGTTCTGCAAATTCCAAAATATTATATGAAAATTCAGGATATAAACGATTAACTTTTTTTATAAATTCAAGAACCATAGTTCTTCTTTTTTCAATAGTATTATCAACAAAATTAATTAAATTTGGAGAAAAAGGGTTTATTCCGTAAACAAGCATTTCACTGTTTTCAAAACCGATTTTTGAAGTGGGCGCTTCGTGGGCAAAAGTTAGTTTTATAGCCGGAATAAACTTTAAATGGTCATATTTATAAGGCTCTTCACCGATAAGTCTTACAATATGCTGTAATCCTTCTATTGAGTCTCTGTCGGTTAATGCAAATATAAAATCTTTACCTGTTCTTCTGTAATGCTCCCAGGAATACTTGGATAATCGTTCCAAAAGATCAAAAACATTACAATTATTTCGATTTGAGAAATTAGACTGGTAATCTAAATCAACAAAATAAATTCCTCTTTCTTGATTTCGGGGAGAATATGTAAAATTTTCCTGCTTCAAGGTGGGTAATATTTTTTTAAAGTCTTCAGGTGATAATATGCTTTTAAAGTTTTGAGGAGGAATATTTTTCCCTTTAACGGCATTAAGCTCTTTAGAAATATTTTGCGCAAAATCAGAAGCCGGCTCATTTGAAATAGCAGGCTCATTGTATGGTACATCAGGGTTTAGTATAAATTCCAGCGCTCTAACCAGAAAGAATTCCTTTTCTTCTTTTTTCTTCGGAGCTGGGGTAAAAAAATCTTTAAAACTGAATTCCCCTCCAAAAGAGACATTAAACGAAGAATTATTGACTTTCTTTAAAGAATTAACTTTATTATTATATTTGGAAAAATTTTGAATAGATGAAATACGCATATTAGCTCCGTTTTAAGTGTGACCGAATAAAATTTTGCGCTAAGCCGATAAGGTGTAACCAAAATTTTGAAAACGGCATATTGAAAAGATTAACTGTGCAGGAGGGCAGCACTGGTTTATATTAATGTATAAACATATGTGTAATTGTTATAATATTTGAAAATAAAAGAATAAATTTTACAAAAATTTACAAAAAATAAATGTAAAATTTTGTTAAAAAAGTATCAAAAAACAGCAAGAAATATGATTTAGTGGAATTAAGACAATATAATAATTTCTGCAAGATAAGGAGTAAAAAGTGAATATTCAAAATAACGGAATTAATGCACAAAGATTATCTTTTGGCGCACACAGCAAGGCTTCAGATAAACAGGGAAATTTAAAACATAACTTTTATTATTTGTATGATTTAAACAAATATAAGTGTGAATTGGAAATTTACACTATAGCAAAAGATTCAAATGGCAATGTAACTAAAAATAAATTAATAGATTCACTTGCAATGCCTGACGGAAGAGTTACGGTTGATATGAGTGATTATCCTCAAGCAAGAGATGGTTTTGCATACAGATATAAGCTGATTGACAAGAAAAACGAAAAAAATATTTCATACGCATTTGATAACGGTAATGTAGCAGGAATTTTTACCGATAGTTCGGATGATAAATATAATATAGTATTTAACAACGGGGCAATAATAAATAAAAACGGTACTATGCAGTTAATTATGCCTGATATATATTATCCCGGCATGGTTGGTGTAAAAGGTAAACCGGTATTAAATAAAGCTCTTAGAGAAGAAACAATTAACAGTGTAAGAACTCATGCAAACAAATTGGGCGGAAATTTTTACGGAATTATTGCAAGACTTCCCCAGCTTGAAGAAGAAGGTGTTAAAAGAATTGTAGGTACTCCTTATACAAAAGATCAAATATCTTCTCATAAATATTGGACGGAAAATGCATATCAAATTTCACCTGATTTCGGCACGGAAGATGATTTTAAATTATTCCAAATAGAATTATTTAAACATAATATAAATTGGATAGCAGATGCTGCATTAGTTAATGAAGGCTTGCAGGGTATTCATTTAGCTGAATTATTAAGAAAAGGTTCTGATTCTTATTCTAAAAATATGTTCAGAGCTTCCGAAAAAATTTCTTTGGGAATACTCCCCGATAATTGTAAATATACAAGAATGAAGTTGATTAATCCTCCGTTTACACTTAAAAACGGCGTGTATTCATCATCTAATCGTGAATATGATCCTAAGAAACCTACTTATATTCAATTTTATGATGATAGATTAGCAGATGAAAATCAAAAGAAATCAAATCAACCTAAGGATTTAGTAACATATAAACATAAAAATACCAATAATATTTTTGAAATTACACATCACGACGATGCTGTATATCCTTTTGCTCTTGAAGTTAGTCCTTATGAACTTCAAAGAAATGTATCAATATTGGCAAGACGAAATAATAAAAAAGTCGATTTGTCTGATATAAATACAATTAAAGAAATTGCAGACTTTACTAATTTTAAGGTGGTTGAAAAATCTAATGCAGGAGGTCTGGAAGTTTGGGACGGCAATGTTGATATTGCTAAAGTATTATTCTATATGAGCGCTAAAGATGATTATAGATTTATGAATCTTCCTCAGTATGAGAGAAGACAAGCAATTAATGATATGTACAAAGGTACACTTGCGGTAAGAGATTATGCATTAAATTCCGGTAAATACTGGACTAAATTGCCGTCAGATACATTAATTGAATATATTGCAGACAAACTTAAAGAAGCAAGAAACGGTTCTTCCGATTATACTACCGCAATAAATGAATTGGTAAAAAAAGGTGATTTACCGAAAAGTGTGCTGGAAACAGTGGATAAAGAGGTAATCAATAATATTGTAAATGATAATTATCTATCAATAATACTTGATAAAGCTGATGAACGAGCAGAAATTAATCAAACCGGATTTATGAATATTTACAGTTTATCAGACTATATATTAAGACATTCTATGGATATGCCGTTAGAAACATTACCTGTCGGAAATAATCTGCTGGGTGTAATAACATCTCCATATTTAGCTAAAAAAGCTAATACAGAAGATGAGCTTGGTGTATCAAGATTTGATTTGCATAAAGCAGGCAATCCGAACCTACCTCAAAAGTATAAAAAAGTATATGAACAAATGGAATCATTCTATAATAATTCCGTAGTACCTATGATTAAGAAGATGGTAAGTTCTATAGGTAATTTAGAAAATGACGGCGAAATTACTCCATATGGAAAATATGTATTAAATGAAGTTACTCCGGAATTGACTAAATATATATTTATAAAAGCATTAAAGCCTGATGCTCAAATTAAATTTATTGAAGAAGGCCCGTTGAAAGGACAATTGGATTTTACGAATGTAAATGCTGATGAGATTACCCTTCAATCACTTGGTATATCATATAACGGAAATACACTTGAAGAAGAAGCATCAAAAGTATTGAATATATTAAGAAAAGGTATTAATAATATTAAACCTGAAGATATTCAAAAAATTCAAGCAAAACTTGGAGAAAGATTTAAAGACGTTACCGAAAATGACTTTAAAATAGCTGAAGCTATAGTTGACAGAACAGAAGCAGGTTTGGGCTGGAGGATTGATGCTTCAAAAGATGTAGCTCCTATAGATTCAGTTCGTGCAGGGTATGACAGTATGGCCAGTGCGTGGGATAAAGTTATAGACTTCTGGAAAAAATATAATCAGGAAGTACTTGCAATTAATCCTCATGCATATACGACCGCTGAAATTACCGACCTTGCAGGTTTATTTCAAGGACAAGACAGGTCAAAATATAAAAGCTCAGGAGATGCCGAAAGAAAGTTTTTAAATGAAACAGGAATAACTACAATTGCAAATTACAATTATTTCTTTTCTCAAATACCTGCTATGTTTTCAAAATATTCATTTGAAGATGGCACAGAAAGAGATAGTTGGCAAGCCAAACAAGATAAAAACGGTAAACTGAGAGAAAAATATACTATTGGTTGGGAAAAGAAATACGAAGATAATCCGGGATTTTTATTCCAAAGCTCAGATGACGGAGTTGCAAATTCTTATACTTTCGTTGGGAATCATGATAAACCAAGGATACTTCATTGTCTCGGCTTAGATATGAATTTATTCTTTTCCAGATTTACAACTGAGGAAGATAAACAAAAAGCTCTTAAGTGTTTAAGAAAGAAAGATGTTAATTATGCAAAAGTTAAACCTGCTGCAATAGCAATGGGTACAAGGTTAAATGAATGTTTTGATGAAGTCGTTAAAGATGCTCAGCTTAAAAACCTGATAGAAGTTGCAATAAGTCATTTGGCTGACGGAAACTTTAAAGGTAAAGGATTTGATGCAGAGGCTTTTGGAACAAGACCGTATGATGTTGCAATAAAAGCTGTACTTGATGAAGTTCAGTTTATATCAACTGTAAAAATTCCCGACAGAGAAGCTATTGAAGCTGCTGTTCTGGAAAAAATGCTTGCTCCCGCTATAGACAGATATCTTTCAATGTATAAATTATTAATTACAACTCCCGGAAGTCCTACGGAATTTGCAGGCGACAGAGTAGGTTCTACGGGATTTGAAACTAAAGCAAAAAATTATTTCCAGCAAAATAGAAATATTATTCACTGGGAATGGTTAAATGATCCTAAATATTCATATATTAAAAAATTCTATGATTCTGTTAATGAACTATCTTCATTAAGATATAAAAAAGAATTAAGTGCTTTAAATAACGGTGCGGCTGTTTCAATACCAATCAGCAGATTAGACAATGGAAAATACAGAGCTCATGATAATATTCAGGCACTTTTAAGATATAATAATGAAGGTTCTGTTGTTATTACTTTACACGATAATAAAGGTGCATCCGTTCCTTATTCTTCAAAAATTAACAGACAAGATGATTCTTTATCTTATGAAAAAGATAGTCTTGTAGGGAAATTAGTATTCGATTATAAAAATTTAGTAGGTGAAGAAAACGTTCGTAACGGTTTAAAACATGGCTTGACTGTCGGAACTCGTTTTAAAAATTACAATTCAAATGATAAAAATTTATATGAAGTTGCAAAAACAATTGAAGACGGTAAAGAATACTATTATTTGAAGTGTACTGATGCAAGCGGTAAGGAAATTCCAATAACTATCAAACCCGAAGATTTAAATACTTTAATTCTTTACAAAGTAAACTAGTTAATATGAAATAAAAATCCTTTGTTGTAATATTTAATTATAAAAAAGGATTTTTATTTATGAAGCTGTTTAATACATTTTCTAATTCACTTGAAGAATTTGAGCCTATTGACGGAAATAAAGTCAGTATGTATGTTTGCGGACCTACTGTATATGATTATCCGCATTTGGGACATGCCAGATGTTATATTACTTGGGATATGTTATACAGATATCTGAAATTTTCAGGTTACGATGTAAAATATTGCAGAAATATAACCGATGTAGATGATAAAATTCTAAAAAAAGCAAAGGAAGAAAATACAACCGCAGAAGTGATATCAAAAAGATATTATGAAATATTTGCGGATGCAATGAATAAATTGAACGTTTTAAAACCTGATATAGAGCCTTTTGCTACTAAAACATTGGGTGAAATGATATCAATAATAAAAGATTTGATAAATAACGAATATGCATATGAAATAGACGGCGATGTTTATTTTAGGGTAAAAAAATTCAAAGATTACGGGAAGCTCAGTAAACAGCCGATAGAAGATTTAGTGGCAGGTGCAAGAGTAGAAACATCAGATAAAAAAGAAGATGTATTAGATTTTGCATTATGGAAAAAAGATGAAGAATTCGGATATAACAGTCCGTGGGGAAAGGGCAGACCCGGATGGCATATTGAATGCAGTGCAATGTCACGAAAATATCTCGGTAAACAAATAGATATACACGCAGGCGGTGCGGATTTGATATTTCCTCACCATGAAAATGAGATTGCGCAATCAGAATGTGCAAACGGTTGTAAGTTTGTTAATTATTGGCTTCATAACGGATTTGTAACCATAAATAAAGAAAAAATGTCTAAATCATTAAAAAATTTCGTAACTATAAATGATATGCTTGCAAATTATGATGCAAATACAATACGATTTTTTATACTTACAAATCACTACAGAATGCCTGTTGAGTTTTCTTCCGAAGCATTAGACGGGGCAAAATCCGGCTGGAAAAGGATACAAACTGCCGTTAGTGAAGTATTAAGAATTACGGGAAGAGATAACTTGCCCGATATTTCCGAATGTGAAGAAATAGCTTTATTTAAAGAAGCAATGGATAATGATTTAAATACGTCAAAGGCGCTTGCTGTTATTTTTGATGCCGCAACCAATGCAAACAAAGCGGTTAGTGAAAAAAATATTTCGCAGGCTCAAAAATATGCTTCAATACTTTTAAAACTTACCAATGCGATGGGATTTAATATTGAAAAACAGCAATTAACCGAAGAAGAACTTCAAAAAAGGCTTGATACTATTATTCCCGAAATGGAATTTTTATCCGATGAAGATAAAGAATTATCCGGTTATAAATTAATGGATAAAATTATTGAATACCGCAATAATGCAAGGAAAGAAAAAAACTGGGCTGTTGCCGATAAAGTAAGAACATTATTTGACGGTATATCAATAGTTTTAAAAGATAGTAAAGATTTAACAGTTTGGGAAGAAAAGTAGGGAACTTTTTATATAGACTCTTGTCTTAAAAAATAAGAGAGAGTAGTGTGGAGGTACATATACAAAAAAGAACACGGCTATACTGCCGTGTACTTTTGGAATTTTATGTAGTAAACTCTAGTGTGCTCCGCTACGTTTTTCAAACATTGAAGGCAGGGCAATTAGTAAGAAATACATTAAAGCTCCGAATAATAATAAGTAAAGACCATCCATAACGTAAACCCTTTATTTAAATAACTACACATGTATATAATTCCACAAATGACATTTTCTTAAACATTTTTTATAATGTTTATTGAAAATTTGTCAATGTAAGATTGAGGTATGTAATGGACAAAGCAAAATTAAAAAAATTATTTTCAGGTTTATGCTGTAGTGTGTGCAAGCATGATTTTGATGAAGATGCAATATTTATAAAAAGAGAAGAAAATAATCTTTTAGTTCTGCAGGTTGTGTGTCCCGAATGCGGAAAAAGTTTCGGACTCGCACTATTAGGAACAGGTGCATTATCTGTTAAGGATAAAGAAGATGATGCACTGGAAATTCAGCCTTGCCCTATGCCGATTACATATGATGATGTACTTGATGCACATAATTTTATTGATAAACTGGAAAAAGATTGGACAAAGTATATTCCTGATGAATTAAAAAATAATTAATTTCTTTTAGTTTTTTTAGAATAAGAACCATCGGGGTTAAGAATTGTTGTAAAGATACCGTTACCCTGAGTCATAATTTCCACGGGGTTACCGAATTCATCAACTGAATAAGAATAAGTTCTTCTAATGGTCGGTTTACTTTTACCTTTACTGGAGGCATTCATATATTCTAAGTGTTCTTTAATAGTTCCGTTTTCGTTAAAGGTAGTTTCAATTAAAGTACCCAAAGAACTTCTTTCAGATTCAGTGAATTCACCGTTATCATTATATGAATAGGATATAGTACTCTTACCCCATTTTTCATTAACGGTTTCAATGGAAACTAATCTGCCTTGGGAATCATATTTAGCGGTATAATCATCAACTCTTCCTGTACCGTAGTTTCCTTTTCCTGTAACGGTGGAATTAGGTTTTCCCGTTTTAGGGATATCAAAAGTATAGAAAAGAGGTTTTTCAATAATATACCCATATTGAAGGTCTTTACTATCTTCTATAGTATTTTTTCCGTCATAAGCGAAAGCATTTTCTATCAT
>CANQJT010000014.1 GCA_947624325.1 Candidatus Gastranaerophilales bacterium
ATATTGTACTATTTTTCAAATAATTCAATATTTATCTGATACTACATTTCTGTTTCACTAACCTCAACCAAAAGTTTTGCAACTCGCTCACTTCATTTCGCTCAAACAAGCGAAACTCTGTTATCGTTTTGGTAAGTATAACTACGAAATTTCGTATATGATTTCATATTGTACTATTTTTCAAATAATTCAATATTTATCTGATACTACATTTCTGTTTCACTAACCTCAACCAAAAGTTTCGCAACTCGCTCACTTCATTTCGCTCAAACAAGCGAAACTCTGTTATCGTTTTGGTAAGTGAAACTACGAAATTTCGTATATGATTTCATATTGAATCATTTGAAAAAATATAAAAAACATTAATTAAAAGAAAAGTATCTGTCAAAATCGACATCGTCAAAATTACATAAGAGCCTGTATACATCATCATCTTCATCCATTTTCTGGAATTGATATTCATCAAATTTCCAAAGTTTGGGATTAATTCCGTATACTCTTATAATTTCTCTATCCAATAATATTTTAAGTTTTTTCTTAACTGTATCAATAGGCATATCAAGACATTTAGCCAATTCGACCGCTGAAATTCCTTCAGGCCGCCGGCATTTTTCAGGAGTTAGAAACATAAGTTCCAATCCTACTTTTTTTAAATCGATATCTTCTGATATTTCCATATTGTTACCTATTTTTACAATCTCATGTTCGGCATTTTTTGTAAATACTTTAATATCTGGAGAAAAATTTTACAATATATATATTTTTTTGTGTAAATATTGTACAATTTAAAGGTACAATAGGATAATTATATGCACAATTATAATATATGCTACAGTCTTGATTATAAATACACGGAACAGCTTGCTGTTTCTATTTGCTCTATATTAAAAAATGCAGATACAAAAGATACTTTGAATTTTTTTATTTTAGATGGCGGTATAAGTGAACAAGACAAGTTAAATATTGACATATTAAAAAATATTAAAGATTTTAATATTCAATATATAAAAATTAACCCTGACGATTTTTCCGCTTATCCGATGTTAAAAAATTACAACGAAAATTTTAAAAATTATCACGTTACAATTCCAACATATTTCAGGTTTAAACTTCCCGAGCTTTTACCGGATATTAATAAAATTTTGTATCTTGACTGCGATGTAATTGTAAGAACTTCATTACATAATTTATTTAATGAAAATATAGAAAACAATTCTGCTTTAATGGTTTTAGATGTTGAGTCCGAAAAAAATTCTCAAAGATTAGGCTTAATCAAGTATTTTAACGCAGGTGTTATGCTCATAAATCTTGATTTTTGGAGAAAAAATAATATAGAATCATTAGTTTTAAATTATATAAAAGAAAACAGAGAAAAAATTCTTTGGCAGGACCAGGATATTATTAATGTTATTTTACAGGAAAGCATTAAAGAAGTACCTGAAAAATGGAATTTTCAATATTTTTCATATAATGACATAACTCCTGACAAGTTATCTGATGCTCATATTCTGCATTTATCAGGCAGATTTAAACCCTGGATTATTCCTTTTGAACATCCCGTTTATGATATTTATTATTATTATTTGTCATTTACACAATGGAAATATAAAATTACGGAATATAAGTTAAACTGTAATAATAAAAAATTAAAAAATGATTTTGGCGGTAGTGAAACAAATATTCTTAAAGCGGTTTTTGATAAAGATTTAAAACCCATTTTTGAAGAAATAAATAAGACATACGATTTTACAAATGAATCGTTAACATATTTAAAAAAGCGATTTGATGAAGAAATCCCCAAAATGTACGATTATGTCAACGAAGCTCTTGAAAAAAAAGTACATGAAGTCAGTGTTGAAAGCTATGATAATATTAATAAAGCTATAGAAAATAAAACTCAGGAAGTATGTGCTTCTATATATGATAATGTAAATAATGCCATTGAAGGAAGAATAAATGAAGTATGCAATTCTATTTATAACAATGTAAATCAGACAATAGAAAAAAAGATAAACGAAATTTGTGATTCAATATATGAAAATGTAAACTTATTAGTTGCAAAACAAATCAAAGAAGTATGTGATTCTTTATATGATAATATTAATAAAGCCATAGAAAAAAAGACACAAGAATGTTTTCCTTTGGTGTATGATTATATAAATACTGCCATCGATAAAAAAAATAACGAGTTAAACCAAATTTATGAAGAAATAACCAAGAACTATAAATATACCGAAAAAATAGTTGATAATTTAAGAGTGGAACTGACAAATAAACAATAAAGATGACAAAAGTATCAATAATAATACCTTTTAATAATGTAGAAAACTATATTGAAGAATGTTTGAAAAGTGTAGGAAACCAAACATTAAAGGATATAGAAATTATAGTTATTAATGACGCATCCGAGGACAATTCCCTGAAAATTGTTAAAAACCTGGCAAAAAATGATGACAGAATAAAAATAATTCAACTTAATGAAAGACATGGGCAAGGTTATGCCCGAAATAGAGGCATTGAAATTGCTCAAGGTGAATACATAGGGTTTGTTGATTCAGATGATTTTATTGCACCTGAGATGTTTGAAGAACTCTATAATAATGCAAAAGATAACGATACTGATATTACAATGTGCCTTGCAAGAGAGTTTGATGATGTTACGCAAAAATTCACGGAATCCGATTATTATTCTCTTTCTTGTTTAAAAGAATTTGATAATGAAGTATTTAGTGCAGAAGATACAAAAAATAAAATTTTGGATATAAATGTTGCACTTTGGAATAAAATTTATAAAAGAGAATTTTTATTAAGCACGGGTGAAAATTTCCCGGAAGGTTTTATATATGAGGATTTACCGTTTTTTTACGGAACTTATCTACCTGCTAAAAAAATTCAAATAGTTTGGAAATATTTTTATAACTATAGAGTAAATCGTAAAACCTCAACAATGCGCCAATCCGGCAACAAAATTCTTGACAGAGTTCAAATGGTATCCTTAACTTATGAAAAGTTAAAAAATGTTCCTTATCTTAAAAGTATAAAAAAGAATATTCAGGGCTGGATAATTAATGATTTATTTCACAGATACACTCTTTTAAAAGAAAGTTACCAAAAAGAATATTTCTTTTTAATGAAGAAAGTATTTAAAAATCTTGAAATAGAAGATTTTGAGGATAGTTACTGGAAAAAAGTTTATCATTTTGAAGGTTATAAACTTGTTATTAATAATTCATTTGAGGATTTTAATCAAAAAGTTTTCAATGAATATCTTGATATACATAAAGTTGAAGACAGAATTGCCTCTCAAATAACGGATAGAGGTGAAATAGACAGTAAAATTTCTAATGTTTACGATGATATTAATAAAAATTACAAGTATACCGAACATTTAGTATCTGATGTGGAAAATAAGATAAATGATGTTAAAGAAAGTGTTAATTATAATATGGAAAGAATAAATAAAGTGGCTGAAAAAATTAAAGAATCGGAAGAAAAAACAAACTCTACAATTGCAAATGCCGTTAGCGAAATAACTAAAATTTATGACTTTGCGGAAAAACTTTCTAAAACATCTCAAGAAAATATAAATAATGTAAGAGATAATCTTATAAATGATTTTAGAAATTTTAACATTCAAACTGATGAAAAAATTTCAAGAGTTTATGAAGAAATAACTAAAAATTATTCTTATACAAATGAACTGACAGATAAATTAAAGATTGATATAAAAACCGGTAATGATGCACTTGCTCAAAATATTAAAATCCAGACCGATGAAAAAATTTCAAGAGTTTATTCCGATATTACCGAAAATTATAAATACACGGAACAGCTTATTTATAACAGAAATAAAGATTTGCTGGATGAAATAAGAAAAAATATTTCCGAAAATAAAGAAGAATTTAATGCTAAATTAGCTGAAAATAAAAACGATATTAATATTAAACTAGAAGATAATAAAAATTATATCAGCTTAATAAAAAGCGATATAGAAAAATCTAATCAAAATTTTATTGTTGATATAAGTACAAAAACTGATGAGAAGTTATCAAAGATATATGATGAAATAACAAAAAACTACGAATATACAAATAACTTATCCGACAATTTAAAAACACAAATAAATACTGATAAAGAAACTATTATAAATACCCTTGAAAATAAAACGGATGAAAAATTATCAAAAATATATGATGAGATAACAAAAAACTACGAATATACAAATAATTTATCCGAAAATTTAAAAGCTCAAATAAATACGGATAAAGAAACCGTTATAAGCACTCTTGAAAGTAAAACTGATGAAAAGATATCAAAAGTATATGACGAAATAACAAAAAACTATGAATATACTAATGAATTGACCGAAAAGTTAAAAGCTCAAATAAATACTGATAAAGAAGCCTTTATAAGTACTCTTGAAAACAGTACGGATATTAAATTATCAAAAGTTTATGAAAATATTACAAATAACTATAATTCTACAAATGCTTCATTAGAAAAATTAAAGTCAGAAATAGATAATATTAATACTAATATTGAAACAAGAACCAATCAAGAAATAAGTAATATATATGATGAAATATCTAAAAACTATACATATACCGAAAAACTTGTTGAATCTTCGATTTCAAAAAATGAATATGAATTTGAAGGTAAATTATCAAATATTTACAACTTAATAAATAATAATAATAACCAAATAACAAACATTTATGATGAACTATCAAAAAATTACGATTATACAAACAATTTAATAACAGAAAAAACAAATAAAACCGATAATAAAATATCTGATTTGTTTGATAAAATTGCCGTAATTACAGAGAATTCAGAAAATAATATAAATCAAATCAAGTCAGATTTAAATATACTAAATGAAAATACGAAGTATGAAATAAACCAAATTAAATCGGATTTAAATATACTAAATGAAGATACAAAGTATGAAATAAACCAAATCAAAGCAGAAATCGGCACAGCAGCAGATAAAAATGAACAGCTTATTTATGATGTTAAATCCGAAATAGAAAATGTAGTCTTAACAGCAGAAACCGAACAAAATAAGAATTTAAACTTAAAAGTAAGTGAAATATATTCATATACTAACAGCGAATTATCAAAAGTATTTAATGAATTAAAAGAAAATCATAATGAACTTGCAGATAAAATTGATTATGAAGTATATGAATCGGGGAAACAAATTACCGAAAATAAAGAAGAAATAAATAAAATAAAAACAACAATCAACGATAAAGCAGACAAAATCCAAATAAATAATTTATCAAAAGACATAGAAGAAAGAATACAAAAACTTCAAGACTCTCATTACTGGGAAATTAAAGAGTTAAAAGCTCATTTTGAAAATCAGTTAAATGAGCAGAGAGTAAAATATGAACAAAAACTAATAAACATGGAAAATCAAATAAATGAAACCGAACAAAAATATATTGAAAGCAGAAAAAATATATTTCAAAAAATTTTTGGAACAAAGAAAAAGAGATAATAAATGAGTAATACAAAAATATCAATAATTGTAATATATAAAAATGATGAAAATACAATTAAAGCTTGTATTGAAAGTATTTTTAACCAAAATTACAGAGATTTTGAATTAATATGTGTAAATAACGGTTCAACGGATAAATCGGAAGAAATAGTTCAAAGTTTTAAAGAAGGAAGAGAAAATCTATATATGTTAAAACTTCCTTCAGAACACAGCCTCAATGAAGCCGAAGGCAGTGCAATGAGTATTGCCAAAGGGGAGTTTATATGTTTTCTTACCCCCGATAAAGTTATTTATGAAGAATTTCCGGGCGGTATAAAACCTGAATTATTTAATCCCGTATTTTCAAATATTGATATTGAAAACGGGAAAATATACAGAAGAGAGTTTTTAGAAAATACAAATATAATTGATCAATTACTTGATTTGAAAATTCAGGAACGATATAAACAATTGTCAGGTATAGTAGAAAAATCCGAAAAAATTATATCCGATAAAATTGATAAATGCGAAAAAAACAATATTGATAATCTGAATTTCAACATGGTAGAAATGAAGTGCAGATTAAACAATGTATATGATTACATTCATGCCGAACTTAATATGAAGGGCGGAGAAATAAATAACGTTTATGCTGAGGTTGATAAAAGTTTTAAATATACCGAAAGCTGTAAGGAAGAAGTAAAAAAAGACCTGTATCAAAGTTTATTTGATGAAACTCAAGCTATAAAAAATCATATTTCTGAAATTGAAAATGATGTTGTTATTAATAATAAAGAAATAAAAAAACTTTTATATAACCAAACAAATGAAATAGAAGAAAAAATAAACAATATTCAAGTGCCTGAAGTTCATGATATTCACGTTGAAAAGATGGGCTATGACGAAGTAAAACAAATTGCAGACAGTTGTTTAGAACAGGTATATATAAAGATAAATGAAATTAATACTCAGCTTTATAATGAATTAGCAAATATAAGAAGAGAGTTTGAAGAAAAAATAAACAAACTTAGAGAAGAATTTACTCAAAAATAACACGGAAGAAAACATAAATGCCATCTGTATCAATTATTGTACCTGTTTACAATGTAGAAAAATATTTAAGGAAATGTCTGGATAGTATAATAAGTCAAACTTACACTGATATAGAAATAATATGTGTAAATGACGGAGCCACGGACAAGTCAAGAAAGATATTAACCGAATATAAACAAAGAGATTCAAGAATAAAAATAATTGATAAAGAAAACGGCGGATTATCATCCGCCCGAAATGCAGGTTTAAAAGCAGCACAAGGCGAATATATCAGTTTTATCGACTCTGATGACTGGGTTGACACTACAATGATAGAAAAGCTTTATAATAACATAAAAGCTTTAAATACGGATATTTCAATATGTGCAGTTCATCAGTATGATGAAACAAAACAAGAACTTGATGACAGTTCGGATTATTTCACATTAAAAACCTTTGACAAAACTTTTGACAATAAAGCATTTACATATCAAGATGTAAAACCGTTTTTAATGGATGTGTGTGTTATGGCTTGGAATAAGCTGTATAGAAAAAGTTTAATTGATGATTGTAAAGCGGAATTTCCCGATGGCTTAATATGGGAGGATGGGCCATTCTTCTTTTCCGTATTTTTTAAGGCAAAAGGTGTCTCAATAATAAGAGATTTTCTGTATTATTACCGAATAAACAGAAAAGGCTCCATAGTCCAAAAGGGCGGAAAACAATTCCTTGATATAATTGATGTAGTTGAACTTATGTATAATTCAATAAAAGACCTGCCCGATTTTGATGAAATTAAAAATGAATTTTATATCAGAAAAATTGATGACATTGTCTACAGGTATGATTTAGTTAATTTTTACTATAAACAACTATTTTCAAGAAAATTAAAAAAGAAAACATTTTTATTTGACGGTACAATATTTGATTTTGATGCTGCGGATAAACATCCCGGAAATATCAGAAAAAGGCTTTTTGATATAATCAGAAAAACAAACATAATAAGATATTATTATAATAAATTTAAAACAAGAGTTATGTTTAAAGTAATGGAAATTTTATATACCGAAAATAACATTTATTATTTAAAATACAGAAAACTTGTTATAAAATTAAAAAAACGAGCAGAATACTGCGATATTTGGTATGAAAATGACAAAATTTATATAGTATTATTTAATAAATTAAAATTTAGTATAAAATTTGAATATTCAAAGATAGAGCCCATAAAGAAATGAAAAAACCTATAATTTCGGTAATTGTACCTGTTTATAATGTAGAAAAATATTTAGGAAAATGTCTGGATTCAATATTAGACCAGACCTTCAGCAATATGGAAATAATCTGTGTAAATGACGGTTCTACGGATAATTCAAGAAATATACTGGCACAATACAAGGAAAAAGATTGCAGAATTAAAATAGTTGATAAAGAAAACGGCGGATTATCATCCGCCCGAAATGCAGGTTTAAAAGTAGCGCAAGGCGAATATATCAGTTTTATCGACTCTGATGACTGGGTTGATAGAACCATGCTTGAAAAACTTTATAACGGCATGATTGAACATAATACAGATATTACAATATGTGCAGTTCATCAATATGATGAAACAAAACAATGTATTGATGATTCTAATCCTTATTACACATTGGGATATTTTAATGAAACATTTGATAATAAAGCATTTACATATAAAGAACTAAAACCTTTTATAATGGATGTATGTGTTATGGCTTGGAATAAGCTGTATAGAAAAAGTACAATTGATGAATGCAAAGCTCAATTTCCCGATGGCTTAATATGGGAAGACGGGCCTTTCTTCTTTTCAATTTTATTTAAAAATAAAAAAGTTTCTATAGTAAGAGATTTTCTGTATTATTACAGAATAAACAGAAAAGGCTCTATCGTTGATAAAGGAGGAAAACAATTCCTTGATATAATTGACATTATTGAACTTATGTATTCTCATATTAAAGATTTACCTGATTATGAAGATATTAAATACAGCTTTTTTAAGAAAAAGGTTGAAGATGTTGTTTCAAGATTTGAAAATCTTAAATATAAATATAAAAAACATTATGCCCAAAGATTAAAAAACGAAAGTTCACTTGTTAACGAAAGTTTATTTCCTCCGGAGATGGTAAGAGGTAAATTTCGTTATAATTATTATTTATTCTGCAATCTTAAAACAGGGAGCATTTCATACTACAATCTAAAAAAATTTATAATGCAGTTTAAATATAAAGTATTGGAAATAATGTATTTTACGGAAGGATTTTATACTTTTAAATACAAAAAACATATTTTTAAAATAAAAAAACATCCAAAAATTTTTGATATATACTACAATAGTGACATATTACATTGCGCTCTTTTAAGAAAAATAAAATTTGATATTCCGTTTAAATTTTCAGAGCTGGAGAAATTCAACGAAGATGACTAAATTATCCATAATAATTCCATACAGAAATGTAGAATCTTATATATCAAAATGTCTTACAAGTGTAATATACCAGACAATAAAAGATATAGAAATAATTTGTATTGATGATTCATCTGAGGACGGTTCAAAAGAAATAGTAAAACAATATGCCGACCGTGATGACAGAATTATGCTTATGAATACGGGCGGAGTCGTGTCAGGGCAATCATATGCAAGGAATTTGGGTTTGGAAGTTGCCTCAGGCGAATATATCGGATTTGTTGACTCCGATGATTGGGTTGAGCTGGATATGTTTGAAAAAATGTATAATAAAGCAAAATCAGCAGATGCCGATATTACAATGTGCGGAGCAATGTTATATGATGATAAAAAACAAGAATTTTATAACGACGATTACTACAGTTTAAAACCGCTTGAAAAATTTGCTGATACGGTTTTTTCTCCTGATGATTCTAAAGATGAAATATTAAATATAAACGTAGTGCTATGGAATAAAATTTATAAAAGAGAATTTTTAGAACAAACAAAAATTAAATTTCAATCCGGCTACATATATGAAGATATGCCATTTTTCTTTGATACATACTTAAAAGCAAAAAGAATAAATATCTTATGGGAAAATTTATATTATTACCGCCAAAACCGCAGATATTCCACAATGCAAAATTCCGATAAAAAAGTTTATGACAGAATTGATATGTCAAAATTAACTTATGAAATATTAAAAAAGGCAAATTTCTTTGAAGAAAAACAAGATGAAATTCACAGATGGATAATTGATGATATTTTCCACAGATATACACTTTTGGAAGATAAATATTATGAAGAATATTATAAAAGAATGCGTGAATTTTTTATAAGCTTAAATCTTAATGATAAACAGAAAGAAGCACTTAGAACAGGTTATTGCTGTGATGAATTTGATAATATATTAGAACGTGATTATTATGGATTTTGGAATTTCTTAATTGAAAAATATAAAACATCAAATAAACGAATAAAAGCAGCAGAACATAAATGTAATCTTGATATTAAAGCAATAAAAGATTATCTTGAGCAGTATAAAAAAGAAGCGGCGGAAGATAAAGCTAAAGCTGTTGAATGGTGGGAAAATTTCAGCAAAGAAGAAAGAATAAAAGAAGTAAACCGAAGATTAGATGAACAATATAATTATCTTGAATCTAAAAAACAATCGGAAATGAACAGTTTATATGATGAATTTAATCAAAAAATGGTAACTCAGGAATATGAATTAAAAAGATGGCAAGCAGAATCCTTAAGACAGCAGAAAGAAAAGCTTGTTGCCGATTACGAGTGGAAACTTGAAGCACAAAGACAGCATTACATGAAGGCTCTTGAACAGCAGAAATATTACTATGAAAATAATTTTTTACCGGTTAAAATATTATTAAAAGTATGTAAAAAATCAGAACAATTAAAAAACAAATTAAAAAAGTTAATTAAGAAAAACTAAAATGACCGAGCAAGACGAAAAATATATACAATTGGAACAAAAATATAATAAAATGCTTTCATCCGCAAAAGAATATTATGAAAGCGAAATAAACCTTTTAAAAACAAAACTTGAATACGGAAAATCAAAACAAAAAACAGAGCTGGAAAATAAAATTGCTAAAACAAAAAAAGAAACCGATGAATATTATAATGTTAAAAATACTAACGATATTAATGCAATAAAAGATTATTATGAAAATAAAATAAAAGATTTAATCGACTGGTATGAAAAAGAAATTCCAAGAAGACAGAATGAAACTGCAAAATGGCATGAAAATAATTTAAAAGAAAAAACAGCAGAAATAATAAAAGAATATGAAGATACAATTTCTCAATTAAATAAAAAATTTAATGAAGAAATAGAAGTTTTAAGCACTCAATTAATAGAACAGAAAAAATATTACGAAAAACAGCTTAAACCTTTTAATAAATTAATAAAATTAAAAAAGAAACTGACTCCCGAAAAAAAGGTCAAAGAAAAAAAGTCAAAAAATAAAAAGGAAGTAAAAAAAGAAGAAACACATATAAATGTAGTTCCTTCCGCCGAAGAGAATATAAGACCCAAAGTATCGGTAATTTTGCCTGTTTATAATGTAGGCAAGTATTTAAGACAATCGCTGGACAGTTTAATAAATCAATCATTAAAAGAGATAGAAATAATCTGCGTCAATGACGGTTCAACGGATGACAGCTATGAAATATTAGAAGAATATAAAAATAAAGACAGCAGGATAAAAGTAATCCATAAAGAAAATAAAGGTACGGGAGCAGCCAGAAATGACGGGTTAAAGCTTGCTACGGGGGAATGTATAGGATTTGTAGACCCTGACGATTGGGTTAAACCTATAATGTATGAAAGATTATATACTCTTTTAAAAGAAAAGAATCTTGATATAGCAATGTGTATGCCGGATGGATATGATGAAAAAAACGGAATAAACAGACCTTTCCCTTATTTTGTCGATGATAATTTTAAAGATATGATTGATGACAGAATATTTAACTGGAGGGATTTATCACCGTTTAAATACCCAATGTGCGTTTGGAATAAGCTTTATACAAAAGAATTATTTGATAAAAATCAAATCTGGTTTACGGAAGGTCTTGATTTTGAGGATCACAGTGTAATTTTCGGTACTTTACTTACTGCGGAAAAAATGTTTTTTATTCGTGAAAAATTATATGTTTACAGGTTTAACAGAGAAGGGTCGGTATTATCTGATAATAACAGAAGGCTTATTGACCACATTGAAATTTTTAATATCGTAGAAGATTTAATGAAAAGAACCGGTACATATACCGCTTTAAGGAATGATTTTCTTTTTTATAAAATACATAATCTCTTTTATTATTACAGCATGATAAAAGATGAATTTAAGCAGGAATATTACCTTAATATGGTTAAATCCATAAATGATATAAATCTTACTTCTGATGAAATAAACATGCTTAGTGAAAAATATCCCGAGATTAAATCATATGTTTAAACGGTAAAAAAAACTTTCCTCTAATTTATAATGTAATTATGGGAAAAAATGTATAATGGAAATTTCATCAAACAGTATAAATCAACCTGTAAATTTCTACACAAAAAATACAGGCAACACAATTAATATGGCAATCGATGAAGATAACCGTATATTAAACGGAAATATTTTTGCAGCCGAATTTGGAAAAAAATCCGTAACCGAACCAATAAACAAACCTGCAAAAAAGAGAAGAAAAAATAAGCGGTTAAATACATATGATACAGATTATCTTCCAGATGAACCGCAGGAAGATGACAATAAAGAAGTTGAAAAAGAAAATTTTTTTATAATCTCTAAGGAAAAAAATTTATCCGAAAAATTAAAACACGGAATTTTTCATATAATAAGTATAACTCCTGTTATAAATTATTTTATATTGAAAAATAAAACAAAAAAAATAAAAAAAACCGTGGAAGAGCTTACAGACATTAATCAAAATGTAGATGAGATGTTAAATACAAAAGTCCCTTTCGGAGAAGAAACAAACCTGTATACAGATATTGCCAAAAATCTAACGACAGCCGCAAATATAATAGGGAAGGCAAATAAGAGCCTATAATTAACAAAAATAAACATATATTAAATTTTTTCGCATTTTTTCTTTACTAATTAAATATTTTAAAATACTATGTTAATATACGATGAAAACCATGTAATATATGGGTAAATCGGGATATGAAAAAAGTAATAGAAAAAAAAGAGGGCGCATAAGTGGAAAATTTTGTTCCGGATATTTTTGGCAAAAGAGAAAACAATAGTAGTAATTCAACAACAAATGAATCAAATGTAATACCTGCTGATATAAAAGTAATAGGAGTAGGCGGAGGCGGAGGTAATGCCGTAAACCGCATGATAAAAGCAGGATTATCAGGTGTGGATTTTTGGGTTCTTAATACGGATTTACAAGCATTAGAAAAATCTTCTGCCGAAAATAAAATCAGAATTGGCGGAAAGCTTACAAACGGACTGGGCGCAGGCGGAAATCCTGAAAAAGGTGAAAAATCTGCTGAAGAAACAAGAGATGAAATCGTAAACGCAATAGGTAAAGCAGATATGGTATTTGTAACCGCAGGCATGGGCGGAGGAACCGGAACAGGTGCAGCTCCCGTTGTTGCAAGAATTGCTAAAGAATTAGGTGCTTTAACTGTTGGTGTTGTTACAAAACCATTTAGCTTTGAAGGTCAAAGAAGAATGAATCAAGCTCTTCAAGGTCTTGAAAAATTAAAAGAAACAGTTGATGCGCTTATTGTTATTCCTAATGATAAATTACTTGAAGTTATAGACAGAAGAACAACATTTAGAGAATCTTTTGAAGTTGTTGATGAAGTTCTTTTAAGAGGTGTTCAAGGTATATCTGATATAATTACGGTATCAGGCTTAATTAATGTAGACTTTGCTGATGTAAGAAGTGTAATGGAATCATCAGGTTCAGCATTAATGGGTATAGGAAGAGGTACAGGCGAAGGCAGAGCCTTAGAAGCAGCTAAAGCAGCTATTAACTCACCTCTGTTAGAAACATCTATTAAAGGTGCATCCGGTATTATTATGAATGTAACCGGCGGACCTGATATGACTATGTTCGAAGTTGCCGATGCCGCTAAACTTATTCAGGAAGAAGCTTCTCAGGATGCTATTATCCACTTCGGTTCCGTTATTGATGACAGAATTCAAGGAGAAATCCAAATCACAGTTATTGCTACCGGTTTTGATTTAAAAAATAACGAAGTAGATAAATTTAATAAAGAAGAACAGGAAGATAAATCTCTCGGTGCTTTAGATTTATTCAGCGGTTCAGGATTTAACCCCGATGCACCTAAAGTTTCAAAGGCTGCAACGGAATTTGCAAATAACATTCTTGATATTCCTGATTTCTTAAAGAAATAACAAAATTAAAAAATAAAAAAGCGGGCATGCTCGCTTTTTTTATTGCTCAATTATTTAGTATTTAAATAATCAATTGTTTTTTTACTTCCTACTATTGAAGTAACAGGGCTGTTTGAAAAAACATATTTTGCCGTTTCCGTAATATCTGCAATAGTAACTTTATCAATTTCATTAAAAAGTAATTGCAAATGGTTAAAATCGTATGGAGAATTTCTAAATTCATGTAATTGTTCCGTGAAATATGAATTTTTTTCCATTTGATTAAGTATATCGGTTTTAATGCTGTTTTTGGCTTTTTTAAGTTCTTCTTCCGAGACCGGTTCGGTTTTTAATTTATCAACATTTCGTTTAAATCCGTCTATTGCTTTCTTAGCATTTTCAGGGGTATCTTTTTCATAACCCGAATCTGTTGAAGTTAAAATATCAAGCATAATCAAGCCGGTATCATTTTTATTACAGAAAGAAGAATGAACACTGTATGCCAATTTTTCGCTGCCTCTTAAATCAGTAAATAATCTTGAGCTCATACCTCCGCCCAATATATTATTAAGCAGCATAATTTTTGCTTCATCCTGAATATTTCCGGTAAATTTAAATGTATATGCCTGAGATATATCTGCCTGATTTGATTCATTAGTATCTGTTAATAATAAAGGCTGTGTTACGGGTCTATAGGTTTGAGTATTATATTCTCTATTAATTTGTACGGGCTGAAAATACGGCATACCTTGAGATAAACCGTTATTTATAATATCAGTCAAATAAGGATTTTTAACTGTAGGTGCAGTACAAGTAACCTCACACTGAGCATTTTGCAAAATATAATAATATAAATTTTTAATATCATTTAAAGTTAATTTATCAAGTTCTTCAAGCTGTTCTTGAGTACTTTTATATATATTAGTATCAGGGAATAATGTTCTTAGTAATTTATCATTTGCAGATTTATTTTGTGTTTGAAGATTATCTTTTACAATTTGTTTAGCATTTTGGAAAGCCTCTTCGGTAAATAAAGGATTATTTATTACATCTTTCATAATCGAAATTGCATCAGAAGTATTACCGTCATAAAAACTTCCTGCGGCAGATATTCCCGAAGGACCTGCATCAAAAAACAATATAATATCTTTTGAGTTAAGAGTATTTTGAAAATTATCACCATTATTACTCATACTTCCTCTATTAAGAATTTCATTTAAAATACTTAAAGCAGGTTTTGAAACTGTTTTTAATAAATCTGTTTGAATATCCATCATAAACGAAGCTCTGCCTGTTGATACAGCAGGGACTATAGCTGTTTCAATATTATTAGGCAGTTTAAATTGTTTTATTCCCGATATATTTTTATAAATATTATCTGAAGGATTTGATTTTCCGAAGGAAATATTATTTTTCTGTCCGTTTTGTATTTGAGAATTTTCTTTATGTCCGACAGCTATTGATATTTTATTTAAATCAAAGAATTTTTTAGCAGCTGCTTGAATATCTGAGGGGGTTAATGAATTAATATATTCAATTCTTTTTTGAATTTTGTGATTATCATCATTTTTAACAATATCGGAAAGAAGATTATTAATATCTCCGGATAATTCACCTGTATTTTGTAATGCTTTTAATTGATTATTTTTTATAACATTAAATTCTTCAATAGAAGGCGGATTATTAGCATAATAATAAAGTTCTTCATATAAAATTTTTAAAACTTCATCAATTTTTTCATCCGGCAAATATATTGAAGTATAAACAAATTGAGCACTGTCTTTTTTATTTTGTAAAGCTTGGTTGGAAAATGCAGAATACAGTCCTAAATCTCTTAACCTTTTAGAAAGTCTTGAATTGGAAGCATTAATAAGACTTTCAAGAAATTCAACTGCGCAAAGTTCTTTATCCGATGTACCTTCAGGAATAGCAAATCCTAAAGAAATATTAGAAGACTGCGAACCTTTTTGAATAAAATCTTCTCTTATGGGTTTATTATTATAATGAACAGGTTCATAATATCTTTGATTGATTTTGGAATAGTCAGGTTTTTTATTATAGTATTTTGCAACCAGATTAATTGTTTCGTCAACATCCACATCGCCGGTAATAACCGTAACGGCATTATCGGGTGTATACCAAGTATTATAATAATCAAAAACTTTTTCTTTAGTTAAATTATCAATATTTTGTTTTGTACCCAGTATATAATTTGCAGCATTAGATTTAATACCGAATAAGTTTTTTAAAACAATTTGGGAAGCAATATCGCCGATATCATCTTTATACATATCTATTTCGGATTTAACAGGTTCTTTTTCTTTTTCGAGCTGTTCAACAGGGAAGGTCGGAAACTGTGTTTGATTAGCATTTAGCATAATTGCTTTTTCAAGCGAATTATCGTCAAGCAGTTGAAGTTGAAGATAATAAGCAGTTTCATTATAATTGGTATATGCGTTAGTATAACCGCCCATTAAAGAAAGCTGTTTATCATATTCCCCGGGTGCAAGGTTTTTACTTCCGTTAAAAAGATTATGTTCAATAAAATGACTTATGCCTCTGATATCATCAGTTTCATTCATTGAACCGACATTAAAAGTTGTCTTAATAAATGTAGGACCTTTTTTAGGTAAAATAACAACTTTTTGTCCGTTGGCAAGCTTAAATACGGAAGCTTTTTCACTTAATCCCGGAATTGAAATTTCATCAATTTTTGTATAAGCAATAGGTAAATTAGGATTAATTTGAGAAAATCCGGCACTATATAAAGAAGGAAGATTTATTAAATTCCCTTTATAAGAATGATAATTATCAGATTTCTCGGATTTTTCAAGATTTTTTCCGATATGATTTATAGGAATATTGTTAACAATTTTCATAATTTTACCTATATAATATAATTATATAAAAATACTGACATTTTTAAATTGATAAAAAACTAAGCCTTAATTATAAAAAATTAACAAAAAAAATTATATTTAAACTTATAATTATTGAAGGTAAAAATGGAATTATACAGAGTAACAAGATTATATCCGCAATATCAAAGATCGCAAGATAGAAGGCAGAATAACTATCCTGTAGCCGTAGAGCGCAGAAGCGGAAAAGACAGAAGAAGTGAAGACAGAGTTGTTTTAGACAGACAGCTTACAAAAGATATATTTGAAGTAAAAAGAAATGTAGCAAAACTGGAAGCATTATCACCGCAGTTATTTGCCCAAAATGTAACTAAACAGGCACCTACATTTTCGGCAATGAATAACATGACGCAGGATATATTAGTTAAAGAATCAAAACCCGACCCGACAGAACTCGCCAGAAGAGAATCAGAATTAAAAGATAAAGCATCTACAACATTTCAAATAGGTTTAATAACTGCAGCATTAACTTGTGCAATAGGTTTATCATTTTTAAGCAGTGCAGGTGTAGTTATTGCAGTAGGAACAGGACTTTATATCGGTGCAAAAGTTTTAAAAACTCTTATTGCAAAACATATTAAAGATAGTGATAAGGTTGAAAAAGAATAATTTATTATATCCTTGTAAATTAAAATTATAATAATTATAATTTTTATATGTTTATTAATGCTATATATGAAAAATTCAATAAAAATAAAAAATATATTTTTTATTCTTTAATAATATTTATTATTTTTATCGGGATTTTTATAAGAACTAAATTATACTTAACGGAAATTCCGTTTTGGGGCGATGAAGCTTCTCTTTGTGCGGCTTTAGCAGATAGAAATATATTTGATACATTTACAGAACTTTCTTTTGGACAAAAAGCACCTCCTCTTTTTTGTTCTTTATGTTTACTTGCTACTAAAATATTTGGTTTTAATATATTAAGTCTAAGGTTTGTTCCTTTTTGTTCAAGTATATTAATTCTTTTTTTTGCTTATAAATTATTAAAAAAGAATTTAAGAAATCCTCTGGCAATTATTACCGGAATGTTATTTTTTTCTTTAAATCCTATGTTATTATATTATTCTGCCGAATTTAAACCTTATTCATCTGATATATTAATTTTTATTATATTACTACTTATATATTCAAAATATAATGAAAAAACATCCTTACCAGAATTTTGCAATAAACATGTCATACTTTCTGCTGCTTTATTATCTATATTATCCGTTATAACAGTATTATTTTCTTTTCCTTCCATATTTATAATACCTTCAATTATAACGGTACAATATATTCAAGAAAGAAATCATATACTTAAATATATTGGTATTTTAATATGTATTATTTTAACCGGTTTATATTTATGGAAAAGTGATATAAATACTTATACTTCTATGTATAATTTTTGGAAATGTTTTGAAAATCAAAACTATTTTTTGTCTTTTTCTGACGGGAATTTCTTAAAAATAGTTTCAAAATATTTAATATATATATTTGGACCTTTAAAATTGTTCTTAAAAATATTAATCATTTTATTTATGTTTTTAGGAACTGTTTTATATATTAAAGAAAAAAATAAAAATATTTTTATTATTTTATTAACTTTAATATTTTTATATACAGCATCACTACTAAAATTATATCCATTAGTACAAAGACTTGAATTATTTCTTTTTCCGGCATTTATATTAATTCTGATAAAACCTATGGATATTATATATACTCCGATTTTTAATAATAAAAAATATACCAAGATAATAATTTTATTATTATCTTATACTGTATTATCCATTCTATATTTTTATACTCACTTGTTAATTTTTAAAGAAACTTATTTTAATCTATACAATTATTTTTTATCAATAGAATTAAGAAATGGGTATAAAGAATTAGTTGAATATATTATTTCACATTCAAATAAAAATATAATAATAATTGATGAACAAAATATGACTAAATTTATCAAATCATATCATAAAATATCAGGTACAAATTTAAATGCAGAAGTTATAAAAGGAATTTCACAATATAAACAAATCCCGCACGCAACTATTAAAAATTCTGATATATGGGTAACTATTAATAAAAATCAAAAAGAAAATATTAAAAGAAATAAAATAGATATAGAAACCGAAAAAGAGTTCCCCGGGGATATTTATTTATATAAAATCTATTCAAACAAGAGTTAAACTCAAGTATTGAAATGAGGTTTTTAAAATGAAAAACAGTGATTTCGCACTTTTATTAGTGTAAAATAATAATTAAGTAATAAAAATGGATAATAATAAAAATATATTAAAAGAATTAAATAACACAATTTTTAAGCATCAATACCCGATGTATTTAATTCATTTTGTAACAGAAAGATGCAATGCAAATTGCGAGCATTGTTTTGTTAATTACAAAACAGCAGAAGATGAATTATCATTGGAAAATATAGAAAAAATTGCATCTACCTCCGGTCCATATTTAAGAAATGTGGGAATAACAGGCGGTGAACCGTTTATAAGAGAGGATATTTTTGAAATAGCCGATATATGGTATAAAAATTCTTCAGCTACATCTTTATCATTAACGACAAACGGAAGCATGCCTGACAGGATTGAGAAATTCTGCACTCGGATTTCAGAAAAAAACATACCTGTTGCCGTATTAATGTCATACGATTTTATAGGTGAAAAGCATTCAGAATACAGAGGCTTAAAAGACTTACATTTAAAAGTTTATGAATCATACAAAATTATCAAAAGTTTTCCAAAAAACATGAGTGCAACATTTCAAATTACTCTGACCCCTGAAAATGTTGACAGTGCTTATGAAACATATTTATATATGAGAGATGTTTTAAAAATAGCAAATATAAACTGCACAATGGTCAGAGGCAAATGTGCCGATAATGCGGATGATAAAACAAGAGCTAAAATGGTGCAAGTCTATGAGCAAATAGAAAAACAAAGAACAAATGATTTTGACTGCTATAAAATTAAAGGATTTGAAGATTTAACATTAACCGAAAAAATATTGAATACAAAAAATAAAGTACAGTGGAAATATGTTTTAAAATCTTTTAAGGATAGGAAGTATATATCACCGTGTTCGGCAGGCGGATTGTTTGGAGTAATACGATATAACGGGAATGTAACTCCTTGTGAAACAATAGAAACCCCAATTGCTAATTTAAAAGAGTATGATTATAATTTTATGAAATTATGGGGAAGTGAAAAAGCATTATTAACAAGAAAAAATATAATAAAATCAAAATGTGCATGTACTTTTGAACCTTGCTGGCTGATTAATTTATTATCTTCACCAAGATATTACCCTGAACTGTTACTTTCTTTCTTAAAAAATACATACGGGAGAAAAAATGCAGATAAATGAGGCAGAAAATCTAATATCCATAATAATTCCAACCCGAGAGCAGGATTTTATTCTGGATGAATGTATTTTGAATATAAGAAATTTATACAAACAAGTCAAAATCATTGTTATCATTGATAAAGATAACGAAAAAACTTACGATAAAAATGTCAAAATTTTAAAATCACAAAACAAAAATATGTCTGCAAAAAGGAACTTGGGGGTTAAAAATGCGGATACAAAATATATAGCACTTATAGATTCCGATGCATATCCTTGTGAAGGGTGGCTTGAAAATTCAATTAATTTACTTGAACAGGATGAAAATTATTCTGCCGTAACGGGTAATCAATATAATCCGCCAAAAGACAATTTTATTCAAAGATGTCTGAGAATTGTAAGGTTCAGCCGAATATTTACACACGGCAATTGGTGCGTAATAAATGATAAAAATGCAATAGAGCGGGAGGTTAATGAATTTTCATCCGCAAATGTTATCCTAACAAAAGCTTCATACGAAAATATAAACGGCATGAACGAGGATATTTATCTTGCGGAAGATAATGAGTTTTCTTTAAGATATAAAAATGCGGGATATAAAATAAAATTTTCGCCCAAAACAGCTGTTTTTCATAGGGAAAGTACAATGTACCCGTTTTTAAGAAAGCTTTATTGTATGAGCTATTATTATGCAGATATGTTTCGTCAGGGTAAAACCGTAAAGCCTTTTAAACAAATCTTACTGGGATTAATGCCAATGTACGGATTTGTTTTATTTTTGTTTTTGTGGTGCTTTCTAATATTTTTGAAAATCAATCCTTATCCTCTTTTAATTTTGCCTTTAATTGCATTATTAATACTCGTTATAGAGGCATATAATTTAACAAAACAATTAGAAGAGGGAAAAATCTTAGGATTTTTAATATTCCTTTTTACCTTCTGCGGATTTATTGCAGTCTGGATTTTAGGAGGTTTTTTGGGCTTAATTCCTATAAAATTCAGCAAGGTTGAAAATTTATATAAACATTATTAAAATATTTATTTACTTAAACCAAGAGGTCTTAAAATACCTATCATGCCTTCTGCTGCGATATCATTAGTAATTTTGCCGTCATTATTAAAATAGTACATATTCATAACGGTAGTCTTTATTTTTATGCCTGTCGGCTTTACTCCTAAAAATTCGCCGTCATGAGTACCCGTTAAAATCCAGCGGACTGCAACTTTATTATTTTCTTCAACCATTTCTTCTATATGCCATTGAACATCACTAAACCCTGTTCTCATCCAATGAACAACGGATAAATAACCCTTTCCGCCATATAAAGGCTCGGGGGATGCAGGTGTATAAAAACTTGCATCCGAAGAAATAAGTTCCTGCGCTAATTTATCATCAGCAGTATTTATCATAATTTCAAATTTTTTCATTTTTTCTTTTAAATCGGAATTACTCATAATTAACAAAGTTCTCCGTCGCCAAATCCAAATTGTTCAAGTGAATTTGCTTTAGCCTGTACACAAATATATTCAACATCCTCTTTAGCTTCCATTGTCCTTACGGAATTAGGCAGAACCTTTATACAAGTTCCTTCTTTAAAATCAACATTTTGACCGTCAAGAGTCATTATCCCTTCGCCTTTTAAGAAAATATAAACTTCTTCATTTTGTTTATGTTTATGATTAAAAGGTAATTTTACTCCTTTTGGCATATTGTTAACAGAAATTTCACAGCTTGTTAAATCGAGTTTACCTTGTAAAAAGGCTTTGCCGTTTTCATAATTTTTCCCGATTTCATTAATTTTTCCTATTTCAATTGTTTTGTAATTCATGATGTTCTCCTTTTATTGATTTAACAAATTTTTAAGCATTTTTTCCAAAAGGTATTCAAGAGTTTTGACTTCGTTATCCGAAAATCCGTTGTATAAAACTTTATTTAATTTTCGGTAAGAATAAAAAACACCTCTATATGAGAGGTGTAAAAATACCTTGAGCCGGACTTGAACCGGCACTGGGGGTGAGCCCAATTGGATTTTAAGTCCAACGCGTCTACCACTTCCGCCACCAAGGCTTGTTCATTGAGTAATATAATATAAAAAAGATTTTATGTAAAGTCTTAAATGAAATTTTAATAAAAATAAATTTAAAATAATAAAAGAGTTGTTAAATACACGGATAGTATGGTAGAATTACTACTATAAGTAATAAAGTAATTATATTTATGTATATGATATAAAAAATAGCGAAAATACTATAAGTATTGCATTTTAATAATAAATGCATAGGAAAGAACGAGGTATAGGACAATTTCTATTGATTTTAATACTTTAATTGTACTTTTTGTCGTATTGGCATTTGCTTGTTTTCTTCTATGGCGTGATTCAAAAAGGGAAAAACGTGAAAAAGAAAATATAATTGCCGAGATGGATGAAAAAAGCAGTTTATATAAAAAGGAAGCAATGATAGCTGCAAAAGAATCCGTACAAAAGGACATAGAAAAGTTTCAGGAAGAAACAAAAGAACGTAGGCAAGAGTTATCAAGATTAGAATCTAAACTTGTCAAAAAAGAAGAAATGCTTGAAGATAAACTTCAGGAAGTTTCGGTTAAAGAGGCAGAACTTCAGAAAAAATCCGATGAATTAATGGATAAAGAAGATTATCTTGCTGAACTGGTTCAAAAACAAATGCAGGAACTTGAAAGAATATCAGGTTTATCTATAGAAGAAGCTAAAAATCTGCTGTTAGAACAATTAAAATTAGATTTACAACAGGAAGCTAATAATCTGATAAGAGAAAATGAAAATCATATTAAAGAAGTTTCAAACGAGAAAGCAAAAGAAATTCTTACAAGTGTAATGCAAAGATGTGTTATAGACCAAGTTGTAGAAACAACTGTATCATCGGTTAGCTTGCCTTCTGATGAGATGAAGGGAAGAATAATCGGTCGTGAAGGAAGAAACATCAGGACATTAGAAACACTGACAGGTGTTGACTTAATTATAGATGATACACCTGAAGCTGTTGTATTATCTTGTTTTGACCCTGTAAGAAGAGAGATAGCAAAGCTTGCACTTGAAAAACTTGTTGCGGACGGTCGTATTCACCCTGTTCGTATTGAGGAAATGGTTGAAAAAGCAAGAGTTGAAATAGAACAAAAAATCAAACAGGAAGGTGAAAATGCCGCAATGGAAATGGGCATAATGAACCTGAATAAAGAGTTAATTAAAACACTCGGAAGATTATACTACAGAACAAGTTACGGACAAAATGTATTGTTACATTCTTTGGAAGTTGGTCATATAGCAGGCATGATAGCTGCAGAAATCGGAGCAAATGTAAAGATTGCGAAAAGAGCAGGATTATTGCATGATATCGGGAAAGCTGTAGACCAAACACAAGAAGGTACACATATTGAACTTGGTGTTGAACTTGCAAGAAAATACGGCGAAAAAGAAGAAATAATCCATGCAATTGAAGCACACCATGACGATGTAACGGCTAATACAATAGAAGCTGTACTTGTTAAATTGGCAGATGCTGTATCTGCAGGCAGACCCGGTTCAAGAAGAGATACACTTGAAATTTACATTAAACGACTTCAAAAACTTGAAGAAATCGCATTAAGCTATGAAGGAATTAAGCAATCATTTGCTGTTCAGGCAGGAAGAGAAATCAGAGTTATTGTTCAGCCTGATAAGTTTGATGATTTAGCAAGCACCAGATTAGCAAGAGATATTGCAAAGAGAATAGAAGAAGAACTTGATTATCCGGGTCAAATAAGAGTAACGGTTGTAAGAGAAATCAGAACAACCGAAATTGCTAAATGATAAATACATTATAAGTGTATTAAATCGGATAAGAATATGCATTCAGACATAATTAAAATATTGTTTTTAGGCGATATAGTCGGCAAACCCGGCAGGATTGCCGTGCAAAAATACATTTCTGCTTTAGGAGCAGATAAACCTGATTTCATAATTGCTAATGTTGAAAATGCTTCGCACGGATTCGGACTTACGCAAAAAAACTATAATGAACTGCTGTCTTACGGAATTGATTGTTTTACATCAGGCAATCATATTTGGGATAAACGGGAGATATTTAATTATATAGATGAGGCTGATAAATTAATCAGACCTATAAATTACCCCGAAGGTACAAAGGGCATTGGATATAAAGTATTTGAAACGGTATCGGGAAAAGTCGGGGTTATAAATGTTCTCGGCAGAACTTTTATGAACTTATTTGAGTCCCCCTGGAAATTGTTAGATGAAGCTATTGAAGAAATAAAAAAAGAAACACCCGTTATAATAATTGATATTCATGCGGAAGCTACTGCGGAGAAAATCTGTATGGCTAAATATTATGCTGAAAAGGGAGTTAGTGCAATATTTGGGACTCACACCCATGTACTTACCGCAGATGAAACAATATTAAATAACCAATGTGCATATATAACTGATGCAGGATTTTGCGGAGATGCAAACGGAGTAATCGGCATGGATTATGAAGCTTCCGTAAACAGGTTAATAACAGCCATCCCGGATAGGTTAGATGTAGCTGACTCGGGAGAAAGCCAAATTAACGGTGTTATTGTAACCGTTAATACTTTGACAGGCAAAGCCGAAAGTATAGAAAGAATTAATGAGAAAGTAATTATTAGTGAGGAAAAGATTATTATGAAAGGATAAGGAAGTGAAAGTTGATTTACATATCCACACATCGTATTCCGATGGCGCATTTTCACCTGAGAAAATTGTCGACACCGCAATAGATGCCGGACTTGAAGTAATCGCCATTACTGATCACGATAATGTGCTTTCGCATGGCATTGCCAAGGAATATGCTAAAGACAAACCGCTGGAAATTATACCCGGTGTTGAAATCAACACTATTTATAAAGGGTATGAAGTTCATATTTTGGGATATTTTATGGACTTAAATAACAGTGATTTTCAAAAGCTTATTAAATCACAACAACAGGCTCGTATAAAGCAGACTAAGGAAATTATAACTCTGCTTGCAAAAAAAGCAGGTATTAAAATTACACTTGAAAGTTTACTTAAACAGGTAGCAGAAGGCGGAAGTATAGGCAGACCGCATATTGCAAAGGCTATAACTAATGCCGGAGGTACTTCAAGTGTTATTGAAGCTTATAATAAATATATCAACGATGATTCTAACGTATATGTTCAAAGAAAAACAGTAACACCGTTTGATGCAGTAGAAATCATTTATGATGCAGGCGGTATTCCTGTTTTTGCTCATCCTTATGATGTTGATATTGCAGACCAATTGACAAAAGAAATGATGAATTTTGGTTTAAGAGGACTTGAAGCTTATCACAGAAAACATTCACCTGCGATAATAGAGTATTTCTCAACTTTAGCGGAAAAATACGGACTTATTATTACGGGCGGTTCTGATTTTCATGCACCTAATCCCAATAACGGCAATATCATCATGGGTAAAAACTTTATTCCGGAATGGATTTATGATGAATTAATAAAAGAAAAAAGAAGGATGGATCTTTCAAGGTGAAAAAGCTTTCTTTCAGTCTTTTTAATATTTTTGCTCCTGTATCTATAGTTATACTTATTATTCTTATTGTAGTTCCGTTTAAATTGATAAACTTAGAGCAGGCGCAAAGAATTGCAACTTGGCAGACTGTTTATAATGAATTAAAATATTCTTTTGAACTGGTTAATTTACATGAAGGCAGTATTTTTTCCGATAATGAACAAGATTTATCAGAGGTTTGGAATAAAATTGTTCCTTATCTTAATTTAAAGAGTTCTGAAAAAATTAATTTAAAAAGGTACGGATACCGTAAAATGAACGGAAGCTCCGTAAAAAAGAATTGGCAGTTTTACTTTACTGATTTTTATGAAACAAAAAACGGAATATTAGTATCATTTAAAAAAAATCAATCGGAAATAATTTCTGATAAACAGCCGTTATATTTTTTATTTGTTGATATAAACGGCAAAAATAAACCAAACAGAATAGGTCAGGATATATTCTTTTTGAGTATATTTAAAAACAACATAACGGCATTAGGCGAAGGCAGAACTCATTCAAGATTAAAGGCAAATTGTTCGCCTATAGGGAGCGGTTTATATTGCAGTGAGTATTATTTACTCGGCGGAAGTTTTTAGTTTGAGTTCAATTTATGTTTATGTAATTATTATTTAGTGAATAGAAAATGTTCAAATAAGGAGAAAAGAATGACAGAGAAGAGAGTATGGTTGTTCAAGGAAGGTAATGCTTCCATGAGAAATCTCTTAGGCGGGAAAGGCGCAAATTTAGCAGAAATGACAAATTTAGGTTTGCCTGTTCCTCCGGGATTAACTATAACAACCGAAACATGTATGGAATATATCAATAACGGCAACAAAATGCCTCAAGGTTTAATGGATGACGTTAAAGAAAAATTAAAAATCGTTGAACAGCAAGCTGGTAAAAAGTTTGGTGATAAAACTAATCCTTTATTGGTTTCAGTTCGTTCAGGCGCAAGAATTTCAATGCCCGGTATGATGGAAACCATTTTAAACTTAGGTTTAAACGATGAAACAGTTGAAGCAATGGTTAAATTAACAAATAACCCCAGATTTTGCTACGACAGTTACAGAAGATTTTTAACTATGTTCGGTTCCGTTGCATGGGAAATGGACAGACAAAAATATTTTGAATCCGAAGTAGAAAAAGTAAAAGCTCGTGAAGGTGTTAAATCAGATACCGAAATTTCGGCTGACGGCTGGAAATCTTTAATTCCTATATATAAAAATGTTATTAAAGAAGTTACGGGGAAAGAATTTCCTCAAGACCCTTATGTACAGTTACAGGAAGCTATTGAAGCAGTTTTCCGTTCTTGGAATATCCCAAGAGCCGTTGCATATAGGAATATGAACAAAATTGACCATAACTACGGAACAGCCGTAAATGTTCAAACAATGGTATTCGGAAATATGGGCGATGATTGTGCTACAGGTGTTTCATTTACAAGAAACCCGGCAACAGGCGAAAATAAATTCTACGGTGAATATTTAACAAATGCACAAGGTGAAGACGTTGTTGCAGGTATCAGAACACCTAAACCGATTGCTATGCTTGAAACAGAAATGCCTGACTTATACAGACAATATGTAGATATAGCTAAAAAGCTTGAACTCGGTTATAAAGATGTTCAGGATATGGAATTTACGATTGAAAGAGGTAAATTATATATTCTTCAAACAAGAAACGGAAAAAGAACAGCAGCTGCTGCCGTCAGAATTGCCGTTGAAATGCATGAAGAAGGCATAATAACAAAAGAAAGAGCAATACAATTAGTTGACCCGTATAGCGTAAATCAAATTTTATTACCTTGCTTTGATACAAAAGCAATGGAAGAAGCTAAAAAGATTTCAACGGGTGTAAATGCATCCCCGGGAGCTGCCGTCGGTAAAATCGTATTTGATACGGAAGAAGCCGCTCAAAGAGGTGAAGCAGGCGAAAAGGTTATTCTTGTAAGAATTGAAACATGCCCTGATGATATCCATGGTATGGCTGTTTCTCAAGGTGTATTAACATTAAGAGGCGGTGCTACATCACACGCAGCTGTTGTTGCTAAAGGTATGGGTAAACCCTGCGTTTCAGGTTGTGAAGATATTAAAATTGATTTAACTAATGAAACATTAACGGGTGCGGATGGAACAGTTTACCATAAAAATGATATCATCTCTTTAGATGGCGGTAAGGGTATTGTTATGGCAGGCGCCGTTAAACTTGTTGAAGCTCAAATTGATGATAACTGGAACAAGTTCTTTACTTGGGTAAACGAAATTAAAAAATTACACGTTGAAGCTAACGCAGATACACCAAAAGATATTGAAAATGCTTTAAAATTCGGTGCTGAAGGTGTCGGACTTTGCAGAACGGAACATATGTTTATGGACCCCGATAGACTTCCTTGGGTTCAAAAAATGATTATAGCAGGAACTCCTGAGGCAAGAAAAGAAGCATTGGATAAACTTCTTCCTATGCAGTATTCAGACTTTTATGCAATGTTTAAAGCATTAGGTGATAAACCTTTAACGGTAAGACTTTTAGACCCACCGTTACATGAATTTTTGCCTGATAAAGAATCTTTAATAGCAGAAGTTGCAACATTAAAGGCTCTGGGTAAAGACGCAAAAGAAAAAGAAGACCTCTTGCACGTAGTAGAAGGATTATCAGAATCTAACCCGATGATGGGTTTACGTGGATGCAGACTCGGTTTAACATATCCTGAAATTAACGAAATGCAGGTAAGAGCTATCTTTGAAGCATGCTGTGACCTTAAAAAAGAAGGACACAACGTTCAACCTTGGGTTATGATTCCTTTAATCGGGCA
>CANQJT010000015.1 GCA_947624325.1 Candidatus Gastranaerophilales bacterium
TGATTATAATGCTTCAAAACAGCTACAAGGGGCTTACAACATCCGATATTGCTTCGCATTTTGAATGTTCCAAAAGAACGGCAGAGCGCATGATGAGTGCAATTGTTGAAAAATATGGCCCCTATATTGAAACGGTTCAAAATAAAACCGATAACAAAAAACGAAGAAGACTGAAAAAAGGGAGTTTAAATTCTTTAATTAAGTTTAATTCGGATGATTTTGCGCTTCTTGAACACTATAAAAATTGTGAGAAATCGAGTGCTAAAAATAAAGAATTGAGCGCAATTATAGAAAAAATAAAAGCAATAAATCCTGATAAATATTCAAAAAATGATGTCAATGAATTGCTTTTAAATCAAGCTTACTGCGCTCATATCGGTTTTAGAGAAAATATATCAATTGATATTTTAACTACAATTAATGAAGCGATTTTATCTCAAAAGCAAATTCGGATTAATAAAAAATATCTCATTAATCCTTACGGGGTAATTTATGGCGAGAGAATTTATCTTGTGGCATACAATTCTTTTGCTGATGATATTTGGATATATCGAATTTCAAAATTAAAAAAAATTGAATTGACCGATAACTATTTTGAAAAAGATGAGAATTTTAATATCCAAGAGTTTGCGGATGAGTCTTTTGGGGTTTATCAAGACGAGGTGATGAATGTGGTTTTGGAATTTGATAAAAGCGCTAGGGATGATGTATTGGAGTATCATTTCCACAAAAGCCAAAAAATTACACCTCTTGAAAACGGGAATATTCAAGTTAGTCTTAGAGCAAGCGGAAGCTATGAAATTATAACGGAACTTTTAAAATGGAGGGAAACCGTAAAAATAATAAGCCCAAAAAGCTTAAAAGATGAATATATAAAAACGGTTGAAAATATGTATAATAGTATAAAAAAGGATAATTGAGATGACGTTAAAAGAAGAAAAAAAAGAAATTAAAGAACTTTTAAAAGCTAAAAAGAAAGATAAGTTGATTGAAAAATTAGAGAAATGCTTTGATAAAGATAAAGAACTCGAAAAAGAATTTGAGGACATGCACTACGATACGTGCCTTGATTTGCCAAAAGATGAGAAAGAAATATTTGAAAAACTTTCATGGTCGGTAGGAAATTCGGATGATTACTATTGGGTGAGCAACTTGGGAAGAATAGCAATAGGAAACGAAAAGAAACCAAATAAAATTATTCCCCAATGCCAAGATGAAAAATGGAACTGGAAACTTACATCCTATGTTACAGAGCAACCTGTTTATTTATATTTTATGAAAAAAACCACATGGCTAAAAGAAGAATATCACGAAATACAAAGAATATATCCTGATTGTGAATTACAATTGCATCATATCTGCCAAAAAGGTGATAATAGAATAGATAATATGATTTATTTACCGGCATGTATTCATAGAGAAGTTCATAAATTTAATAGTTAGTAAACATAATTCTTTCTACACATTGTTCTTTATCGTATTCACTATCATATAAAAAATCGCAGAAATTTTTTATTTTTCTATATTTCTCATAGTTTTTCTTATTTTGTATTAAATAATCTTCCATACAACCAACAAATTCCCCTCTTGCTGAGGGGTTTTGAAGTGTGCAATAGTCAAGCACCTTTTTATAATTTTTCTTTAGCGAATACGGATAGAATAAAATAATTAAAACTATTATTAATATCAAGGCAAAAATTATTTTTTTCATTTATATAATTTCTCTTTTAAGTTTTTTACTTATTCTGTCACCGTTTTTGTTAATAAAAAATTCTTCACTGTTTAATAGCACTCGAGCTTTGCCGTTTTCAAAATTTAGTGCGTGGTCATATTTAAAAGGAATTACTGTATTATCATTTTCGTCAATATAACCATATTTAGCTCCATAAGGTCGAGATTCGTCCATTAAGCAAACACAGGCTAAGCCTTCTTTAAAATAAAAATAATCCGCATATTTTGGTTTAATTATAAACTTCCCGTTTAAATCCATAAGCCCTCTTTTGCTTAAACAATTGTGCCAAGTTTCACCCTCGGAAATTCCATATTTGTCAGTAATTACTATAATACATTCTTGTTTCCCTTCCAGAAAATCTTGAGTGCAATAATACATATAATCATATTCACAAGGGACAACGAAATCACCTTTTTCATTCAAAAGACCATATTTATCACTTGCCATATTATGTACAATCCAACGGTTTGAGCCGATAAATTGAGTTTCTTTATAAGTATAAATTGAATGAATTAAAGAATTTTCTTCTCTAATTTTTAAGCAGTTTTTTCTGGTTTGTTCTTCTATTGATTCGGCATGGGCGCGCATTTCATCTAAAATTGAATTTTCATTCAATATTTGTTTTGCCTTTTTTATAGCAAGATTTACAATATTTTGCGCTTCAATTTGAGCATTTTTGATAATATCTTTTGCGTCGCTTCGCGCCTTGTTTTGAGTTTTGTTCATAATTTTCTCCTTTAATCTACATAAAAAATTATAAATAACCCATGCGACAAATTTTGACGAATTGAGATATTTTTATATCTGCACCTAAAACCTAATATTCAAACTAAGTGATTCAAATAATCAAACTAAGTGTCTTTTGGCATTCTTACCTCTCGTGAAACGATACTCAATCGTTTCACTCGGCAGAGTCTCTGGGCGCGTTTTTTATTTTTATACATTATTCAAGAAAAGTTTGGTATAAAAACTGCATTTAACAACCAGATTGTTTTAATAATATTTAAAAATCGCAATAAACATATTCATCCCTGTTTTAGGTATAATAAAAATTATTAAGGAGCACTAACATGTCAAATTTCCAGCCACCTATTACTATTGACTTAGCGATGAAGCATATTGACAATAATGAATATTTATTACCTGCTTTTCAACGAGATTTTGTTTGGTCAACAAAACAAATAGAAATATTATTTGATTCTTTAATGAAAAATTATCCGACAAGTTCTATGCTTTTTTGGAAAGTAAAAGGAGAAACAAAAACAAAATGGAAATTTTATAAATTTATTAATTCTTTTATATTAAATGCAGCTAATAAACAAATAATAAATCAATTATTTGAGCAAGCATCCGGTTCAAATGACTTTCATGCAGTCTTAGACGGACAGCAAAGATTGACTGCAATGCGAATAGGTTTATATGGCACATATTCTTATCACGAACCCAGAAAAACATGGGAATATACTGAAAATTCCTTTCCGACAAGAAGAATGTATTTAAATATATCGAAAACAGGCGGAATTGATGATGATTGCGAATACTTCTTTGAATTCAAAAAAGATTCGGAAACAAATCAAAATGATTTTTATATAGATTCTGATAATAATAAATGGTTTAAAGTCAGTAAAATTGTTGATTATAATAATAGCGGTGATGATGCCGGTGATTATTTTGCAGACCAAAATCTTACAAAGGATCAAAAACGGATAATAAATAAACTAAAGTATACTATATATACAAATCCAACTATTACTTATTATGAAGAAGATGAACAAAATCCTGACAAAGCTGTAAAAATTTTTACAAGGATAAATTCCGGCGGAACACCTTTAGACTTTTCAGAAATTGTATTTTCTTTAATTGTTTCAAACTGGGAAAAACAAGATGCAAAAACAAAAATAAAAGAACTGCTTCAATCAGTAGAACAAAAAGGATTTTCAATAGATATCAATTATATAGTAAAAAGTTTTCTGTATTTATTTCATCGTTCAGTAAAGACGGAAATCAGCAGTTTTACAAAAGATTTTTGTTTAAACCTTGAAAATAATTGGGATAAAATAGAAAGTTGTATATTATCCGTTTATGATTTAATGAAAACATTCGGATTAACTTCTCAAACACTAACTTCAAACAATGCAACTTTACCTATTTTATATTATTTATTTCATAAAAATATTTATCAAGATTATAGCAGCTTGGTACAATATAATGACGAACGACAATTGATAAAACAATGGTTGCTGTCATCTATTATAAGAAGAACTTTTGGTTCAACTTCCGATTCAACATTACAGCAAACAAGAAAAGTTTTTACAGATGACATAAATCTGAAATATATAAATGATAATTATGTTTTTAATGGCAATGAAATTAATAAAAATATCAAGAATCTTGGCGGAGTTGATGAAGAATCAATTGATGAAATTCTTTTAACGCAAAAAGATGATCGTTACGCATTTTCTATATTATCAATTTTATATCCGAATTTGGATTATAAAAATAATAATTTTCATAAAGATCATTTATATGCCGAAACTCTTTATGACAAATTATCAGATGAGTTAAAAAGTAAAATTCCTTTTAAAATATATAATTCAATTATAAATTTACAAATGTTAGACAGTAATGAAAATAAATCAAAGAACAGTAAACCGCTTGATATATGGGTAGAAGAAGAATGCAAGGAACGAGATAAAAAACAATTCTTGAATAACCATTTAATTCCTGAAAATATAAGTTTAGAATTGTCTAATGTTGAAGAATTTCTGGAAATGCGAAAAAAACTTTTGAAATCAAAATTAATTGATTTATTAAACTGTAAACAAGTCAAGACACAGAATATATAATTCGGGGTCGCAAATTTTATTTAAATCTTGCACTATAGTATTTAACAAGCTGATCTATTGTTTTTAATCCTCTCACATGAGATATTTGGGCTTTTTTAGAGTATAAGAAATCCAAAAAGCCAATTTGATAATTATCTTGACATACGAAATCCACCCAGGGATTATCATGAAAAGGCATTTTATCATAATCCGGAATATTTTCTTTATAATAAGGTATATAACTTACCAAATTATTAATAAAGTTTTTTCTGCCGTTATATTTTAAATAATTCAGTCTTGGCTCATAATCATTTTGATTATTAATAATTTTATGGAAGGTATCAGCCATGGATTCGGGAGTAAATTCAGGAACAAGTTCACCGCTGTTTCCGAAGAATATGGGATAATCGCCTCTTGCCCATTGGTTATGCTGTTTGAATACCACAACAGGAGTATTACAACTCATAGCTTCATTAATCGAACGATTTTTTCCTTCTATTAAAGATGTCAACACACAACACTTAGCAGCTGCATAATATTTAGGAATATCAGAATAATTAACCCAAGGCAAAAATTCAAAATGTTTTTTCAAGTCGCCTAAAATTTCATCTACCTGTTCCATTTGTTTTCTATGGCGAGCATCCATTTTAGAATAGTCCATATTCCCGTTTTCATCTTTTGTTATTAATTTTGAGCCCAGAATGAATGTAACTTTAGGAATAACATTGTATTTTTCGACATATACTTTTATTGCCTTTGCCAAAAACGGAAGATTTTTTACTTCTAAGGGAGTTGCAACACTTATTATATCAATTGTTTTTTTATTTCCTTCAGGCGGAACCAATTTGTATTCATTTGTGAAATCTGCATCTTGAAGAGGAATAAATATAATATTTTTTTTATTTGGATATTTATTTTTATGATATTCTTCTCTTTCTTTATTTTCATAGCAGGCGAGATATATATCGGCTTTATCACACCAAGAATAACTTGACCACATTGTATAAGCTCCGCAGAAGAACATGTCTTTTATATTCGGATATAGCTTTAACAGGTATTCCAAACCTTGTGAAAACATTATACCTTTTGTAAACTTGCCTTTATATTTCAACGGCGGAAGAGGAATAAAAAAATCAATTTTTTCGTGCAAATTGGTTTCATCTTCAAAATATTCACCGCTATATGCATCAATATCATCCCATATTTGTTTTATGGATTTTTCTTTATCCATATTGGGGTTTAAAAAATAATTTCTCGGATATGTACCTTTCATATGATAATAATATCATATTTTTTTATAATTCAATAACTTTTTATTTTGAGTTAATATAAAATTACTATGAATAAATTACAAGAAATGTTTAGAGGTTTTAAATATCGGAATTTCAGGCTGTTTTTCCCGGGGCTTGCCGTTTCTCAAATCGGTATTTGGATTCAAAATATTGCAATAAGCTGGCTTGTATATGATATTACAAAATCCCCGTTTGTTATGGGTTTAATTATGTTTTTTAATGCCGTTCCGTTATTTTTAATAACTCCTTTTGCAGGAGTGCTTGCGGATAAATTTAACAGGCATCAACTACTTTTGACCGTTCAAATTTTATTTGCCGTTCAGGCATTATTAATGACCATTCTTACATTTACGGGGTTAATTGCGATATGGAATATTATAATATTAGGAATGTTTTTAAATTGCATTGCCGCCATTGACGGACCGTTAAGGCAATCAACCTTTATTTGTCTTGTTGACGATAAAAAAGATTTAGGCAATGCAATTTCATTAAATTCATCCTGTTTTAATTTGGCAAGACTTTTAGGACCTGCAATAGGCGGTATTATCATTGCTTATTGCGGAGTAGGAGTATGCTTTTTAATTAATTTCATTTGTCTGGTTCCAAGTATAATACTTGTTAAAATGATGGTTATAAATGATGTCAAAAGTGAAAAAATACAAAATGAAACCATTTTGGAAGGGTTAAAAGAAGGATTTTTATATTGTTTTAGAACTCCTCAAATTTCTACATTACTTATGTATTTAGCTTCTTTTTGTTTCTTAATAATGATATATCCGATGTTGATGCCAATTTATACTGCGGATGTTTTAAAAGAGAAGGCTGATGTTCTGGGATTTTTATTAGGTGCAACAGGTGTCGGTTCATTATTATCTTCTTTATTACTTGCTATGAAGACAACCACAGCTAATTTAAGGAAAATTATATTTTTAGGCACAATTCTTGCCTGTTTATGTTTTATATCCATCGGATTAATAAAATCAGAATTTATACTTATTTTTCTGATGTTCGGAGCAGGATTCGGATTAACCGCCGTTTTAACTCCGGAAAATATGCTTTTACAATCTGTAATTGAAAATGATAAAAGAGGAAGAGTTATGAGTATGAATTCCATGTGCTTTTTAGGTACGACTTCATTAAGCAGTTTATTTGCAGGTACTGTTGCACATATATACGGAATAAGTAATACTTTTATAATTCTCGGCACAACAATGTTAATTATAGGTTGTACATTAAGTTACAGACTTAAAAAACTCAAATTTTAATCATAACCAAAATACTCGGGCAAAATGTATTATTAAATGAAAGAGCATCAGGTTATACAGGATTAGACTTCTCTTCATTTACTTTAGAAGCGCTGTAAAACTTTATATTAAATATTTTGTATATTAATTTTTCAATTATACTTACAACATTAGCTAACAGAATTGAACATATATATACCGCAGGAACAATAATCAACATATATTTCATGTCAACAGGTATATAGCCTGCCATTGCACGGTAATTATGATAGATGATTGTATCAAAAATATATGTAGATAAATGAACTCCTATAGCAAGTTTAGCTATATTTGTAATTATTCCTACAAATAATTTGTTTTTAGTTTTAACTTCCCTGTTAATGAATAACAAGAAAAACAAAACTGCAACAATATAATTTTCAATCGTAATCCAATCAGACATTCCCATCATAAAGAAATTTCTGCCGTAATTATAGATATAATTATAAATACTTACTATAAAAAGTGCCGTTAGAAATAATAATAAATTCTGTTTAAATTTAATATTTATTCCGTATTTTGCAATATATGCACCGGTTAAATAAAAAGTCAAAGGTGCTATATCTTTATAGTAATCAAGCCAGATTACAGGCTTATGCGTTATGGTGGAAAGTATTGTTAAGCCGATAAATACACATAATAGTATTGTATCATTTTTCTTATTTGTTAACATTTTATTTATAAACGGCATAAGTAGAAACAGCCCGACATATAACTCTAAATACCAGGCATATTTTATTAAATCAAAATCAAAAAAGCCTTTTATAAACCAAGTAAAATCAATTTTATCGTCGTAATATCCGTATTTAATCAAATTTACTTTTATTACTGCTGTTATAACAGTCAAAATAAAATACGGCAATAAAATTTTTATTATCTTTTTATAATGAGCCGAGGGCGACGGAGTTAAATCTCTTTTATACAGTAAATAACCGCTGATAAGCAAAAATAAAGAAATGCAAATATTAAATAAAGTCCTTAATATTACCGCATAAAACATTTTAGTTCCCATTACGGGTATATTATAAAAATCCGTATATAAGAAAAAATGTATTGAAATTACAAATAATAATGCAAAAAATTTTATTATATCTATATTTAAATTTCTCTCTTTTATTTCCATAACTATTCCTGCCTTTAATAACATTTAATCCGATGCCTCACGGTATAGAGGCTGTCTTATAATTTTTAAGTGCTGAATTTGTTTTGTTTTACAGTCTCACAATTTTCAGTTTATTATTGCGAAAGTTTCTCGGATAATATTTATTATACTAAAAAAATGAGCTTATTATAAATATACATTTATTCCGTGATTATAAGAATTCTCAGCCTTTTTTAATCTCGAAAGAAAATGTTCATCAAACTTTTTATCCCAGCCCATTTGTTTTTTATCTTTATCCGACAAATTAAAATACAAATTCCTGAATTTAATAAAATCTTTATCATCATCAAAATTTAACGGCACATTAACTTTTGGATTGAACACTTCATTTAATTTAAGGGCATTATCGGTTTTATATGTACCGCATTCACAACCAATGTATACATTGTCTTTTTGCATCATTTGTATAAATTTTACAAATTGCTCAATATATTGAAATTTATCCAGCATCCATAAGCAAAGACGGCTGTTAGTTTTTTGCAGAATTTCTTCTTCATCTGTATAATCAAGTCTTAATTTGCTTATAATTTCATTTTTTACATTACATTTTCTCTGAAGTGCAGAATTATCAAAATCGAAAGGGAAGTTGAAATTAAAATATTCAATTCCTTCTTTTTCGCAGGCTTGTTTTAAATTATAATATCCTGCTAAATCTATTATTCTTTTTATTCCTGCCTGTTTTAATTGTTTAACGACTTTATCGTGATTTTTATTGGGCATTGAGCCTCTATATGAATCGGAGTAAGGAATTTTCTTTACATTGTATAACGGAAGATTGCATATAAAGGGACAATATGAGAGGGCAGTACCGGTATTATCAGCTTGTTTATTAAATAAAGAATTTAATAACCTTGATAAATCATATTCCTCCATTCTTTCAGAGGGTTCTATATCTAAATAATCAAAATCTTTCCTGATTAATTTTCTTTTTGCTGAAGAAATTTCATCATCATATCCTAAGTTATTTGATTTAAAAGATTGATATATGTTATTAATCGGCGATATTTTCATATATTTTTCAAAATACGGACATAAAAATTTTTGCCGTATATAATGAAATGTAATACTTTTTGCTTTACTCGGATGCACACCTTGTAATGTGAGCTTTAAAATTTACACTAAAATTTTGCTCAAACAATTTACGTAATATAATTAGAAGCAGGGAGGGAATAATATGAATAAACAGCAGTTTATTGAAGATGATTTAAAGTATATATGGCGCCCTTTTACACAGATGAAATCACTTGAAGATGAAAAGAACAAACCGATTATAATAAAAAAGGGCAAAGGAATATATTTATATGATATTGACGGAAATAAATATATAGATGCAGTTTCATCCTGGTGGGTTAATACACTTGGACATTCAAATAAAAGAATAAATAAAACAATATATAAGCAGGCAAAAAAAATTGAGCATGTTATTTTTGCAGGTTTTACTCATGAACCAGTAATTGAGTTTTCTAAAAAGCTTGTTAATATGATGAATAATTCATTAAGACATGTTTTCTTTTCTGATAACGGCTCAACGGCAGTAGAAGTTGCCCTTAAAATGGCATATCAATATCAGGTATTAAAAGGGTATCCCGAGAAAAAGAAATTTATTGCCTTAAAAAATTCATACCACGGCGACACTTTAGGGGCTGTATCCGTCGGTGGGATTGATATGTATCACAAATTATATAAGCCGTTATTATTTGAAATCAGACAAGCGGATAGTCCGTATTGTTACAGATGTCCGATGAACTGCAATAAAGAAACATGTAACTGCGAATGTCTTTCTTCTGTTGAAAATATTTTAAAAGAAGAAGCTCAAAACATTGCAGGAATTATAATAGAACCTTTAGTTCAAGCTGCAGGCGGAATGATTATGTATCCTGCAAAATATATAACAAAGCTCCGCTGTTTATGCGACAAATATAATATTTTATTGATTGACGATGAAGTTGCCATGGGATTTTACAGAACAGGCAAGCTTTTTGCATATGAGCATGCCGGAATAGTCCCTGATATTATATGTGCGGCAAAAGGAATAACGGCAGGCTATATGCCTCTTTCCGTTACCGTTACGACTGATGAAATTTACAATGCTTTTTACGATGAAGATATTGACGGTTATAAAACCTTTTACCACGGTCACAGTTATACAGCATATCCTTTAGCACTTGCCGTTGCGCTTGAAAATCTTAAAATACTTGAAGAAATGAATATTGAAGAATATTTAAAACCCAAAATAGCCAAATTTTCAAAGGAACTGGAAAAATTCAAAGCACATAAAAATGTGGGTGATGTACGGCAGACAGGTATGATTTGTGCAATTGAACTGGTTAAAGACAAAAATACAAAAGAACCGTTCAGTTATGAAGACGGTATAGGCAAAAAAATTTATCACGAAGGATTAAAATTAGGTGCAATACTCCGTCCGATGTGGAATTGCATTTATTTTATAACACCTTATATAATCACTGAAAAAAAAATAGAGAAACTTACCGATATTGCTTATACTGCATTAAATAAAGTTCTGCCGAATGAGGAGTAATTATGGAATATTTTATAACGGGAATTGATACCGATATCGGAAAAACATATATAACAAAAGGTCTTGCATATGCATTTGAAAACCTTAATATGAAAACGGGAGTTTTTAAACCTCTGCAGTCGGGAGCAATAAAAAGAGGGAATGAATTACTTGCACCTGATTTAGAGGCAGTGAAAGAAATTTCAAAAAATATTAATACCAAATGTTCATATTTGCTGGAAGGCGAGGTATCCCCTGCTTTAGCCGCAAGGCTTGCAGGTGTTAAAATTGATATCAATAAAATAAAATCCGATTTTAAAGCGTTTTCCGCTTTAAATGATATTGTTCTGGTTGAAGGCGCAGGAGGAATATTAGCTCCGGCTGCGGATGATATGCTTTGTGCCGATTTAATTAAAACGTTAAATATTCCCATAATTATTGTTACCGTTCCATTCTTAGGCAGATTAAACCATACCCTTTTAACAATTCATTATGCAAAAACAAACGAAATAAAAATAAAGGGAATTATCATAAACAAAGTACCAAATAATACAACCGATACAGCAAGCCTTAATTTTATTGAAGAATTAAAAATGTATACGGATATTCCGATTTTAGGGAATGTTAGTGAGGCACTTTCATTTGAGCAATCAAAAGAAGATTTTAGAAAGCTTATAAAGGCTTTTTAGCAATACTTCCATTTTTTCTCGGATAAATTAACGGAGTATTTTTTAATTTTTTAAAGACTAAAAGCACTCTTTTGGGCGATTCTTCAATCGGCAAAGAATACTCTATCTTTTCCGTAAGTTTTACTCCGAGAAGTTTTATTGCATTTTGAGCTCTCTGTAATTCCTCTTCGGCTTTTTGCGATTTATATGAAATAAAATATCCGCCTTTTTTAACATAAGGAATTGAATATTCAAGTATTATTCTCAATTCCGACATAGCTCTTGAGGTAACTATATCAAAACTATTTTTGTATTTATCGGGAAGATTTTCCGCTCTTTCGCACAATGCAGTAATATTTTTCAAACCCAACTTTTCCGAAGTTTGAATTATAAAATTTATTTTCTTTTTTATTGAATCCACTGCCGTAACTTCAAAATTATCATAATTTATGGCAACAGGAACTGAAGGCAATCCTCCGCCTGTACCTATATCTAACATTGTTAAATGTTTGTTTGTATTTTCTAAAAATAAATTTATTGCCAGAGAATCATAAATATGCTTTTCAAATAATAAATTTATGTCATTTTTACTTATAAGATTAACTTTTTCTCTGTATTGAATAAACTCATTTATGTATTGATTAAAAAGCTTTTTCTTATTTTCTGATAATTCTATTTTTAAATTAGAAAATTCTTTATCCATTATTTTTTCTTTTTTATTTCATCAACATAACGCATAAACTGTACTTCGCCTATTGAGGTTTTAATTCTTGACAATCTGGTATTTAACTTTTTATTTGTATCATCGGATGAATATGCAGGCAGCAGTGTTTTTGCAAATATAAATGCCTTTATTGCACTTTTATAATTTTGCAAAGATAAATAGTAATCACCAAGTTCAATATAAACAGAAGCCGAATACGATACATCATCTAATTTCTTTGCGGCAGATAATGCTTTCAGTAGTAATTCATAAGTTTTCTCAGGATTTTCTTTTTTATTTAAAAGTGCAAGTTTTGAATATGAATAATATAAACCTTCGTTATTATTTAATACCTTATCCGCTTCAACAGACAATTCATAGTACATTTTTGCGGCAGATATATTTTTATTATCAATCGATATTTCCGCAAGATTTGAATATGCTGAAGCAATATAAATATTTTCATTAGGATTATTCGAAGTTTGAATACATCTTAAATAATTTTTAACAGCTGCGTCTGATGAACCGGACTCATCCAAAATTATCCCGTATTTATAATAACATTCACACAGTAATTTAATATTTGCAGTTTTTTGTGCCTCGCTTAATGCTTTTATTGCATACTCTGCTGCTGTATTAATGTTCATATTGTTATCTTCAAGTTCAGCCAAATCAAGATATATTCTTATTTTTAATTCAATATTTAATCCGTTGGGATTTGATAATATCTTTTTATAATACTCAAGAGCCAAATCAAATTTATATAATTCTGCATACATTCTTGCTATATTTAAAAGTTCTTGATTGGCTTTATTGTTATCAATATTTACATAAAATTTATTTAATGCTTCATAATATTTAGCCGCTTCTTCCGCATCTTGGATTTTTTTGTAGCAATTTGCAAGTCTTTCATATATTATTATTTCTTTTTCTTTGTAATTTTCTTCTTTTTTATATGTCAGAGCTTTTTTATAATACAAAATTGCACTTGAATAATTATATAAATCCTCGTAGCTTTTCGCTATTTTAATATAATCATCAATACTGTCAGGAATAGTATTATATTCAGTTTCAGCTTCAATTGAAGAGTTTTCTTTATTTAACGGAGAAGAAGATATTTCCATCATATTTTCTTCAAGATTATTCTTATTACCTAATCCGTTCATCAATAATAATTCAGTATCATCAAAATTAAATTTAACGTTTTTATTAAATTTAGTTCCTGAACTTTTTCTTTTAGGATTATTTTTTATTTTATTTTCGTCATATCCGCTTACAAGGGAATAGGATAAATAATTAAAATCCTGAGGTTCTGAGGTCAATGCAGTTTTTTCTATCAGTTCACTTAATACATTTATTTTTTGCTGATGAAATGCAATTTCCTGTCTCATTGTTTGTCTTGACAAAAATAACTGCCGTTCAAACGGTTTTAAAGGAAGCTCCTGCTGATACAAGCTTATTATATATTCGTGTACCGATATTTTATCATTATTATTTATTGTTTTAATAAATTCATTTTTTATATAATCTTTTATATAATATTTATCATACTTTTCGGCAATAACGTGTTTTTCTGCCAGAAAATTCAAATCTTCTATTGTCGCAAGCTCCTGATATACTAAAAAGTCAGAGCTTACTCCATGTCTTATTGCACTTAAAAATAAAAGAAGTTTTATATATTTATCCGACGTTGTACTTACTATTTTATTTACCAAAAATTCCATAAAATTTTTATAAAACTTTTTATATTCGCTATAAAACAATGGAACACTTAAATCCAAAACCTTCATTATTACTACTGATAATTCCAGTAAAACATAATGACCTCGAATTTCGTTATAAAGCAGTTCTTTATCATATCTGCTTCCTTCAATTTGATTTTTATCAATATAATCAATAGCTTCTTCCAATAATAATGAGTCTAAATTATACTCACTAACACCTGATTTATTGATAAGATTATATTTTTTAAAAGTTCTTGAACATATTATTACTTTTACTTTTTCATATCTGCTTATAAAGTTGATAAAATCCAATATATCTTTTTGTGTATCTCTGCTTCTTGTATCTATTTCAAAAGAATCAAAAATAAACAACATCGGACTATTGCAATATTTTATATAAGAATTTATTTTTTCGGAAAATATATTTGTATCTATTTTAGGAAGTGTTATAAGTTTTTCATTGTGATAGCCTGAAAAATCCTTAAACATTGAGAGGAAAACATCATCAAGATTAATTGCTTCCTGATATGAATTTTTAAAAATCAAAACATTTTTATCAATAAAATTAGTTATAAAATCGGCGCAGTATGTTTTACCTGAGCCCATAAATCCGTTTAATATAAATATATTATCTTCACCCGATAAAAATTTTATTATTTTAGAAACAGCTTCTATATTATGATTTAATATAAAACTGTTTTCCTGCCCTTCAATCATAACTTCAAGTGCGGACTTATCAATATTAGGTCCGCTAAAAAGTTTGTGCAGGTTTTCTTTTATAAAATTATAATTCATATCAAATATATTATAATATAATTCCCTTTATGAAATCTGTTAAACAGTGTAGTTTTTTCATAATCAGGCATAATTATTGATATATTTACTACTTAGATATAAAATAAAGACAAGGAGTAAGGATGAACAAGGATATAATAACTCCGGAAAATTATAAAAACGATTTGCAAAAGCCTGAAGTTACTTTTGTTCTTTTGTCATGCTGTACCTGTAAACGACCTATAATGCTTAATGAGACATTGAAATCCATTTTTAATTTAAACTTACCTCAAAATATAAAAACCGAAATTTTGATTGTTGATAATGATAAAGAAGAAAGTGCCAAAGATACGGTTCTGAATTGGCAAAATAAATCTATAAAACTCAACTATACAGTTGAGCCTGAAAGAGGAATTGCATACGCAAGAAACAAAGTTTTAAATGAAGCTATCAAACTTAACGCATCACACATTTTATTTTTTGATGATGATGAAATTTTAAATGAAGATTGTCTTTTAGAGCATATCAAACTTTACCAAACAAATTCTGATGCATATATATCTTCAGGTCCTACGTTAAACAAATTTATGGGAGATTTCCCGAATTATATAAAAAATCATCTTGTCTTTAAACAAAAATATACAAAAAAAACAGGACAAAAAAAGACTGATTGTGCCTGCGGTAATGTTTTTTTCCCCGTATGCATTGCAAAAGATTTTAATTTAAGATTTTCTGCCGAATATAGGTTTATGGGCGGTGAAGACGGTGACTTTTTCTATCGGGCATCTATGCTTGGGTTTAATATTATCTGGAATAAAGAAGCCGTTATTGAAGAAATGGTTCCAAAAGAAAGAGCCAATATTCCATATATTTTAAAAAAATGTTATTATAACGGTTACGCAGGAACAATCCAAAGAATAAAAAGATTTAAAAATAATAATAAAAGATTTTTTTATCTTTTAAAACAATTACCCGTTTTGTTTATTAATTGTATAATATTATTTCCTTCTATATTTTTAGGGCCAAGCACCTTTTATAATATATTGGGTATTATATTCAGAACAAAAGGGAAAATAGATGCTTCTATAAAAGCAAATCCAATAACTTTTTATGACAAAATATACGGAAATTAAACTACAGAAAAGGTTTATATATGTTTAAATCATTAATTCAAATTTTATATCAAAAATTTCGAAAAAAATTCCTAAGAGAACTCAATTATGAATTGATTTATAAAAGTTATAAAAAATATACAGAAAATTTAATAGACAAAACTCCTGATTATATTGAGTTTGAAAAATTTGATAATCCTCTGATTTCAATAATAATTCCCGTGTATAATCAATATGATTTAACTATGAAATGTTTACAATCAATTAAAAACAATACACCCGATTTAAGTTATGAAATTATAATAATTGATGACTGTTCAACCGATGAAACAAAAAATATTGAAAATAAAGTTAAAAATATAACTGTTATTAGAAATGAAAATAACTTAGGCTTTTTAAAAAACTGTAATAAAGGCGCAAATATAGCAAAAGGTAAATACATATATTTATTAAATAATGACACTCAATTAATGCCGAATGCTGTTAACGAGTTATATAATCTTTTTGAACAAAAAGAAGATGCAGGTGCAATAGGTTCTAAATTAGTATATCCTGACGGAAAATTACAAGGTGCAGGTTCAATTATAAAAAGAAAAGGACATACGCATTCTTTAGGACATAATGAAAATCCGTTGGATAAACAATATAATACTGTACGGGAAGTACACTATTCCTGCGGAGCTTCTCTTATGATTAAGGCTGATTTATGGAAAGAACTTAACGGATTTGACGAGATTTTTACTCCTGCATATTATGAAGAAACCGATTTATGCCTAAGAATTATTGAAAAAGGCTTTAAAGTATATTACCAGCCTGCTTCCGAGGTTATTCACTATACTTGTCAAACATATAATAATAATGCTTTTTCTCTTATGAAAACTAATCGTAAGAAATTCTTAAAAAAGTGGAAGAATAAATTTAAATCTTTAAATATTAATGTATGAGCATATAATAATACAGGATTAACAAATGACTGAAATTAAGAAAAGAAGAATTTTACAAAAGATTATTGATAAAATCAGAAGAAGTTATTGGAAGAAAAAAGTACTAAAAAAAGCAAAAGTTTGCGGAGAAAATCTTACCGTAAACAGAAAAACAGTAGTAAATAGTAATACTTGCCTCGGACATAATATTACTTTAAATGGCTTAATCGTTATGGGGGGGGGTAAAATTACTATAGGAAATCATTGTCATATAGGAACTGACTGCTTAATAATTGCACAAAATCACAACTATGATAACGGGAATGCTATTCCGTTTGATGACACTTATATTTATAAAGATATTGAAATAAGTAATTATGTTTGGATAGGTGCAAGAGTTATGATATTACCGGGAACTAAAATAGGTAAAGGTGCTATAATTCAAGGAGGTTCTGTCGTCCATGGCGAAATACCCGATTATGCCCTTGCCGGAGGAAATCCTGCTAAAGTATTTAAATACAGAGATATTGAACATTTTAAAAAGCTTGAAGAAGAAGGAAAGTTTAAATAACAAAATGATAATTCTATATAAATTAAAAATTTTTTATACAAAAATCAAGGCTTTATTTATTTGTGATAAAGAAAAAAGAAGAGAATTTAAGATAAATAATTTTGAAAAATATACAAATGAAGAAAGACTTAAAAAGAAATGGGGAGTTTCGTACTGTGTTTTTGACGGAGAAGAACTTCTTGAACCTTCTATTCTTTCAATTATGAATAATGTAGATTATATAAATATTGTATATTCCGATAAATCATATTTATGCAACTGCACTAATGAAAATATAAAAACTTTTTTATACAATTTACAAGAAAAACTCAAGAAAAAATTCGGAAGAGATATCATAAATGATATAATATTTTATGAACCTAATCCTAAATTAGATTTTCAAAAAAATGAATTAAAAAAAAGAAATTTGGGATTAAAATATGCAAAAAAAGCAAAATGCGACTATTTTATGACAATGGATGCAGATGAATTTTATTTGACTGATGAAATTCTACATTCTCAAAATAAAATAATTAACGAAGGAATAACTCATTCATACTGTCCTGTTATATCATACGGAACAACTCCAAAGAAAATGAAATTATATTATATTACTGCTGTGCCGTTTTTTTCTAAAATTAATATGTTTAGCAGGCTTATTAATTCAAAAAAACACAGAATTACAACTGTTGACCCGACAAGAGTAATTAATTTTACTTTATTTTCAAATTCTCATTTTCTTATTAATTGTAAAATGCATCATATGATTTATATCAGAAAAAACATAGACAGAAAATTTACTTCTATGAACTTTATATACAAAAACCACGGGGGGGGGTATTTTTCAAATATTGATGATTCTATATATTCAGATGTTGAAGATATATTCGGTATAAAAAATTATTTTGATTACGAGAAAAATAAATGAAAAATATAAAAGATTTAATTTATAAACTAAAGCAAATAAATTCATTATCAATAATTGATAATGGGGAAAATAATACAATAAAAATACTACCCAGTGTATACACAAGAAAAGTAAAAATAAAAATCTTCGGAAATAACAATACCGTTGAAATATCAGATAACTCATATCTTCATAATGTACATATCAGAATAGGTTTCCCCGATTGTCCGATAGACAATTGTCTCGTAAAAATCGGAGCCGATACAAGTTTTAATTCAACCGAAATCCAACTGGGAGAAAGTGAAAGTTCTGTTATTATCGGTGATAATTGTATGTTTTCTTTTAATATAGAAATCACATGTACCGATACTCATTCGGTGCTTGATTTAGAAGGTAATTTATTAAACAGAGGGGAAAATATAACCATCGGTAACCACGTTTGGGTGGGTAAAGAGGCTAAAATATTAAAAAATACCTCAATCTCAGATAACTGTATAGTGGCTCAAAACAGTATCGTAACGAAAAAATTTGATACAAAAAATGCCGTTATTGCAGGAAATCCTGCAAAAATCGTTAAAGAAAATATTAATTGGGTTAAAACTCGCCCACAATTGATTTCAAATTCAAAAAGAGAGAACTAAAATAGTTCTCTCTTTTTATTTCTGATTTCATCCCTGCGGAATTTCGCTGCCTTGAAATTCCTTTCGCTTCAGCCTGCCGTTCCTTCGCTTCGCTGTCGTCACTTCGGCTTCCGCTTTACCGGATTTCATCCGTACGGAATTTCGCT
>CANQJT010000016.1 GCA_947624325.1 Candidatus Gastranaerophilales bacterium
TATGATATATATCCTTTTAATAATATATTATGTTTATTTGAATTATTATTTATTGTTTCTGAAATTTTTGAACTTGCAGATCCGCCGGTGAAGATACCTTCTTCTTCTTTACTTTTCATTGTCGGATATAAAATATCCTCTCTTAATTGCTTTATCCCCGGGGCTAATGCTTCTACAAGCTTATTTTTTATAATTTCTTTCGGATTCTCTTTATCTTTCATTGTCGGGTATAAAATTCTTGCTCTTCTTTCCCATTTATCTTCAGATTTGTCAAACATTTTTTATCCTTTCTCTTTTACATTTTCTTGTAGGTCTAATTATTTTTTAACTTGTTATTGTAATACTATTTATACATTGAATACATTAATTTGCATTTGTATACATTTTAATTCCATTAAAATTTTATTGTTTTTTTATTTAAAATTGTTATAATTATCTTTATGAAAACAATTTTTATTACTTTAATCGCATTACTTTTATTAGCAATATCCTTTTCTCTAGGATTTTTTGTGAAAAAATTCGTTGATGATAAAAATTATGCAGTTTTAACCATTGAAAAAGAAAATTTACAGGCAGAAATTGATAGCCTTCAATCATCAAAAACAAGGCTTAATAATATTATTAATGGTTTTAATATAGCTCCTATTGACTTTTACTTGTACGATGAAGATCCAAATCGTTTTGAATTAATACATATAAACAAAAATGGTAATGTAGAATATAAAGGAAAAGTTTTATATACTGATAATGGCAAACCTTTAAACAGAGATACTGCATATACTACGATTGAACTTAAAGTACTTTTTGTAGCTGAACGTATTGAACCAAGAGAAGGATGCGATCCGAGAGATACCGCAAAAAATGGCACTTTGGGTTGTTATGTTGATATTCCTGATAACAATTAGTTATCAGGAGTTAAAAATAATTCTTTTTCTCTTTTTCTTCTAATAACCAACCCATTTAATACCTTTCATTGTCGGGTATAAAATTCTTGCTCTTCTTTCCCATTTATCTTCAAATTGGTCAAACATTTTTTATCCTTTCTGTTTTTTTACATTTTATTGTATATTTAATTATTTTTTAACTTGTTTTTGTAATATTTTTATAAATTAAATACATTTTATTGCGCAAATATACATTTTAATCTTGATGCATATTTCATACAAAAAATAATCTGCCATGATAATTAAGATTTAGCACAATATTTTTTATATTCTTACGAAAATTTTTACATTTTATCGTATTTATAAAATAATATTTAACCTTTTCTTGTATTTATAGTATAAATATATTTCAATATATTGTTTTAATATTGTATTTATTGTAAATTTATAATATTTTAATGAAATCTCGTTTCTTATTCAAATTTTGTTTTTGCAGAAGTTCTGACAATTACTGTGAACGAAGCATATAAATATTACACATAAAGAAAATACATTATTATGTAAAATTTTATATTTTACATAATAATGCACCGCATAAGCATTAATCATGAAGATTTCAAGGAATATGTACATGCAGAAAGGAGGCTTATGCGTAAGGGTCAAAATTGGAGTCTAATATTACTGTTTCTTCCTTCTCATCAATCAGATAAGAGTAGTAATTTATTGCATAAATACCCATCATAAGGCTGTCGGCAAAGTCCGGACTCTCGCCGTGTTCCGATTTCATATCCTTTTTAGATTGAATAAATATTTGCCCGTTTGGTTTATAGGATTTTTTGATATATTCAAGCTGTGATATAGTCAAATCGGAAGATATTTTCAGCCATTCGTTATCAATATAATCTTTTAAGGTGAGATACCCGTCAGCCCTTCGGTTTAAAGCATTTGGCCGATTGCTTGATGCTGCACCGTTAAATTTGAGTGCATTGGATATTGCATTTTTTATACTGACATATATGGAATAGCCAAGCCCGTCCGCATCAAGAATTAACAGTTCAGGTTTCCATCTGGAATATAAATTAATAATTCTGCCTTTTGTAACATCAGTATCAGGCTCATTCCAATGTTCCTGTCGTTCAAGCGACCATTGAGTAAGGCTTTTTGATTCTATCAAACTTGCAACACACAAGTCCCCTCCGTTACCGGCCAAGTCGACCGACATACACCTGATTTTTCGATAATTTTCTTCATTAAATTTGAGATTTTTCGCCTTATCCAGTTTTATTGCCGAAAACAGAAAATCGTTTGTTGTATCTAACGGATTTCCCTCCCAGATATACTCATAATCAAGAATATTCCGTTCTTTGCACCGTTGAGCCTCATTTATAAGTTTTTGAGGACAATGCTTGTTGTCGTAATAGTTAATTTTAATATGAAAACAATCATCTCTGGAAACGAACTCGGAATATACAGGATCTTTGCGGACAAGTCTGTTCATTGTAAAAATCACAATAGAGTCTTTTTTTCTAATTGTTGGGATTATTACATCCAAGGTAGATTTAGTAATAGCCTGTGCTTCATCTATCCAAAGTATATCAACACCTTCCAAGCCTTTAATATTAACTCTGCCTTGTTCTCTAAATCCTTTAAAAATAATACTGGAACCGCTTTTATTATGAACAATTTTATTTGATTTTACCGTAAAATCTAAGTTATATTCACTTATTAAATCATTAAATATTTTATAAACACTGTCTGAAATAGTTGCCTGCGTTTCTCTTCCGCAGCAAACCCGTACTTTTCTTTGTTCGGATATCCAGAGAATAATTCTTGCTATACTTTGAGACTTGCCACCACCTCGCCCTCCTTCTATCAGAAAATAATTATAGTTATTTATATTTGTTATTACAGGTATCAATTTATCAGGTATATTTAAAATTTCAGGTAATTCTATCATCTTTGTTTTCCGTTTCAGCCTTTTCACCCGTTTTTATTTCAAGCTCTTTGCCGTCGATTTTGACACTCCCCATAACATTTACATTATGAGTTAAACTGTCTTTTTCGTTATAAAGCCCGCAAAGTTTACCTTTTAACTCCTCCGCTTTAAGAAAAATGGAAATATCAGGATTTATCTCATCATCTTTTCCTTTCCTGTTTAAAGCCATTTTTTGGACAGCTTCTAAATTTTCAAAAGATTCGTTTTTAGAATAATTTAACTCATTTTTTTTATTTATTTTTTTCTTTTCAGCCATATTTTAACCGTTAATAACCTTTACTAGTTTCTTTTGCCCGTTAAAATCGACCGCATACTGACAGATTTTTCCGGATTTATACTCTCTGTTGACACCAAAAACAAACCCCGATCTTTCTTTTGTTCCAAATTTAACTTTAATTTCATCCCATTTTCCGGATGCTATTTTTTTAAGAAAGACCGAGGTGTGCTTTCGTTTGGGTCTATACAGTTCATATTTTTGCTTTTTAATATTAAACTGCCTAAGTTCGGCAATTAAAGCCCCACATTTAGGGCAAATCAATACTTCCAGTTTTCTTTCACGATATTTCAAAGTATCTGGCAAGATAACCGTTCTAAACGGGGTATGAAAACCCCCGCAACAAAAAATCATACACAAAACCCCCGACTTAACGAATTCAGTCACCTTTTCGCCTTAAGGGATATACAAACAATTTTTTGCTAAAATAATATACAAGAAATTGTTACTTCCGCTCATCGGATTTTGTTTCTTCGTTATTTGTCTAACCATTCTCTATCTTAACGAAGCAGGCTTTTTTATTCTTTTTCAAATCCGCCTTAAAAAAATCCGCTACTCAAGTCTTAATTCAAATCTTAATTTTATATTAACACATTTTCTTTCAATCCGATATATCTAATAGATTTAAATTTACAATTTGTTACAATTTATCGGTGATAAGGCTCATTGGAATTAATCTTGAAAGCACGATATATCTGCTCTATAAGGATACTTCTAATCATTTGGTGAGTAAATGTCATTTTTGAAAAACTTAGTTTTAATGAAGCAATATCGGATATTTTTTGATGAAGTCCGTTTGCGCCTCCGATTATAAAAATAACATCACTTATACCTGAATTTGATATTTCTTTTATTTTTAATGCAAATTCTTCGGATGACAGCATTTTACCTTTAATTTCAAGGGTTATGACAAATGCACCTTCTTTTATGTGCTGTAAAATTCTATCTGCTTCAGATAGTTTATATTTTTCAACAAGTGATTCATCCATTATGGGTTCTGCCTGCACTTCAACAACAGAAAATCCGCAAAAAGGCGAAAGTCTTTTTTCATACTCTTTTATTAGTTCTTTATTATAAGCTTCTTTAATTTTCCCGACGGCAATAATTTTTATGTTCATAGGGTTATTATATAAATTTAGTTTAGTAAAGTAAAATGTTGTTTACGATTTATTTAAAATTAAAAAGATTTAAGTTAAAATCAACATGTCAAATAAACTGAAAAAGAAAAGAGTCGGAGAAAAGGATGTATAACGTAGCAATAATCGGCGGCGGACCTGCGGGGATATTTGCGGCGCTCGAAATAATGAAACTTAAACCTGAATGGAAAGTTGTTTTAATTGAAAAAGGTGATCAAATAGAAAAAAGGAAATGCCTTTTAAGAGAAGGGTATGAAAAATGTCCTACTTGCAAGAAGTGCGGATTATTGTGCGGATGGGGCGGAGCAGGTGCGTTTTCTGACGGTAAATTAACACTTACCCCGGATGTAGGCGGACATCTTACAGACTATATGCCGAGAAAAAATGTAGAAGATCTTATTAAATATACGGATGACATATATCTCAAATTTGGTGCAACCGATGAAGTATTCGGAACAAATAAAGAAGCATTTGCCGATATTGAACGAGCTGCAACATTAGCGGAATTAAAACTTGTACATTCTCCTGTCAGACATTTAGGAACAGAAAGAAGTCTTAATGTTCTTAAAAATATGCAGGATTTTCTTAAAGAAAGAATTACTATTTTATATGACACAATAGCAGACCAGCTAATAGTTGAAAATGGACAGGTTAAGGGATTTATAACAAAAGATAATCAAAAGATACAAGCCGAACACATAATAATAGCACCAGGCCGTGAAGGTGCAGATTGGCTTACACACGAATTTGCCAAAAATAAAATAGGTATGGTTAACAATGCAGTTGATGTCGGAGTAAGAGTTGAACTTCCTGCTCCCGTATTTGAGCCGATTACGGATAAATTGTATGAATCTAAATTAATATATCATTCGCCTACCTTTGGGGATGAAGTCAGAACATTTTGTATGAATCCTTACGGAGAAGTTGTAACAGAAAATTATTCCGGTATATCAACCGTAAACGGGCACAGCTACGCAAATTATAAAACCGCAAATACAAACTTTGCACTGCTTGTATCCGAAAAATTTACAGAACCGTTTAAAGAACCAATAGCATACGGTCAGCATGTAGCAAGGCTGGCAAATATGCTGGCAGGTGGGGTACTTGTTCAAAGATTTGGCGATTTATTAGACGGTAGAAGATCAACACCTGACAGAATAAAAAGCAGTATAATTACCCCGACTTTAGGATGTGCAACCCCGGGTGATTTAAGCTTGGTATTACCCTACAGACAAATGACGGCTATAATTGAAATGTTATATGCATTAGATAAAATTGCCCCCGGAACCGCATCAAGGTATACTTTATTATACGGAGTAGAAGTTAAATTCTATTCAGGCAGAGTGAAACTGACAAACGACCTTGAAACCGAAGGTGTTAAAAATTTATACGCAATCGGAGATGGAGCAGGTGTTACGAGGGGATTAATTCAAGCATCTGCATCGGGAATCCATGCAGCAAGAGTTATTTGTTCTAAATAAGAAGGAAATATAATGGCTAAAACATTTTTATATAATAATCATATTAAATTGGGTGCAAAAATGGTGGATTTTGCAGGATGGGAAATGCCTGTTCAATACACAAGCATTATTGAAGAACATAATAATGTAAGAAATAATGCCGGACTTTTTGATGTTTCTCATATGGGTGAAATTTTTGTTACGGGAAAAGAGTCTTTGACTTTTCTTCAAATCCTTGTTCCTCAGGATGTTGAAAAATTGATTGATAAAAAGGCTCTATACTGCCAATTTACAAATGAAAAAGGCGGAATAGTCGATGACCTTTTAATTTATAAATTAAAAGAAAATAATTACCTGTTAATTGTAAATGCATCAAGACTTGAGGCTGATTACGAATGGCTTATAAAAAATAAATCAAATTATGATGTAAGGATAGATAATAAATCTGACATTTATTCAATGGTTGCACTTCAAGGACCAAAGGCTTCAGATATTTTAAGCGAAATCGGAATAAAAAAAGAAAATCAGCCAAAAACTTTTCATATAGATGAATATAAACTGTTAAATGAAGATGTATTTATATCCCGTACAGGTTATACAGGTGAAGACGGTTTTGAAATTATAATAAAAAATGAAAAAGTTTCTGAATTGTGGGAGCTTATTTTAGAAAAAGGTAAACCATACGGAATTATGCCGATAGGACTCGGTGCAAGAGATACATTAAGACTTGAAGCCGCAATGAGCTTATACGGAAATGAATTAAATGAAAATACTACTCCCGTTGAAGCAGGGTTAACATGGACAATAGACAAAGATAAAAAACAAAATTATATAGGGAAAAATATTATTCAAAATCAGCTTCAAGCAGGGACAGACAAAAGATTAATTGCTTTTAAAATGACAGATAAAGCAATAGCAAGACATGAATATCCGATATATTCCGACAGTAAAGAAATAGGGTATGTTACAAGCGGATGTATTGCCCCTACAATAGGACAAAATATAGGTTTAGGTTATATCAACAATAAAAATCTTAAAATTAATGATACAATTCAAATAATGATAAGAAATAAATTGTATAATGCTCAAATAACCGATAAAAATTTTATTAAAAAACATAATAAAGGAAATTAAAAGGAGAAATAAATGGCAGTTAAAGACAATATTTTGTGCAGTAAATCACATGAATATATTTATCAGGAAGGTTCAAATTACTTTATAGGACTAACAGATTATGCTATAGAACAGCTTGGTGATATTGTATTTGTTGAACTTCCTGAAGTAGGTTCATCATACACTAAAGGTGAAATTTTCGGTACAATAGAATCCGTTAAAGCTGCATCGGAAATATACATGCCTGTTGGCGGAACAATAGTTGAAATAAACGAGCAATTAATTGAAAAACCCGAATTATTGAATGAAAATGAATTTGATGAAATGTGGCTGATAAAAATATCATCAAATACATATGAAGAAGATAGTGCAGATCTTTTAAATTACGATACATATAAAGAAGAAGCAGAATAAAATGAAAAATTTTAAAGCAAATCCCGATAACATAAATAAAGAAATGCTTAAATTTATAGGAGCATCTGATTATTACGATTTATATTCAATGATAAGTAAAGAAGCCGTGATGGACAAATTAAATCTGCCTGATGCTCTAAGTGAATTAGAAACACAAAAACGGGTAAAAGCCATATCAAAGGATAATAAAACAGATTATGCATGTTTTATGGGTGCAGGTTCATATAAAAGATTTATACCCTCTGCTGTTTCTCAGATTTCATCAAGGTTTGAATTTAATACGGCATACACTCCTTATCAACCTGAAATATCACAAGGCACATTGCAAGTGATATACGAGTTTCAATCCATGATATGCGATTTAACAGGGATGGAAGTATGCAATGCATCAGTATACGATGCTGGTAATGCTTGTGCGGAATCAATGCTTATGGCTTCAAGGATAAGCGGAAAAAATAAAATTCTTGTAAGTAAATGTATAAATCCTGAGTATATGGAAGTAATAAAGACATATGCAAATGCTTCTGATATTGAGATAGAATATATTAATTCTAAAGAAGGATTTAAGACCGATTTAACGGGAATAAACGAAAAAATATCAAATCTGGAGTATGCAGGGTTAATAATTCAAAACCCGAACTATTATGGAACAATTGAAGATATTGACCTGATAAAAGATATTAAAAAGCCTGATAAATTTGTAATAGTAACTTGTGTAGACATAATGAATCAGGCAATATTAAAAAAGCCTGTTGATTATAATACCGATATTGTTGCAGGTGATGTTCAGCAATTTGGAAATCCCGTTGCATTCGGCGGACCTTATGCAGGATTTATCGCAACATTGGATAAATATAAAAGACAACTTCCCGGCAGAATTGTAGGCAGAACTCTTGATGCGGAAGGCAAACAAGCTTTTACATTAACTCTTCAAGCTCGTGAACAACATATAAGAAGAGAAAAAGCAACAAGCAATATTTGTTCCAATCAGGGGCTTGCAGTATTAAATTCGGTCGTTTATCTTGCTTTAACAGGAAAAAAAGGACTGGAGCAAGCAGTATATCTAAGTGCAAAAAATACTGATACTCTCGCAAAAGGGCTTAAAGCAAAAGGCTTTAAAATACTTAATTCCGATTTTATCAACGAATTTGTTTTAGAAGTTAATGATACAGATAAATTCCTAAAAAAAATGAAAGAACAAAGTATTTTAGCAGGTGTTAAAATAAACAATAATCAAATACTGGTTTGCACTACAGAAGTTAATTCAGCAGAAGACATAAAAAATTATATTAACTTTGCATAACAAAAGGTAAAAAAAATGAACTATATAAAAAAATACACAATAATAATATATCTTGTATTTTTTCTTATTCTTTGTTTTTTAATGTACTTTATAAATATGGGCGGATATGCATTCATAGATACGGATGAAACTAAATTTGTATCTGTTGCAAAAGATATGTTAAACCGCAATGATTGGATAAACGCATATTTAAACGGTGAAAGATGGTTTGATAGTCCGCCGTTATTATTCTGGTTAATAAATATTTCTTGTTTAATATTCGGAAAAATTTCTTTAGAGGCAGTTAGAATGCCTATTTCAATTACGGCTTTTGCAGGAGTTATCCTTTTATATTTATCTGTCAGAACTATTCTAACAAAGAAATATGCTTTTATTATATCTCTTATATTTGCAACAAATTTAGGGATTATAATATTTTCAAGACTTGCAACAAATGATTTGATTTTTAGTATTACAACAATGCTTTCCGTCTTGTTTTCCTGCATAAATTTATTTATCAAAACAGAAAAAACTAAATATATATATTGGTGTTTAGTATATGTATTTGCAGGACTTGCGGTATTAAGTACCGGTATCTTAGGATTATTAATTCCATTCTCGGCAATTTTAATAATATATATATTTTCAGGTAATTTAAAAGAATTATTTAAGATTAAAAATATAATATCAGGGCTGCTGATATTAGCAATTCTGGTATTACCGTGGTATATAATTATGCTCCAAAAGTACGGGGTAAACTTTATACGGGAAATAATCTCAAATTATAATGTAATAAAATATTTGCCAGGCAAAAACATACTTAAAACAATATCAATATTTTTAATCGGATTTCTTCCATGGTCTTTTTCCTTTTTATGGATAATAGGAAGCAGAATAAAGCATATAACAAATACTATAATTTCATATTTCAAAGAAAATTCACAGGATAAATTAAATGAAAAATGGAAAAAACTAAACAGAATTGAAAAGTTTCTTTCAATAAATACCATAATATTTTTTACGGGATTAGTGTTTACATTAATATACGGAGCAAAATATACATATTTAATATTATTTTTAATGTATCCTTCATCGTGTATTTCAGGTATATATTGGTATGACTATATTATAAAAAGAAGACATGACAGAAGTATATTTATTGCAACAATTATACCGAATTTAATATTAATAATATGTTCATTAATAGGATTATTCGGACATAATTATTTAAATAAATTGATAACTCAAGACTTAGTGACTTTAATTATCCCCTTAATAATAGTATTTTTTGTTATTCCTGTATTTGGAATATTCGCAGTCTTATTAAAAGGAAGAAAACCTGCGTTTATATCAAATATTATATTAATGCTATCTTTAACATTTATAATTACCCCCGTATTTTTTAACTTTATGATAACAAACGGAGGAGAAAAGGATTTAATAACATTTGCAACTTTTGCAAATAAAGACAAAGCAGAACTTGCAGGTTTTATGCCATCAAAGAAATATTCACTTACATACTATTATGATAATATTGTCGAATTTCATGAAAATAATGATACACAGTGGTTAAACAAATATTTAACAGAACATCCTAAAGCATATGTAATAACTGAAATTAAAGACTTATGGAAAATTGAAGAACAGGGAATACAATATATGTTATTAGATTCAGGTAAAAGATATTGTATGATTCAACATATGCCCTATGATATAAAAAAGATGGGAAATAATGAAACTCCGGAAGTAATAGTTTACTAAATATGATAAAATAAAATTATGATAAAAAATATATTAATCAAATTAATAAGCATATACCAAAATATTTCAAAATTAACCCCTCCTGTCTGCAGGTTTTATCCGACATGCTCCGAGTACATGAAACAGGCAATAATAAAATACGGAATAATAAAAGGGGGATATTTGGGAATAAAAAGAATATTAAAATGCCATCCTTTTCATCCGGGCGGTTATGATCCTGTTCCTTAAAAGCTTTAAATGTGCTATAATTCATAATTAAAAGCAGGAATTTTAAAATGAGAAAGAAAAAAGATAAAAGCATTTCATTAAAGTTTTTAATTTTTATTTCCCTGTCAATAACAGGAATAATTATATATGCCACATACCCTAATACTTTGGAAAAAATTAGAAAGGGTATAACATATGAAGAACAGCTGGAAATTACAAACAGACTTCGCAGCACTAACAATTTAAGCAGCAGAAAAGAAGTAATTTCTAAACGAAATGAAGAAGAAATTAGCCAAAACACAAATAACACAATCATTACAAAAAGAACAAACAGAATTATAAGAACAACATCAAATTATAAAGATGATAATAATTTTAAACTTTTACTTGATGAATTAAAGAAATACCCGTCAAACAGTGTATCTTCCGCACAAATATTAACTGAAAGAATTTTAAAATATTTAGGATACAACGGGTATGAAGTTAAAATTAAGACAAATAATATTACGGAAGAAGGGGTAAAGCCTATAGGAACTACTATTGCCGCTCATTTTGATATTCCTACAGGCACAATATATATAAATCAGTCCTTAATTTCTAAATTAAATATAAAAGAATTGACCGCAATAATAGCACATGAACTCGATCATTTTGATAAAATTGCAAAATTATGTAAATTTATGGGTCCTGAGAACTTTTTTAATTTTACGAATGAAAATAATTTAGAAATAAAGAATAAAAATTTTTGGATAGATGCAAGCAAAAAAGCTGATATAACTAATTTTAACGGTGCATTATATCAAAAAGCTCTGCAAAGATTTATAAACCAGAATAAACTTGAAATAACAAGTTTATATGCTGATTTATACTTACTTACGGAAACATTAAGAAATCCGCTTGAAATAAGTGCATATGAACTTTCGGATTATATATTAGATTACTATAATATAAAAAACAAAGAGAGTTTAACAAAGAAATTGGCAAATCAATTTAATAATGTAGATTGGGCAATTTATAACATAACATCAAAAGATAATAAATTAATTAAAGAAAGAATAGCTATTTTTGATTATATATTAATGCAGGCAATAATAGAAAAAAATTCCAAATATATAGCTACAATTAATAAATGTACAAATGAAAACGGTAATTTAACTCCTTTTTGGAAAGAATTTAAAAATGACAATAATGACTTTTTTGATAAAAATATCCCTGCAAAGGCAGAAACATATAACTATATAATAGATTTATTAAAAAGAGTTGAGAATATTGCAAAAAATGATATATCTGTTTATAACAAAGCAGATGCTATTAAATTATACGTGTATACTTTGATAGCAAATTCAAAATATAAAAATTCAAATACCTACATAAAAAACTCAGGCGAAGATTTCATTTCATTAATAAAAGAAAATGATTTAGATTATTCAAAAGATTTATTAAAAATGTATATAATTTTACTATGTACTGAAAATAATCTGAATAATAATTCGGATAAAGAACTTCCTTCATTATATTACATAAAAATACCCAAATTTTTAGAGGATATAAATAACTCGGATAAAAAAAGCCAAAGATTTAATTTTATTTATAAAAATCCTGAATTTATATCAAAATTTAATGAACAGAAAACAATAAATCCAAATATAACAGAACAAAAATTATTAAAGGAAATGATAGAAAATACGGCATCAGAAATAAAATAATATAAAAATTAAAGCCCCTTAATAAGGGGGCTTTTTATGTTTGTGTGACATTATGGGATTTATTTTTTAGCTATGAATTTTT
>CANQJT010000017.1 GCA_947624325.1 Candidatus Gastranaerophilales bacterium
TTAAATACACATGGTTCAAAGATATTTACGGTTGAATTTTGACCTTTGAATTCTATTTTAAGTCCTTTATATTTTTTAATTGATATAACTTTTCCGTCTTTTTTATGGAGTAATATTTTATTATTACGTAAAAGCAATCTATTCCTAATCTTTTTGCGCAGACTGCTGAAAGGCATAATTATGACCAAAATTCTAATTATAAAATTATATATTTTTACAAACATCTGAGTCCTCTTTATTTGATTTTTGTAATATTTTTTTCATCTGCTATTTAAAAAAGCCCTATGCAAGCACGATTTTGTTACCTGTGAAAGCTCCACAGGTGGGTAAGCGCCTTAACAAATCCGTTTCCTGCTGCTTGGCAGGTCTACTGCATTGTTATGAGAGTCAACTTTCCCTATTAATCAAGATGTAGGAACAAAATAAATACCTGCATAGAGCTTTTATATTATATCACTTTCTTTATTTTTTTTCACTGTCTCATTTATTAATTTTGTAGCTTTTTCCAATAATTCATCTTTTTTTGCATTTTTATTTTTGCTTATGTATACATAATCAGGAATAATGCCTTTATTATTAATATCTTGTCCATCGGGAAGAATATACTTTTCTGATGTTATAATAAGTCCTGTTCTGTTTGCTAAAGGTATAACATGTTGAATGGCATTTTTACCGTAAGTATTTTCACCCATTAAAACGGCTTTGAGATTATATTTTAAAGCCCCTGCCAGAATTTCTGCGGCACTTGCAGTCTTATTATTTACTAAAATTACAATCGGTTTTTCTTCAAATGACGCATCTTCATCAGCATACAGTTTATATTTAATTTTTCCTCTCGATTTAATATTTACTATCAAACCGTCTTTAATCATTAAATCTGCCATTTGAACGGCATTAGCAAGTATTCCGCCGTAATTATTCCTTAAATCTATTATTATACCTTTTGTTTCTTGTGTTTTATCAAGAACAGTCTGAAAATCTTCTAAAGCTTTTTCTCCCATTACATTTGAAAGCTTAATTATACCTATATTATCTTTGGTTATTCTATATTCCATTGTTTCAATAGGTACGTCTTCTGCCTTTAACGTTTTTGTTAAAATTGTCCATCCCCTTTTAATAACAAGTGTAACATTTTCTCCTTTTTTAGCTTCTATACATTTTTGTATGTCTTCATCACTCATTAACATTACATATTTATCATTAATTTTAATGATTTTATCTCCGGGCATTAATTCTTCCGCTTCTGCCGGCGAGTTCTTTATTATATTGTTTACTATAATTCCGTCATCAGTTTTATTAAAATTTAATCCAAGACCGGTGATTTTTGATTCCATAATTACTTTTTGTCTTTTATAACTGTTTGATTGAAGAAATCTGGTATAAATGTCATTTAAACTATATAACATAGTGCTGATAGCAATATTGGCATCATCCATATTTTTTATTTTTCCATGGTATCTGTTGCGCCATCTGTTCCAATCTTGGTTATTCATTGTATTATCTGCATATTCAAGTTTAGCTGTACGCCAAGCATTTATATATAATCGTTCCGGCGCAATATTCTGCTTTTGATGAATATTATCAATAACTTTTTTTATTTCAAACTGCTTTTCAAATTGAAACTGCTCAAAAAAACTGTTTATGGCAAATAAGACAATTATTACAAATCCTGAAAAACAAATTATATTTTTTATGTCTACATTATTGCTGCTCATGTTTTATATTTTAATACTATTTAAAGGCTTTTACAAATATTATTTTAAAATATGCTATAATCAAGTTATGAATAAGTTATTAAAAGATTGTTTATATATTTTATTTGTAGCTGTCGTGTTATTCTTTTTAAGCGACCTGCCATCTTTTTCCGGAACATTGAAATTTGCACAGGTCTCTGATATCCATTTTTCTACGGTTCGTGAAGATAACGGATATAAACTTTTATCAAAAACAAAGCCTTTATTGGAAGATGCTATTTGCCAAATTAATAAAGAAAACGGAATAAGCTTTGTTATGATTACCGGTGACGGAATAGACAGACCAAATAAAGAATCAATTGAAGCTCTTACCGATGTATTAAATACTCTTCATTCACCCTGGTATTATGTTCTTGGTAATCATGATACTACAACAGACGGTTATTTAAATAAAACAAATATAGTTAAAATTTTACAATCTAAAAATCCGCATTATACGTTTAACTCAACTTATTATACTTTTAAGCCCAAAGCAGGATACAGATTAATTGTATTGGACGGAGCTAAAAATAAAGGGATTTCTTCTAACGGTATTCTTCCTAAAGAAGAACTTATTTGGCTGGATGAAATTTTGCAAAAATCTAAAAATGATGTAGTATTAATTTTTATTCATTTCCCTCTTTTACCGCCTTTTGAATCTAAAAATCATGAAATATTAAATGCTGATGAATTTAAAACTGTTTTAAACAAATATAATATGCCTATTGCTATATTTTCGGGGCATTATCATATGACTAAAATAACTAAGAGAGGTAATATCCTGCATGTATCAACACCTTCTCTTGCAGGATATCCGAATTCGTTCAGAATTATTGAAATTAACAATCAAAGAAATAAAGTGATTTTTAATTTTAAATTTATGGAAACAGGGTTAAAAGATTTTCAGGCGAAAACAAAAATCTTGACTTTAGGCGGTGCCAGATATTACGGTAAAGAAAAAGACAGAAATACTAAGGTTATAATAGAAAAAAATTGACGGGGAAGTTATGAAAAATAACAGTGATTTTAAAGTTGTATTTAGAGGAGTAAGAGGCTCATATCCGGTTGCGGATAAGAAATTTCTTAAATACGGAGGAAATACTTCCTGCGTTGAAATAACAGCCGGATGCCACAGAATTATTCTTGATGCGGGAACCGGTATTATCCCTCTCGGTGACAGTATTTTTAAAGAGCATATTTCTTCCGCTCAAAATCCTGCGGACAGAACTCCTATGAATGTAACTGTTTTACTAAGTCATATTCATCAAGATCATATTCAAGGCTTGAATTTTTTTAAACCGATAAATGTTAAAACCACTAAATGTAATATTTTTGGTTATAGCGGTGTTGACCTTCAACTTGATGAAGCATTATCGGAAGTTATTTTCGGAAAATCCTTTCCTATTAATCTTTATGATATTACGGCAGATTTATCTATTTTAGATATTAACGAATCGGAAATTATTATTTTAAATAATGAGGACGATGAACCGGAATTAAAAAAAGTTACAGATTTTAATGATATTCAGCCTAAAAAAAATGAGGTAATAATAATTCCTGTAAAATTAAACTCTCATCCTAATTTTGGAGTAATGTGCTATAAAATATTGTATAAAAATAAATCAATTGTATATGCAACTGATACCGAATGTTATTCGGGCGGTAATAAAAAACTTGAATTATTTGCAAAAGGCACTGATTTACTAATACATGACAGTCAATATACTTCAGAAGATTATTTATCTGCTGCCGCCCCAAAACAAGGTTTCGGACATTCGACGTTTAATATGGCTTTTGATACGGCACAAGCTGCAAAAGTTAAGCAGCTCGCCTTCTTTCATTTTGACCCGTCTTATAACGATGAAAAATTAGGCATTATAGAAAACTTTTATAAGAATAAAAATAAAAACTGTTTTCTTGCAAAAGAAGGACAGGAAATTTGTTTATAAGAAGTTTATTAATAATTTTAATTTTATTTTTTACTTCGCAAAGTGCTTTCTGCGACCATTTAATTAAAGCGCAGAATAATGCCTACTACCATAATAATAAAGGATTACTTTACCTTGAAGATAAATACTATTTCGGCGCATTAAAAGAATTTCAAATGGCAATTGATTTATTGCCCGATAAACAAGCTTCTTCAGTTTTTTATTTAAATCTGGGAAAAACTTATGAAATACTGGGATACAACGAATTGGCAAAACCTTGCTTTGAAAAGGCGGTAAGTTTAAATATTCTTTGTTTTGATAACTACCTCAAAATGGCTGAAAATTATAAAAAATTAGGGATTGTTGAACAAAAACTTAATGAATTCAAAAATAATAATAACTCGCCGTTAAATAATGTTATTATCGGTTTATTATATATACAAAATGGCGAAGTTACAACAGGTATAACCGTTTTAGATGATTTCTGCGATAAAGAACCTAACTTAATAATAACTTCAGGAGTAAAAAATTACATAAAAGAATTAACTTCCGGCTTAAAGTAATTTTTTACCATGTACATCGGAACCGCCTGTTTTAATAAGATTATATTTTTCCGCTATCTTAATAACTTCTTTACGGGAATGAAATTTAACTATTCTTCTGAGTCCGTTGTACGGATAGTAAACTTCAATTCCTTCCAATCCCATATCTAAAAGTTCTTTTACCATATTATCAAGATTAAGTGACCAATAACAGCAAGGATGTGCTAAAACAGCCATTCCGCCTGCATTATTTATTTTTTCTATTACTTCTTTGGGATTTCTTAACTTGAATAATCTGTATAAATTAAATTTACAACCTGCTTTGGTGTTTGCATATAAACTTTTTAACTCTTCATTATCAATATCAAATCCGTACCCTAAAATATGAATTAAAACACCTTTATACCAGCAGTCAAACTCAACTCCCGTTACAAGTATTTCTTCTTTTAATATATTTGTGTTTATATATGCATTTATTGTATTATGATCAGTTACTGATATAAGTTTTAAATATTTTCTCTGAGCATTTATTATTATTTCAACAGGGGTCATTCTTCCGTCTGATTCGTTGGAGTGAATATGTAAATCTGCTATTGAATAATAATCACTTTCATTTAAGGATAATAATTTTTCTTTTAATTCTTCTTTTTTCATTTTAATTAATCCAAAATATACTATAATATGCTAATATAAAATTAAAAAAAGGGAAAGCATGTCAAGAAAAAAATCTAATAAATTTTTAGCTGTTTTTAATATATTCTTTTCAAGTATTAAATCTTATTTTTTATATCTTGATCAATGTGCAAAATATTTGGCATTCCCTGTTTTTGGGCAAATTATAAGTATAATAATTATCTTTTGGCTTGCATACTTGTTTAAAACCAATATTGATAATATCAGAGAATTTAATTCCTTTTTTGAAAGCGATAAAAATCTATATACATGTTTTTGGATTGTTCTTGCTCCGTTTTTCTTAATACTTATAAAGGCAATTTATAATTATATTTTGGCTTTTGCTTCTTTAAATATATTATTTTATACAACAAGCGGTAAATCAAAAGTTAAAAATATTGATTTTAAAGCAAATGATAATGTAATAAAAAGAAAATTACCCAATTATATCTTATTAATGATGATAATTTCTGTGTTATTATTAGTGTTATTTATAGTCTCACCTGTTGTATGGCTGTTTTTATGTTTGGCTTTTCAAGTTCTTGCACTTGAAGGGGATATTTCCGCACCTAAAGCTGTATCAAGAAGTATTGAAATGGTTAAAGAAAACATAATTCCAACTTTAATTATGCTTGTTTTATGCATATTTGCAACTTATATTTTTCTGCCTACCCTTTTCTTATGGGCATTTGATAAAATATCTGTTTCTACTTTCTTAATTGATAAGTTTGAGTCTTTTTGCAATATTTTAGAACTCGATAACATAAACTCGTATTTATCATTTATTAATACACAAATAAAACCTTTAGATATTGCAATAGCTACTTATCAGGCATTAATTAGTTTTATTGTTATTGCATTTACTTTACCTTTTAGATGCTGCTGCTTTACCGAGCTTTATAAATTATATGATGCCGATAAAATTAAAGAAAATTCAAAACAATCCGATGAAATAATTAAAAGAGCATCAGGAAAGAAAAGAAAGAACTGATTATGTTCAAATGTAAAAAGTGTAATTCCGTTGATAAGTTTGAACTCATGTTCAGCCCTGAATATAAAGGACCTAAAGAATTTGATGTGCATTATAATAAAAATAATGACATTCAAATAACCGTTGACGGATATACATTTATTCCGGATATAAGATTTATGAATACTCATGCCGTATGCAGGTACTGCGGTAATATCGGCTGCTGGGATTATGAGTAATACGCAAAAAAAATTTTCATATGTTTTACTTACTATAAATAGGAAAGGAAAATTAAAAAATGCTTGTTAACCCCGTCTCATTTAAAGCTTTAATAAATACAAGAGAAACAGCAAATGCAGCAGCCGGAAGGCTTAACAGCACAAGTTCCTTTTTATCAAAAGTTACTAATATCCCTCAAGATAAACTTTTAACAAGTTATAATATTGATACCCTTTCTCTGGGAGTTAACTATGCAGTAAAAATAATTTCCCAAAAATATCCGAATTTTAATAATATTTCAAAACTAAATCGTGAAATAAATATCACTGCAAGGAAAAGTCTAAATCCTATTGACGGAAATGTTTATGCTAAACAAGCTCAAAATTTATATAAACAACAAAATGAAGAAATTGAAAAAACATGTGAATTATACGGCGATACATTAGATATTCCCGAAATTAAAATCCCATTTTTTAAAAAATAATTAGTTTTAATAAAATATTGTTTGAAACATAGTAGTATTGCTTTTTATTAGCGAGAGCCGAGCAGGTACTATATCTCTATTGCTCGCATAACTCGCAAAGAGCTATAGCAACGAGGCTCGAACCCCTACACTTCGTTTCGGATACAGGCTCACTCTTCCTCGCTTCGCTGTAGAGGTTCGCTTTGTATCGCTGGGGTTTATAGGCCAGTATCAATTGTAATATGTTAGCCTCATTTCTTAAAAGTGTTTGGTTTTTGGCGATTTGATTTGTTAGAGATTGACTGGTATAGGACTATATGTCCAGTTCATTTCACTTTTTGGCATAAAAAAGTCTGGCATAAATCTGAGCAAATCGCTAAAACTCAAACACACTCTATATAATAGTGATGACGAAATTAGGAGACAAAAGTCCCATTTGAAATGTAAAATTTTAAGTCGGAACTAAGCCGGAAGTCTTTGATACATTTGAATAACAGTAAATTTTGCAGTTAAAATACATTACAAAATTACAAAAAGTCACCCAAATATTTATCGATTTCAGTCAAGAATTAAAATGAAATAGATGTTTTATAAGGGAATATGCAATAAAACTTAATAATGTCCAGGTTAAAACTTGTCTTTGATATAATAAGAATATGGTTAATATTAGTTCTGCATATTCAAATAGTATTGAAATATTAAAAGAAGAAATTAATAAAGAAACTTCTTTTAATATTCAAGGTCTGATTAATCAGTTAAATTTTAGCAATTATTTAATGCCTTTATATGAAACAGTTATCAATTCTATTCAGTCTATAGAACTTGGTAAAATTAAAGATGGGCGTATTGAAATATACATTAAAAGAGCTTCTGGACAAAAAAGTATCATTAAAAATGAAGAATTATATAAAGTGCAGCCAATACAAGATATTATAGTTACTGATAATGGAGAAGGGTTTAACGATAGCCATTTAAAATCTTTTTTAAAAGCATACAGTACAGAAAAACAAAATTTAGGATGCAAGGGTGTTGGACACTTCACATGGCTAAGAGCTTTTAAAGAAGTTCGAATTGAAAGTTCATTCAAAAGTAATAAACAATTTATATCAAGGGAATTTACATATAAATTACCAAATGGAATTCAGGCTGATTATCTGGAAAGAGTGATAAATACTCATGATTTAAGAACTGTAGTAAAATTAGTTGATTTAAATAGTGATTATTTTCAAAAAAGTAATCAACGAATTACCACAATTGCTAAAAAAATATTAGAACATTTTTTTTATTATTTAACATTAAAAAATGCACCAACGATTGTTGTTGCTGGCTATGACAATGAAGATTTGGATGAAAAAGCTCAATCTGTTTGTTTAAATGATTTGTTCAAAGAGTTATATGATGAGCATATGGAACGAAAAATATTAACAATAAAAGGGCATAAATTTAACCTATTGAATGTTAAGATGTTTGATAATACTGAAGAATCTAATCATAAAATCTATTTTTGTGCAAATAACAGGGCAATAGAAGAATATTCTATAAAAAGTTTAACACATTTGATAGATTTAGATGGCAGAAAACTTTATGATAAAACTGTTGATAAAAGTTTTTATTATATAGCATATCTATCTGGTGAATATTTTAATCAAAAAGCAGATACTAGTCGTTCCAATTTAATTATAAAAGCTGAAACAAGTTTTGATGATCCTGAATATCTAACACTAACTGAAATAAAAAAAGCTGTTACACCATATCTTAAAAAATTTATTCAACCATTTTTAACAATATTAAATAAAGAGCGGATGAAAAGAATTGAACATTTTATAAAAACAATAACACCTCAGTATAACTATTTACTTAACGAGAATGAAGAATTTTTTAACGATATTCCATTATATGCTAATGATTTTGAATTAAATAAGTTTATCAGAAATAAGCATTTCGATAAGAAGACCGAGTATGCTGAAAAATTTGAAGCAAAAATTAATAAATTGCAACAAGAAGATTCTTTTCAGTATAAAGATTATAAAAACGAGTTAGCTGAATTAAATCAAAAAATTGGAGAAGCAAATCAAGCTGATTTGGCAGAATACGTAACTTACAGAAAAATTGTTTTATCCCTTTTTGAAAAATATTTGGCAATTGATATTTCATCTGACAAATATTTTGAAGAGAAAGTTGTGCATGATTTAATATACCCGATGCAGTCTACATCAAATGAGATTTCTTATAATAATCATAATTTATGGCTTATTGATGATAGATTATCTTTTTCCCAATTTATCTCTTCTGACAAATCAATATCTGCTATCAAACTAAATAAAAAAAGTAAAAAAGAACCAGATTTATTATTTTTTGATAGTAAGAAAATTTATTCTGAAAACATCGAAACAAGTTATTTATCATCAATGTCTATTATTGAATTTAATCGACCTGAACGAAAAAACTATTCAAAATCTAAAAAAGGAAAAGAGAATCCTATAGAACAGATTTATGATTATATAGATGATATAAAATCAGGAAAAATTCAAAATGATACTGGTAGAACTATTAGAATTTACGATAACACGAGATTTTATGGATATGTTATTTGTGATATAAATGATAAAATTGAAGAATTTGCTAAAAAAGCTTCTTTGAAACCAACTCCTGACAGTATGGGGTATTTTGGGTACAATTCCGAATACAGTTGCTATATAGAAGTAATATCATTTGATAAAATCTTATCAGATGCCAAAAAAAGAAACAGGATTTTATTCAAAAAATTGGGTCTCGAACAATAAAGGCAAAGGTTATTCTTCACATTAAATATGATTAATTATCAACTTTTTGTATACCACGCACCGCGAGTTTTGCCGTGTTTTGTCAGGTAATTATTTTCAACCAAACTTGATAAATGCTTCTTGATAGTATTTATATTTGTTCCGGTTAATTCAGACAATTCAGAAATTGTTGCTCTATCTTTTGTTTCAAAAACTTCCATAATTTTTGCCGAAATTTCAGGTAAGTCCAAATTTGTCTGAACAGTAGTATTTGCGTGTTCAATTTTATACTCAAGTCTAATTTTTTGCTTTTGTAATGTCTTCAGGAAAAACATAAGCCAAGGTTCATAGTCAGGCTCTTTATTCAATGTCGTTTGTGTTTGTCTTAAGGCTCTGTAATAACCTTCTTTATTATCTTCAATAATTGATTCTGTAGAACTGTATGGAACATAAACATAACCTGATTTTAGCAATAAAAGATTAGTTAATGCCCTGGATAATCTGCCATTTCCATCTTGAAAGGGATGGATTGCAAGAAAATTAACAACAAAAATTCCAATAACAATCAGCGGATGATAAAATCTATCCGACAAATTCTTGTTGGTCCATTCAACAAGCTCCTGCATTTTTAATGGAGTTTCAAAGGGAGTCGCGGTTTCAAAAACAACACCAATTTCTTTGCCTTCACTATCATATGCAGCAACTGCATTAGATACTTTTTTGTATTCTCCTTTGTGCTTTTCATCCTTTGAAGAATATTCAAGCAGGATTTTGTGTAACTGTTTTATATAATTTTCTGATAACGGAATAACTTCCCAATCCTCAAAAATCGTATCGGCAAGTTTTGCGTATCCTGCAACTTCCTCCTCATCACGATTTGCGAAGGATTGTTTTTTTATTCGGGATAATAATTCTTCAACCTGTTTATCTGAAAGTTTGTTTCCTTCAATACGGTTAGAAGACCCAACACTTTCAATCGTTGCAACCTTTTTTAAAGCTCTTAATTTTTCAGGAGCCATTTTTACTAATAACTTCCAAGAACCCTTAAATTCGTCTATTTCAGAGATTATTGAAAGCATTTGATTATTGATTTTTATATTAATATTTTCTAACATGTTTGTACCTAATTAGACCTAATATGACCTAATAATATATTATTATTATCTAATTGTCAAGATTACAAAATCTTAAATCATCAAACATGTAATTTGTTAAACCAAGTACCTGCTTGATTTTGTAAAAATCATTCCTGATTTTTCTTTTCAGAGATTTCTTTTCTTGTTCACTGCTTGTTAAAATACTGTTCCAGGACTGTTTTAATATAATCAAATTTTGAATAATCGGTGTCAGGTAAGGATATTTTCTATTGGTAATTTTAAAAAGCTGTGCCAATTGTGCCTGAGTCAGAATTTGTATTTTTCTTTTCGGGATATTGGCAATTCTTTTAACTTCAAAAACACAAGTTTTATTTATATAGCCTTCATTTTGAAAATGTTTTATTATCTGATTAAATAATACAAGAATATTTTTTATTCTGCGTTCAGATATTTGTTTATTTTGCATATACTTCCTGAAGCTCTCAACATCAGAAACAGTAATATTTTTAAGTTTAAATCTTTTAAAATATGGGATAATATGAGCATTAATGAAAGTTTTGTAGGCTTTAACAGTATTTTGTTTTATTTTTCTGTTTTGACACAAATTGAAGAACAAATTACAGGCATCTATTACTGTAATATCTGAATTTTTACACGGAATATTTTTATCAACAATTTTAAATTTATCTTCAATTTTTACGGTTTCAATATATTCAAATTTATCCCCACAGGATTTTATATCCTCTGATTCTTTCAAAAACTTTTTGGCATTTTCAGTGTCTATATCGCAAAACATTACAATATCTTCAAGAGTAAATGTTTTTAATCTTTTTGCGATTTTTAAAATTTTATCCATTTAAAATTTCCCGTGCTATATTTTCATCAATTTGCGTTAATCCGTTTGCCTGCGCTACATTCTCAAATGTATCAATTGTATTCACAATCTGTCTGAAACTTTTAGCTTTATTGTGGATTAAATGCACAGCTTCTTTTGTAATCTCAACTTCCGAAATTTCCTCTGTAATTTGCTTTATATCCGAATACTCAAATTCGCTAAATTTATATATTTCAGAAATCCTGTCAAACAAATGCGTGTGTTTTTTCAATTTGTGTTTTGCAAGCTGCATTCCGACCATGATTATTGGAACACCTGTTTCATCGTGTAAATCTCTTAATGTTTCTATTGTTCTAAAATCAGTAAGCAGATAATCAATCTCATCAACTATAATTATCTGAGGATTTGTTTTAAGTGCATTAACGCACTGCCTGAAAATATCCGAAGTATAAAATCTTGGAATTTCATCAAG
>CANQJT010000018.1 GCA_947624325.1 Candidatus Gastranaerophilales bacterium
TTTGTTCACCTCGGAACATTTAATAATCTATTCCAAACATATTTTTAAGTCAACACATGTTTTTTATATTTTTTTATCTTTCTTTTGTTGTTTTTTCTGATTTTCAATCACAGAGTGCTTTTTAACCGTTCATAAAAGTTAATAATTTGCCCTGCAAAGGAATTTGTTATATCATATTATGATTATTTCGTATTTTAAAAGGATTTTTTATTATGGCAAGAATTGTTAGACCTGTATGGGCAATAAGATGTGTTCAATCAGGATGTAAATGTTTATTTGAAGTAGCTAAACTTGAAGACGGCAAACAGCAGGAAGTTGTCTGCCCTAACTGCGGAGAGCATTACGTATATCCTGCCCTTGAAAATCAACAAGAACAATAATGTTCTTTAATAATAAAGATAAAAGATATAATCGCTTTAGTGATTACCTTAGAAATCTTTACGGGGTCAAAGTCTATAAAGTTACTCTTGATGCAGGTTTTACATGCCCGAACCGTGACGGTACAATCTCTAATGAAGGCTGTATCTTTTGCGATGGCGGTGGGAGTTTCTCGCAGCTGTACCCTAATAATATTTCCATTAAAGAACAGCTGGATTTAGGAATTGCTTTATCAAAAGAAAAATATAAAGCGCAAAAGTTTTTAGCTTACTTTCAAGCATATTCCAATACTTATAAACCCGTTAAAGAACTTGAAAATATTTATAATCAGGCTCTTTCGCATGAAGATGTTATAGGTATGTCAATCGGTACTCGTCCTGACTGTGTTGACAGCGAAAAACTTGACCTGATTGCTTCTTATACTAAAAATCATTATGTTTGGCTTGAGTACGGACTTCAAAGCATTCATGAAAAATCTTTAAAGTTTATCAATAGAGGGCATTCTTTTGAAACTTTTGTTAATGCATTAAAAGAGACTCAAAAACGGAATATTAATGTTTGCGCACATGTTATTTTAGGACTGCCTAACGAAACGAAACAAGATATGCTTGAAACTGCTAAAGTCCTTGGCGACTTGGGGGTTAACGGGGTTAAAATCCATCTTTTATGTGTGTTAAACAATACTCGGTTGGTTAAACTCTATTATCAGGGTAAAATCCCGATGATGGAGGAAGATGAGTATGTTGAAACCGCATGTGATTTTTTGGAAATGCTTCCGCCTGATGTTACTATCCACCGCTTAGCAGGCAACGGGTTAAAACCGAACATGCTTGCCCCTGCCTGGCTCAGCAAAAAATTTGTTGTATTAAATAAAATCGATAAATTGCTTGAAATCCGTAATTCCTTTCAGGGAGCTAAACGTAATATTTCTTAATTTATTTTTTAACTCTTGGCAATTATTTTTTTGCACAGTTATTAATCAAAAAAAGGAGATTTTATGCATCCGGTATCTTTTGGAAGTTCTTTTAAAATTACAACCAATGAAAAAAATTATAATAAACTTGCCGCACATTATAATTTATTAGACTTTTGCGACCATAAAAATATTGAGCACAGAGAATCATACAAAACAGAAAAAAATTATCCTCATACCAGCTTTTTAACTTCTTCGTTTAATGTCCCGAACAGATTGGATTGTGAAATTGAAAACTATTGTAATATGATGGGGATAAATTATAAAAAATATAATTCTGAGGAACTTTTAAAAGAAAAAAGTATTCTATCCAGAGTCAAGCCTGCCCCTCATGAAAAATATTTGGTCAGAATAAATTCAAAAAAGCTGGATGAACTTATTAAATATCATAAAGATAATAATTATAAACAATGTTATCATGATTATATAAACTATTACCTTGATGATGTTGACCAAATTTTATCCTCACAAGATAAGTTTTCCGCTTCAAGTTTATATTTAAATTCAGCTGAAGGGGTTGAAGAAACCTTAAAATATATTGATAAATACGGCAAAGATAGTTTAAATTTAAATTCATTATTTATAAATTTCAATCAGGAAACTGATGAGCCGGATCATTGTATGTATTTTGCAATGAAAGAAGCGGGAATGAAACAAATTCCTGTTTATGTAGACATAGATACATATAGACTCGGTGATGCTTTAGGCTTATTTGATTAATATAATTTATATAAATTTACATCCTGATTAGTTCTTCCTGACAAATTATAAGAATCCATATAAATATATTTACGGTCAAAAGCACCTATAGGCTTAAATTTATATTTAGAACTCTTTATACCATCACAAGGAACATCATTATAATTAGTGCCTAAGTATATTTCGGGATTTTCTTCACCCGTTACCTTTTTTGCAACATTTTGAGCATATTTGGCTATTTGATTTCTTAACTCAAGACTTGCTCCTTGTGATGGTATTTTGGAATTACCGATTTCTATGTTATCTATTACAAAAACAGGTTTGCCCTCTTCATTTTCGGCAAAATAACATAGGGCATTCCCTATTGTTTTACCCGTATTATTATCAACAAGTTCAATCATATTAAATGCCGTATTCATTATATAATGAGGCATTGCCCAGCCGTTACATTCGCCCATGCCTATACAGCAGGTTGAATAATTCCCTTGGAATAAATCTTTTGAAGGATTTCTATCCCACATTTTTATTGTTAAATCAAGTTTTTTTATTCTTTTTGAACCTGTTATTTTGTCTATATTTTTTAAACATTGATTTAAATGTTCTCTTACGGTCAGTGTATTATTTGCTGTTACCGCCTTTTGAGGATTATCTTTATTGCCTTCCGCTCTATTAAATATCGGAGTTAATTGTTTTAACAGATTTTCATTTAATTTTAACAGTTGAGCTTTACTCTTTACAATATCTTCAGGAATTATAAATTTGTCATCTTTTATATAATTTGATAATATCTTATCCACCATTGCTTTAGCCGGAGAGTTTCTTAATGCTTCTATATTTAACCTTATCTGCTCTGCATTTTGTAATAATTGATCTCCGTTTTTATCCGTTGTTTTATATTGTATATAATCTTCCTCGGATGGTTTCAGCCATTCTTCGTAGTTCATGCCGTGATTTTCATACATACTTTTTGTTTTGGCATTGGCAACTCCGTATTTATTAGCCTTATTCTGTATATATTCATTAAAATTATCAAGATTATATGCCTTAAATAAATCTTCTAATGCTTTATCTCCGGATTCTTTTACTTGATTCAATAATAAATGAATATAATTAATATCCCATTCATTTAATTTGGAAGAAGATACTTTTAACATATCCAGCTTATTAAAATTTAAGTTTTTTAATAAACTGCCAAATAAATCATTTTGAAGTTCAAGAACATCAACTTTATCTTCAGCCACCATTTTATCTATTTTATCGGTACTTAAATTATTATCCTCGTATATGGATACTATATTTATAAATTGAATTTTTTCTGTCGGAGTAAATGCTTTACCTTCTGTAGTATGTGAATTACATAAATCGCTTATTAATTTAATTCCTTTTGGGTTTATGTGGTTCAGCTTAAAACTATATTCCAGAACATCATCAAATCGCATTCTCATAAAGGTATTAAATGTTTCTTTATCAAATATATATGAAAAAATTAACATTTTATCATACATTCTTTTTATAAATTCTTCAATTTGCTCGCACATCTTTTCTTTATCATTATTAAAATCACCATTAATATATAATTCAGGATGTTCAAGCATTTTTTGTTTTTGATATTCAAGGTTTTCTTCGGATTTCTCTATACCGCTGCTTATATCTTTAATCTGATTAAATTTTACTGCAGCTTGCCAATTTTTTATGCCGATTTTATCAATTAAAGCATCACTTTCTGCAATCTGTTTATCATTCCATTTATTTTCTGTAATATATGCAACATAATTTATACATTCTGCTCCATATTTTTCTTTGTACTCTTCATATCTTTTATAACATTTTTTGGATAATTTTTTATCATCAAAACTTGCAATTTTTCCGGCCGCAATAAGATTTTCATCATTGACTTCACCAAATAATTCAAGATATTTTTCAAAAAGTTTATACTTTGATTCTGAAAGACTAATTTGCCCTCCTATTATAGAAAGTGAAGTATTTAACTTATCTACATCCTTATAACGGCTTATAATATCAATATACCTGTTCGTAAATCTATCAAATTGCGCATAATAAGTCAAAAAGTTTTCACCAATTTGAAAATCTATACCTTTTTCTTCATATAAATTATTGATTTTTTTTATATTTTCAAATACATCATGAGCATTATCATTTTTGCGATTTTCAACAAGATCTAATGCATAACAAATATTTTCTCGAACATCGTCGGGTGCTTTACAATCATAAAAATTCATTAAATACAAAAAATCCGCATACTTTTCTTCATCCATCATAGATGCATATACCAGTCTTTGAATAAATATTAATGATGAATAATTTTTATACTTTTCAAATAAAGTTTTAAATCTTTCAAAATTTTCTTCAGGCAGAGTTGCTACACTGGTCTTAGCTTCTTCCCAAACTTCATCACCATAATATTCTCTTTCGTCTTTTATATCATCAAAATATTCGCTAACATCCCTTAATGGAACTTTATTTTCTTCAATTTCAGGTTCTTCTTTCTTATGTTTTTTTAGTCCCGAGAAAGACACATAATTATACCCCGTAGATTGAGGTGCAATCTGCGCCTTTTCTATTAATGTTTTTCCGTCGTCAGTAGTTGTTACTTTATATCCTATAGATTCCAGCTGTTTTATTACGGATATTTTTTTATTTTCCAAATCCTTTTGAACAGCTTCATTTTTGTGCGATTTTGCCTCTTCTATTGCTGAATTTATTAAAAATAATTTTTCAGATAATAAAGTATAAGAATTTTTTAAATCAGAATTCTTATTTTTATTTTCAAATGCCGTTAGTTGATTCAGTGCACTATTTCCATAATATTTATCGGCACTTGCCTGCGGTATATTTCTACTGTTCTTTACTTTATTGTACAAATTTATACACTCCGATTCTTTATTAATTATCGGATTTTTTAAAAAAAACTTTAATATAACTATTTTTTATAATTTTTTATTTTTTAAATTTACTAAATCATTTACATCTTTTTGCGATAAGTTCCGGGGATTCCCGATTATTTGTGTATTTATTGTTACTTTCGCATAATATTCCGCTGTTTCCATTTTTAAAAATGCATCTGTTAAATCTTTGCCGACTGCAATTGCACCATGATTTGCCATCATTACGACATCTCTATTTTTCAAGAATATAACAGTATTTTCAACAAGCTGTTTTGATGACGGCATTGCATATTCGGCTACGGGGATATCCTCAAAATATATTATATTCTCTGACATTATAGGCTCATTTAATGCCTTATGACAAACCGCAAATGATGTTAGATACTCAGGGTGTGTATGTATTACTGCTTTTACATCGCTTCTTTGTTTATATATTTCTACATGAAGCATTTTCTCTGAAGATGCTTTTCTATTTTCCAATTCTTGACCTTCAAAATCCGTTAAAACTATATCCTCTTCCTTTAAATTACCAAGAATACTGCCTGTAGTCGTTATTAATATACTGTTATCGGTTCTTATGCTTATATTTCCGGATGTCCCGACTGTTAAACCTTGTTTATATAAGCTTTTTCCTATTTCAATGATGTCTTTTTTATCCATTTTTATTCCTTTAGATCTATAATATCAGATTTTTAACTTTTATGCTTAATTTCTGATATAATTCTTTTAGGATTTAGAAAATATGAGAAAATTTTTTACTAATATTTTAATTATTATCTCATTATTTCTCTTTATTGATTACATTTGTTTTAATATTGAAAGAAATAATTTATACAAGAATTGTTTACTAAAAAACTTAAAGTTTGATAAAAATATAAAATATTTATTTTTCTTTAACTATCCATTAAAAAATTTTTATGAAGATTCTATAAAAAAAATAAATTCATATGCCTCATTTATTGTAGTTAATTCGTTTACAAAGAAAAATTTGGATATTACCAAAAAACCTGTTTTAATATTCGGATGTTCATATGCACATGGCTTAAATATTGATAAAAATAAATCTTTAAGTCAACTTTTTGCAAATTATTCGAACCGAATAACATTAAATTTTTCAAATAACGGATGGGGTGCAGGAAATATGCTTTTCCTTACCGAAAATGATAATTTTTATCATATTATTAAAACTTTTATTAATAAATATTATAAAAATTCAACAATTGAACCCGAATATGCAATATATGTTTATATGTTTGATCATATAAACCGCCTAACCCCAATAAGAGATATCTTCTACGAAAATTATCCTAATATATGCTATAAATCTCAAAATAATAAATTAATTTTAAAAAAATATAATAAATTTCATAAATTAATGTTTAAATTTTTTATTTATAGAAAATTATTGTCTTTATATTACACAAGAAATAGCATAATGGATTATAATCTTTTATATAAAATAATTGCCCAAAGCTACTTTAATTTAAAAAATAATTATAAAGATATTAAATTTATAATATTTATATATAAACAACCGGATTTATCCCAAGAAGAAATTTCAATGTTCAAAAACTTACAGAAAATAGGAATTAATGTTATATCTTCAGAACAATTAACCAATGAAAATTTAAATGATAACAAATATACCATTTCCGACGGTTATCATCCAAACGAAAAGGCTTGGGAATTATTATCCAAACCATTAGTTCAGAAAATAGAAAATTTATAAGATTTAACATTAATCTTATTATTAATAACTTTATTTTCTGATATAATTTTTTTATGTTTATTCAAAAACTAAAACTTAAAAATTTTAGAAATTACAAAGATGTTGAGTTAAATTTTAATTCTAATAAAATCCTTTTTATAGGGAAAAATGCACAGGGAAAAACAAATCTGCTTGAAGCGGTTTATTATCTTTCAACACTGGATTCATTCAGATGTAATTCAGATTCTGAACTTATTAAATGGGGCGAAAATTTCTGTAATATTAATGCAAAAATTAAAAAATTTGACATCGATATTGATTTAGATATTTTAATTAATCCTCCAGGCAGAAAAAAACTTAAAGTTAACGGACTTAATAAAAATAAATCCTCCGAGTTTATCAGTAATATTTCGGCGGTTTGCTTTACCGTTAATGACCTTCTATTGCTTCGAGGCTCGCCCGATGACCGCAGAAAATGGCTTGATAATGCCATAAGCCAAATCTTTCCGGCTTATATTGAAAGACTTTCCAAATATAACAAAATTAAAACCCAAAAAAATAACTATTTAAAAAATTTAAAAGGCAATCTGAATGCAGATACCGCTATGCTTGATATCTGGAATGAACAGCTTGCCGTTACGGGTAGTAATTTAATTTTCATTAGATTAAATTTTTTATATGAACTTCAAAAAATCGCAAAATCCAAACACAAGCAAATTTCTAACAACGAAGATTTAACAATTTCTTATAACTCCTCTATAATAGGCGATGTTGCTTGCAGCGAAAAATTTCCTTTTAATAATGAATATATTTTAGAAAACTTTAAACAAAAACTGGATGAGAAAAAACAGGAAGAAATAATAAGAGCGCAATCAGTTATAGGAGCACATAGGGATGATATTTCATTTTACATTAATGAAAACGATGCTAAAAAATATGCCTCGCAAGGCCAGCAAAGAACCGTTGTACTCTCTTTAAAACTCGCAGAACTTGAACTTATTAAAGAAAAAATCAATACTAATGCAATTTTACTTCTTGATGATGTTCTGGCTGAGCTTGATGATTTAAGGCAAAATTTCCTTTTAGATGCGATTGGAAATGATACTCAAACAATTATAACTTCCGTCGATACCTTGCATTTTAAAGAAGAATACTTAAAAAATGTAGAAATTTTTGAGATTAAAAATAACTCCGTTTTAACAATAAAAAAAGAAGAACAATAAAGTTCTTCTTTTTTAATTAAATTTAATTCGAACTAGAAATTTAAACCTGCTTCTCTTGCTGCTTCAGCTAAAGCTGCAACTCTGCCATGGTATAAAAATCCGCCTCTGTCAAATACAACATCTTTAACACCAGCCTTTAAAGCTTTCTTTGCAATAGCCTCACCTACTGCTTTTGCGCTCTCGATATTTCCGCCATGTGTTAAATCTTTTCTCATATCTTTATCTATTGAAGATGCTGATACGATTGTTACACCTTTTACATCGTCTATAATTTGAGCATAAATGTGTTTTGTGCTTCTATAAACGGCTAAACGTGGTGATTCTGTTGTACCTGTTAATTTTGCTCTTAATCTTCTGTGTCTTTTTTGTGTTGCTTCTTTTTTGTTTACTTGTTTAATCATTTCTCTTTCCTTTCACCCAGACTTTCTTACTTATGTAAGGGTCTATATTGGCTATTTTATTAGTTCTACTTATTTATATTTGAGCCTATATATGAACCAGCTCTGCCGGCTGTCTTGAAATTCTTTTCGCTCAAGCCTGTCGTTCGCTCACCTTCGGCTGTACTCACTTCGGCTTTCGCTAACCGGATATTATCCGTACAGAATTTCTCTACTTCTTACCTGTCTTACCGGCTTTTCTTCTGATGTGTTCGCCTTCGTATTTAATACCTTTGCCTTTATAAACTTCAGGCGGTCTCTTGCTTCTGATTAATGCTGCGATATCACCTACTAATTGTTTATTAGCACCTGAAATAGTTATCTTTGTATTTTGATCAACTGCTATTTTTATTCCTTCAGGAGCTTTAATATCTATAGGATGTGAATAACCCAAAGCTAAGTTTAATGTATTACCCTGCATTGCTGCACGATAACCTACACCTACGATTTCAAGTTTCTTTGTAAATCCTGTTTTAACACCGTTTATTGCATTTGCTACCAAAGTTCTTGATAATCCGTGTAATGAACGAGATTTTCTGTCGTCATTATCTCTTGTTAAAACAACTTTGTTATCTTGTTTTTCTACTTTTATTTCAGAACGAACATTAACGGTTTCTGTGCCTAAAGGACCTTTTGCCGTAACTGTTTGTCCATTTATTGTTACCTCAACACCTTGTGGTATTTCTATCGGTAATTTGCCTATACGTGACATTTCTTTATCTCCAATTATATTATTTACTACTTAATTCACTGTTTACTACCATACATAGCAAAGAACTTCGCCGCCGACATTTTCTTTTTTTGCTTTTCTGTCGGTTAATAAGCCTTTACTTGTTGATATTATTGCTATACCCATACCGCCTAATACTTGAGGTATATCTTTTGCTTTACAATAATTTCTTAAACCCGGTCTTGATACCCTTTGAAGGTTTGAAATTACGGGTTTTGATTTTTCATCATATTTTAATGTGATTTTTAAGGTTTTAAAACTGCTGTTTTCTTTGTCGACTACTGCATAGTCTTCAACATAACCTTCTGATTTTAATAATTTTGCCAATTCTACTTTTAATTTTGAACTTGGCATATCTACTTCATTTAAAGAAACCATATTTGCGTTTCTTATTCTTGTGAGCATATCTGCTATAGGATCTGTGTTCATTTTTTTATTTTCCTTTACTTTTTACTACTTACTGAAATTTATTCGGCAGTATAGAAAAGCTTTGTGGTGCTATGGCACCTTTTTTGTTGGTCTAACTAATTATATTCAAGCCTAACTTTAAACCCACTCTGTGGGGCTTGAAATTCCTTTTCGTTCAAGCCTGTCATTCGTTCGGTCGTAGCGACGACTTTAAAACAGTCGCTGTCTGACTCCTTGAAATTCCTTTTCGCTCAAGCCTGTCATTCGTTCGCCTTTGGCTGTCCTCATTTCGGCTTTCGCTTATCGGATTTCATCCGTCCGGAATTTCGCTACCAACTTGCTTTAACTACACCGGGCAATAAACCTTGATGAGCCATTTTTCTTAAGCATATTCTGCAAATACCGAAGTCTCTGTGGAACCCGTGCGGACGTCCGCAGATTGAACATCTGTTATGAAGTCTTACTCTCGGATATTTTCCTTTTGCCGCTAATGCTTCTCTTTTCAGCTCTTTATCTATCATTGATTTTTTAGCCACGTGATTACTCCTTTTTATTTCTTGAATGGCATTCCAAGCGCTCTTAATAAAGCTCTTGCTTCTTCATCCGTATTAGCTGTCGTTATTATTGAAACATTCATACCGTGAACTGCATCCAATTCATCGTATGAAATTTCAGGGAACAATGATTGTTCTTTTAAGCCTAATGTATAGTTGCCTCTGCCGTCGAAACTTTTTGTGCTTACACCTCTAAAGTCACGAATTCTCGGAAGAACTACACATATTAGTTTTTGAAGAAAATCATACATTCTTTCGCCTCTTAATGTAACCATTGCACCAACAGGCATGCCTTCTCTTAACTTAAATGCAGCTATTGATTTTTTTGCTTTGGTTGATAAGGCCTTTTGACCTGCAATCTTTGTTAATTGATTTACGATTGCTTCAGCGAGTTTTGAGTTATGACATGCTTCACCAACACCCATATTTAAAACAATTTTGCTTAATTTTGGGATTTGATGAACATTTTCATACTTAAATTCTTCTTGAAGAACTTTTTTTACTTCTTCATTGTATTTGTCTTTAAGGTTTTTTGTTACTACTGTCATTTTCTTATCCTTTCGTAGAATGCACTCCCTTTCGGAGTGCCCATACTAAAATCAGTCTAACTTTTCACCGCATTTTTTACAAACACGGACTTTTTTGTTATCTACAACATCATACTTTATTCTTGTTGCT
>CANQJT010000019.1 GCA_947624325.1 Candidatus Gastranaerophilales bacterium
GAAAAACATTTTAACCATAAATGTTTATTGATTTTTTTCGGTATTTTTATTACTTGTATTTATCTTTATTTTATAGACAGAAATTGTTATCAATTTATGAATTATTATTGGAATCATATTGAAATTGCTTTCTGGGATTTTTCAATAACTTCATTAAATAATTTATTTAGTAATTTATATAAATATATATTTGATTTAAATAGAGAAAGCATAATTCAATATTTTGACATGGCTTTATGTACTCTTGGTTTTGTTTTATTTATTAAGAACAAACAACAAGAAGGATATTTAATACTTTTTATATTTTTAACAGCCCTCTTAGCCTCATTATTGAAGATTTTTCCGTTTGGTTACAGACACGGTCTTTATTTAATTCCGATTGTAATACTTTTATTAATAAGAATTATTGATATTAAGCAAAAAAGTATAATCTTGTTAATATTACTCTTTACTATATTAGCTTTAACAAATTCATATAAAAGAATTTCATTTAACAACAATATTGAATATTATATGAATAATAACAGTAACAGTAATATTAATGTTAAATATAAAAATTTAAAATTTATAAGAAAAATTATAAAAGAAAGTAAAGATGAAAATTATATAATAGTACAAGAAGACCCGTATGCTATTTTAAAATTTTACCATAACATTGAAATCCCTGAAAAAAAGATTAAATATTACATTACACCGTATCTATATAAAGATAAGATAGAAATAATAAACAAATACTTTATAAATACCTTAAATGAAATTTCGGATGCAGAGAAATTTTACATTATAGGCTTATATAACACCTCATCAGATCCCGTTGAACCGGATTTTATTGAATCAGAGTTAAAAAGCCGTAATTATAAATATAAAAAAGATAAAGGTATTAATTTTTATACTTACAGTGTATATAAAGAATAATTAATTATTAACAAAGTTGGTAAAAATAACATCTTCTTCATCTGGTATTTGAATTCCTGCATTTTGAGCTGCCTGCTTGCACTTTAAGAAATAAGCCATATTTCTTGCCAAAAATCTCAAATTTTGCAGTCCTTCCAAATCTTGAGTTACTTCGCCTTGTTTTTGTCCATGTATATCATTCCAGTACCTGCCTGAAATTATAGGCATTTGAGATATACCGAAATATTTATTCAATTGATCTAAAGTAGAGCTTGTGCCTGCTCTTCGAGCAACAGCGACAGAAGCAGCAGGTTTAAGCCTGAATACATTTTTACCCGAGCGCCAGCCTGAGAAAAAGGCTCTGCCTAAAAATGCTGTTATTGCACCTGTGGCTCCGGCATAATGCACGGGAGAACCGACTATAAGAGCATCAGCTTCCGACATTTTATTAACAAATTCATTAACTTTATCATTATCAAATACACATTTTTGAAGCTCTGAACAAGCACCGCAGCCCATACACGAAACAATAGGACCTTTCCCTATATAAAATATCTCGGAATCAATTCCGTCTTCTTTTAATGTTTTTGCTATTTCTTCCAATGAAACATATGTATTTCCTTTTTCATGCGGCGAACCGTTTAACAGTAAAACTTTCATAATATCTCCTTTTAATTTTTATTCATCGGGTTCCAAGTATCTTTTGAATTATTTTTTATAAGCTCTACATAATAATTTTCTTTAAAATTCAAAAGATTAAGCTGGTTTTCTAGTTCACTCATTTGTTCTTGAGCTTTTTCTTTTGTTTTCTTTATAATATCATATCTTTCTTTAATGGTAGAATCCCCTTTTATACAAAGTTCAATATATCTTTTTATTGATTTATTATCAATACCTACACTTCTCAAGCATTTTACAATCCTGACCCATTCTAAATCTTTTTCTTCAAACAGTCTTATATTATTGTTATTTCGCTTAACAAACGGAAAAAATCCGCTTTTAGCCCAAAATCTGATTGTATGCTCGGAAACTTCCAGTTTTTTTGCGACATCTTTAACCGTATACATATTTAACCCTCAAACTTACTATACATTACAAATATTCAGGGACTTTTGAATTTTTCCACTATCAATATTTTATGACTTTAGAGTAACTCTAAGTCAAGTACTTTATTTATACTTTAAAATGTTATAAAATTAGAAATTATGAAAGATAAAATTTTAAATTTTCTGCTTTTACTATGCGTAATAACAATAATAATTTCGCTGCTGCCTTTAGGCGAATTTAAAAAAGAATTAAAACAAAATTATGGGAAAATAAAAAAAGAACGGGAAGCAATAGAAGCCGCTAAACCGGTAACTCATAAATTTACAATGAATATTAATGAGGTCGAATTAAGCTATAAAACAAAAGAAGAGATACTTAATTTAAGAAAGAATTATGTAAATAATTCAATATTTGCAAGTAAGAATTACAAACCTTCGGAAGAACTATTCGGACAGATAGTTGACGGTAAACCATGGATTGCAAATAATTATTGTCTGGAAGACGGTAAAGCAGCTATTGACGGAATATCTATGAGAGGATTACCTATAGCTAATCCTGAACTTCTTGTAATAATAGAATTTCCATATGTATATAATTCTCCTAAAACCGAAGCGGAAATAAAATTTTGCAAGCATTTTTCTTATATGTTGAAACCAAAATATTTGATATACGATAAAGGCAGAAATGAAATAGAAATAGGATATGAAAAATTAGAAAGAAACGTATTTAACGGTTTTTATCAATTAAACGGAATTAATGCAAGAGATTTCGGCTACGAATATGTATATCTTGATAAAAACAAGACCAATGCATATTTAATATATTACAGTAAAGATAATTTCAGTAATGAAATTGTTAAGTTTCAAGATTTCTTTCATTTAGGGCATGCCTGCAAACAAGAAGGCGGATGTAATAATATTTCGCCGTTCCAAGGTAAATTACAATTCAAACCCAATCCCGATAAATATTTATATGATGAAAAAATATATTTAAAATTATGGAAAAACAGACCTAATTCACCGAACGATAAAGCAGATATTAATGTAATATTTACTTTTAAATAAAAAAACTTCCTTAATTTTATTAAGGAAGAAAAATTAGTAAAAGAGACATCAATAATATTATTACCGTGAATTATTTTTTATTCCATAATAAGAAATAAATGTAAAGCAAACTTAATAATAATAAGCATTCAGACTTGAAGAAAAAATAAAAATTAAGTATACTTAATACACTTATTAAACTTTTGTAAAAAAATATGAAAAAATAGGGAAAAAAAGGCAAATTTTTTTATTAATATGCTTTTAAAATTAAGGTAATAAGTAAGATAATTTTCCGGAAAACATGCAAATTAACCACATAAATCATCAAATCCCCAGAAAAATAGGAAAAACTAGGGAAGATAGCAGAAGAAACATTAGTAACAAAGCAAGTTTGCCAATAACGACAAGCCATAGTCCTTCATTTAAAAGTGCAGGTGCAGGATTATTCTCATTAATTCCGCAAAAGCTTGCTCAATTTTCATTATGGATAACAAATCAAATTGAAAACGGCGGATTATTCGTATCATTTACCTTGCAGGATATGATAGGAACAAATATCCCAAGACCTATAATGGGTTTAATGCGCAACAAAAAGGAAAATCACGGACAAACTAATAAAAAATTTGCATTAAAAGAACTTACAAGAGAGATGATGACAGGTCCAAGCATGTTCATCATCCCATTAACTTGCTTAACTTTTGCAAAAAAGAAATTGGCAAAATCTGCAGAAATCCCAAGATTATTGATAAAAAGCTTCGGGGAAATACATGCTTCAAATGCTATTAATAAACTTGGTGAAGCTATAGATAAAGAAACATTTTATGAAAAAGTTTTTGAAGAAATACTTAAAAATGCAAAAGGTGAAACTGAAGTATCTTCGGCAACCATTGAAAAAGCTAAAGAATTAACACAAAAACTAAAGGAAGCTATTTCACAAAATTTCGTTAATATTAAAAATAATTATTCTGCGCAAACAACTTCTAAACTTTCTGCCAAACTGAATAAATCTTTATCTAAAGATAAAATACAAGAAATAGTATATGATATAGCCGATATCACAAAACAATATTCGGATGATGTTGCACATACTGACTTTTTACAATCCACAATTAAAGGAACAACAGCATCAACAAAAGAGATTATTAATTTTATGCAATCATATGCGGATGATGTTGTAGAAAAAGCAAAAACGAGATTAACCGAATTAAAAAATAATCAATTTGTTGAACATTATTCGCAAATGCTTCAATCATTTATTAAAGAAAAAGTTAATAAGAGAATAGTAGGAAGAGTTGGACTTAACATATTAATGTATGCATTAGTTCTCGGATTTTTACAGTTAATTCCTAAGTTTTATAATAAAGCTGAAGGTAAAGGTAATGCAGGCTTAAAAGGTTTAGTAAACGAACAAACTCCTTCAAAAAGCAATTCCGAAAATAAATCAAATAAAGCAAAGCCGTCTTTTGGAAAAAGTACATCAAAACAACCTTCATTCGGTTCAATGCAAGATATAGCAACTAAACTGACAACAAATTCAGGATTTAAAACCAAACTTTTAAATGCATTTGAATTTGAAGGATGTAATGTATCATTCCCGTTATTACTCGGCATAATGGGTTTTGGTATATTACTGCCGAGAACTCGTCAAGCTAAAGATAAATATGACAAAGCAGAAATTATCAGAAGAGATTCAATTACTTGTTTAATAATGTGCTTTGGCGAAAAAGTTGTAAGAAAATTGGTATCAGCTATATATGAAAAGGCTACAGGACTTGTTTTCGCCCGTAAACCTAAAAATTACACAAAATTTGATTACTTTAGACCAATTAATGGTGTAAGACTTTTAAATACCGAACAAGTAATAAATTCATATTCAAATATAGATAAATATAAAAACGGTATAGAAGGTTTTTGCGACTTTATTATTCAAAACAAAGGACATTTAAACAAACTATTTAAAGTTGATAAAACAGCACAAGAAACTGTTGAAAATCTTTTAATCTCTAACGGAAAAAATATCGAAACCGCTTCAAACGAAGAAATTAAAGAAATCTTAGTTAAGGCTCAAGAAACAGAGGCTATTAAATCTATTATTGAAAAATTTAAATCCCCCAATAACCCTTGGGTATCAAAAATAAAGACAATTAATGCTGTTACAACCGCATTTGTTGTATGTGTATTTGTACCTGCTATTTTAGGGTTCGGACTACCGGCAATAAATTCTTTAAAGACAAAGAAAAAAGTTAAAGAAGAAAATATGCTTAAAGAAGGTATGAATCGCAATTATTTCAATTATAATGAATTTTCTAAAAAAGATGAAAAAGCTAATAATATTTTTGGTGATTTTATAAAATAACTTCAATTTCATTTTTATAAGTTACAAAAGCAAGCTTGTTATTAGCTTTTTTAACATACTTCCTTTTGGTATAAATAATCGAAGTTTTTGAATTATTTTTTTGAGAAGAAAATTCTTTTGTTAATTGTGCTGCCTTTAAAATAACATTATCAGGAACTTTCTCTTTTATTTTATCTGTCTTAATAATTACATGAGCACCGGGTACATTTAAAGGATGAAACCACAAATCCTCAGCAGATGAAAGTTTTGACAATATATAATCATTTTGTTTTTTGTTTTTACCTATATAAATTCTATACCCGTCAATATCAATAAAATCAATTTTCTCGCTTACTTTTTCATTAGCTTCGGGCTTATTATAAATTTCATTATATATATCTTCAAGTTCATTATATGAATTAGAATTATCCGAATAAAATTTCAGTTCGGCAAAATATAATATTTGTCTTTTTGTTTCTTGTATTAAATTTTCGGCATGCTCATATGCAGACTTAGCTTTTTTATACATTTTATAATATTTATTTGCATTATCCACAGCAGAAAGGTTTTCATCCAATTCAATTAATAAATCGTTATTATCAAAATCTTTTAAGCTGATTTCTTTGGGACAATTTTTTATAAAATATGAATTAGCCATAATTACATCAGCCTTAGTTTTATATTCCATAGCTTTATTAAGCTTTTGTATTTGAGACAGCTGATTTTCTTCAAGTATCGTGAGTTTTTTAAGATTATTGTCAATTACTTTACTTACTTTTGCTCTCATATTTTCAAGCAAATAAACCATCTGATGATAAGAAAAATAATTATCAATCATTTCATTAATACTGCTGCAAAGATTATAATCTTTATATTTTTTTACTGAATAATACAAAAAATCATCTTTAATACACGGTTCAATTACACTTAATGAAATAAAGTCTTTTAAAGCATTATATAAGTTTAAGATTGAAAAATTCTCTAAATTTTCAATTGTTTGATTAACAATGAATTTTGTAATGTAATAATATTTTTGAGAAATTTCATCAGCATAATTTTCAGATAAAATATTATTTTTAAAATTTTCAAAAGATGTTTTCAATATATTTATTTTTCGTTGTTTTTTAGGATAAGTATAAGGTAAAAGTCCCGAGAGTTCTCTTTCTTTGCTTTTTTCTGCGCTTACATTATGAGCACATCCTATAATTACATTTGTATCATAATTATATAAAATAACATTACTGTATTTACCCATAAGTTCTATTGCAAGACATAAAACAGATTTTTCATTAAGTTCATCATAGTATTCAAAATAAATTTCAAAAATTCTTTCAAATTTAGGGATATCAACTTTTATAATTTTTGCATTTAAAATATATTTTCTTAAGAGCATACAAAACATCGGAGCTGTTTTAGGTATAAAAAGATTTCTCTTTTTTTCATTTTCTTCCGACATAAAACAAAGATGATAAACAGCAGGATTGAAATTTATATAAAACTTACGATTTTTTCCGTTATTTCTGATGAAAAAAATAAGTTCATTTCTGCCAGGCTGTTGAATTTTCTGAATTTTAGCACCGACAAAGAAGTCAATGTTTTCATCAAGAAATAATTTTAAAGTTAAAGAATCCAAATTAATCATAATATAATTTAATAACATAAAAAGCACTGTTTTAAAACAATGCCTTTTATAATTAAAAATTACGGGGTTATATAAAATAAAGGATAGTTATTAAGAAATTATATTACGAATTCTGTCATTAGTTACTTTATAAGAAGCAGTACAAGCGGAATTAGTAAATACATTTGTATCTGTAGTTCGTAATAATCCTGTAGTTCTTAAACTACCGTTTACACCACCCATAAAGCATCCGACAGTACCGCCGATTAAAGTACTTTCTACCGTATTGCCGGCAAATTCTTTCATATTGAAATCTTTATTATCGTCAAAAGCAGTATCAATCACATAATTAGAAGAACCGGATACAGCACCTGTTATTAAACCCGTTCTTGTGCATTTAGCCATACAAGCGCCGGTACCTGCAAAATTATGACCTGCTGCAGAAAAACCGTTTTTAAAAGTATTAGCCCCTGTACCTGCAGTAGCAACGGCAATACCACCTGTTACAGCACCGGATAACGCATCTCTTGCAATAGCTTTTGCATTACCTGCATCACCTTTTATTTCATTTGTAGCTCTATCAGTTAATTTAAACCCTGCCTTTACCGCAGCACCTGTAGCTGCTCCTATTCCGACTGCAGCAAGCACAGGTAAAGCGGTTCCGCCGGTCAATATAGTAGCTGCGGCAACAGCACCAATTGCAGCAATACTGGTTGCTATGTTAGCAAACAGATTTAAACTGCTGTCTTGTTTTGAATCAAATTTTTCTATTTCAGTCAATGCTTCTTCAAAAGATATTTCACCGTTTTTGTATTTATTAATAAACTCTTCGCATTTTTCACTGCTTGCTCCTATACCGATAGAACCTTTCAAATCATCCCAGCCGTCAGATATAGCACCGCCTTCATCTTTGACAGATTGAAGTTTTTCTTCCAAGAGAAAAATACTTTGATTTTCTTTAGCATTTTGAGAAGCTCCTCCGGAATAAACCGTCGGTATAATAATATTATTATCAACTTCAAAACTTGCTTTACTAACCATCTAATTCTGCCTACCTAAAGTCTAAATACCTTCACATATATATAAAGTATTTTTAGAATGCAAAATTTACTCATGTTACAAAAAAGTTTACAATTGTAACACATTTATTAATTTATCTCTAATAGCAACAACTACAGCCTCTGTTCTGTCTTGAACCGAAAGTTTTGAAAATATATTTCTAATATGTGCTTTTGTCGTATGCAAACTTATATTTAATTCATTAGAAATTTGAGTATTATTTAATCCTTTTGCCAATTGCTTCAATACTTCCATTTCTCTTTTTGTAATTGAAATATTTTTTGGGAAATTGTGTGCAGAATCTGATGAAATAAAACTATTCAATAATGATTTCTTAATTTTTATTTCAATAAAACAATCACTCATATCAGTATCGAAATCATCAACTAATATTATACGAAAATTGTTACTTGAAAAATTATTAAAATCCATATGCCCTCCCAAATATAATTATATTAACTCCAAAGAAAATGAAACTAACATATTTTCTTATTTAAAAAATTTATAAAAAAATTTTATAATAAAATGATTTTTTATCTCTTCTTCCTATCCCGGAAAAAATTAATACAATATTTTAAACAGGAGAGGTAAATTATTATTTGATTTCTTTATTGTAAAAACAAAAAGCACCACAATTGTGGTGCTTTTTATCTGACAAGTTTGTTATTTTTGTGTATCGTCTTTCATTTTGAAAGTACAAATATATACAAATTGGGGTTTATCACCTGTCTGAGACAAATTCATAACTTGTCCTACCGTTTCACCGTTATTATCAACCAAGTCAAAAACATTATTGGAATTGTTGTCTTTATTTTTTATTAGATAGCGATAAGGGTATATAACAGGTAAATTATCAGAATTATTTAAAAAATCATCTGTGTTGTCTTTCATAGGTCTAGTCCACGCAATAGCAAAATAAGGTTTTTCATCTTCCATACCTTCTATAACTCCTACGTCATAGTGTTTGTTGGCGGCTAAACCTTTAAATTCAACTTTACCTTCTGTGCCTTTTTTAAACCCCGTGACTTGCGTTCCGGTTTCAGAGTCAAATAGTCCGTAGGCTCTTTCAGGATGTGCACCGGTTATTTCAATTATTCTTGGTTGAGGGAATACAACAACTTGTTCAGGTGCTTCGTTTAAAAGTTTATTTTGTTTCATAATAAAAGTCCTTTCTGTTTTTTGCGTCAAAATATTGGCGTCTTTCGGGCGTCGTAATTTATTGAGTGATTAAAATCTTTGGATTTTAACCGCATTTTTAAGGGCAAAAATATCTCTGCTGCAATTTTTATGCAGTTTCATTAAATATTCTTAGTTTTTTATAAAATTTATATATTATATTCAAATTAATTTAGACACAATTCAACGTACTACTATAATACCCGTTTTTTTAATATTCTAAACGTAGATGTTAAGATTTTGTTATATTTTTGTTTTTACCTATTTGCTTAGGAACGAAGGGGTATTTTCTTAAAAAAATGAGCTAAGCTTTCGTTTAACTCATTTACAAACTTTGAATCCGGCAACCGGCATAGCCGATTTATACCTGTCTAATATTTTTCAATAGACCAACTTGGACGGTCCTCCGCCAAATATAATAAAGTAAAATCCGAAATCCTGTATTTCGGTTTCGTCTTATTGCTTTACGACGCAGCAGCAAAGCGAAGCGCCGTTTAGCGAAGCCTCGGGCGGAGTTTAGCAATACAGAAACAAATACCGAGCTGAGGATTTTATTTTTTAATTTATTAATAATTTCTTTTTAAAATAAATAATTAATTTCGCCCTGATACTTCGTAATGGGCTTTAATTAATTATTTATTTACTTATTTTATTTTTAAATATATTAAAAAATGAAATTCGAGAGCCTGTATTTCGTTTCGTTTTATTGCTTAACGAAGCAGCGGCAAGGCGAAGCGTTGCTTAGCGGAGCCTCGGGCGGAGTTTAGCAATACAGAAACAAATACCGAGCTGAGGATTTTATTTTTTAATTTATTAATAATTTCTTTTTAAAAATAGATAAAAAAATTAATAAAAAATGAGTTAAACTTTCGTTTAACTCATTTAATAAACTTGAATCCGGCAACCGGCATAGCCGGTTTATACCTGTCTAATATTTTTCAATAGACAAACTTGGGCGGTCCTCCGCCAAGTATCTTCACCGCAAGTAGTCTGACTGGCCGTGTTCGGAATGACTCTGCCGAGAAAAACGATTAAGTATCGTTTTTCGAGAGGGGGTGGTGTCCTCTTCATAAAAAAAGGAGTTAAACTTTTTTCGTTTAACTCCTTATAAACTTGAATCCGGCAACTAGCTATTTTTCCAGGCGGTCCTCCGCCAAGTATCTTCACCGCAAGTAGTCTTTACGACCGTGTTCGGAATGGGAACGGGTGGTGTCCTAC
>CANQJT010000020.1 GCA_947624325.1 Candidatus Gastranaerophilales bacterium
TTTGTCTTTGCAACGCAACACCCTTGTTTTGTCACGTTGACTGAAAAATATATGACACCGCACAGTTACTATGATAGTTTGCTTGGTACAACTTTTTTGAGTGATTTAGTCGGAAGTGAATCAAATATCGGTTGGGCATGTTCGCCCAACGACACTAAATATTAGCCGTCGGAAGTTGTTTGATTATACCAAAATCAAACTGGACGAAAACGGACTTTATTAGGACATAAAGTTACAAAGAACATTTTGAAATTAGGTTGAAACTAAACAAAAATCAAAGTTTTATCGTTGGGCTGAAAGCCCAACCTACAGACTACAAATAAATTTTAAAAAAGTGACAAAAAGAATTGAGAAAAATTTGTTCATTTATTTAATATTTTAAATTTATGTTGCCCAAAATAATCAAACCATCTGTAACAAGAAATCAAACCATGTGTTCTTTTACATTTTTTTTTGAGAAATCCAATTGTAGAATTTACAAAAAGCAAAATTGATAATAAAAAAGCCGATAGTTTAATTGCTATCGGTGTAAAAGAACAAAACAATACAGAAAAAGGGAACCAGCCACAATCCCTTTGTTATCAAAGATATTTTATAACAATTTAGGGTTACAGAAAAATCCAATCTGTCCGATTTGAAGTATTTTGTGTTTGTAAAGAAACACTTAAATTGATAATTCTCAGACACAAAATGAGAATGTTCTCAAACTGTCAGACAAAAAGTCGGAAAAATTTTAAAATTCGATGATATAAATTTCAAAACTTTCTGATAATTTACTCTCGAACTAAGTGATAATAAAGTTTTAAGATCTGTGTCCATCTGTTTTCATTTGTTAAAGAATCTATAGCCGATTGGGTAATATCTTGTTGTAGGGCTTAATGGTATACTTTAAAATGCCCTAAAATTGGGGTTTAAAAGGAGTAAGGATGGCACAAGATATTTGGCTGAGTATGGATGAAGTTTGTAATCTAACAGGTGAAGTTAAAGAAACGGTTAGACGTAAATGTAAACGCGGTGAATACTCTTGTACATATGATAAGAAAGGTAAATATAAAAATTATTTAATAAACCTTGATACGCTTCCGGAAACAGCCAAAAACAGATATAACGGTATAAAAATAAATTTGCAACATTCTAAATTTTATAAAGAATCTCCAGTATGGGCAAAAAAACAAGCGAAAAAATATGTTGAGTTAATCGAAAAAACAAAAGGTATGAAACATAAAGAAATTGTTGAATTTCTAAAAGACTGGAACGAAAAACACCCTGATAAAAAATCAAGTTATTCCGCTTTATGTAAAGCAAGAATTAAATATGAACAATTTGGTGAAGATGCACTTTTATCCAAAAAAGGGGTTAAAGAAGATAAATACCGAGTAAAACCTGAATATTATGATTATTACAAAAATCTTTATATGAAACCGGCAGCACCTTCATCTATTGATTGTTGGTTGCAAACCCTTAATTATGCAAAGCAAAAAGATAAAATCAAAATTGCAAATTTTCCTTGTGATAAAACATTTGATAGATTGCTAAAAAAGGAATACTCTCCGGATGAAATTAGGAGAGCAAGGCGATATCATGAAAAAGTAATTGCAAAAGATTATTCTAATATCAAAGCAAACGAATATTGGATAATTGAAAGTTGTCAACTAAAATTCCCGTTAAAAAGAAAGAAAAGATATTACTACCCTTGGCTCACTGTGGTTAAAGATGTAAAAACCGAAAAATGGCTTGGGTGGTTCTTATACTTTGAACCTGTAAATTCCGGGCATTTAATACAAGCTGTTTATTACGCATTTGTTAAATACGGAAGACCAAATAAAATATTTATTCGGAATATGCATTTTGATTCGTATATCGCTCAAACAGGTAACATCAAAAAGGCTAAAATTGATTGCAATAGAATGGAATTAACACCTATACTTATATACATAGATGCAAACTATAGTTTTGAAATTCCTAGAAATATAAATACAACATCCGTTGTTTACGATTTGAGAGAATTTATACCTCCGACATCAAATACTGATCTTTTTGGTTGCAAAGAACTTTTAGATTATCACATACAAGCAATAGTTAATCAAAGAATACACAGAAACCAACTATTTAAGGGCAAATCTTCGAACGAATTATGGCAGGAAAATTATGTACAACAAGAACTTCCTAATAAGAAATGCCTTATTGATATGTGTTTAAGAAGTAAAAATCCATTAAAATACGGTAAAAATGGAATATATGATTCTGTTACTGAAAGAACTTATACGGGAGACTGGATGCCTCTTTGCACTTCAAAATCGATGTATTTAAAAAGAGATATTTATTCAGAGGATGATGGATTTCTTTATGATGGAGAGGATCAAAGTGGCTTGGGTTATGCCTATATTTTGCAACCAGTACCTGCATTGTGGCGAACACCTGAAGATAGAGAAAAACTAAGACAAGCTCTTGCATGGAAGAAAAGAGCTTTTAAAAATACAAAATCTTTTCTTAAAGGTTTAAAAAGAATACCTATAGAACAGAAATGTGAAAATTATAAAATGGCATTTTCTCATGAAGCTCCAAAACCCAATACTAAAATTATAAGATTGGCACGAGTTACAAAAATAGAAGCTGCTATACAAAAAGTAAAAGAACAAGAACTAGCAAAAGAATTCCAAAATAAAATTTATGCTCATTTGCTTGCAGAAATAGAATCTAATGAAAAAGATAAATAATTTGAACAGCAATAAAACGGTATTTGAACTAGGTTTAAATATCTATTGCATTAATGATGCAAAATTTGTCCGTAAATTAGAGTTTCAAGTTTTTCATGTACTTTTTTCATTTTATTAGTAATTTGTGGAGTATATACGTTTTGAAAATTAACTACACCTTTAAGTAAAACCTTTAGAAATAATGTAACTTTTATAAAGAAGTGAAATAAATACTCTGCTTCTTTTTGTGTAAAATAAGTTTGTTCACTCCAATCTAAAAAACACCCATGTGCAATTTGTGAACTGTCATTGTAAAAACCATATACAATATCTCTAAGACCGAATATAAATTCATCTTTAAACTGGAGTCCTGCATTATCTAATTCTTTAAACATTTTTTCATATTTCATAAATTGTGGACGAAAATTTGTAAAATATTTATCAAATTTTGGAAAATTTGAATTATTAATTTTATATTCTTCAACTCCAATGCCTTTAAGTATTTTCCGTTTTGCCTGTTCTGAAATTGAATCAAAGCATCTTTCATTTTCTATTGAAAGTTCTTCCTTTGATATAGTATTTCCAATTACATCAATCGGCTCACCTTCTCGCAAACTTTTATAAATAATAAAATTATTCTTAATCTTTAAAATTTGTGCTTCGTCAAGATAATCCTCTATTTTTTCTGGGAACTGAGATAGATATGCAATCAAAATAACACTTTCAATTGCACTCCGTAAAATGATTTTAGCTTCATTAATGTGTCCTTCAAAAATTAATTTATTTGCTGCATCAGCATTAGAAATAATTTTTTTGATAAGAGTTAGATATACCACTAAAGCTTTTGAATCAATATTAATTGTATTTATAGTTTGATCAAAATAAAAGATTAATTTACCAATTTCATAGCAGAAATCTTTAACTGGTATTAATTTATTTTGTTCAATAGTAATCATATTTTTATCCTTATATAATTTTAATTTTAGCTTATTATTGGGAAATTAAACTAAATGTTTATTTTTAATTAATTTTTATCTGTCTGTTTTTTGATATAGTCATATGTATTAATGCAATTATATCAGCATTGTTACACAACAAACTAAGGAATATTTTCATGATACAATTAAGGCAACTTCCTATAAGTTTTTATTATCAGAAGTTGTGAGGTGAGAAATGGACATATTACCAAAAAATCAAATGACTGAAGAAGATATCAAACTTAATTTTATTACCCCGGCATTAGAAAAAGCCGGATGGAAAAATAAAATTACAATGGAAACAAAAGTTCAGTTTACTGACGGTAAAATTAACTTACGTGGGAATATAGCTTCAAGAGAAAAACCTAAAAAAGCTGACTATGTTTTATATATAAACGCAAACAATCCAATTGCAATTGTAGAAGCAAAAGATAACAAGCATTCCGTACCATACGGTTTGCAGCAAGCTATGGAATATGCAAAGAAATTAGATATTCAATTTGCATACAGTTCTAATGGTGATGGTTTTATTGAACACGATTTTTTAACAGGAAAAGAAAAAGAATTTTCTCTTGATGAATTTCCAAGTCCTGAAGAGCTTATTAACAGATTTAAATTTGAAAAAAATAATAATACAGGCTTTACCAAAACGGAAGAACAAATCTTAGAACAACCATATTATACAAGCAGCAAAACATATCCGCCTCGTTATTATCAAAGAATTGCGGTAAACAGAACGCTTGATGCTATTGCAAAAGGACAAGAACGATTATTGCTTGTTATGGCAACAGGTACAGGTAAAACCTATACGGCATTTCAGATAGTTTACAGATTATTAAAAAGCGGATTAAAAAAGAAAATTTTATATCTGGCGGATAGAAATATTCTTGTAGATCAATCTATTCAACAAGATTTTGCTCCCTTAGAAAAAACCATTCATAAAGTAAACTTTGCAAAAGACAATAAAACAACTATAACTGCATACGAAGTTTATTTTTCATTATATCAACAATTGATTGGTGATGATGATAAAGAACATTATAGTGAATTATTTTCACCCGATTTCTTTGATCTGATTATTGTTGACGAGTGTCATAGAGGATCGGCGAAAGAAGAAAGCCGTTGGCGCAGAATTTTAGAATATTTTTCATCTGCTACACAAATTGGTATGACGGCAACTCCTAAAGAAACGAAATATACTTCCAACATTTCTTATTTTAGAGATCCCATTTATACATACAGTTTAAAAGAAGGTATCGATGATGGTTTCTTAGCGCCTTTTAAAGTTATAAATGTTACAACCGATATTGGAGATGGTTGGAGACCACACAAAGGTCAATGCGATATTAATGGAGAACCTATTGAAGATAGAATATACAACAACAGTGATTATGATTACAATATTATAATTCAAGACAGAATTGACCAAGTAGCAAAAGAAATTACTGATTACTTAAAGACTACCAATCGTATGGCAAAGACAATTGTATTTTGCGCTTCAGAAGATCATGCGGAAAGAATGCGTATTGCTTTAAATAATTTAAATGCCGATAAAGTAAAAGAAAATTCGGATTATGTTGTTAGAATTACAGGTAGTGACACTTACGGAAAAGGCAAATTAAAATATTTTATCTCTGCAAATTCCGAATACCCTGTAATTGCAACTACATCTGAACTTTTATCGACCGGTGCTGATTGCAAGATGACTAAATTAATAGTCCTTGATAAGATGATTGGCTCAATGACAGAGTTTAAGCAAATTATTGGTCGTGGAACTCGTTTAAGAGAAAAAGAAGGCAAAATGAGTTTTACCGTTATGGATTTCCGTAACGTAACTCGATTATTTGCAGACCCTGATTGGGATGGTCCAATTGAAATTGATCCGGATTATCCTAAGGAAAAAGGACCAGGGCCGGAACCTGGATTTGGGCCGGGTTCAGAACCGCCATTGCCTCCAGTTGATAATTACAAACCAATTGTTGATAAAAATGGTTGTTCCGTAAGAATAACGAATAAAACAGTATCCGTATATGATACTGATGGTAAGCTCTTAAAACAAGAAAATATTATCGATTATACTAAATCAAATATCCTTGGCTATTCATCATCCTTAGAACAATTTATTAAACGTTGGAGCGAAGAAGATAAAAAATCAGAAATTACTGAATTACTGAGAGAACGTGGTATTGATTTAGAAGCATTAAAAGAAGAACAAAATATGACAGAAGTTGATGATTTTGACTTTATTTGTCATATTGCATATGGTGCAAAACCATTAACACGCAGAGAACGTGCAAATAATGTTAAAAAGAGAGATTTCTTTAGCAAATATAGTGGTGCTGCAAGAGAAGTATTAGAAGCGTTGTTAGATAAATATATGAATACAGGTTTATCTGAATTAAACAGTGCTGACGTTTTGAAATTGGACCCAATTAATAAATTTGGAAAACCTGCAAAAATAGCACAATTATTTGGCGGAAAAGACGAGTACTTTAAAGCAGTAGAAGAGTTAAAAAATAATATTTATAAGGCAGTATAAAATGAGTAATTTATCAGGATTTGTTAAAAGAATCAGAGATATCATGCGCAACGATGCCGGTATAAACGGCGATGCGCAAAGAATTGAACAAATGGCTTGGATGTTATTCCTTAAAGTTTATGATTCTAAAGAAGAAGATTGGGAATTTAAAGGTAATTATCAATCCATTATTCCGGAAGAATGTCGTTGGAGAAATTGGGCAAAAGACGATAAATCAGGTGGTGCAATGACAAGCGAAAACCTTCTTAATTTTGTAAATAATACTTTATTCCCGACATTAAAAAATCTTGAAATTACACCTCAAACACCTATGAGTAAAGCCATAGTTAAAACAACCTTTGAAGATGCAAATAACTATATGAAAGATGGCGTTCAATTAAGACAAGTTTTAAATGAAATTGATGAACTGGATTTAGGGAATTATGAAGAAAGCCACGCTTTTGGCGAGATATATGAATCAATTTTAAGGGAATTGCAAAGTGCAGGTTCCTCGGGCGAATTTTATACTCCTCGCGCCGTAACTGACTTTATGGCAAAAATTATTGACCCGAAAGTCGGTGAACGCATGGCTGATTTTGCTTGTGGTACTGGAGGTTTCTTAACAAGCTGGCTAAAACAACTAAAAGAGAAAGTTAAAACAACACACGATCAAATTGCTTTTGATAATTCTATATACGGTATTGAAAAGAAACAATTTCCTTATATGCTCTGTATAACAAACATGCTTCTTAATGAAATTGATGAACCCGGGATATATCACGATAACTCACTGTTAAGAGATGTCCTTGATTATACAATAAATGATCAATTTGATGTTATACTTATGAACCCTCCTTACGGTGGTAGTGAGAAAAAAGATGTTAAAAATCATTTTCCTGATGATTTAGCAAGCAGTGAAACTGCCGATTTGTTTATGTCTGTTATTATGTATAGATTAAAAGAAAAAGGTCGTGCTGCCGTTATTTTACCTGATGGATTTTTATTTGGAACAGATAATGCTAAAGTTGCAATAAAGAAAAAATTATTGTCCGAATTTAATTTACATACAGTAATAAGACTCCCGCATAGTGTATTTTCGCCTTATACATCAATTACAACCAATATTTTATTCTTTGATAAGACTAAACCAACGCAAGAAACCTGGTTTTATCGTTTAGATATGCCGGAAGGTTATAAAAATTTCTCAAAAACAAAGCCAATGGAGCTTGAACACTTTCAACCGGTGTTTGATTGGTGGAATAACAGGCAAGAAATAATTATCGATGAATTTGATAAATCAAAGAAATACTCTTTGCAAGATATTATTGACAGAAACTATAACATAGATTTATGCGGTTTTCCTCATGAAGAAGAGGAAATTCTTGCCCCGAAAGAACTTATACAACAATATCAAGAAAAACGCTCAAGCTTAAATGCCGATATTGATAGAATATTGGGACAAATTACAAATATTTTAGGTATTGAATTGGAGACAAAAGACTGATGAATGCGAAACAATTAAAAAATTCAATACTACAATTGGCTGTTCAAGGGAAACTTGTCCCGCAAGACAACAACGACGAACCCGCAAGCATTTTAATTAAGCGAATTAGAGAAGAAAAGGAAAGGCTAATTAAAGAAAAGAAAATTAAACCGGATAAAAACCCTTCCTATATTTTTCGAGGTTCCAATAATTTGCCTTATGAGAAGGTTGGGAAAAATGAGCCTGTCTGTATAGTCGATGAAGTTCCTTTTGACATCCCCGAC